>NZ_JAHKRO010000027.1 GCF_019396325.1 Nonomuraea ceibae
CCGCTTCCGGTTGGTCGCGGGGTGTGGCGGGGGCTGCCGGTTCCGGCCGGGGGGCGGGTGGGGGCGGGTTCTGGTCGCGTGCCGGTGGGGGTGTGTCCGCGCGGGGGTGTTCGGGCCGTTCCGGTCCTGGCTCGCCGCCGGTGGCGGTCTCGGGGGACGCGACGATCGTCGCCGGGACGGTGGCCGGGACCAGGGAGGCGCGCGGAAGCTCCCCCGGGCCCGCGGCATCGGCGCGGGCGGTGGTGGCCGCGCTCTGGCTGTACGGGGTCCGCTCGGCGGGAAGGCTCTGCGGGGCGCGCTCGGCCGGCAGGTTGCGGGCCCGCTCCCCCGGCGGGTCCTGCGCGGCCCGCTCGGCCGGGCGGTCCTGCGGGGCCCGCTCGGCCGGGCGGGTGTGCGGGGTGCGGTCGCCGGGATGGGGCTGCGGTGCGCGGTCACCGGGCGGCTGGTGCGGGGGGCGCGTCGGCGCGGCACGATCGGCGGGGGGCAGCGGCGTGTCGTGGCGCCGGACGACCTCGCCGGCGAGGGCGCCGTTCGGGAGCACCTGCGGTCCGGCGTCGTCCGGGGCTCTGGGGGCGGGCGGCGGGGCGGTGTCGGCGTGGGCGGCCCCGGCGAGCGAGGTCTCCCCGAGGGCGGGCCGGGCGGGTGGCGGTGAATCGCCGGCCGGGTGCGCGGGGCCGCCGATCTCGCCGATGGCCGCCATCGGCAGGTAGCTCACCCGGGCCGACGCCGGGACGTCGAGCCCGCCCGCCACGCCGGAGATGAACGCGTAGCCGAGGTGCGAGGCGTCCAGCTGCCCGCTGGCCGCCAGTGCGGGGACGGCCCCGGCGGTGCCCGCCGCCCCGCCCAGCAGCGCCTGGCCGTACATGCTCTGCCCGATCGCCACGATCTTGTCGCGGACGGCCAGCTCCGCCCGGGACGCGACGTACACCATCTGCTTGCTCAGCAGGCGGGAGAGGGCGGCGTTCGCGCCGCCGAACAGCACGCCGGTGAGGGCGCCGCTGCCGGTCGACATCGCCAGCGAGGCGAGGTCGAAGTCCCCCGCCTCGCGGTCGCCCCAGAGCTGCTGGGCCACCTGTACGCCGAGGTCCAGGCCGCCCATGATCCCGGCGAACTTCAGCGTGTTCATCAGCATGAGCCGCTTGATCGTCTGGATGCTCACCTGGGTCATCAGCGTGTGGTGCCTGATCAGCGCGAGGACGGCCGGGCCGTTGACGTAGATCCACACCAGCAGCCTGACGATCATCACGCCGAGCAGCGCCAGCGCCGCGTAGATCATCCACTCGGCGTGCTGCATCCGCACGCCGTGCGTGCGCAGGGCCTCCGCCTCGTCGCGCAGCGCCCGCTCCAGCACGTCGAGCACCGCTTCGCCGGAGACGGAGCCTGCCTCGCCGCCGAGGGACTCGAAGGCCTTCTCGAACGCCTCCTTGGCGACGCCCTCCCATTCCCCGCTGCGTAACAGCCGGGTGACCGCGCCGGCGTCCTCGGCCTTGATCCCGGCCAGCAGGTCCGCCAGCCGCTCCAGCGCCTGCGCCTCGGCGAGGAGCCCGCCGACGTCGGCCCCGGGGAACGCGCCGCCGGTCAACGGCATGGCCAGCGGCTTGACCACGTCGGGCACCAGGCTGAGGTCCAGCCCCATCAGCGCGCGTCCCCCCGCGGCTGCGCCGGGCCGGCACCGGGGAGGAACGCGTCGAGGTCCGTGCCGTCGCCGAACAGGTCCTCGAACGGGAGGTCCGGCACGAACGGCGCCATCAGCTCCTTCATCTCGTCGGACACCTGCGTGGTCGCCCGCCCGATCTGCTCGACGAGCACGGCGGACAGTTCCGAGGGCGACAGCCTGCGGTAGACGCGGGGGTCGAACTCGATGGACCGGACCTCGCCGCGCGGGCCGACGGTCACGGTGACCAGTCCGTCCCTCGACGTGGCCGTGGCCGACAGCTCCCGGGCCCGCTCGCGCATCCTGCCGAGCTGTTCGGTTTGCTGGTTGACCTCCTGGACGAGTTGCTCCAGCAGCCGCCACGGCTCGTCTGTCGGCATGTGTATCCCTCATGTCCCGTCTGCAACACCAGTCCCACAATTACCATCGTTTCCCCGGTTTTGTGGGATTTGTCGAGTACGGGCGCGGACCGGGCCGATCCGGTGGCAGCGACGGCATGACATCCCTCATCATGACGGTGAGCAACGGTACGCATGCGTATCGTCACCGACCTGAAGGGTGGACGCCGTGGGGGTTGAGCCGATCGTCGAGACGGGCACGCAGACGCTTCCCGGCCCCCGTCTCGATCACGAGGAGTGGCGCTTCGCCGCCGTGCTGCGTGATGAGGGCGGGGTCGAGCACCGGCTGACGGCCGGCTTCCAGGTCCGGCGCGCCACCCGCCCCGGCGGCGGCCCGCTGGTCGCCCACGGGTGCGAGTGGGCGACGTGCGAGCCCGGGCAGCCCGCGTACCGGGCCTTCACCTGGTGCGACGACGGCGGGGTCGAGCTGACGCGACAGGAGGCGGCCGACGGGTGGGACCCGCGCATCGGCGAGGCGGTGCGCGAGGCGTGCGCGGGCGGGCGGCCGATCCTTCCCGCCCGGCTGCTGCCCGGCCCGGCCCGCGTGGCGGACGATCGCACCGGCCTCGACTTCGGGGGCGTCGCCGAGCTGCGGGCGGCCGGGGACGACGGCTGCCGCGTCGTGCTGCGCGGCGACGGCGACGAGTGGGAGCTGACCGCGCGCCCGCTCAAGCCGGCCGTGGCGGCGTCCGGCGCGGAGCTCGTCACCCGCCTCGCGGTCGAGGCGACCTGGCGGCGGCCGGAGCACCCACCCGTCCCGCTGACCGGGATCGCCCTGTACCGGCACGGGCCCGCCCCGGCGCGGGACGGCCACGCGCGGATCGCCGTGCACCTGGACAACGGGTGGGACGTGGTGGCCGCCGACGACGGGCTGCTGCTCGTGGCGCCCGACGGCACCCGCGTCGGCAGCCCCGTCACGCTGGTCCCCGGCGAGAGCTGGATCTCCACGACGACGCTGCACGCCTACCCGGTCGTCTGGCGGATCGAGGCACCCGGCGCCGGCCTGTCGCTGCGGGTGACCGCCTGCTTCCCGGAGCAGGAGCGCCAGGCGGCGTTCGGGCTGGGCGCCCTGTTCGACGCCGCCGTCACGGCCGACGGCGAGCTGGGCGGCGAGCCGGTGCGCGGCGCCGGCTGGCTGGAGATCCAGCCCGACCACCGCATCACCGACTTCGAAGGGCACGTCGAACGGCTGCGCGACATCACCCACGCCGAGGTCGTACGCCTGTATCCCGACGAGCCCGACCCGGACGCCATCGCCACGCTGGCCGGCCTCTCCCCCGCCGGCTCCTGGCCGGTCGAGGCCGTCGCCGGGCCGCTGCACCGCGCGCTGGTCGCGCCCGTCCGCCACCTGGCCGACGCGATGGGCAAGGGCTGGCGCAGCTACGCCGCGCTCGCCGCGATGGAGATGCAGGGCGTCGACAGCCGCCACTACCGGGCGCTGGCGGCGCTCGTCGAGCTGATGCACACCGCCAGCCTCATGGTGGACGACGTCGAGGACAACGCGCCGACGCGGCGCGGCCGGCCCGCCGTCCACACGGTGTTCGGGCAGGCCACCGCCATCAACACCGGCACCCACACCTATCTGGTCTTCGACCAGGTAGCACGCCATCTGCTGCCCGGCGACCCGGACCGGCGGCTGCGGCTCTACCAGGCGTACCTCGACGGCATGCGGCGCAACCACGCCGGTCAGGCACTCGACATCGCCGGGCACCACGACGTGATGGAGCTCGCCGTGGCCACCGGTGACGCCGCCGCCGTGCTGGAGCGGGTGCGGACCACGCACCGGCTCAAGACGGGCGGGATGGTGCGCGGCGTGGGCGAGTTCGGCGCGATCCTCGGCGGCGCCCGGGGCGAGCTGCTGGACGCCGTCAGCGCGTACTTCGAGGCCGTGGGGCTGGCGTACCAGATCACCGACGACGTGGCCGACCTGCGGGCGGTGCTGGTCGCGGACGGCCGTCCTGGCGCACGCGTCGCCAAGCTCCCCGGCGAGGACATCCGCGAGGGCAAGGTCACCTACCCGCTCGCCCACGCGGTCGCGAGGCTGCCGCGCGACCGGCTGCGGGAGGTGTGGGAGATCGTCCGGGCGGGCGGCGCCGACCCGGTCGCGGCGGCCGAGGTCGCCCGCGCCGTGGACCGCTGCGGCGCCACCGGGGCGAGCCTGGCCGACGCGCGCACGGCCGTCGACCAGGCGTGGCGTCCGCTGCAGGCCCTGCTGCCGGTCAACCACCACACGGTCATGATCCGGGCTCTCGGCCTGTACGCGGCCAGCCGTCACCTGGACGAGTGACGCGCGAACGGCAGCCACCAGTTGCGGTCGCCGAACAGCCGCATGAGCGCCGGTACGAGGACCAGCCGGATGACGGTCGCGTCGATCACGATCGCGACCGCGACCGTGAGCCCGAGCTGCACCAGATGGCGGCTGTCGGCTGTGAGCAGCGCCGCGAACGTGGCGACCATGCAGGCGGCGGCCACGGTGATCGGCCTGGCGGTGTGCGTCAGGCCGTCGGCCACGGCGGCGGTGTTGTCGCCGTGGGCCTGGTAGTGCTCGGCGACGCGATGGATGAGGAAGATCTCGTAGTCGATCGACAGGCCGAACACCAGCGTGAACGCCAGCAGCGGGACCAGCGTGTCGACCTCGCCGCCGACCAGGCCGGGAAAGTGGCGGGTGGCCAGGGTCAGCAGGCCGAACGCGGCGAGGACGGCCAGCAGGTTCATCACGACGGCCTTGACCGGCAGCACGACGCTGCGGAACGTCACCAGCAGGAACACCAGCGAGCAGCCCAGCACCAGCGGGATCACGGTGCCGAGCTGGGCGGCGGTCTCGTCCATGAGATCGGCGAAGATCACCGTGGGCCCGGTCACGTACACCCGCTGGCCGGGCGGCAGCGTCGCGGGCGCGAGCCGCCCGGTGATCTGCCGGGCCAGCTCGGTGGTGGCCGGGTCGTCGAGGCTGGTCCGGGTGAAGACGGTCACCACGGTGAGGTCGCGGCCGTTGTCGACCGAGGTGGCCAGCGACACCCTGGCGTCGTCCTTGAGCGCGGCGACCAGTGCGAAGGTGTCGACCGGCGGCGTGCCGGCGGGGTGCGGCAGCACGACGGCCAGGCCCGAGGCGATGCCGTCGGCCTCCATGTGCGCCAGGCCGCGCGCGAAGTCGGTGCCCGCGAGCGCCGGCCGGTCCAGGTCGAAGCCGAGACGCACCCCGGTCAGCGGGGCGGCGGCCAGCAGCAGCGCCCCGGAGCAGGCCAGCGTGTAGGCGACGGGACGGCGCATGAGGTGCCGGGCCCATCGCGCCCAGCCGTCACCGCCCGCCGGAGCGGCGGCGCGGCGGCGGAGCAGCCACCTGTCGGCGGCCACGAGCAGGGCCGGTAGCAGCGTGACGGCGACTGCGGCCGCCACCACGGCCGTCACGCTGACCGCCACCGCCATGGTGCGGATCATGGGCGTGCGGACGACCAGCAGCGCCGCCGACGTGAGCGCCACCCCTAGCGCGCACCAGGCCGCCGTGCGCCCGGCGGTGGCCACCGCGGCCCCGGCCGCGTCATGCCGGTCGTGCCCGGCGGCCCGCGACCGGCGGTAGCGCAGCAGGATCAGCAGCGCGTAGTCGAGGCCGAGCCCCAGCCCGACGGTGGCCGCCACGGCGAGCATGAACGTGTTGACCGTCACGCCCAGCAGGCTCGCCGCGCCCAGCAGGCCGAGGCACGTCACGGTCACCGCCCCGGCCACCGCCAGCACCGCCACGGCCGCCCCGACCGCGCCCAGCCCGGCCGCCAGCGCCAGCAGCGACAGCGGCACGGCCAGCAGCTCGGCCCGCCGGAGGTCGGCCAGGTCGGCCTGCTTGACCACGGTCAGCAGCGCGCCCTCGGCCACCACGTGCACCTCGACGCGCCCTCCGGAGGCCCGCCCGGCCGCGTCACCGGCCGCGCGCAGCAGCGACGGCAGCGCCTCCTGCCTGGCCCGCTGGTCGCCGTTGACGCCGAGGAGCGCGTACACGCGCCGCCGGTCCTGCCCCGGCACGGCGGGCAGCAGCCGGACCCCGCCCACCAGGGGCCGGGCGGCCACGGCGCGCGTAGCGTCGTGGAGGGCCCGCTGGTAGGGGCCGTCGGCGTCGGTGAGCGTCGCGGAGGCGAACACCATCAGCATCTGCTCGCCGCCGAGCTGCGGAAAGCCCTGCTGCAACAGCCGCGCGGCGTCGGCCGAGCCCGACCCCTCGACCCGGACGGCGGGCGCGGCCGAGCGTTCGACGAGGCCGGGGACCAGCACCGCCGACCCGGCCACGAGCGCCAGCCACGCGGCGAGGATCACCCGGCGGCGGCGCGCCGCCAGCACGCCCAGCCGCCACCAGAGCGAGCGACGCTCCCGGCGCTCGGCGGCCGACTCGCCGGCCGACGCGTGTGAGGACACCACCACGATGCCGCCTCCTGGTAAGCGGAGCCAAAAGCGTGTTACAGAGAGTAGTCAATCAGCTCCAGATAGTTATTGGGAGGATGCGTGTCCCAGTCACGTCCCGGCCGCGTTCGCGGTCTCGCCGTCGCGGTCGTCGTCGCCGGTCTCGCAGTGCCGTTCCTGGCCTCCACCGGCTCCGCCGAGACCGTCGCCCGGCAGGTCGCCCGGCAGGTCGCCCGGCAGGTGGCCCGCCCGGCGGCGCAACCGGCGGCGGCAGCCGCGGCCGTGCTGAAGTGCGACGTGCGCACCGCGCCCAAGCACCCCATCGCCTTCACCCCCGCGCTGCGCGACGCGGCGGCGCGGCACACCGAGGGGCAGGGCGTCCTCCTCCTGGAGAACTGCACCTCGCCTTCGGGCACGATCACCGACATCAAGTCGGGGCGGCTGGAGGTGAGCGGCAGCGCCACCGCGAGCTGCCGCGGCGTCGCCGACCTGACCGCGACCGGCACCGCCACCTGGCGCAACGGCCAGGGCACGAGCGTGGGCACCTCCACGCTCACCGCCTCGCACCCGGGCAGCGCCACCCTGGCCGACAACCTGCTGAGCGGCACCGTCGCCTCCGGCCGGCTCAAGGGCCGCACCTTCAGCGGCAGCGGCACCATGACCTCCGACCTGAACCAGTGCACGACCGCCGCCGGATTCACCCAGCTCACCGGCACGGGCCAGATCTCCTTCACCTGACCCCGGCGACCGGCCTGCTCGTCCGCCGCCCCGCCCGGGTCAGGCTTCCCGGGCGCGGAGGTAGGCGTCCAGCGCGGCGGCGGCGCTAAGCATGGCCCGGCCCCGCGCTGACAGGCGGGCCTGCCACTCGCGCAGCGTCGACTCCAGCGGGGCGACGCCTCCGGCGGCGCGGACCTGCGCGATCAGCGGGGCGATCTGTTCCAGCAGGTAGCCGCCCCGCCTGAGCTGGTGGGCCAGCCGCACGTCCCGTACGTCGGCCGCGCCGTAGACCCGGTAGCCCGTCAGCGGGTCGCGGCGCGGCCGGACGATCCCGGCCTTCTCCCACTTGCGCAGCGTGGCGGGCCGCAGGCCGAGCTTCCTGGCCAGCGGGCCGATGAACGTGTCGCCGCGCTCCTGCGGCACGGGCGCCAGATCCCGCAGCGCCGCCTCGACGGCCTGGAGCGTGCGGCGGTCGTCGAGAAGCAGCCCGTGGCTCTCGTCCACGAGCAGCAGCGCGTCCTCGACGGCCCCCCGGTTGACCGCCTGCATGATCGACGTGGCCGTCTGGTGGCCGTGCCCCGGCACGAGGGCGAGGAACGCGCGCAGCGCCTCGGCGTGCAGCGGCGTGTATGCGCGGTAGCCGTGGGCGGTGCGCCCGGCGGCGGGCAGGATGCCGGCGTCCTCGTAGTTTCTGATCGCCTGCGTGGACAGGCCGTGCTCGCGCGCCAGGTCCACCGGCCTCATGGATGCATCACCGTTTGAAGGTCCATCCCGCACAGGTCCCGGAATTTCGCGCGAAAGTTTACACCGGCTGTTCAACGATACCGTCGAAGGCATGGATTTCAAGGACATGGCCCGGCCGCTCGACGGCGCGGGCGTCTCGGCGTTCCTCCGTTCGCTGCCCGCCCGGCCCCTGCTGCTGGGGCTGGGCGAGGCCAGGCATTTCGTGAACGAGCTGGGCGAGGCGCGCAACGAGATCTTCCGGCATCTGGTGGAGCACGAGGGCTACCGGGCGTTCGCCCTGGAGAGCGACTGCCTCATGGGCCTGCTCGTCGACGACTACGTCACCACGGGCGCGGGCACGCTCGACGACGTCATGGAGCGCGGCTTCAGCCACCGGTTCGGCACGGTCCCGGCCAATCGCGAGCTCGTCCGCTGGATGCGCGCCTACAACGAGGAGCACGACGAGAAGGTGCGGTTCTTCGGCTTCGACGGCCCCCTGGAGTACTGGGCGGCGAGCCCCCGGCAGGCCCTCACCGGCCTGCACGCCCTCCTGGACGGCCCGCTCCCCTGCACCGCGGAGACCCTCGACGCGCTGCTGGGCGCGGACGAGCGGTGGTCGGACGAGGCCGCGGCCATGGACCCGTCCCGGTCGATCGGCCAGTCCGCCGAGGCCCACCGGCTACGGGTGATCGCCGACGACCTGGTGGCGCTGCTCGCCACCCAGGCGCCGGCGCTGAGCGCCGCCGACCGGGAGCTGGCGGCCCTGTACGGGCGCACCGCCGTCGGCCTGCTCCGCTACCACCACTGGATGGCCGACACGGCGCCGACCCGGTGGGCCCGGCTGTCGGCCCTGCGGGACGCGATGATGGCCGACAACCTGCGCGCCATCGCCGCCCGGGGCCCGGTCCTCGTCTACGCCAGCAACCTGCACCTGCAACGGCACAAGAGCCTCATGTCCTTCGGCGACCACGAGCTGCAATGGTGGAGCGCGGGCGCGCTCGCCGCGACGGATCTGGGCGACCGCTACGCGTTCCTGGCCACGGCCTTCGGCGCGGTCGGCGACGACACCCCGTCCCCGGACACCGTGGAGGGGCTGCTGTCCACGCTCCCGTGGGAGCACGCCCTCGTCGACGCCCGCCGCTTCGCCGAGGCCGTCCCGGCCCCGGACAAGCGCGTCTCCCGCGATTTCGCCTATTTCTCCCTCGACCCGGCCCACCTCGGCCTGATCGACGGCATCGTCTTCCTCAAGAAGGCCGTGGACCTCCAGGTCCTCGACTGACCAGGCTCCCCCGGCCGGACGCCGGTCAGCTCGCGGGGCCCCAGGTGAGGGAGAGGCCGGTGGCGGCCCGTTCGGTGCGGATCTCCATCATGCTGCCGAGGATGGTGGCGTGGTCGGCCACCACGGGCGTGCCGTCGAGCGTGAACGTGACGCGGGTGCTGACGAGCACCGGGCTGCCCTCCGGCTCGTGCAGGTGACGGGCGGCGGCGGGGTCGAGCACGCCGGGCCGCACCACCTCCGACGCCCGCGCGACCGTCACCCCGGCGTCGGCGAGCGCCGTGTAGAGGGAGACGGCGGTGAAGTCGCGGTCGCGGATCCCGTCGGCCACCGGCCGCCGCACCCACGACACCTGGTGCACGGCCGGGCGCCCGGCGAACTCGCGGACCCGCTCCAGCCGCAGTGCCGAGTCGCCGGGCCGCAGCCGCAGCTCGGCGGCGACGTGGGCGGGGGCCCGGCGCACCGCCCGCCCGGCCACCGAGGTGCGTACGTCGTGACCCTGTTTGCGCAGGTCGTCGGCCAGGCTGCGGAGCGAGTCGAGCTGGTATCCCAGGTGGGGCGGGGCGACGAACGTGCCCTTGCCGGGCTGCTGCACGATCAGCCGCTCGTCGCTCAGCTCACGCAACGCCTGGCGCAGCGTCATGAGGGTCACCCCGTAGGAGGCGCTCAGCTCCCGTTGCGGCGGCAGGGCCGTGCCGGGGGCGTAGTGTCCCGACCGGATCTTCGCGGCGAGGTCGGCGGCGATGGCGCGGTATCTCGCCTCGTGCCCGGCGTCGGAGGTCATCGGGGTCGGTCACACTCCTGGTCGAGGGCTTGCCGCAGGCTCGTGAGGAAGGCCCGCAGGTCGTCCGGCCCGGCCCCGTCGAGCACCCGCCGCATGACGGCGGCGCCGACCACCACGCCGTCGGCGTGCCGGCGGGCCTCGCGTGCTTGGTCCGGGGTGGAGATGCCAAAGCCTAGCAAGACCGGCCGGTCGCTGACGTGCCTGATCCGCGCGGTGAGCCCGGCCGCCGAGGCGGCGAGGGCGGCCCGTTCGCCGGTGGTGCCCATCAGCGACACGGCGTAGACGAAGCCGCGGCTGCGCTCGCAGATCCGCGCCAGCCGTGGCCGCGGGGTTGTCGGGGACGCCAGCAGGGCCAGCTCGATCCCGGCGTCGGCGGCCACGTCCGCCAGCTCGTCCGCCTCGTGCACCGGCAGGTCGGGCACGATCAGGCCGCTGACGCCGGCCCGACGCAGCGCGGCGCAGAACGCCTCGGGGCCGTCGTTGAGCACCAGGTTGTAGTAGGTGCTGGCGACCAGCGGCACGCCCAGGTCGCGCACCTCGGCCAGGTCGGCGAGGATGCGGCGCGTGCTCGCCCCGCGGGCCAGCGCCGCGTCGCTCGCCTGCTGGATGGTGGCGCCGTCCAGCGTGGGGTCGGAGAACGGCAGGCCCAGCTCGATCGCGTCCGCCCCGGCGTCGGCGAACGCCCGCAGGTAGCCGGTCCAGCCGGGCGCGATCCCGCCCGTGACGTACGGCATGAGCAGGCCGCGGCCGGTGGCGCGGCGGGCTCTCAGGTGGCGCTCGACCGCTCCGGCGGTCAGGGTCGGGTTCGTCACAGCAGCTCCTTCAGGGTGGAGACGTCCTTGTCGCCGCGGCCGGACAGCGTCATCAGCACCGTCGAGCCGGCGGCCAGCTCGCCGTCCGCCGCCGCGCGGATCACCCAGGCGAGGGCGTGCGCCGACTCGAGCGCCGGGAGAATGCCCTCCGTACGCGCCAGCCGCACCGCCGCCGCAACCGCCTCGTCGTCGGTCACCGTGACGTAGCGGGCCCGGCCCAGGTCGCGCAGGTGGGCGTGCTCGGGGCCGACGCCCGGGTAGTCGAGCCCGGCGGCGATGGAGTGCGGCTCTACGATCTGCCCGTCGCCGTCCTGGAGGAACAGCGAGCGGCAGCCGTGCAGGACGCCGAGCCGGCCGTGGCTCGCCCCGGCGCCGCCGTCCGCCTCGACCCCGACCAGCCGCGCCGAGGTGCCGGAGAAGCCGGCGAACGTGCCGGCCGCGTTCGAGCCGCCGCCGACGCACGCGACCACGTGATCCGGCACGCCGGCCGGCAGCTCGGCCGCGCACTGCGCGCGCGCCTCGTCGCCGATGACCCGCTGGAACTCCCTGACCATCCACGGGTACGGGTCCGGCCCGACGACCGAGCCGATGCAGTAGTGGGAGTCGCCGGTCGCGCCCACCCAGTGGCGCATGGCCTCGCTGGTCGCGTCCTTGAGGGTGCGGTTGCCCGAGGTCACCGGGACGACCTCGGCGCCCAGCATGCGCATGCGGAACACGTTGAGCGCCTGGCGTTCGATGTCGCGTTCGCCCATGAAGACCGTGGCCCGCAGGCCGAGCAGCGCGGCGGCGGTCGCGGTGGCCACGCCGTGCTGCCCGGCGCCGGTCTCGGCGATCAGCCTGCGCCGTCCCATCCGGGTGGCGAGCAGGGCCTGGCCCAGCACATTGTTGATCTTGTGTGACCCGGTGTGGGTGAGGTCCTCGCGCTTCAGGTACAGCTCCACCCCCAGCGCCTCCGACAGGCGGCGGGCCGGGGTGAGCGGCGTCGGCCGCCCGGCGTGCACGGCGAGCAGCCGCGCCAGCAGGCCCCGGAACCCGGGATCCGCCCACGCCTCCCGGAACGCCTCGTCCACCTCGCGGCACGCCTCCACCAGGGACTCGGGCGCGTAGCGCCCGCCGTACGCGCCGAACCGCCCCCGGGCGTCCGTCGTCGCGCCCTGCGGGACCGGCTCGCGCCAGGGCAGCAGATCACGCATGTCTAGCTCCGATCGTTCTATAACTCTTCAGTGAGTTCTAGAACAGTGTGACACCGATCGCCCTGGGACGCCACCACGGCCCCGTTAACCGGTTGCCGTCGTCGCGCCCGAGATGCTGGAGTGGCCCTCGATGAGCACGAACAGCGGCACGGCGCCGCCCGCTCCCCGCCTCGCCGGCATCCGGTCCCGCTGGCTCACCGCCGCGACCGCGGGGCTCCGCGACGATCCCGCGGTGGCCGGGGCCGCCCTGGTCGGGTCGCTCGGCGCGGGCCGGGCCGACGACTGGAGCGACGTCGACCTGCTCGTGGTCGTCGACGATCCGCTCCTCGACGACTACGCGCTGCCCGGCCGCCTCCCCACCGGCCCGGGGACCATGACGGCCGCCTTCGACGCCCGGCAGAACGGGCCGCGCGGCACCAGGGCGTTCAGCGCGTACCAGATCATCGACGGACTCCCGCTCTGCGTCGACTGGCACGTCCACCCGAGTTCGCGGGCCGGCTGGCCCGCCGACAGCACGGTCGTCCTCGACCGGCGCGGCTTCGACCGGCTCCCCGCCGCCTTCGCCGACCTGCTCGCCGCAGGCGAGCGAGAGACCCCCACGCCCAAGCGGCCGGTCGACCACCAGGTGGCGCGGCTGGTGATGATCCCGATCGCGGGCAAGCGGATCGCCCGCCGCTCACCCGGGACCGCTCAGCTGATCGAGTTCCTCGGCGGTTCGCCGGGGGCCTCGTGGCGGGACCACCTCGCCGCGCTGCGCCGGCTGCTGGACGGCTTCACGCCGCTCGACCGGCCCGGCGACCTCGCCGCCGGGCACGCCTACCTCGACCTCGTGGAGGACACGCTGGACTGACGCCGAGGCGTACGCGGTCACCTTTCGCTGGTTGGATACGTCACCTGTTGTGATGTGACTGAGACGAGAGGAACGCGACCGATGACCTCCCCTGACTTCCTGGCCGACCAGTTCCAGGGACACCGCCCCCATTTGAAGGCCGTCGCCTACCGCATGCTGGGCTCGCTGAGCGAGGCCGAGGACGCGGTGCAGGAGGCGTGGCTGCGGCTGGCGCGTTCGGACTCGGGTGACATCGACAACCTGGGCGGCTGGCTGACCACCGTGGTCGGCCGGGTGTGCCTGGACATGCTCCGCACCCGCAAGTCCCGGCGCGAGGAGTCCTTGGAGGAGCGCCTGCCCGACCCGGTGATCAGCAGCACGGACGCCACCGACCCGGAGCAGGAAGTGCTGCTCGCCGACTCGGTCGGCCTGGCGCTGCTGGTCGTGCTGGAGTCGCTGAGCCCCGCCGAACGGCTGGCGTTCGTGCTGCACGACATGTTCGGCCTGCCGTTCGAGCAGATCGCGCCCATCGTCGACCGCACCCCCGTGGCGGCCAAGAAGCTCGCCAGCCGCGCCCGCCAGCGCGTCCGCGGCGCGGCCCCGAACCCCGACCCCGACCTGAACAGCCAGCGCCGGGTCGTCGACGCCTTCCTCACCGCCGCCCGCGGTGGCGACTTCGCCGCCCTGGTCTCCATCCTCGACCCCGACGTGGTCCTGCGCGCCGACGGCGGCGTGCTCACCGGCGGCATGAAGGTCATCCGCGGCGTCGCCGCCGTGGCCGGCCAGCTCGCCACCTTCCAGCGCATGGCCACCTCCAGCACCACCCACCCGGCGCTCGTCAACGGCCTGGCCGGCCTGGTCAACACCGTCGACGACCAGCTCATCTCCGTCATGAGCTTCACCATCTCCGAGGGCAAGCTCGCCACGATCGACATCCTGTCCGACCCCGACCGCCTCGCCCGCCTCGACCTCACCCGCCTGGAGCCATGACCCCTGGGGGCCGGGGCCGGCGTGGGTGAGGGTCAGGCGTGTCGTCCGCACTGCCGTACGGCCGGGTCACCGTCCGCGTCCGCTCAGCTTCGCGTGCTTGCTGCCCCAGCCGGCCAGGAGGGCTCCTGCGACGGCGGCGGCCACGTAGCAGGCGAGCCACACCCCGAACCCGCCGGGCAGCCGGCCGAGCAACCCGGCGTTGTCATGGTCGGCCAGCAGCCGGATGGCGCCCTGGGCCCCCAGGACCAGCAGCAACATGCCGATGATCAGCACGGTCACGTACTTCATGCGCTTCGTCTCCTTTTGTGGTTCGTTCGAACCATAACACGTGCGTGGTGCGATCGCACCACAAGCGCGGCGCGCGGTAGGCTGGGTCCATGCTTTGACGCCGGCCCAGCGACCGGGCCCCTCCGTGATCTCCTTCGTTCGTCGCCATGTGACCCGAATCCACGAAGGAGATCCCTTTCATGACCACGTCGGCCTCCATCGAGGTCCCCGACCAGTTCGCCGCCTCCTACGGAGCGAACAACGCCGACGCCCGCGCCTGGCTCGCCGGACTGCCACGCCTGGGCGGCGAGTTCCTGGACCGCTGGCGGCTGCGGCCCGACGGCCCCGCCGCGTACGGCATGGCCTCGCTGGTCTTCCCCGTACGCCAGCCCGACGGGACGCCCGCCGTCCTCAAGCTCCAGCAGCTCCGGGAGGAGACCGCCGGCGCCGCCGCCGGACTGCGGGCCTGGAACGGCAACGGCATCGTGCGCCTGCTCGACCATGACGAGCAGAGCGGCACCCAACTGCTGGAACGCCTGGACGCGACCCGTACGCTCTCATCGGTGGCCGACGACGACGCCGCCATGCGGATCCTTGCCGACCTGATGGCCCGCCTGACCTCGGTCCCCGCCCCCAGAGACCTGCGCCGGCTGTCCGGCATCGCCGCGGCCATGCTCGACCAGGCGCCGCAGGCCGTCCCCGCACTGCGCGACCCCGACGAGCAGCGGCTGGTACGCACCTGCGCGTCCGCCGTGGCCGAACTGATCGGCGAGCCCGGCGACCGCCTCCTGCACTGGGACCTGCACTACGACAACATCCTGGCCGGCGAACGGGAGCCGTGGCTGGCCATCGACCCCGAACCGCTGGCCGGCGACCCGGGGTTCGAGCTGCTGCCCGCCCTGGACAACCGGTGGGAGCAGGTGGAGGCGACCGGCGACGTGCCTCGCGCGGTGCTGCGCCGCTTCGACCTGCTGACCGAGACGCTCGGCCTCGACCGGAGCCGCGCAGTCGGCTGGACCCTCGGCCGCGTGCTGCAGAACGCCCTGTGGGACATCGAGGACGGCAAGCCCACCCTCGAACCCGCCCAGGTCGCCATCGCCACCACCCTGCTGCACCGACGCTGATCAGCACGATTGATCGCGCGGAACCAGGAGCAGCAAACTGCGATGCTCAATGAGGGTTGGCCGTAGGCCGAGGGGCCACGACAAGTCCGACCGTGTTCGGCGCGTGGCCGCCGAACACCTCGTGCACGTACCAGTCATCAGGGACACTTTCCGGTCGCAGGACGTGCGCCGAGAAGTCCCATCCGGCGCCGTCACGGGGACGCGGTTCAGGAGGGGCCTGGTGGTAGGACTCGACGATGGCACCCCGCTCCCGTAGCAGGGCCTTGACCTCGGCCACCGTGTGATTGGCCGGTTCCGCCCCTTCCAGAACCTCGCCACGCGCCACGGGATCACCAGTGATCTCGTACCTCTCCCCAGGGCGGGCGGGGCGGCCGAAAACGAGCTCGAACGGACTGCGCAGGTCGGCGGGAATGCTCACGCCGGCCTGGCACCACCTCCGGCTGCAGTCAGCGCCTTCGATGAGTTTGATGCGGTTGTCGTCGGGTTCGCCGTCGATGGTGAACCCGTCGGGATGGAAGGTCACTCTCCGCTGGGGAGCGGACACCGAAACGAGCGTGCCGACCAGGCTCGGCGAGGCGGGCTTCATGGTCAGGGTGACGTTCAGGCCGTGCGCGGCGAAGTCCTCGCGAAAGCGCCGAGGGTCGGCGTCGGGGTCCACGATCCGCACGTTGATGTAGTCGCCGTTCTCGGCGAACGCCAGCGCCTTGGCCGGTCCCACGACGAACGGCCCCACCTCCTGCGGCTGCAGGAGGACCGGCAGAGCGGTCGCCAAACCCACCAGAACGGCCGCCACGGGAGCGAGGGCGAGCCACCGGCGCCGGATCCAGCGACGTCGTGGCGTGGCAGCGGCCGAGGCGGAGTCCCCGAGAATGGCGTCCAGAGTTGCGGTGAGATCGCCCGGCCTGGCCTGCACGTGCTGGGCTGGGTCGTGGGCCCGGAGCAATCGGGTGAGCTGCTCGAGATCGGTGGTCACAGGCTGTTCCCCTCGAAAGACGGCTTCCGGTCGGCGATGGGTGGTGCGTCCTTGGAGAGCAGGTGGCTCAGTCGTTTACGGGCGCGGTGCAGCCGCATCGCTGCCGTCGGCCGTGAACAGCCCACCACCGCCGCCGCCTGGCGCAGGTCGAGCCCTTCCCATGACATCAACAGCAGCAGCTCCCGGTCGGCCTCACTCAAGCTGCGTAACGCGGTCAGCGCTTCCTGTCGTGCGGCAACACCGGCGGCATGGTCGTCTTCGACGTCGGAGAGCATCAGGGACCCGTCCCAGAGGAGACCGTCTCGCCGGTTGTCCCGTCGGATCGCGTTCGAGATGAGGTTCCGGGCGGTCGCGTACAGCCAGGGCAAGGGTTGGCCGGACGGGAAACGGTGGTACTTCTCCCAGGCCACCTTGAACGTCTCTGCTGCTATGTCCGCGGCCTCCACCGGACCCACCCGTCGCCAGGCATACCGCAGCACCGCCTCGTAGTGTTCATGGAACATATGGGTGAAGCCGGCCTCATCGCTCACGCTCCGTCTCCTCTGTGGCGTGCTGATGCACGATGCACCATCTACCCGGTAAATGTCGCGAGCCGGGTGAGTATCACCACGCGTGGCGCTGTTCTGCGCGCGGCATGACCAGCAGAGCGGATGCCGCGGCGCCGCCGGAGCTGCTCACCCACCCGCCGGTCTGCTGAGCCCGGGTGGTCAGGCCAGGTAGGTGGTCTGCGGGTGCAGGTGGGCGTCCAGGATGACGAGGTCGGCGCGGTGGCCGGGCTCCAGGGCGCCGCGTCCGGGGAGGTCGAGGACGTCGGCCGGGTTGGCGGTCGCCATGCGCAGCGCGGTGTGGACGGGGACGCGGGCCGCTCGCACCAGGTGGCGGACGCAGTCGGTGAGGAAGGCGGTCGATCCGGCGAGGCGGTCGGTGCCGGCCAGCCGGGCCGTGCCGCCGGAGACGTCGACGGTGCGGTCGGCGAAGGCGTAGCGGCCGTCGCCGAGGCCGGCGGCGGCCATGGCGTCCGTGACGAGGACGGCGCGGGTGCCGTCACCGGTGGCCAGGGCCAGGACGGGCGGCAGCACGTGCTGCCCGTCGGCGATCAGTTCGTAGGTCAGCCGCGGGTCGGTGAGGGCGGCGGCGACGGGGCCGGGGGTGCGGTGGCCGAGCGGGGGCATGGCGTTGAACAGGTGGGTGACGTGCCGGGCGCCGGCGTCGGCGGCGGCGCGTACCTGGTCGTAGGTGGCGTCCGTGTGCCCGATCGCGAACACGCAGTCGCCGGAGTAGGCGGCGATGAGGTCGAGCGCTCCGGGCAGTTCGGGCGCGATGGTCATGACGGTGGGGAGGCCGTCGGCGAGCTCCAGGAGGTCTTCGAGGAGGGTCCGGTCCGGCGGGCGCAGCGCCGACTCGGTCTGGGCGCCGCGACGGGCGGGGGCGAGGAACGGGCCCTCGAAGTGCACGCCCACGAGGTTGGGCACGCCGGGATCTCTGGCCGCCTCGCACACCGCCCGGGCGGCGGCCCGCATCAGGGGCTGGTCGACCGTCGCCACGGAGCCGAGCATGGCGGTGGTGCCCCGCCGCAGGTGGGCCTCGGCCGCCGTGCGCACGTCGGCGGGGTCGCCGGTGTAGACGGCCGCGCCGCCGCCGCCGTGACAGTGCAGGTCGACCAGGCCGGGAGCCAGGTACGCGCCGCCGACGTCCACGATCGGCGCACCGCCGGCCGGGTACGGCGAACCGTACCCGAGGGCGGTGATCCGGCCCGCGTCGGTGCGCAGCCAGCCGGGCTCGACCCGGTCGGCGAGCACCAGCTGGGCGTTCACGAAGAGCCGGGCGGTCACCCGCGCCTCCCGGTGAGCGCCTCGACGGCGGCCTCGGCGCAGACCCGGGAGGCGCCGAACGTGCGCACCCAGCCGCGGGCGGCGGAGAAGTCCAGCTGGGGGAAGCCCATGTCCAGGACGACGACGTCCGGGGTGGTGGCCAGGATGCGGTCGAGGATCGGGGCCTGCCACTCGAACCGGTGCGGGCTCCTGACCAGGATCACCACGTCGCCCGAGGCCCCGTACTGCTCGCGGAACTCCGAGATGGCCGCGTGCACGATCCCGGGGCCGTTGTACGTGCCGGCCGCCACGGTCACCTGTTCGACGGTGCGGCCGGGCGTGGCCAGCAGCGTCTCCACGTTCCCCGGCCCGCCGCCCGAGGCGGGTGAGGCGACCGGTTCGAGGCGGACGACCAGGGTGGCGTCCCCGCGCAGCAGCGGGTCCCCCGACACCCGCGCCGCCCGCCGCGCCAGCCGCAGCCCGAGCCCGCTGTCGGCCTCGTCGTCGAGCGGGCTGTCCGGGGCGCCGCGCCGGCCCATGCGCCGCAGCCGGTCGGCGGCCTGTTCGAGGCGTTCGGCGGGGAGGTCGCCGGTGCGCACGGCCTCGACGATGGCGTGGGCGGCGGTCCTGACGTCCTCGCCGTAGGCCCACGCGCCCAGGCACAGGGCGTCGGCCCCGGCGCGCAGGGCCAGGACGGCGGCTTCGCCCAGCGGCGCGACGTCGGCCACGCCGCGCATCTCCAGGGCGTCGGTGATCACGACGCCGTCGAAGCCCAGCTCGTCGCGGAGCAGGCCGGTGATCACCGGCGCGCTGATCGACGCCGGAAGCTCGTCCAGGGCGGACACCCGGGGGTGGGAGACCATGATCGAGTCGACGCCGGCCGCGATCGCCGAGCGGAACGGGTCGAGGTAGTGGTCGACGAGCTCGTCCCGGCTCAGGTCGAGGTCGGGGGTGCCGAGGTGGGCGTCGGTGCCGCTGAGGCCGTGGCCGGGGAAGTGCTTGGCGCAGGCGCTCACCCCGGCGGCCTGGAGCCCCTCGATCCAGGCGGCGGCGTGCGCGGCCACGTGCGCCCGGATGCCGCTGAAGCAGCGTACGCCGTTGGGGCTGAAGGGGTTGACGGCGGTGTCGACGGCGGGGGCGAGGTCCCAGGTCACCCCGGCGGCGCGCAGCGCGAGCCCGATCTGGTGGGCGCAGGCCCTGGTCGCGTCGAGGTCGTCGATCCGGCCGAGGGCGAGGTTGCCCGGCGTGGAGATCCCGCCGGCCGCCTCCAGCCGGGTGACGTCGCCGCCCTCCTCGTCGATCGCCAGGTGCAGGGAGGGGGAGAGCTCGCGCAGCCCGGCGGTGAGGCCGCGCAGCTGGTCCTGGTCGACGATGTCCTTGCCGAACAGGACGAACCCGCCGAGGCCGGCGGCCACCGGCCCGTCGATCCAGCGCGGGATGGCGGGGCGGCCGAGAGCGGGGAAGAGTACGGCGTGTGCGAGCCGTTCGAGGTGATCCATGAGACTCCTGTCGGATGTCAGCCCTTGACCGCGCCCGCCGCCAGCCCGCCGACGAGCCGGCGCTGGAGGAAGAGGAAGAAGACGAGGACGGGCAGGGAGAAGATGGCCGAGGCGGCGATCGTCTCGCCGTAGTCGACCTGGGGCGCGGTGCTGAACGACACGAGCCATACGGGCAGCGTGTAGTTCTCCTGCGACCGCATGAGCACGTACGCGAAGAGGTAGTCGTCCCAGGCGTTGATGAACGCGAAGACCGACGTGACGACGATCCCGGGGGCGAGCAGGGGAAGCACCACCCGGCGGAAGGCCTGCAGCCGGTCGCAGCCGTCGATCATCGCCGCCTCCTCCAGCTCGACGGGCACCCCGGCGACGAAGGCGCGCAGGTTCCACACGGTGAACGGCAGGACGAAGGACAGGTACGTGAGGACGAGCCCGGGGAGCATGTCGAGCGCCCCGATGTCACGCAGCATCAGGTAGAGCGGGATGACCATCGCCGAGCCGGGGATCATCTGGACGAGAACGAGCACGGCCAGCAGGGTCCGGCGCCCGCCGAAGGCGAACCGCACGGTGGCGAACGCCGCCGCCACGGCCACGGCCATCGACAGCACGACCGTGATCAGCGACACGACCAGCGAGTTGCGCAGGAAGGTCAGGAACTCGGGCGCGGCCAGGGTCCTGGTGAAGTTCTCCGTGCTGGGCGGCCACGGCACGAACTGCGGCGTCAGCGACAGGACCTGCCCCGGCGGCTTGAACGCGGTCGCGAACATCCAGTACACGGGGAAGATCATGACGACGGCGGCGAGGACGACCACCGCGTCGACGGCCAGCCGGCGGCGGGTGCGGAAGTCGCGCAGGGCGTTCATGCCACCTCGCCCCCCTTCGTGAGACGGCGGACGTACAGGACGGCGAAGACCGACAGGAGCGCGATCGTGATGACGGAGATCGCCGACCCGGCTCCGTAGTCGTTCGCGGTGAAGGCCTGGACGTAGGCGTAGACCGAGACGGTCGTCGTCTGGCCGGACGGCCCGCCCTGCGTCAGCACCCAGAACGGGGTGAAGGAGTTCACCGACCAGATCACCTCGAGGACGACGAGGACGGCGAGCACGGGCCGCATCAGCGGGAGCGTGATGCGGCGCAGCGTCTGCCAGGCCCCCGCGCCGTCGATGCCGGACGCCTCGTACAGGGCCGACGGGATCTGGAGCAGGGCCGCGTACATCGTGAGGATCACGAACGGCAACCCCTTCCAGACGATGAGCACGATGATCAGTACGAGCGCCGGGCCGGGCTCGGAGAACCAGTCGCGCGCGGTCAGGTCGCCGAACACGCCGAGCTGGGTCAGCATCCAGTTCGCCACGCCGTACTGCGGCTGGAACAGCCACTGCCAGATCAGCGCGGCCGAGACCATCGGCATGGCCCAGACCAGGACGAGGCAGACCACGAAGACGAGCCTGGCCCACGCCGAGGTGCGGGTCAGCGCCCTGGCCAGGGCGAAGCCCAGCGCCATCATGGCCGCGACGCAGGCGGCGGTGACGACGACGGTGCGCCCGAGCACCGCCCAGAAGGCCGGGTCGGCCAGCACGTCGGTGTAGTTGGCCACGCCCACGAAGGGCGCCTCGCCGGTGAACAGCGAGCGGGAGTCGAACTTCTGGAACGACAGGACGACGAGCCGGACGACCGGATAGCCGAGGGTCACGGCCAGCACGATCACCGCCGGCGCGACCAGCCCGTAGGGCAGCCGGGAGCGGCGATCGCGCGCCGGGGCGGGCTCGCGGGACTCACCCCGGTCCGGCCCGAGACTCACCGCCCCCTGAGTCTGGAGTGCCATGTCAGGAGGTCGTCCCCGTCGCGTTGAACGCCTTGGCGATGTGGGCGTCGTACTCGGCGGCCCGGGCGGCGATGTCCTTGCCTGCGGCGATGTCGGAGAAGAACTGCTCGTTGTAGCGTTCGCCGTCGAGCGTCGCCTGGCCCGGGGTCACCGGCAGCGCGTGGTTGCTCCTGACGGCCTCGGCGCCGGTCGTGAGCGCCTCGGTCACCCCGTCGGCGGGCATGAATGCGGGCGAGATCGGCATGAGGTTGAGCTTCTGCGCCATCAGCCCCTGGAACTCGCGGCCGGTGACCACCCGCAGCCAGTCCTTGGCGGCGTTCGGCCTGGTGGTCGCCGCCGAGACGCCGATCGTCGAACCGGCGACGATCGTCGGCAGCGGCTTGCCCTTCTCGTAGCCGGGCATCACGAAGTAGCCGAGCTTGTCCTTCAGCTTCGGGTTCTTCTCCAGCACCTTGTCCGGCTCCCAGGCCCGGACGTAGAGCATCGCCGTCTGCTCGTCGGCGAAGAGCTGGGTCTGGTCCGGGCTGTTGGTGTTGCTGCCGACGGACGAGGGCGTGGAGCAGGTGTTCTGGAAGTCCTTCCACTCCCGCAGCCCCTCCTGGGCCTGGGGCGTGCTCATCGCGCCCTTCCAGGTGTCGCCGTCGCGGGTGGCCACGTCGCCGCCCTTGCCGAAGACGAACGGCGCGCCGGCGAACCAGTACTGGCCCGGCATGTAGAAGCCGGAGAAGTTCTTGGTTGCGGAGTTCTTCTCGGCGAGGGTCTCGCAGGCGCTCTTGAGCTCCTCAATCGTGGCCGGCGGCTCGTCGATGCCCGCCTCGGCGAACAGGTCCTTGTTGTAGAGCACCACCTTGGTCCCGCCGTACAGCGGGGTGGCGTACAGCTTGCCCTGGTGGGTGGAGGGCTGGGCGAGACCGTCGAGCCAGGTGGCCGACTCCTCGAAGCCGGCCTTGTCCGCCGTCAGGTCGAGCAGCGCTCCCGAGTACGACTGCAGCGGGGTCTGTGTGTTGCCCATCTCGACGACGTCCGGCCCCTTCCCGGACGCCAGCGCGGTCGTGATCTTGGTGGCGATGCTGTCCCACTGCTGGATCTCGACCTTGACGTCGATGCCCGGCTGCTTCTTGGCGAACGCCGCCTTGGCCTGTTCGATGATCTCGGAGTCGCCGGGCCCGCCCGTCATCATCCAGACGGTCAGGGTGCCGGACTCCGGCCCGCTGTCACCGGAGCCGCCGCCCGCGCCACCGCACCCGGCGGTGAGTACGAGCAGGCCGGCCAGAGTCAGTGCGCCGTGGACGACGGCGGTCCTCCTGGTTCGCATCGGGGGTTCCTTCCATGGGGGATGTGAGGGGGTTCGTGGGGGTGGCTGGTTCGGGCGTCCGCAGGCGGGTCAGCCGGGATGGACGGGCGCCTCTTCGAGGGCCTTGACCGCGCGGGCCCGGTCCACCTCGATCTGGTTGATGTGCTCCTCCAGCACGCCGAGCGAGGCGTACAGGTCGCCGAGTGCGATGGCCAGCGCGCCGAGCAGGCCCGCCTGGCCGCCGAGCATGGTGCGGCGGACCCGGGTGCTGACGCCGACGAGGTCGAGCACCTCGCCCTGGACCTCGTCGAGCGCCGACTCGGCCAGGCCGTCGCCGAACCCGCCGGTCACGATGACCGTGCGCGGCTCGTAGGCCAGGGCCACGATCGACACCAGGTGGACGAGCGCGTCGCGGATGCGCTGCCGCAGGTCGCCGAAGCGCTCGGGCTCCTCCAGGATCTGCCTGGCGTGCGTCACGTCGTACCCGGCGGCGCGGGCGTGGGCGACGAGGCCGGCGCCGGAGACGAGGTCACGCAGCCGGGTCTTGGTGCCGGGGATGAGCAGCCGCCCGAACTCGCCGAGGAGCCCGTCCTTGCCGGACAGGACCTGGCCGTTCATCGCCGCCGCGGAACCGAGGCCGGTGCCCAGCGTGAGCAGCACCGCGGTCTCCTTCTCGGCCAGCGCGCCGTACTGGAGCTCGCCCACCAGGGCCAGCTTGGAGTCGTTGTCCAGCGTCGTCGGCACGGCGATGCGCTCGCGCAGGGCGTCGACGAAGACCGTGCCGTGGAGCTGCGGCAGGTTGTGCGAGCCGACGACCCGTGACCTGTCGCCCGACACCACACCCGGCAGTCCCACGGCGACCGCGCCGAGCGGGCCGTGCTGTCCCGATACCGCGCCGGCCAGCTCGTGGATGCGCTCGGCCATCCAGCCGGCCAGCCGCTCGCCGTCGAGCGCGAGCGGGGTGGGGTGCTTGGCCCGGACCAGCGTGTTGCCCAGCGCGTCGGCGACGGCGAAGCGGCAGTTGGTGCCGCCGAGGTCGATGCAGCCCACCAGGTGCACGGAGCCGTCGAACTGGACGAGAGTCGACGGCCTTCCTCTGCCGCTGGCCGGTTGCACGGCCGCGTCCCGGGCGAAACCGCGTGAACGCAGGTCGTCCACGATGCGGAACACGGTGGCACGACTGAGCCCGGTGCCCTCCACGATCTGTCCACGCTCCAGGGAACGCCCGGAGAGCAGCGTGGACAGGACCGCGCTGCGGTTGGTGGCACGAGGTTCGGTGGCAGAGTGCATTTATTTCTCTCAGCTTGAACAAAAATGTTGGCCGTGAGTGTAACCACAGGACCACGCGGTTGTCACCACCCCCGCTCTTGCGTCCGGCCCCGCTGGTTTGTAATGCAAAGCACGATGGGTAGCGTGAGCACATGACTTCCGACGCCCTCGTGGACGCCCTCGTCCGCAACACCTTCGAGGTGGTCGGCGTGCTCACCCGCATCGGAGCCGAGCACGACCTCTCGCTCACCCAGTTGCGGGTGCTGGGCATCCTGCGCGACCGCCGCCCGCGTATGACCGAGCTCGCCGCGTTCCTCGGCCTCGACAAGTCCACCCTCTCCGGCCTCATCGACCGCGCCGAGCAGCGAGGGCTGGTGGCCAGGGGCAAGAACGCCCAGGACCGCCGCGTCGTCGACGTGTTCATCACCCCTGCGGGACTGGAGCTGGCGGAGCAGGTGTACGACGAGGTACGGCGGGCGCTGACGCCGGTGACGGACCGGCTCGACCCGCAGGACGGCGACCAGCTCGCCAAGCTGCTGCACGGCCTCCACTCCCCCGGCCGGGACCTGGCGCCCTGACTGCGCCACCTCCTCGTCGTCCACCGAACCGGCGCTCCGGTTACGCGGGTCGCTCAGCTGTTTCTCCAGCAATGCCGCGCCTTCGCGGCGGGAGCCGTCCCGGGAAGCCGGAAGACCGTCGAGCCGATGGCAGACGACCCTGGGCAGGCGTGCCGAACCAGCCGGGTCACCTCGTACAGGGCCCGCGCCGGCCGGGCCGTCGACGGATGGTCGCCGCCGGCGCCATGAACCGAGCGGGACGGTCGCTAACGTACGGGGCATGGAACGGCGCGACATCGAGATCTTCCTCACCCTGGCCGAGGAGCTGCACTTCACCCGCACGGCGGAGCGGCTGGGAGTCAGCGCAGCCCGGGTGAGCCAGACGATCAAGCAGTTGGAGCGCCGGTTCGGTGTCGCGCTGTTCCAGCGGACCAGCCGCCAGGTGGCGCTCACCCCGGTCGGCAGCGCGCTGCGCGAGGACGTGGAGGCCGGGCACCGGCGCATCCAGGAGGGCATCGCCAAGGCGGTCGCCGCCGGGCGCGGCTTCACCGGGACGCTGCGGGTGGGCTTCTCCAGCCCGCTCGTGGGCGAGGCCCTGATGGCCGCCGCCGAGGCGTTCCGCGCCCGCCATCCGGGCGGCGAGGTGCGCATCCGCGAGGTGCACCTGTCGGACGCGTTCGGCGCGCTGCGCACCGGCGAGCTCG
Organism: Nonomuraea ceibae; assembly: GCF_019396325.1. Taxonomy (GTDB): domain Bacteria; phylum Actinomycetota; class Actinomycetes; order Streptosporangiales; family Streptosporangiaceae; genus Nonomuraea; species Nonomuraea ceibae. The sequence goes on from NZ_JAHKRO010000027.1 coordinate 25,083, forward strand.
ACCTGCAGATCACCGAGCTGCCCGTACGGGAGCCCGACCTGGCGAGCGGTCCCGCGCTGCTGCGCGATCCCCGCGTGCTGGCCGTCTCCGCCAGGCATCCCTTCGCCCGGCGTGACAGCGTCACGGTGGAGGACCTGGCCAGGGACGCCGTGCTCGTGCCCGCCGACGCGCCCGCGTACCTGCTGGACGCGATCATCCCAGCGCGGACCCCCGGCGGGCGGCCCGTCCGGCGCGAGCAGGTGCTGACCTCGCGGCAGGAGCTGCTCACGCTGGTCAGCGGCGGCGCGGGGATGGCCGTGGTGGGGAACCAGGCCACGCGCTATCACGCCCGGCCGGACATCGCCTACGTGCCCATCGCCGGTCTGCCGCCGATCGAGTACGGGCCGGTCTGGCCGGTCGGCGGTCGGACCGATCGGGTGCGTTCCTTCCTCGCCCTCCTCCAGGCCGAACTGGATCGTTAACCCAGGGGTTGACGGTCGTTGCGGATCTCGTCGTTGTTGCAGGTCGGCGCCGTGGCCAGGATGGAGTCATGACCACGACGAAGGAGCACACCATGACGAACCCCATCCCCGAGGAGTACAAGGGCGGCGTTCCCTACCTCAACGTGCACGACGCCAAGGCGGCCATCGACTTCTACCGGCGGGCCTTCGACGCGGACGTGCGCATCGAGATCCCCCGCCAGGGCGGCAAGATCGCGCACGCCGAGTTCCGGATCGGCGACGCGGTGTTCATGCTGCGTGACGAGTACCCCGAATACCGCTTCCGCAGCCCGAGGACGATCGGCGGCACGCCGGTCAACCTGATGGTCTTCGTGGCGGACGTCGAGACGTTCGCCGAACGCGCCATCGCCGCGGGAGCGCGTGTGATCCGGCCGGTGGAGATGCAGTTCCACGGCGATCTGCAGGTCGAGCTGGAGGACCCGTTCGGCCACTCCTGGTTCTTCACCAGCCGGGTCGCCCACATGGACGCCGCCGAGCTGCAGGAGACCGCGTCCGCGGTGAACCTCTGAGCGCGGCCCCCGGGCCGGCCCTGATCCGAGAGTAACGTCCCGCCTACTTTTCGTGATTCAGAAGGGTCGGTCCACCGCTCCCAGGAGGCTCCAGCCATGCACCTCGCCCGTGCGCTCACCCCCACCGCGCTCCTGATCGCCGCCACGGCGGCCGCCTGCTCCCCGGCGGCCCCGTCGACCACCACGTCGGCCACCACGCCGGCGCCCGCCGTCACCGTCACCGCGACGACCACCACGACCCCGCCACCATCGGGTGACCTAACCACTGACCAGCCGGAATCCACCGCCCCCAGTCGCAGGAGCGCCCAGCGCGTCCGCCTGCCGGACGTCGTCGGCATGAACCTCCAGGCCGCCCAGGACCACCTCCAGGCCACCGGCTTCTACATCCTCAACGACAAGGACGCCACCGGCCAGGGCCGCCTCCAGGTTCTCGACCGCAACTGGGTCGTCGTCCGCCAGACCCCGGCCGCCGGCAAGCGCGTCCCCACCTCCACGCTGATCACCCTCTACGCGAAGAAGCTGGGCGAATAGCGCGGCCGCTACCCGTCCGCAGGGCGCCGGCGTGGGCGGCGGCCAGGGTCACCTCCACCGCCCGGTCGGCGGTCGTCTCGTCGACCGGGTCGGCGGTGATGAGCAGGCGCAGGTAGATCGGCGCGGCCAGGGTCTTCAGCAGCTCTGCCGGATCGGTGCCGGCGGGGAGCTCGCGGCGCTCGACGGCGCGGGTGACCACGGGTTCGGCGCGGGCGAGGCGGTCGTCGAAGACGTGGCGCCGCGCTGCGGCGATCTCCGGGAGGTGGGCCGCTCCGGTGAACATGGCGGCGAGGATGGCCTGCCCGGTGGAGCTGGTGAAGGTCTGGACGATCGAGCGTGCCAGCGCCCGCAGGTCGGTCTCGATCGCGCCGGTGTCGGGAACGGGGACGTCCATCGCCATGTGCTCGGCCAGGGCGTCGGTGAGCAGGCTCTCGCGATCCTTCCAGCGCCGGTAGACCGTCGTCTTGTGGACCCCGGCGCGCTGGGCGACGTTCTCGACGCTCAGCGCGGCGTAGCCCTTGTCCACGAGTTCGGCGAGCGTGGCGGCGTGCACGGCGGCGCGCACCTTGACGCCGCGGCCGACCGGCCGGGCCGGGGGGCGATCAGGCTGCATTGCAACTCCAAGTTGCGATATTCGCAGGATGGATGACAGGATGACTCTATCGCAACTTTGAGTTGCGATACATTCGCCTGCGTACCCTGAGGTGACACACCATGCGCAACCCTCCCCCTTGGACCTTCCACGCCATCCCCGACCAGAGCGGACGCGTCGCGGTGGTGACCGGCGCCAACAGCGGCATCGGCTACGTCACCGCCCGCGAGCTGGCCCGCCGGGGCGCGCACGTCGTCCTGGCCTGCCGTGACCCCGGACGCGGCGAGGCCGCCCTCGCCCGCATGCGGGACGAGACGGGCAGCGCCCACCTGGAGCTGCGGCGGCTGGACCTGGGCAGCCTGGCCGCCATCCGGGAGTTCGCCGACGGCTGGGACCTCGGCCGCCTGGACCTGCTCGTCAACAACGCCGGGGTGGCGATGGTGCCGTACGCCAGGACCGCCGACGGGTTCGAATCGCAGTTCGGCGTCAACCACCTGGGCGCCTTCGCCCTGACCGGCCTGCTCCTGCCGCACCTGCTCGCCGCGCCCGACCCGCGGGTGGTCACCGTCAGCAGCGAGGGCCAGCGTTTCGCCCGCTTCGACCTGGACAACCTCAACGCCGAACGCCGCTACCGCACGGCGTTCGCCTACGTGCAGTCCAAGCGGGCCAACCTGCACTTCGCCGTCGAGCTGCAACGCCGTGCCGACGCCGCCGGGCGCCAGCTCCGCAGCATGGCCGTCGCCCCCGGCCTCACCCGGACGAACGTGCTCACCGGCGGCGCCAACAGCGGCAGGGGACGGCTGTACGCGACCCTCACGCGGCTGCTGGTGCGCGCGGCCTTCCGTCCCACCCCGGAAGGCGCGAAGACCTCCCTGTACGCGGCGACCGAGCCGGATCTGCCGGGCGGCAGCTACGTCGTCCCCGACGGCGTGCTGCAACTGCGCGGCGAGCCCACCCGCCGGACCCGCGAACGCGCCGTCCGCGACACCGCCACGGCCGCCCGCCTCTGGCAGCTCTCCGAACGGCTCACGGGCGTCACGTACGCGCTGTCCACCACGGCGGCTCCGCTGCCGGGAAATGGTCTGTGACCATCGGGCGTATCGGCTCGTCCTCAATGACGTGACTGTCGTTCAAGCCCGGAGGCCCCCATCATCGAGGAGCTGTACCGCGAGTACTGGCCGCTCGTGTGCGGATTCCTCCAGCGGCGCACCCGAGACCCCCATCTGGCCGAGGACCTCGCCCAGGAGACGTTCATCAAGGCCACCAGGGCGTTGTTCGGCTGGCGTGGTGGGAACCCCGGCGCGTGGCTGCTCGCCATCGCGCGCAACGTCCTCATCGATCACGCCCGGCGCCGCCGCCTGGAGCTGCCGTTGCCCGATCCCGGCGAGCTGGCGGTGCCCGCGCTCGACGTCGCCGCCGTCGACGTCCGCGAGGCCCTGGACCGGGTGCCCGAGCAGCACCGGAGGCTGCTCCTGCTGGTCTACATCGAAGGGTTCTCGCTCGTGGAGGTGGCCGCGATGACCGGGAAGAGCACATCGGCGGTGAAGACCGCGATCTGGCGGGCCCGCGCCGCCTTCGCCGACAGCTACGGAGACGACGCATGACCGAGCAGCCCGAACCCCTGCTGATCCCCGAGTTCGACCCCAAGGCGACCCGGCGCGCGATACGCCGCGGCATCCGCAGGACCGCCGTGCTCGTGCTGGGCGTCCTCACGGCGCTCGCGCTGGTGGCGACCCTCGGTTCGGCGCTGATCCAGACGCGCGGCGACCGGGAGTGGCGGATGGTCCACGTCCTCGGCACCGCGCTGCAGATCGCCAAGCCCGCCTACACGGTCACGTCCTGGACGTGCTGCCGGACGGAGCCGCTGTCGATGTCCTTCACGGTGACCGCCGCGCCGATGCGCGCGCACGGCGGGTTCGGCCTGCAGAGCCGGCCGGATTTCACCGTACGGCAGAACCTGTTCGGCGGGGTCGAGGAACTGCCGTGGGCGCAGCTGGCGAACACCACGCTGACCCAGGCGCTGTTCAACATGGGCACCCAGCTCCAGCGCAAGCCGGACATCCGGCAGGTTCTGGCGAGGTTGCCGCAGGACATGAACGCTCTCGCCGTGGTGGAGTTCGAGCGGCCGCTCACGGCCGACTCGCTGGTCGGCTTCGCCCGGCAGTACGGCGCGTGCCCGGAGAAGGTGGTGTACGAGGCCCGTCCAGGGGCGGCGCCCATCACCTGGGGCAGCGACATGACCACGTTCCTGGGCGTCGCCCCGGAGAGCCAGGTGACCAGGTGCAGTGATCTTCCCCCGGAGGACCTGGCGGCCTTCCGATCCTGGGTGAAGACGCTGAGGCAGCACGACGAGCCCAATCTGCGCCGGTTCGACCTGACCCTGGCGCGGCTGCGCAAGGCATCGGGCGAAGGGCTCGCGTACGGCTACGTCGACCAGCTGGTGACCGTCAAGCAGCTCAGGAAGATCATCGAGGATCCGCAGGTGCGCGCGGTGCGGCTGGCCGACGTGACCTTCGAGCTCGAACGCCCCTGACGCGTCATGCGGCGAGGTGCTCCGGGCGGACGCCCAGGCCGATGAAACGCCCCAGGAGGTGGCGCAGCGGCGGCAGCGTCCGGAACGCCGTGAGGACCGGCGGCACGTGCCGGGTCGTGTCGTCGCCCAGGTCCTTGGGGTAGAGGTCGCGCAGGATGCCGAGCTGGAAGGCCTGGGTGATCCGCGCGGCGCGCGCTCTGCGCGCCTGCACCCGGGCCAGGTCGGCGTCCTGTGGCGCGCCGCCCCGGGCGAGAAGCGGGCCGAGCAGGTTGGCGGTGGCCACCGCGTCCTGCACGGCCAGGTTGATGCCCACGCCGCCCGCAGGCGACATGGCGTGGGCGGCGTCCCCGATGCACAGCACTCCTGGCCGGTGCCAGTGCGACAGCCGGTCCACCCGGACGCTCAGATGGTGCACCGCCTCCCAGTCGTGGATCTCCTCCACGCGCTCGCGCAGGGCGGGGGCCAGGTGCGCCACCCGGCCACGGAACGCCGGCAGCCCGGCGGCCCTGAGCTCGTCGAAGGCGCCGGCCGGGATCGCGTAGGCGAGCTGCCAGTAGTCGCCACGGTCGATGGAGATCAGCGCCCCCTTGCCGCCCTGGAAGAACGGCACGTCGTCCCGCGGGTGGCGGGGCAGGCGGAACCAGAGCACGTCCATGGGCGGCGAGGCGCTGACCGGGGTGAGGCCGGCGGCGGCCCGTACGGTGGAATGGCGGCCGTCGGCGCCGATCACCAGGTCGGCCCGCACCTCCACGGGACCGTCGGCGGTGTCGGCCAGGACGCCGGTCACCCTCCCCCGCTCGGTGAGCAGTCCCGTGGCCCGGGCGCGGCGCAGGAGGCGGAAGGAGGGGTAGGCCGTGGCCTTCCCGGCCAGGAAGTCCAGCACGTCCCACTGCGGCATGAACGCGATGTAGGGGCAGCGCACGTTCAGCCGGCTGAAGTCGGCGAAGGTGACGTCCCGGCCGCCCAGGTTGACCGTGACCTGCGGCATCCTGGTGTGCGGGAGGTCCAGGAACTCCTCGATCCAGCCCAGCTCGGCGATCAGTTGCAGGGTGGAGGGGTGGACGGTGTCGCCGCGGAAGTCGCGCAGGAAGTCCGCGTGCTTCTCCAGCACGATCACCTCCACGCCCTGACGGGCCAGCAGCAGCCCGGCCATCATGCCCGCGGGGCCGCCCCCGACGACGCAGCACTGTGCGCGCATCTCATCCTTCTTCCGGAAAAAGCAGCCCGACCAGGGCCGCGACGTCGATGGGGGTGCCCAGCCGCCGGTTGACGGCGACGGCGGCGAACAGGGTCCTGGCGGCCGTGGCCGTGTCGTGCGGGCGCAGCTCGCCGGCCTCGACGCGTTCGAGCAGGAAGTCGCCGATGAGCCGCTGGCCCTCGCCCACCAGCGCCGCCAGCGGCACGCGGGCCTGGGCGGAGCTGAAGAACACCGCCATCAGCTCGGCGTTGTCGGCCAGCAGCCGGTCGAACGCCGCCAGCGTCTCGGCCAGCACCACGACGGCCGGCCGCGTGTCGTTCTCCTGCTCGGCCCGCAACTCCCGCAGGCGCGGCAGGAAGCCCCGCTCCGACAGGAGCGTCTCCACCATCGCCTCCTTGCTGTCGAAGTAGCGATACAGCAGCCCCGGCGTCACCTCGGCGGCCTGGGCCACGTCCTTGACCGTGGCCCCGTCCACGCCCTTGTCGGCGAACACGCGCAAGGCCGCGTCCAGCAGCCGCTCCCGGCGCCATGCCGCCTGCTCACTTCGCGTCCTGGACACTGCCCCACCTCATTGAGTAAACGTTTATTCAACATAGCACGCGCACCAAGAAACGAGAAGGGGCATCCGGTAGGCAAGGGGCAGAGTCCCCCGTTCGAGGGGCCCCCGCGCCGATTCCGGGCCGCCTGCCGGCGTACCGGGAGACGATCAAGGTGGTGGTGGTCGGCGACGAGCGGCTCGGGCCGGCGCTCCTCCGGACCGCGAGCGGCCTGGAGGTCGCAGGAGAGGCGGCGACCGCCGAGGAGGCGGCGGGCGGGGGCGGCCGGGCTGCTGCCATGCGACACCCCGCCGGCTCGGATGCTGCCGGCGGTCCGGGCTCGCGGCAGCGAGGGCGTGGCCCAGGTGCGGACACCCTGGGCGTGCCCGAATCGGGATGTAAGAAAGCCTTCCTTCGGACCACTTGCTCTGTGAACGTTCGTCCCTGACCGAAGGAACCCGGCTTGCCAAACCCACCTGAGCGCTTCACCGCGCTCTACAACACCTACCAAGCGCGGGTGTACGGCTATGCGGCGAGTCGCGCCGGGCACCAACTCGCGGAGGAAGTGGTCAGCGAGACCTTCCTGGTGGCCTGGCGGCGTCTGGACAGCATCCCCGAACAGGCGCCGCTGCCCTGGCTGCTCCGCGTCGCTCGCAACATCCTGCGTGACAACTACCGGCAGGCCGCACGGCGCGAATCCCTGGAAGCCGAACTGCGCAGGTGGACCGACGAGGCGGTCACCGACGTGGGCGACCACGCCACCGAACGCGTCGCCGTACTCCGCGCTCTGGCCGGCTTGTCCGAGGCCGACAAGGAGATCCTGACCCTGACCACCTGGCACGGCCTGTCCACCACGGAAGCGGCCACGGTGCTCGGCTGCACCAAGGCCGCCTTCTTCGTCCGCCTGCACCGGGCGCGCCGCCGGCTCCAGGCGGCGGTCGAAGCCACCGGCACCACCACACCCCGCAAGCCCGTGACCGTTCCAGGAAGGAACCTGCGATGAGCCGCAAGCCCGACGCGATGGACCTGCTCGCCCTGGCCCGCCCGGCCTCGCTGGACCGCGGATCACCCGTCTCCGCTGATGACCTGCTGCTCAGGGCCACCGCCGAGGCGCCACCAGCACTCGCGCGCCCGGGCCGTCCCCCGCGGTCCCGCCTGGTGGTCCTGTGGGCGCCGCTGTCCACGGCCGCGATCGTGGCCCTGGTCCTCACGGTGGTGACGAACCTGGCGCCGGCCCCCACCGTGCTCACTCCGCCGAGAACCAACCAGGAACTGTACGACCTGGCCGACAGGATCGAGAAGCTGCCCGCAGCCGGCGGCGCCTACTGGCGGGACGTGCGAATCGACGGCAAGAGCCTGTCCGTCCGCGGCTACAAACTCATCGTGACCGGCCGCCGCGAGACCTGGCAGCCGCGCGATCCCGCCGATCCGGTGCTCACGCAGGTATGGCGGCAGGACAGCGCCCGCCCGGCCACGGCCGCGGACGAGCGCGCCTGGCGGGCGGCGGGCGCTCCCGCCCAGGTCAAGGGGCACTGCGAGACCAGCGGGCCGTGCGAGCCGATTCCGGTCGCCGACGAGCCGGAGGACTGCACGTACAGCCTGAGCCTGGATCCCGCGGGAACCTATCCCGACACCTCGGTCAGCGAGTTCACCATGGCGGACCTGGCCGCGATCCCCACCGATCCGGCCCAGCTCGTGAAGCGGTTCCGCGTCTATCACGAGACCTGGAACGGCCGCGGCTTCACGCAGCCGTTCGAGGAGTTCCTGCCGATCACCGCGAACCTCCTGAGCATGCCGCTCAGCCCCGCCCAGCGCGCCGCGATCATCCGCGTGCTGGCCGGCCTGCCGACCACCAAGGTCGTGGGCACGGTGACGGACCCGCTGGGCAGAAGGGGCATGTCCGTGGACTTCGGCGGTGCGGGAGGCTCCCTGGTGTACTCCGACAAGCCGCGCAAGGAACTGCCGGTCTACGACAGGCACATCCTCGACCCGGCGACGGGGGTGACGCTGGCGCGCGTCTCCCACGCGGCCCGCACCGCCCTGGGAGCGACCAAGGGAGAGGTCATGGGTTACCAGGCCCGCGGCCCCGAATCGGGCTGGACCGGACCGCCCGCGTCCCCGCCGAAGGGATGCGGGAAGAGCCGCCGCTGACCTCCCGCTCGTGCCGATCCGCCGGTTGGTCTCGGCCGGCGGGGCACAGCTTCCGGAGCGCCCGCAGGCCGCCGGCTCCTGCTGCCTGCTCGGAGCCGACGTCGTACGCCGCGCCCCGCCCCCAGAGCTTCACGCCTGTGGCCACCTCTGCCCGTTTGACGGGAGGGCTGCATGGACGAGGTTCTCGGCGGCGCGGCGTCAGGCTATTTCGGTAGCAGGTGCGACACGAGCGAACGCGCCCATTCGGGCGAAAGGGGCTGGTCGGTGAAGACGGCCCGGTAGTAGAGGGGGGCGAGCAGGGTCTCTATGGCGCGTTCGATGCTCGGAACCTCGTTGCCCCGCCCCTGCTCCCGTTCGATGATGGCTTCGAGCTGTCGCTGCCGCTCCATGCGGCACACGCCGGCGGCCTCCCCGCCCGTGCCGACGATGGCGCGTACTAGCGCGAGAGTGTCCGGGTCGCTGAGGTCCCTGGCGAGGTCGTACGCATACCGTTCCAGGTCCTCGCGGAGGCTGCCGGTGTCGGGGACCACGACATCGCCGGAGAAGCGGCTGGTCGCGACGTCGGCGAGCAGCTCGCCGACGGAGCCCCAGCGGCGATAGACGGTTGTGGCGTGCACCCCCGCGCGCGCGGCGACGACCGGGATCGTCAGCGCGTCGCCGGCCTCGTCGGCGAGCAGTTCCTTGACCGCCTGGTGGACGGCCGCCCGGACCCGGGCTGAGCGACCTCCGGGCCGGCTGTCGGTGCGCGGTGGAGAGCTCTGAGCTGGCATGTCTCCATTATTGCATCGATCACTGCTTTTAATTCGCAGTAATCACTGCGTTTGTGATACGTTTCCAGCCACTAACGCAACGATCACTGCGAGGTTCCAGTGTCTGTTGAATCCTGCGATACCGCGTCCTCCTGCACCGCCCCTCCTGCCGCCGGTCCGCACCGCCGTCCGTGGAGGGGCGCCTTCTCGTCCGTGGCCGCCGTCCTGGTGCTGTTCCTGGCCGCTTCCAGTGCGCCGTCACCGATCTACGTGATCTACCAGCAGCAGTGGCGGTTCACGGCGTGGGTGCTGACCGTGGTCTTCGCTCTCTACGTGTTCGGCCTGCTGGCCTCGTTGCTGGTCGTGGGAGCGCTGTCGGATCATCTCGGTCGCCGGCCGGTGCTCGCGGCGGCGATCGGGCTGGAGGCGGTTGCGCTGGTGTTGTTCCTGGTCGCGGGAGACGTGTGGGTGCTGTCCGTCGCCCGGGTGCTGCAGGGTGTCGCGACCGGGGCGGCGACGACCGCGCTGAGCGCCACTCTGGTCGATCTCGAACCGGAGTCGGCTCGCGGCCGGGCGGGCGTGGTCACGTCGGTGGCGCCGTTGACCGGGCTGGCTCTGGGCGCGGTCGGCAGTGGTGTGCTGGTGGAGTTCGGTCCGGCGCCGACCCGGTTGATCTACGCGCTGCTGCTCGGAGGCATGGTTGCGGCGGGGGTGGTCGTCGCCCTGCTGCCGGAGACGTCGCTGCGCCGGCCGGGAGCGCTGGCCTCCCTTCGCCCGCGGGTGGCGATGCCCGCACACCTGCGCGCCGACATCGTCCCGCTGGTGCCGGCGATGATCGCCACCTGGGCGCTGGCCGGCATGTATCTGTCCCTCGGCCCGTCGGTCGCCGCGGAGCTGCTGGGGCTGCGCAGCCATCTCATCGGCGGTGTCGTCGTGACGTTGCTGGCGGGCACCGCGGCGCTCTCGGTCGCGTTGCTCCGCTCCCGCCCGGCGTCCTCGCTGCTGGCTCCCGCCGCGGCGCTGCTCGGGCTCGGCACGTTGACCTCGCTCGCCGGGGTGGCGGGCGATCTCGCCTGGCTCGCCGCGGCCGGCACCGTCGTCGCGGGCATCGGCTTCGGCGGATCGGTGCTGGCCACGTTCGGCACCTTCGCCAGGATCGCCAGGCCACACGAGCGCGGCGCGGTCTTCGCGCTGGCGAACATCATCAACTATCTGGGCAACAGCGTGCCCGCCGTGCTCGGCGGCATCGCCGTCACCGCCCTGGGACTGAGGTCCGCCACCGTGATCTACGCGCTGGCGATCGCGCTGATCACCTTCTCTGCCTTCCTCCTGCGCCTGAACCAGCTACGGCTCCAGTCCCGCATGGCCCCGGTCCCCTGCGACTGAGGCCCCGACGAAGACATCCCTGCCAATTTCGAGAAATGAGGACGAAGCATGACAACTACGCACAAGATCAGGCAGGACCGGGAGGTCCGGCGGCCCGGTGGCACGACGATCCGCTACACGACCAGCGGTCCGGCGGGAGGACCGGCCCTGGCTCTCATTCATGGCTGGGCGTGCGACCGCCGCGACTTCGACGCGGTGATCGACCATCTGCCCGACGACCACCGCGTGCTGGCGATCGACCTCGCCGAGCACGGCGAGTCGCGGTCGGCGCGCGAGGTCTGGACGATCGAGGAGTTCGCCCGCGACGTGGCCGCGGTGCTGGAGGCTGAGTCGGTGGACAAGGTGGTCGTGGCCGGGCACTCCCTCGGCGGGGCGGTCGCCGTCGAGGTGGGCCGGCTGCTGCCCGGCAGGGTCTCGCACGTGGTCGCGCTCGACGCCTTGCACTATCTGTCCCTGTTCCCGGCGATGAGCGAGCAGCAGGCTGAGGCGATGCTGCGCGTGTTCAGGGAGGACTTCGCCGCGGGCGTACGGGGCCTGGTGGAGGGAGGCTCGCCGATCGGGACCGACCCGGCTCTCAAGGATGCGTACTTCGAGAAGATGGCCGCCGTGCGCCAGCCCGCCGGGCTGCGTTCCATCGAGGGCCTGGTGCGCTGGGACATGGACGCGGCGCTGCGCGAGACGGAGCAGCCGATCACCGTGTTCGCGATCCGCGACCTCATCACGCAGGATGCGATCGACCGCTACGGTGACCGGCTCGACATCGTGCTCGTCGACCTGGGCAGCCACCACTTCCCGGTGGAGTCGCCGGAAGACACCGCGAAGCTCCTGGCCGGCGTGGCGCCCTCCCCTGCCTGACCCTTGCTAAGTCAGGTGGACCTGCCCCCGCCTGCACGCCTTCGCCCGCGCGACTCGTTCCGGTGGGGCCCCGAGGCGTTCCTGCCGAAGAGGGGGCGCGTCGGGGCGCCGCAGCAGCCGGTCGGCTTGGCGGAGGACGGCCCGCAGGTACTGGCGGGTGGCGGCGGGGCCGGCCGGTGTGGCCGGGTCGATGAGCATGCGGTACATGGCCGCCCCGACGATCATGTCGATCACGGTGTCGAGGTCGGCGTCGTCCGCGTGGAGGTCATCGGAACTCCACTCGCCCCAGGTCGGCGCCGGACGGGGGCGGCACGAAGTGGGGTGTGTGCCCGGGCCGCAGCCGCCAGCCGGGAGTGAGGACGCTCTCCATGTACCGGCGCAGCTCCCGTACCCCTTCCTCGCCGGGCGTCCCGTGGGCGAACGCGGAGGCGACCAGGCCGGACTGGTAGCGGGTGTTGTCGTGGGCGAACAACGGCACGGTGGCGGGGTCGGCGGCCAGCAGGCTCTGGATGCGCCGGGCGGCCTCGAGCTGGCGGTTCGTGTCGGCGCCGCCGATGGTCATCTGGCGGACCTGGTCCGTGGCCAGGTGGGGCAGGGTGTAGGTGGTGTCGCCCATGAACAGCACGCTGCCGGAGTCCAGGCGCAGCAGCACGCACATGTGGCCTGGCGAGTGGCCGGGGGTGGGGAGCAGGACGAGGCTGCCGTCGCCGAAGTGGTCCTGGGCGGCGGGGAACGGGCCGAAGGCGCCGGAGTCGAAGGCGGGGAAGGACAGGTTGTCCTTGACCAGGTCGAAGGAGTACGGGTAGACCGTGCCGTGCTCCCAGTCGCGGCGGTCCAGCACCACCGTCGCCTGGGGCAGGCCGCGCAGCCCGCCGGCGTGGTCGTCGTGGACGTGAGTGAGGAACACGGTGGTGATCTCCCTGGCGTCGTAGCCGAGCCGGGCCAGGCGTACCCGCAGGTCCTGATCGGGGGTCAGCCTGTACTCGTCGCGCTGGGTCAGCAGGCGCGAGACCATCTGGTTGTGGTTGTAGTACCCGTCGTGATCGTGGGCCTGTTCCCAGTTGACGCCGCTGTCGACCAGCAGGAGGCCGTGCCGAGGGTGGTCGATGAGGTAGGCGAACACCGGCACCGCGATCTGCGCCTTGTCCACCAGGGTGCGCAGGTAGCCGTTCAGCCCTTCCCAGCCGTCCAGGCCGCCGTAGAACTGGCCGTACGTGACGATGGTGTCGCCGGTGTGAATCGGGAACACCCGTACGGCGCCGTCGTCGATCCGCCGCCGCGCGCCCGGGGCGCGCACGGCCGCCCGCCGCTCCTGCTCGCCCCGCGCCAGCACCTCGCGTCGCTGCCGTTCCACCCGATCGACGGACAGTACGCCCAGCGCTCCCAGCGCCAGTCCGGCGCCGCCTGACAGGAAGGCGCGCCTGGTGCTCCGCGCCTCCCGGCCGCCCGCGACCCGGCGCCCGCGCAGGAAGGCGACCGCCGCCCATGCCAGGCAGGTGACGGCGGCCAGGGCGAGCAGCACCGGCAGGTCCGTGACGTAGTAGACGACCGCGAGGTAGAGCCCGAGGGTGCCCAGACCGGCCAGGACCCCGAGGTACGCCCGCACCCGGCGCCGTGTGGCCGGCCGGCCGAACACGCCGGGCCACAACAGCCCGACCAGCGCCCCGGCCAGCAGCAGTCCATAGACCACCAGCAGCGGCACCGGCACGTCCTTCATCCGCAGCACGACCAGCCAGGCGGCGCCGACCGCGAACGCGGGAACGAGTAACCCGATCTTGCCCAGAACCTTCAGCATCCCGGCCACCCCAATTCGTATACGCATACGGATGCGTTTACATAATAGGACTGCCGTAAGCCCTGGTGCGCCCAGCAGGGACAATCAGGGCATGGGCGATTCGATCGAGGTCGTGGACCATGACCCGGCCTGGCAGGCGGAGTTCGCCGCGATCGGGAAGGCGTTGCGCGGGGCACTCGGCGACGGCTCGGCCTGACGCATCGGGCGGACAACCCCGAGCTGACCAAGCGCTACTTCCGCGAGGCCCCGGGCAGCCGCCGCACCCACGTTCACGTACGCGAGCTCGGCAGCTTCTCCCAGCAGCTGCCCCTGCTGTTCCGCGACTACCTGCGCGCCCATCCTGACGCCGCGACCGAGTTCGCCGAGGTGAAGCGGCGGTGCGCGCGGCAGTTCCGTGATGACCGGCAACGGTATGTCTCCGCCAAGGAGCCCTTCGTCTGGGACATCGTGCGCCGCGCCGACACGTGGGCCCAGCGCGTCGGCTGGCGACCGGGCCCCAGCGACGCCTGACCCGACCGACGCGATGCCCCGCCACCGCGCGGCGTCGTGGACGGACACCCGTGACGCCGGCTCACTGCTTCTGACCAGGTAAGACACCGCGGAGCCCATGCGGTCCGACCTGGCGGGTGCGGAGCCTGGCGAGCGCGACGATCAGCAGCGCGATCGAGGACCAGGCGGCCCAGTCGCCCAGGCTGGTGTAGACGGTGGAGGCGCCCTGCCGCGGCAGCGCCGCGTACACCGTGTTGACCGTGTTCGCCGTGTTCGCCGTGTTAACCCCGGGCTCGCCGCTGCGGGCCTCGGCCAGCACCCGCCCACGGGTGTCGCTCACCGTGAGGAACCCCTGACGGGCCGCGCGAGCCACCGACAGCCCGCTCTCCACGCCGCGGACCATCGCCATCCGGCTGTGCAGCCAGGCGTCGTCGTCGAAGTCCCACGCGGGCGCGAGCAGCGCGGTGGCGCCCGCCTGGCGGTACTGCCGCACCAGCCACGGGAAGTCCAGGTCCTTGCAGATGATCAGCCCCAGGGTGGTCCGGTCGAGGAAGGCCAGCGCCCGTCCAGGGGTGAACTCCGACTCCAGCCCGGGTATCAGGTGGTGTTTGTCGTAGCGGACGCCGGTCGGGGTGGCCAGCGCGGTGTTCGTCCGCGTCGCGCCGGCGCCGAGCGCGACGCCGGTGACGACCTCGACCCCCGGCCCGGCCGGCGGCAGCCGAGGGGTGTCGGCCTCGAACGTCTTCTCCGGCAGCACCACGATCTCGGCCCCGCGGGCGGCGGCCGCGTCGACGGCCTGGCCGTAGCGCCGGAGCAGGTCGCGCCCCTGCGGGGAGTCCAGCTTCTCGGTGTCGCGCGGGTGGTCGGTGGAGATCAGCGCGACCGTACGGTGCCCCTCGCCGTCCTGGGCGGCGCCGAGCCGGGTGAAGCCGTACGCCGCCACCAGCGCCGCCAGCGCGCCCGCGGTCACCGCGACGTGGAGCCGGTGCGTCGCGCCGGGCGCGAGCAGCGCGGCCACGGCGGCGGGCGCGAACAGAAGCAGGAAGGTGATCCCCCACACTCCCGTGACGGATGCCGTCTGCAGGACGGGCAGCACGTCGGCCTGGGTGTAGGCCAGGCTCCACCAGGCGCCGTGCGGACCGGCCCGCGCCATCAGATATTCGACGCCGACCCACAGCGCCGGCACGGCGAGCGCGGCCGTCAACGGCCGCCGCCGCGCCAGCAGCGAGCGGTGCAGCAGCACGCCGAGGCCGTACAGCAGCGCCGGCCCGCCGAGGAGCCCGGCCGCCACCAGGGCGGGCATCTCGAGCGTCCCGGCGAAGTACGGCCACAGCTGCAGCTGCCCGCCCAGCCAGGCCAGAGCGCCCGAGGCGAACGCGAGCCCGGCCCCCACCCGGGGAGCGGCGACCAGCACGGGCAAGGGAGCGAGCCAGGTCAGCCAGGCCACGGGGTGCAGGCCGGTGCCGAAGTGCAGCAGGACAGCCGAGGCCAGAGCCGCGACGAGCGGGATCAGGGCACGTCTCATGGCGACGATGTTGCTGGAGGCGACCCCGGTGGCGCGTCAGTCCTGAGTATGATCCCCGAGGTCACTCTCACCGGCGACCACCAGGCCGCATTCGTAGGCGAACACCGCCGCCTGCACCCGGTCCCGCAGGCCCAGCTTCGTCAGGATGCGGCTGACGTGCGTCTTGACCGTGTGCTCGGTGACCACGAGCGTGGCGGCGACCTCGGCGTTCGACAGGCCGCGGGCGACCAGCCTGAGCGTTTCGCGTTCCCGCTCGGTGAGCGCCTCCAGCCGTCCCGCCAGGCGCGGCATCGGGTCGTGGGCGGGCCGTCTGACCAGGCTCTCCAGCAGCCTGCGGGTGGCGGCGGGAGCCAGCAGCGCCTCACCGGCGGCGACGGTGCGCACCGCGTGCGCCAGCTCGTCGCGGCGGATGTCCTTGAGCAGGAAGCCGCTCGCGCCCGCGCGTACGGCGTCGTACACGTACTCGTCCAGGTCGAACATCGTCAGCACGAGCACCTTCGCGGAGGTGGTCGCGCAGATCTCACGGGTGGCCTCGATGCCGTTCCTGCCCGGCATCCGCACGTCCATCAGGACGACGTCCGGACGCAGCCGCCCGGCCAGCGCGATCGCCTCGTCGCCGTCCGCCGCCTCCCCCACCACCAGCATGTCCGGTTGAGCGCCGAGGATCAGGCCGAACCCGGCCCGGAAGAGATCCTGGTCGTCGGCGATGAGCACGCGCAGCATGTGCGCTATTCAAGCGGAAAGACGGCCCTGACCACGTATCCGCCGGCTGGTCCCGGCCCGGCGGTGAGGGTCCCGCCGCACGCCGCCGCGCGTTCCCGCATGCCGATCAGGCCGTAGCCGCTGCCGCCTCGGGCCGGGCCGCCGCCCTTGTCGGCGAGCTCGACGACCAGCTCCTGCGCGGTCCATCGCAGTCGCAGCCGTACGGCGTCCACCCCCGCGTGCTTGCGCACGTTGGTGAGGGCTTCCTGGACGATCCGGTAGACGGCGGCTTCGAGGCCGGCGGGCACCGGCCGCCGCTCGCCCTCCACGGTGATGTCCACGTCCAGGCCGCTCCGCCCGGCCAGCGAGGCGAGCCCGTCCAGGCGCGGCTGCGCCGGCCCGAGGTCCTCCCCCGCCGGGACGGCCGAGGTGCGCAGGGCCGCGAGCAGGCCGCGCAGCTCGGTGAGCGCGCCCCTGCCGGTGTCGGCGATCGCGTCGAAGACGGCCTCGGCCCTGGGCGCGTCGCTCCGGACGACCACGGGCCCGGCCTCGGCCTGCACGACCATCAGCCCGACGGCGTGCGTGATGATGTCGTGCATGTCCCGGGCGATCCGCGCCCGCTCCTCGGCCACCGCGGCGACGTGCTCCTGTTCGAGGCGGCGTGCCCGCTCGGCCAGTTCCGCGGTACGTGACCGGCTCGCCCGCGCGCTGGTGCCGAGCGCGTACGCGGCCACGAAAGCGATGCCGACCAGGCGGAACGTCTCGCTGTCCTCCCCCGGCAGCGCCAGGGACACCCCGACGATGGCGGCGATCGCGGGGATCGCGGCCAGCCGCTGCCGCGCGGGGCTGCGGTCGGCGATGGTGTGGACGGCGACCAGCGGGCCGAACGGCAGGAACGGCTTCTCCCAGAAGACCATGGCGCTCATCGCGGCGCCGACCAGCAGCGCCACCGTCATGGGTGCGCGCCTGCGCCAGTAGACGGGCGTGGAGGCGACCACGCCCAGGGCGACGATCCACCACGCCTTCGGGCCGGACACCAGCAGCGGGCCGAGGGTGGCCGCGGTGGTGACCGCCGCGATCACACCGTCGCCCCGCCGACCGGACAATCCACCGATCCAGGCCATCAGCCCATTATCGATCCCGAGCGAACGCCCGCGGAAATGAACCGAGCACGGGCCTGCGGCTCCTGTGTGATCATTGGCGAGTGCGACCTACGGGTAAGCCCTCCCGGCCATCCGTTCTGAAATGGGTGCTCATCGGGGCGGCCATCGGCGCCGCGCCTTTCCTCCTGCTGTACGCCGTCGTGGCGGTCCCCCAGTGGATCACCGATCATCGCTTGGCGAGCTTCGAGGAGCGAGCCCTCGAACATCCGATGCCGCCGGGCACGACGTTCGCCGGGTCCGAACCTCAGGAGCCCCTGAACGGGGACTCCGGCGACTGCTGGGTCGGCTTCACCTTCAACCTCCGCACCGAACGCCCGCCCGAGGAGATCAAGCGCTACTACGAGGCGGCTCCCTTCATGCGGGCTGACACGCACTTCTCCGAGCCGAGCGTCATCGTCCTGCAGAAGTCCGCCGGCCACGTGTCGGTCGCCGTCGATATGATTTCCTCCGGCACCTGGGACCTCCGCTGCTGGTGAACGCATCGCGCGGCCGTGGCCCCGTACCGGCAAGTCACCGATGATTTCGCGCCCTGGCGGAGGTCTTCACCTTCGACCTTCCTGACCGACCTGACGCGAGGACTCCTGTGACTGACGAGAAAAGGCCGTCCGACATGACCGATCCGGCACCGGAAGCACGCGGCAGCCGCGCGGCTGACCTCTGGCCGCTGGTGCGTGCCGAACGAGCGGCTCTGGCGGGCGACCTGGCGGGACTGACCGCCGAGCAGTGGGAGACGCCGTCGTTGTGTGCCGGGTTGACGGTGCGGGAGGTGCTGGCGCACCTCACCGCAGGGGCGAGCCTCAACGGCGTGCGGTGGCTGGCGGGGGTGATCCGCTACCGGTTCGACTTCGACAAGCAGGTCGCCATGCGGCTGGCCGAGCAGCTGGGCGCGACCACGGGGGAGACGCATGACAGGTTCCGCCGCGTCATCACGAGCACCACCAAGCCGCCGCTCCCGGTCATCGCGATGCTGGGTGAGACGGTCGTGCATGCCGAGGACATCCGGCGGCCGCTGGGCATTCGCCACGACTACCCGATCGAGACCCTCACCCGGGTGGCCGAGTACTACCAGGGCTCGGACCTGGTCGTCGCCGCCAAGAGACGGATCACCGGCCTGCGGCTCGTCGCCACCGACGGCCCTTTCGCCACGGGCTCCGGCCCGCTGGTGTCCGGCACCACGCTGGCGCTGGTGATGGCCACGACCGGACGCTCGGTGTTCTGCGACGAACTTGACGGCGACGGCGTCGACATCCTGCGCGACCGGCGCGACATGACCTGACCCGGGGTCCGGCGGTCACGGCAGGTTGCCCAGGGCGTACCGGGTGGCGCTCCGCCTGCGCCTCGCTCGGCAGCGTGCACGGATCCACCTGCACCACCGCCGTCCCCCCTGCCAGGCGGTGCGGACGGCGTCCCACCGGCGGACGTACTGAGGACGGCCGTGCCGCCGGGCCCTCCAGCACCGCCCGGGGCCGCCCGCAGCAGAACCCCGCCCGTCACCAGCGCCGCCGCCGCGCAGCCGCTCCGGGGCGATGTAGCCGGGCGAGCCCGAGCGGGTGAGCGTCGCCTGCCCCTCGACGATGGCGATGCCGAAGGTCAGGGCAGAAGCCGTTGAACATCCTGAAAAATCCGCTCGGTGGCGGCGATCGCCGCCTCGTCGAGATTCTGGATGAAGCCGTGCTCCAGGCCCTCCTCCCGCCTGCTTGTCACCGCGACACCGGCTTCGCGCAGCCGCCCGGCATAGGCTTCGCCCTCGTCACGCAGGGGGTCCCGCTCGGCGGTGATCACCACGGCGGGCGGCAGGCCGTGCAGGCTGGGCGCGCTCAAGGGGCTCGCGGCCGGGTCGGCGGGGTCGGGCGTCCAGCAGGAGATCGCCTCGCGCAGGAACGCCGGGTCGAGCCCCCACCCGCCCTGCTCCCGGACGCTCGCCGACGCGAGCGTGAGATCGGTGTTCGGGCAGATGAGCACCTGCGCGGCGGGCAGCGGCTCCCCGGCGTCGCGCAGCCGCAGGCAGGCCATCGTGGCCAGGTAGCCGCCGGCGCTGTCCCCGGCGACGGCCCACGGCTTCGCCCAGCGCAGCACCTCGACCGCGTCGTCGATCGCCGCCGGGTAGGGGTGCTCGGGTGCGAGCCGATAGTCGACGGCCAGCACCTCCACGTCGCAGGCGGCGGCGATCCGGCGGCAGGCGCGATCGTGGCTGTCGAGGTCGCCCAGTATGAACGCGCCGCCGTGCAGGAACACGATCATCGGCCGGGGCCCGTCGGCCGGCCGGTAGTGGCGCAGCCTCAGCCTGCCGGGGCCGCTCAGGTCGCTGACGTGCGGCAGGTCGGGTCCGGGGACGCGGGTACGCGGAGCGCGCAACGCATTGAGATCAAGCACAGCCTGACATCCTTCCTCATCGGCTGAGTCACGGAGGGCACGGGTCTCCTGGATGCCACCGGTGTCCCGGTCTAGCCGATCGCGCGCAGCACTGCGGCGATGAGCCGGTGGTTCTCCAGCGCTCCGCCACCTCCGCCGGCGGCGAAGCGGTTGCGCGTGTAGCTGTAGGCGATCCCGTGGTGGGGGTCGGCGAACGACTGGGCGCCCACGGCGCCGCTGTGCCCGAACGCGCCGGTGCCGAGCTGGGGATAGCGAACCCCTTGGGCCTCGAAGCCCAGGAGGAAGTGGTCGGGCTCACCGGTGACCAGGTCGGCGCCGGTCGAGTGTGGTCCGGTGAACTCGGCCAGGGTCTCAGGGGTCAGCAACGGCGGCCGGCCGTCGACCTCGGAGATGGCCGCGGCGTAGAGCGTCGCCAGGCCGCGGGCGTTGCCCACGCTCCCCGAGGAGGTGGGGCCCAGCGCGCGCACGGACCGGGTGTTGGCGAATTCCACCAGGTCGGTCGGCGGGGTGGCGTTGAGGTTGAAGGCGATCCCCGTCAGGCTGTCCGGCGCGGGAGCGCGCTGCCCGTCGTCACGCGCCGGCCGTACCGGCACGTAACGCGGCTCCAGGGCCTCGGGCAGCCCCAGGTAGAAGTCCAGGTCGTACGGGGTGCGCACCCGCTCGGCGTAGATCTCCTGGATCGACCGGCCGGTCACCCGGCGCACCACCTCGCCGATGAGCGCGCCGATGACGAAGGCGTGGTAGCCGTACGCGCTCCCAGGCCGCCAGTAGGGCCTCTGCGCGGCCAGCCGCAGGGCGAGCAGCCGGTCGTCGGTCAGCTCCGCCGCGCTGAAGCCGCCGTCCACGCCGATCAGCCCCGCACGGTGGCCGAGCAGGTCTCGGAGGGTGAGGTCGTTCTTGCCCGCCGCGGCGAACTCCGGCCAGTGCGCGGCCACGGCCTGGTCCAGGTGCAGCACGCCGTCCTGGACCAGCAGCGCGACGACCAGGTAGGCCGCGCCCTTGCCGGACGAGTACAGCGCGAACAGGGATTCGCCGCGCACTCCCGGCCCGGCCCACAGGTCCACCACCTGCCGGCCGGCCAGCCGTACGGCGAGCTGCGCGCCCAGCCCGGGTTCGGCGGTGACGACTGCGGCGAACTCGTCCCTGACGTTCTCGAAGCCGTCGGCGACGGTGCCTGTGACCGTCATGGTGTCCACTCTCCTTCACCTGGCCTTGGCGACATTGAGGTGCCCTGACCGCTGGCGCAGACCAGCGGTCAGGGTGATCGAGGCGCCGGCTACTGAGCCGATCCGGCCTGGCCGCTGCCGAACACCTCGGCGACCAGACGCTGCGTCGCCTGCTGGAATGCCGCGCCCACGGACATGTCGGCGTCGTCCACGTAGTTCAGCGCGGCGGTCAACGTCCTGCCCCCGTCAGGTGTGCCGTACATCAGGGCCGCGTGGCCCGCCATGCCGCCGTTGTGCGTGATGACCTTGCCGCCGCCCGGCGTCTCCTGGACGAACACGCCCAGGCCGTAGCCGGCCTTGGACTCCGGCGTGCACATCTCGGCCAGCAGTTCGGCCGGCAGCAGCTTGCCGCCCAGCAGCGCGGTGACGAACGTCTGCAGGTCTCGGATGGTGGAGATCATGTCGCCGCCGCTGGAGATCCAGGAGGGGTTGTGCCGGGTGACGTCGACCGTCCGGGCCTGGCCGTCCTCCTCGTAGCGGTAGTAGGCGTGCGCGTGCGGGGCGGGGATGTCCTGCTCGGTGGTCGGCTGGACGGTGCCCGTCAGGCCGAGAGGCCCCAGGACGAGGCGCCGCATCTCCTCGGCGACCGAGCGGCCGGTGACCTTCTCGATCAGCAGCCTGGCCAGCACATAGTTGGTGTTGGAATAGCTCCAGTCGGTGCCCGGCTCGAACCTCGCCGGCTTGGTCAGCGCCAGTCGTACGAGCTCCTCCGGCCGGTAGCTGTGGAACCGGTTGTCCACCCACGCCTTGCCAGCGGGGGTGGCGGGGATCCCCGCCACGAACGTGCCGTCCTCGAAGTACTCGCCGGTGAAGTTGAACACCCCGCTGGTGTGCTGCAGCAGCATCCGCACGGTGATCCGCCGGTCCAGCCCGAACTCGGGCAGATAGTCGTCCACCGGGGTGTCCAGGGCGATCTTGCCCTCGGCCACCAGTTGCAGCACCACGGTGGCGGTGAACGTCTTGGTGTTGCTGCCGATCCGGACATGCCCGTCGATCGGCGGCGCTTCGGTCCCGGCGAGCTCGCCCGCCCCGGCGCTGCCTGCCCATTCGCCTTGCTCGTCACGCACCCGCAGCGTCACTCCGACGAAACCGGAGTCGACCATCTCCTGGATGAGCTTCTGCAACTCCGGGCGATCCTGGCCGGGCGGCGTGGCCGGAGCGGCGTCCAGAGCTGCGGTGATCTTGCGGGCCATCTCTGCCACGGTGGGGCTGGGCTCGCCCCGGTGGGTGCGGGCGGCTGCCTCGACGGCGACGAGGACGGTGCGGCGGAAGTTGCCGGCCTCTGCCGCGGTCTGCTCCTTCAGCAGGCTCATGGAGGCGTTCAGGGCCGGCAGCACCTGATCGGCCAGCTCGGCCACGGACCTGCCGTACTTCACACCCTTGGGCGCCTTGGCGAGCACGTGCCCGACCAGCCCGGTCGCGGAGGTCAGGGCGAGGGAACCGTCGGTCCCGGCCTGGTGCGCCGAGCCGGCGGCGCCGGCGGCGGACATCAGCGAGACGGCGCCCCACGCGGCGATCCGCAGGGTGTTCTTGTCCTGCTCGGTAAGGGTGATGGACATGATGGTGTGCTCCTTCGATGCGTTACGGAAAATCAATGGGATGGGCGGATGGTGCAGCCGAACGCCTTCGCCGCCTCTGCGCCCTTGACCTGGTTCTCGGTGACGTAGGGGCGTAGTTCACGTTCGTAGGCGGGGAACGCGACGGTGTGGTCGCCGTCCGTCTCCACCAGGCGGGCCGCCAGCAGGCGGGCCCCGATCAGGGCCTGGGAGGCGCCCATGCCCGCCATCGGCGCCGCGCAGTAGCCGGCGTCGCCGACGAGGACGACGCGGCCGTGTGACCAACGGTCCATGACGATCTGGCAGGCGGAGAAGAAGGAGAAGTCGCGAGCCAGCCGCATCTCCTCCAGCAGCCGTGGCACCAGCCATCGCGTGCCTGCGAAGCGCTCGCGGACCAGGCGTTCCTTCGAGCCGCGGCCGAGCCTGTCCACGTCGGCCGAAGCGGTGGCGAACGACAGGCTCACGGTCATCCTGCCGGGGTCGCCGCAGCTGAACACGTGGACGGCCCTGCCTGGCCCGCTGTACAGCAGGCCCTCGTGGTCGAGGCCCGGCCGGTTGGCCGTGGTGAACCCGACACCCGACATGCCCAGGTGCTGGACGAAGTCGCGGTCGGGACCGAAGACGTGGCGGCGAACGCCGGAGTGGACGCCGTCGGCGCCGACCACCAGGTCGAACCTGCGCCCGGCCGCCCGTTCGAACTCGACGCTGACGCCGTCCTCGCCCTGGTCGATCGCGGTGATCGAGTCGTTGAAGACGTAGCAGACGTCGTCGGCGGTGATGCTGTGCAGGATGCGCGTCACATCGGGCTTGAGCACCGTCAGGTCGCCGGCGAGCGTCTCCCCGGGAACCTCACCGATCCGCTTCCCGTCACCGTCGACGAGCGTGATCGCTCCCAGTCCCGTGGCGTGATCGCGCATCTGCGACAGCAGACCCATGCCGTCCAGGACGCCGATCGCCTGCCCGCGGAAGTCGACCGCGTACCCGGTGCCGTGCAACGCGGCGGCGCGCTCCACCACGGTCACCGCGTAGCCCTGCCCGTGCAGCCAGTACGCCAGCGACATGCCCGCGACACCCGCACCTGAGATCAGCGCGTCTCCGCTCATGTGTCCTCCTGTCCTGTACGTGCCGCGGCCTGGAGAAATACTGAGCGAGGGCGTTGATACATTCGCCCATATGGTCTCTATGCGCTTCTCGCTCCTGGGCACAGTGGAGGTGAGCGCTGACGGGCATGTGCTGGGCGGAGCGCCCCGGCATCGAGCGATGCTCGCCTACCTTCTGCTGAACGCGGGAAGCACGGTGAGCACGGACCGGCTGATCGAGGCGATGTGGGGGCCGACCCCACCGGAGACGGCCAAGGCGCAGGTCCAGGCGTCGGTGATGGCGATACGCCGGATGCTGCGCGCGGCGCAGGCCGAGAACATCGTGCAGACGCGTCCCGCCGGCTATGCCGTGGTGACGGAGCCGGGTCAGGTGGACGTGCACGAGTTCAGGCGGCTGGCCGCGGGCGACCGCGACGAGATCCGCCAGGCGCTCGGGCTCTGGCGAGGGCAGGCGCTGGCCGACGTGCAGGCCGACTTCGTGCCCGCCACCCGGGCCCTGCTGGAGGAGCAGCGGCTGACGGCGCTGGAACGGCTGGCGGAGCTGGAGCTGGAGGCCGGGCGGTATGCCGTGCTGCTGGACGAGCTCGCCGCGGAAGTGGCCGGCCACCCGCTGCGGGAGCGCCTGCGCGGACAGTACGTGCTGGCGCTGCACCGGTCGGGACGGCAGGCGGAGGCGCTGGCGGCCGCGCGTGACTACCGCACGACGCTGGCCGCGCAGCAGGGCCTGGACCCCAGCCGGGAGTTCGCGGCCGTCGAAGAGGCGGTGCTGAGAGACGACCGGCCCGCGGTGGTGAACTTCCTGCCGTACGACGTGCCCGACTTCGCCGGCCGGGACGCCGAGCTCGAGCGGCTCGCCCAGCTGCCCGACGGGGTGAGCGTGGTCGCGATCGACGGCATGGCGGGCATCGGCAAGACCACGCTGGCCGTACACGCGGGACACCTGCTCGCCGAGCGCTTCCCCGACGGCGCGCTCTTCGTCGACCTGCAGGCCCACACCGCAGGCCGGGACCCCGTCGCTCCCGGCGACGCGCTGGAGATTCTGCTGCGCCAGCTCGGCGTCCCCGCCGAGCGCGTACCGCCAGGGACCTCCGAACGCGCCGCGCTGTGGCGCGCCGAACTGTCGGGGCTGCGCGCCCTGGTCGTCATCGACAACGCCGCCGACGCCCAGCACGTCAGGCCGCTGCTGCCCGGCGGTTCGGGCAGCATGGCCGTGATCACCAGCCGGCGCAGGCTGACCGACTTGGACGGCGCCCACGCCATCTCCGTCGACGTGCTCTCGGAGCGTGACGCGGTCGAGCTGTTCACCGGCGTCGTCGGGCCGCGCGCGCGGGCGGAGCCCGCAGCCGTCGCCGAGGTCTTGAGCCTGTGCGGGTTCCTTCCGCTGGCCGTGCGCATCGCCGCCGCGCGGCTGCGCCACCGTCCCCGGTGGACCGTGGACTACCTCGCCGTACGGCTGCGCGACCAGGGCCGCCGCCTGGCCGAACTGGCCACCGCGGAACGGGGCGTCGCGGCCGCTTTCGGACTGTCGTACGAGCAGCTGAGCGCCGACCATCGCCGCATGTTCCGCCTGCTCGGTCTCCACCCCGGCCAGGACATCGACGCCTACGCGGCCGCCGCGCTGGCCGGCCTGACCGTTACGCGTGCCGAGTCGCTCCTGGAAGACCTGCTGGACACCCACATGCTCCTCCAGCAGGAACCAGGCCGCTACACCTTCCACGACCTTCTGCGCGACCACGCCAGGTCAGCCGCCGTTCTGGAGGAACAGGACGCCTCCGCAAAGGCCGCCCTGACCAGGCTCTTCGCGTTCTACACCCACCTGACGGGCATGGCCGCCGACCTCAGGTACGCGGACAGGGTTCTCCCAGCTCCGCACGAGCCCGCCCCGGGCCTGGAGACCCCACCCCTGTCCGACCGCGCCGACGCCGCGGCCTGGCTGGACACCGAGCTGCCCGCCCTCCTGTCCGTCGGCGCGCACGCGGCGGAACACGGCTGGCACACGCAGGCCTTCTTCCTGTCCACGACCCTGTTCCCCTTCCTGGAGGAACGCGGCCGCCGCGGCGCCGCACTCACCCTCCACCTGCAAACCCTTTCAGCGGTACGGCAGGCAGCCGACCTGTGGAGCGAGGGCCGCACCCTCGCGGACCTGGCCAGAACTCACCACGCCCTGGGGAACGTGGCCCAGGCCGTCCAGTACGCCCACGAGGCGATCAGCACCTGCCGGGCGGCCGGCGACCCGGAGGGCGAAGCGGTGGGCCATCACTTCCTGGGCCACTCGCTCGAACGCCGAGGCGACGTCCACGGCGCCCACGACCACTATCGACAGGCACTGGAACTGTTCCAGAAGGCGGACAACCGCGTCGGCACGGGGGTCCTCCTGATCGACATGGGCGAGACCTACAGGCAACTGGGCAAGCCCGACCTGGCCCGCGACCACCTGATGCAGGCCCAGCGGATCAA
Organism: Nonomuraea ceibae; assembly: GCF_019396325.1. Lineage (GTDB taxonomy): Bacteria > Actinomycetota > Actinomycetes > Streptosporangiales > Streptosporangiaceae > Nonomuraea > Nonomuraea ceibae. Next base: position 51,009 of record NZ_JAHKRO010000027.1, read on the forward strand.
CCACGAGATCGGCAGCCAGGCAAGCCTCTGGAACGCCCAGCTCGCCCTCGGCAACCTCCACACCGACCAGGGCGAGCACGACGCCGCTCGCCGCGCCTTCGAACGCGCCTACGCGATCAGCCGCGACCTCGGCCCGCACCTGCAGGCGGAGACCCTGAACGCCCTGGGCGCCGCCGCACGAGCCATGGGCGACCACCATCAGGCCCTCATCGATCACGACGCCGCACTCGCTCTGGCCACGGAGATCGACGATCCCCACGAAGCCGCCCACGGCCACCTCGGCTTGGCCAAGGCCCGTCACGCACTCGGCCACACCGCCCTGACCCGTACTCACGCCCAGGAGGCGGTCCGCCTGCTCGAAGAGCTCGGCAACCCCGCCGCTGACACCGCCAGAGCCCTCCTGTGACGATCTTGGCTTACCTGTTCAGAAGGTCCGCCCGGCACCGCGCTGACTGCTCACGTCCAGGTCCGTCCCTGAAGGAGCCGACCGCGGACCCCGGCGGCGGCTCCCCGCTGTCACCATCGCGAGCATGCCGCGCACGCCGCGCACCACCACCGCGGCCGGCCGGCCTTGCGGCACCGCAGGTCAGAGGTCCGGGGGCGCCCCTATTGGTCGGCGGTTGCGGCGAGGGTGCCGAGCAGGGCGAGCGCGTCCGCGCTCGCAGAGCCGGGCTCGGCGTGGTAGACGACGAGCTGCTGCCCCGGTGCGGCCCGTACGTCGAAGGCATGCATGCGCAGGGTGAGTTCGCCGACGTCGCGGTGGCGGAAGGCCTTCACCTCGGCGCGTTTGCCCCGGGCCTCGTTCGCTCGCCACAGTTCGGCGAACTCTCGACTGTGCGCCAGCATCGAACCGAGCACCTCGCGTACGCGCGGATGGTGCGGGTCCTGCCCGTACAGCAGCCGGAAGCCGGCAACGGTGTTGACCGCGGCGGCCTCCCAGTCCTTGTAGAACCAGCGCGCGTCCGCATCGCGGAACAGCTTGTCCAGCAGGTTCGCCCCGCCACGGAACTCTTCGAAGAGCGCGTAGCCGAGCCGGTTTCCGGCGAGTACGTCGTACGCTCGCCCGAGCACCAGCGCCGGGTTGTCCGGCCAGCCGTCCAGCAGTTGCAGCAGCTCGGGATCCGCGCGCTCGGGGGTGGACCGCGCGGGCCGTGGGGTCAGCCCGGCGAGCCGGAAGAGATGCGCGTGGGCGTCACCGTCGAGGCGGAGTGCGGTCGCCAGCGCGTTCAGCACCTGCGGTGACGGGTTGCGTTCCCGCCCCTGCTCCAGCCGCACGTAGTAGTCCGCGCTCACACCGGCCAGCAGTGCGACCTCCTCACGCCGCAGCCCGGGCACCCGCCGCCGTGGCCCGGCGGGCAGGCCGGCGTCTTCGGGGCGTACGCGTGCCCGCCTGCCACGCAGGAAGTCGCCTAGGGGCTGCTCGGTCATACGTTCAGGGTAGGAGGGAACGGGCGGCCAAGGGTGGGTGCGGTACTCCCATGCACACGGCGGCCTGTAGCGGGACAAGCGGACTGCCCGAGTCTCGAAGCATGACAGAGACACCGGAACAGAAGGTCGTACTGGTGACCGGCGCGAGCAGCGGCATCGGCGCGGCCACCGCCCGCACACTCGCGACCGCCGGACACCACGTGGTCCTCACCGCCCGCCGCACCGACCGGATCAAGGCGCTCGCCGCCGGCCTGTGCGCGGCCGGCCACTCCGCCGAGGCCCGCCCGCTCGACGTCACCGACAGTCCCGGCTTCCATGAGGTGATCGAGGAGGTCGTGAACGCGTACGGCAGACTCGATGTGCTGGTCGCGAACGCCGGAGTCATGCTCCTGTCCCGGCTGGACGCACTCCTGGTCGAGGAGTGGGACCAGATGCTGAACGTCAACGTGCGCGGCCTTCTCCACGGCATCGCCGCTGCCCTGCCGATCTTCCGCCGCCAGGGAAGCGGCCATTTCGTCACGGTCGCCTCGATCGGCGCCCACCAGGTCGTGGAGACCTCCGCGATCTACTCCGCGACCAAGTACGCCGCGTGGGCGCTCACCGAGGGGCTGCGGCTGGAATCCGAGCCGGGCATCCGGGTGACCACCGTTTCCCCCGGCGTGGTCGACACCGAGCTGGCCGACCATATCAGCGACCCGCACGCCGCTGAGGTCATGCGCACGTACCGAGCCGCCTCGATCCGCTCCGAGGACATCGCGAACGCCATCGCGTACGCCATCGCCCAGCCCTCCGACGTCGACGTCAACGAGATCGTTCTCCGTCCGTCCGCGCAGCGCTGACGGACATCTCTCCGAAGGACGGCAAGATGAGTAAGACCTGGTTCATCACCGGCGCTTCCCGAGGCTTCGGGCGCGCGTTCACCGCCGCGGCGCTGCAGCGCGGCGACCGCGTGGTGGCGACCGCGCGGAACCTCGCGGCCCTCGACGACCTGGCGGCCGAGTACGAGGCGGACCTGCTGCCGCTCCGGCTCGACGTGACCGACCGCGCCGGTCCGGCACGCCCACGCGGAGTTCGGCCGGCTCGACGTGGTCGTCAACAACGCCGGATACGGCCACTTCGGCATGGTGTAGGAGCTGTCGGAAGACGACCTCCGCGATCAGATGGAGACCAACCTGTTCGGTGTGGTCTGGGTGACTCAGGCGGCAGTGCCGCTGATGCGTGCTCAGGGAGGTGGCCACATCGTGCAAATCTCCTCCATCGGTGGCGTGGGCGCCTTCACGAACCTGGGCGCCTACCACGCCTCCAAGTGGGCACTTGAGGGGATCAGCGAATCGCTCGCGCTCGAAGTCGCCGCCTTCGGCGTCAAGGTCACCCTGGTCGAGCCGGGCGGGTTCGCCACCGACTGGGCGGGCGCGTCGGCCCGCCGCTCCCCGGTACTGCCGGAGTACGACGGCGTACGCGAGGCGGCCGCCGCACGCCGCAACGTTCAGCCACCGGGCCACCCTGACGCCGCAGCCCGAGCTCTGCTGGAAGTGGTGGATGCCGCCGAACCGCCGCTGCGGGTGCTCTTCGGGGCCGCCGCACCCGGGATCGTCACCGCCATCCACGAACGGCGGCTCGCGGATTGGAAGCAGTGGGAGCGGCTGGCCTACGACGCACAAGGATGACCGACCCAGCCGTCGGCCACCGGTACAGCAATGTGATCGGCACCTGCGCCTTTGTGCTATCACCTGCAAGGGAAGCCTCACTCCGGTGCCGACTTACGGTTCACAGGCCGAGGGCGCGGGGCCGCATGCTGTCCCCGCGCCCTTGAGTAGCGCCGGCGATCAGCTTCCGTTGATCGCCTTGTCCGCGCCCAGGCTCTCGGTCCGCGCCTGCAGGAACGTCCGCAGTGTGCTCGCGTCGGTTTCGATCGCGGCCGTGTCGGCTCCATTGTTCAGTTGGTAAGAGCTGACCAGGTTGTCGAGCAGCTTGGTGGCGCTGCCATCGGCCAGGAGTGTGTTGTACAGGTTTCTGTACTGCTCCTCGTAGACCTTCTTGAAGGTGGCGTTCTTGAGGAACTTCTCCTTCAGCGGGTGGCCCATGGTCATGCCGCTCCTTGGCCGGTCGCCCTGCGGGGGCTGGCCGTTCTGGCGAGGGCGGTCACGGCCGAATCCCATGCTGATGCTGTCGTGGACGCCCGCCGTGGCATCGCCGTTGAAGGCGAGGTTGAGGTCCCACGTGATGACGGTGAACTTCTTGCTGCCCGAGTCGTACCAGAGGTAATAGTTCTTGCCCGGCCCGGCCATGTCGTCGAAGTTGACCATCAGGTTCTGCAGGGCCAGATAACGGGCGAACGACTCCACCTCCAGCCGGTCGGCGAGACCGGCGGCGAACTCGGCGTCGGAAGCTTCGTTCACCCATTTGACCAGGTCGATGACAGGCTGAAGGTCCTTGCCGCCGATCTTGTTGATCTGCTTGAAGTCGTTGACATATTGGGTCTGGTCCTCGCCCTTGTAGGTGAAGGAGCCGGTGGCCAGCGACTTGTACAGGACGCCGTCGCCCAGGTCCTCGGCGTAGCCCTCGTCGAGGTACTCCACCAGCAGGCGCGGCGTGGAGGAACGCCCGTTCACGTTGAAGGAGCTGTACGCGGAGCGCTGCGTCGGCTCGCCGGCGGCGCCGACGACCGAGATGCCGAGCGCCTCGCTGAGCATCGTCGTCGAGCCCGTCGCAGCGGGTCGCACAGCCACCTGCGTGTGGCCCTGGTAGCGGCGGCCCTCGACGAACTCGTCGAAGCTGATCAGCCAGGGCAGCTTCTCGGGCTCCTCCGCCTTGAGCTGAGCGCCGAACATCCCGCCGCCCGGCCGCCCGTTCGTCATCGGCTGTCCGTTTCCTTGCGGCTGCTCACCGCCAGGCGGCTGAAACCCGTCCGGCGGCTGGATACCCTCGGGAGGTTCGAAGCCCTCGGCTGGCCGTCCGCCGGGGAAGCCGCCCCGGCCGCTGCTGCGGGACTTGCCGTTCCAGGTCAGGCCCATGAGCGTGGAGTTGCCTTTGAGCCGGACGCCTACGCTGGGGATGCGGGTCCCGTCGATGGTCAGATCCGCCTCGACGTACTTCTTCTCGCCACTGGCGTAGTACTCGGTCAGCATGTCCTGGTACGCCGCGTCGGTGAAGGTCAGCTTCACCTCGTGCCCGACCGTGGTGTCGAACAGGTCCTTGGTCCCGGTGAGGTTCGTCGTGACGGTGTCGGCCGAAGCGGTCCGGGCGGTGGTCACGTACGGGCGGATCGTCCCGCTGCCGAACACGCCCCAGCACGCGGCCAGGAAGGCGGTGCACAGCGCGACGAGCTTCCAATTGTGCCGGAGCTTGATCGGGATTCGGTGGCGTAGCCGTCGCCGGTTGGTGGGATGGGTCATGGCCGCCTACAGGTCGGTCTGGTCGTACCCGGTGAGCACGGTGACGGACTGGCCGTGGTTGCGCTCGCGCAGAGCCGAGATGAGGTCGGCGGGCTCACTGCCCTTCTTGATCCTCACGGTGTACATGAGCTCGGTGAGCGCGCCGCCGCGGATCGATTCCATGCTGACCAGTTCGAACTCGTCGGTGTGCCGCACCAGCACGTCCTGGACCGTGGCGGTGAAGTCCTCGTCGGCCGGCACCTGCACCTTGACCACCTGGCGGCGCACGTTGAGCGCGAACCAGTCGAACCGCTGCATGAGCATGATGATCAGCGAGATCGCCACCGCCGCGACGATCGCCAGCAGGTAGAAACGAGTGCCGACGGCCATGCCGACGCCCATGACCAGGAAGATGAACCCGACGTCGCGGGTCTCCTTGATCGCGTTGCGGAACCGCACCACGGACAGCGCGCCGACCAGGGCGAACGCCCGCGCGATGTTCGAGCCGACGACGAGCATGATCAGCGAGATGAGCATGCCGAGGATGACGAGCGTCTGCACGTACGACTGGCTGTAGGAGACGTTGCGGTGCGTCGCCCGGTACACCCAGCCGATCATCGCGCTCAGCACGAACGACAGCGACATCGCGATCGCGATGTCGGCCACGCTGAACGTGCCGGACAGATCCTGGAAGGAGAAGTCCATCAGGGGTCAGACCTCCATGTGAGCCATCGACCGCTCGCGGCCGGGAAGATGATCGTTGCCGGGCATGTGATCGTTGCCGGGAAGGTGGAAGACGGAGCGCGGCGCCAGCCCGTAGGCCTCGACGCTCTGGCAGTACTTGGACACCCGCACCACCTGCAGGCTCCGCTTGGCGGTCAGGTCGGTGAGCCAGTACGGGACCCGCTCGTTCGCCTTGACTTCCATGATCGCTTTGCGGGCGGGGACGATGAGCCGGTTCTCCGCGTCGGCGCCGAAGTGGAAGTCGCGGTCCCGGCCTCTGATGCGGCGGTCGAAGGTGACGCGCAGCCCAACGTCGGCATCTCGCCCCATGTAGGCGTGGCGGGTGTAACCGGTCATCGCGGTGGCGCGCAGCTCCAGCCGGGAGACCAGGTCGAGCACCTCTTCCAGGAAGGCCCGCTGGGACGGCTCGTGGTCGACCATCTGCCGCCCGTCGCACAGCCGCAGCGCGTCAGCGTACGGCAGGCGTACCCGGCGCTTCTGGGTGACCCGGTTGACGCGCTGCTTGATCTCGACGAACACCGGGGTGTCCGGCGCCGCCGCGAACCGGTCGCCGTAGTGGCGCACCCGCAGCTTCCTGCGGAACTTCAGGCCCTCGATCTTCTCCCAGTAGAAGCGAAGCTGCCGGGTGTCGTAGTAGACGCTCCAGATGTTGTAGCCCTCGTCCGGGCAGTGCCGGTCGCGGTCGAGCCGGTTCTCCAGTTCCTCGCGCAGTTCGTCGACCCGGTCCGCGTCGATCAGGTATTTGATCTCGTACCGGTTGAACGCGTGCAGTTTGCTCGGGGCGCGCAGCCGATGGCCGGCATCGCCTTCCGGCAAGACGCTCGAAGCGGTGCATTCTCCGGTCTGACCTTGGAAGACGTCTCGCTTGCGGAATCTTCGCAGCATGTCCCTCCTTCGGTGTCAGAGCACATCTGACAGCACGAAGCTGGGAATAGTGTGTGAATCGCCCGCCAATCAGAGATGAACAATCTGTTCCCATCCCCTGCCGTTTTGGCCTGGCTGATATGCGAATTCGCGGCAGGCTCAGCCGTCCTGAGACCGGTACAAAGGCAACAGGACGCGGAACGTCGCTCCCGCGCCGGGCGCGCTGCGCGCCTCGATCCTGCCCGCGTGCGCCTGCACCAGCGCGGCGGCGATGGCCAGCCCCAGCCCGGTGCCGCCGTACGCGCGCGAGCGGCTCGGGTCCGCGCGATAGAACCGGTCGAACACATGGGGCAGATCGTCAGGGGCGATGCCCTGTCCCTCGTCGCGCACCTCGACCAAGGCCGCTTCCGTATCCGCGGCAGGTCCTGTTCCCGCATGCACGCCCCCGTAGGGTGCGTCGTCGCCGGCGGTCCGTCGCCTGACCGTGACGCGCACCGCGGTGCCCGCCGCCGTGTGGGTGATCGCGTTTCCCACCAGGTTGGCGATGACCTGGTGCAGGCGGTGTTCGTCGCCGCGTACGAGCACCGGGTCGTCGGAGATGTGCAGATGGATGGGGCGCTCGCGGTCACGGGCCTGGGCGGCGTGCACCACATCACCCGCGAGGACCCGGAGGTCCACCACAGTGGGCTCCAGCGTGGGTTCCTGATCCAGGCGGGCCAGCAGAAGCATGTCCTCGACCAGTACGCCCATCCGTTCGGCCTCGCCCTCGATCCGGCCGAAGAGCCGCTCGGCCGCCGGGTCCCGCGTCCTGTGCCCGTGGTGGTACAGCTCGGCGAAGCCGCGGATGGACGTGAGCGGCGTACGCAACTCGTGCGAGGCGTCGGCGACGAAGTGACGCAGCCTCCGCTCGGACTGCTCCCGCTCGCGCAGCGCGAGGGCCAGGCGCTCCAGCATCACGTTCAGGGTCCGGCCCAGCCGGCCGGTCTCGGTGCGCGGATCGGTGTCGTCGACCCTGCGATCGGTGTCCCCCTCCGCGATCGCCTCCGCTGTACGCTCGATCCGGTTCAGCGGACGGAGGCCCAGCCGCACCACGAACCAGGCGACCGCGCCCAGCAGCGACAGCACCAGGACGCCGGCGGCCAGCTCGATGACCAGCAACTGCCGCACGGTTTCCCGGTTGGCCGCCAGCGACATCGACACGGCCACCCGCCCGCCGCCCGGCACGCTCGCCACGAGCACACGCCACTCCTCCGAGCCGGTCCTGCCGGCCACCGTGACGGGGCGAGCCGGTAGCGCCGTGGCTTCCTGGGCCGTCAGGGCGGGGCCGTCGGAGAGGTCGGGCGGCATCTGCCGCACCACGCTTCCGTACGCGTCGTAGAAGGTCATCCGGAACTGTGTCGGCAGCTCCATGTCCCCGAGACGCCGAGGAGGCGGCGCCGTGGGCGGGGGGCGCCGGCCGAGGGTGAGGACCAGTTCGGTCAGCTGGGTGTCCACCCGAGCCAGCAGCACCCGATCCAGGAGCAGCACGCCCGCCACGGCGAAGACGGCCAGACCGGCAGCGCACAGGCCCAGCAAGGCGGCCAGCAGCCGATGCCGCAGCGACCACGAACGCCGACCCAGCCTCATGAGGAATCCTGCAGGCGATACCCCAGCCCGCGCAACGTGTGGATCAACGGCCGGCCTTCCGCGTCGATCTTCCGCCGAAGGTAACTGATGTAGGACTCGACGATCCGGCTGTCACCGTCGATGTCGAAGTCCCACACCCGCTCCAGAATCTGTCCCTTGCTGACGACCCGCTCGGCGTTGATCATCAGATAGTGCAGGAGGCTGAACTCCGTCGGCGAGAGATGGATGGCCCGCCCCGCCCGCCGCACCAGATGAGCCTCCTCGTCGAGCTCCAGATCCGCATAGCGGAGAACCCGGTCGTCGACCTCTTCCGGCACGGGCCGGACCCTGCGCAGGATCGCCCGCAGCCGCAGAACCACCTCCTCCAAGCTGAACGGCTTGGTGACGTAGTCGTCCCCGCCCGCGGTCAGGCCGGAAATCCGGTCCGACACGGCATCCTTGGCGGTGAGGAAGAGCACCAACGGACTGTCCTGCGCCTCCCGCAACCTGCGAGCGACCGTGAAGCCGTCCAGGTCAGGCAGCATCACATCCAGCACGATGATGTCGGGCCGCTCGGACGCCACCGCTTTCAGCGCCGCCCGTCCACTGGACGCGGTTCGCACGTCGAAACCGTTGAGACTCAGCGCCTCGGACAACAGCTCCCGGATGTTGGGCTCGTCGTCAACGACCAGGACTTTCGCGGGCACGGACTCGTTCATGGGTACCGTTCTACGGTACCTGTGTAAGTGCAGCCTGAAAGGCCACGACCCGAGCGTGCGAGGCGCGAAGTCGGGCCGCGTTCCTCACTCCCCACAATCTCCTGTACGTTGCCGCCGACGCCTACCTCGCCACCCCGGCCGACGCCGAACGCCGCAAGGAAAGCGCGAACGGACCCGCGCGGTCGCCAAGACCACCATCCGCCGGCTGCTGTCCCGCCGCGACATCTAGCTAGATGATGTCCCGGAGGCAGCGGTGGCCCAGCCGCCGAGAGCTCGGGCTGGGCGAGGACGTCGCCGCGGTGTACGACTCGGACACGACCCCGGGGCCGTCATCGGATGCTGATCCGCCGGTGTTCTGAGGTCGGATCGGGCATTAAGCCAGTCCGCCGGGCGCAAGGTCTTCGGCCTCGCCACCGCAGGCGTCGTCTTGCTTGACCTCGTGTGCGTCAGTCCGGCAGCCAGTGCAGCTCGTGCGCCAGCGTTTTGGCGACGGCACGGATGCGGCGGTGCAGCGGCGATTGCTCGCGCGGGAGGACCAGGTGGATCGTCAGGCTGGGCGCTCCCCGCAGCGGTCGCCAGGTGACACCGGGCGGTGCTGCCGCGACCGCGGCTTCTCCGGCCGGGGCGAGGGTGACCCCGTCGAGCAGGTCGCGTTGAGACATGTCGAAGGAGACAGCGGGCGTGTGGAATCGAGGGTGTGGCCGGATGTCTCGGAACAGTGCGGACAGCTGATCGTGGACCACGGGGTTGGCCGCACGATCCGGGAGTCGCAGCGGATACGCGGCCGCGTCGGCGATCTCGATCTCCGGGTGTTCGGCCAGCGGATGGTGCTGCGCCAGCTGGACCCCGACGCGCATACGCCGCAGCAGGAACCGGCGCACGCCACGGCCCGGCTGTTCACCACGGGTGATCCCGGCATCGATTCGGCCATCGGCGACCGCGAGGGAGATCTCCGGTGTCGCCATCGGTACCGCGCCGACCTCGAGCCCGCTGTTGCCGCGAACCAGCCTGTCCACCAGGGCCGGTACCGTCTCGGCCCCGGCGCTGAGGCTGTATCCGATGCGCAGCGTGCCCAGCTCACCGGCCGCCGCGCTCCGGGCGGTGTCCCATGCCCGGTCCAGCGCCGCCAGCGCGGGCGGTGCGGACTCCGCCAAAGCCGCACCGGCCGTGGTCAATGCGACGCTACGCGTGTTGCGGACCAGCAGGGCCGTACCGAGTTCCGCCTCCAACCGGCGCATCCGGGCGCTGAGTGCGGGCTGTGCGATACCGATCCGTGCGGCCGCGCGGGTGAAGTTCAGCTCCTGCGCCAGTACCAGGAAGTAGCGCAGGCTCACCGTATCCGGCGCCACGTGCCCTCCCCGCCGATTGATAACGATCCGTTCTGAGTCTATCCCGTACCGGTCTTTCCCTCGGCCGCGCACCAAGCCCTAACCTGCGCATATGACGATTCAACCGGCCGCAGTACCCATCGCCGGGATCGATCGATCTGCATGTCAATGCGAAGTCGGACGTGTCCGGCCCAACACAGGAGGTTTCCGTGGCCAAGGGCTACTGGGTCAGTGTCTACCCCGCTATTTCCGACCCTGAGGGGCTGACTGCCTACGACAAGCTGGCCGGTCCGGCTGTCCAGGCTGGAGGCGGGCGCACCATATCCCTCCTCCCGTCCCAGGGCGGTCGAGTCGTCGCCCACGAGGCCGGAATTGCGCAACGCGTCGTTCTCATCGAGTTCGCCAGCTTTGAACAGGCTGTCGCGGCATACGAGAGTGAGGCGTACCAGAAGGCGCTGGTGGCCCTCCCTGACGGCTTCGAGCGCGACTTCCGCATCATCGACGGCATCGACTGACCTCGACGGCCTGCATGAGGCCACCGGCAGCCTGCCGTGTCCTGCTCAACCTCATCGACCTGGGCCTGGCCTGGCAGCTCCCGCCCATGCGCTCGACCGGCCCCGGCCGGCCGCCGGTAGCGGGGAAGACTTCCTCCATAGGATCTCAACCTCCCCCGGCGATCGCCGGGCCGAAAGCTACCATTCCCGCAGGCGCCACGTCGTCGTCCAACAGCAGCCCGGTGCCGTGCGGCGGGCTACTCCATGTCCTAGCAGCCCGCGAGGTCGCTCCGGCCTGCTGATGCGGGGAGCGACGGCGAGTAGTCGTCGAGGGTCATGGCGTTGTGCAGGCGTGCGCTCTTGCTGGCCAGGCGGAGAAGTGCTCGCCGGGGCCGGGCGGGCAGGGCGGAGATCAGGCGGGCGCCCTGGGCCAGTCCTCGTACGCCGAGGCGGGAGGCGGGGATCAGGGTTTTGGCCGCGCTGAGCGCGGCCGCGTGGCTGCCGCGCACGTGCCCGGCCATCGCGTGCTCGTAGGCGGGGAAGGCGCGCTGGTGATCGCCGCCCGCTCGCGCCAGTTCCCCGGCCAGTACGTACGCGCCGACGACGGCCAGGCTGGTACTGCCGCCGACGGCCGGGCCGGGACAGTAGCCGGCGTCGCCGACGAGCGTCACCCGGCCGCGCGACCAGGTGTCCATGCGGACCTGGGTGATCGAGTCGAAGTAGAAGGCCGGCGTACGGTCCAGCTCGTCCAGCCAGCGGTCCACCTCGGGGTGCATGCCGTCGAACGCGCCGCGCAGCAGCTCCTTCTGCCGGGGCACGTCGTGGTGGTGGTAGTCGAGCTCGTGTTCACTACGGAACAGGAGCAACGCCCGTGCCTCGTCGAGGTGTCGCGCGCCGTACATGCCGGCGGTGCGGCCCACGCCGACGTGCATGAGGAGCTCTCCGTCGAGGCCGAAGGCGTGAGGCAGGGTCAGCACCCCGAAGTAGGCGCCGATGAAGGCGCCGAAGCGGGGCTCCTCGCCGAAAATGAGGCGGCGCACGTTGGAGTGCAGCCCGTCCGCGCCGACGACGATGTTGAAGCGGCGCGGCGTGGCGCGCTCGAACTGTACCTCGCCGTCGGGCGAGATCGCGGTGATCGAGTCGCCGAAGAGGTACTCGACGTGGTCGCGGGTGGCGTCATAGTAGATCTCGCTCAGGTCGTCGCGCATGATCTCCAGGTGCCGGTCGGAGGTGGCGTTGAAGATCTTGGACAGGTTCACCCGGACAGGGCGCCGGGCGCCCTCCTGATGAATGGTCATCCGGTTGGTGCCGGTGGCCCGCTCCTCGACGCGCGCGATCAGGCCCATCTGCTGCGAGATGTTCATCGCGGGCCGGAACAGGTCGACCGCGTGGCCGCCGGTCTTGCGCAAAGCCGGCGCGCGCTCGACGACGGTGACGGAGAAGCCGTGCCTGGTCAGCCAGTACGCCAGGACCGGACCGGCGATGCTGGCGCCGGAGATGAGAATCCGCATGGCATTCCTGCTTGTCATTCAGCCCACCCGTACGTCGTGGAGCGCGCGGTCGACCGGCCGTGACCGCCCGTCGGAAACGTTCATGAGCCCACTGTCGCCGCCGGTACGCGCCGGTGGCTTGGACAAATGTTCCCCTCTATCGCCTGGCCGGCGGATTGAAGCACGGCCTCGAGAATCGCGGCGGACCGCCGCATACAACTCGACCTTGGACTTGGGCTGCACCAGCGCCACCTCATCCCGCGAAGCACATCAATGCTCGCACCACCAGTCCTCGGGGCGCTGTTACTTCCCAGCGACATCACCTTGCAGCGGAAACGATCGCTGTCACCTGTCATCGACAGAACCAGACGTCAAATGGACGCGGGACCACGTCCGTGGACGTGACCAGGCCATGCGGCGGGAAGTTCAGCGTCGTCAGCGCTCTTCGTTGGTTGGATGATGGGGCATCGTGACGGACTCGGCGAAGTGAAGGTCGCGCGCCGTGGATCATGACCGGACGGTGGCGGCCGAGGTGTGGACCGACCCCTTGGCGCCGGCTTCAGTACTGCGTGACCCCCCAGCGAGCGTGGCGGAGTTCCTGCTCGGCGACGGAGCCTGAGGTGGTCAGGCCAAGGCGAGCACGTCCCCTGTCCCAAGGTTGCCCGCTCACCCGCTTCGCGCCTGCTTCGAACTCATAACGGATTACCCCCGTCGCCGCCCCTGGGACTGTTGGCGACCAGATCAACGTGATCATCGCGATGACGCTGCACGACCGTGCTATCACCCCATGCCCCACCAGACCAGTCGTTCATCTGGGATTTGCACCTCGTGACCCCGCCCGGCTGGCGGGCACACGCCCGCAAGCTCGGCAGTGTGATCTTGCTCGTCGGGTAGGGCTCACGCCTGACCGACACGAAACCACCTGGACGATAACGCTGCCGCGTGCGCGCGGGCCGGGCTGCTCACCAGCGCGCTGATCCCCTACGCCGAAACTGTCGGTGCCCGTCCGTAACATCTCGGTCACCAAGACGGGCAGCGGCCGGGTTTCGGGTCGAGCCGAGACAGCAGGAGTTCCGGCCTTGGCGCGGGCAGAGGACTCGTGCCAGGAGTGCGCTGCGGCCGGCCGACACAGCCTGCTCAGCGTTTACGTCGCGAGGGGTCGCCGGTCTTGCGGCGTTTTCCTGCCAGTGGCTGTGCTCCCCGATGACGCGGAGGCCGAGGCCGGCGAGCGCGCGCTGTGGCATCCTCCCCGTTCGTCTCATCGACGGCCACCGTGACCTCGGTGGCCTCCCCGGGGCCGGTGGTGGGCTGTCCGGTGAGCAGGTCGGTGAGCCGGTAGGCGGCGTGGCCGTCCAGTGCGCTCTGGCCGCGGTCGTAGCGCTGGGTGGTGACCGGGGAGGCGTGCCCGAGCAGTTCCTGGACGTCTTCGACGGCGACGCCTGCGGCCCGCAGCAGGGTGGCGGCGGTGGCGCGGAGCATGTGCGGGGTCAGCTTCGCGATGTCCAGCCCTGCGGCGCGGGCGGCCCGGCGCAGCGCGGTCTGCTGCCGCCAGCGGTCGAAGCTGCGCCCGTCGGCGCGTAGCAGGAGCAGCTGGTCGGTGCGGCGGCCGTCCAGCAGCGGCCGGAGCAGCTCCATCACCTCGGCGGCCAGCGGCACGACGACCTGCCGGCCGCCCTTGAGCCGGAAGGCGATCACCCAGTGCCCCGCCGAACGCTCGATCCGCCCCGCCGTCAGCCCCTCCAGCTCAGCGGCGCGCAGCCCGAGGGTGGCCAGCAGCATCACCGCCGCGGCGTCGACCGGATGACGCGGGGCGATCTGCTGCGCACCGCGTACGAGGGCGGCGGCCTCGTCGAGGGCCAGTGCGGGGGTGGTGCCGACCTTGCCGACCTCGGGCGTCTCCACGAACGTAGCGGGGCTGTGGCTGATCACCCGGCGGCGCACCGCATACCCGTACAGCGATTTCAGCGTGGAAATGTGCCGTTTGACCGTCGCGGCGGCCAGCGGGCCACCGCCCCGGCCGAGCACCGCCGCATGGCCGCCGCCGGTGCCCAGCTGCTCGGCGTAGGCGACCAGGACGTCCTCGCTGACCTGCCACAGCCCGGCGCCGGGCGCGGCGGCGGCCCACCAGCGTACGAACTTGGCCAGGTCGGCCAGCCGGGCGCGGCGGGTCGCGGCGGTCCTGCCCGCGCGCAGCCACGCGGCCACCGTCGGCCAACTGGCCCGCTGACCGGGGGTAGGCACGTCGTCGGTGCGCGGCAACGCGTCGATGAGGTCAACGTCGGCGCCGGGCACCTCACCGCCGTCCCTCGGCCGCCGCCGGGGACGCAGCCCGGCGATGTCACCGACCGAATCCACCAGCGGCGCGGGCGGCGGCAACGGCGGCTCGGCCGCCTGACCGACCCCGCCGACCACTCCCCCGCCGCCACGACCGCCCGCATCGGCAAGCGTCGCGCCCGCCCCGGGACGCCACACCGCGGTGGGCACGAGCACGTCGTCACGGCTCATACGACTCCTTCGAGATCGAGGCGCTCCGAGGGGGCCTCTCCGGTGTCCTGACTCAAGAGAAATGATGCCGGGTGTAACAAGCCTGCCCAGAATGCATCAGCTTCGCTGAGCCGCGGGCCTGCCGACCGGCTCAGCGAAGCTGATGCACACGGAATGCGGGCGCTGGGCTGTGGCCACCACAACCGCACGCCCGGGCTCCCGTCAGGGTCGTGACGAGCCTGATCGTGCCACATTGATCGTGATCAGCGTCCGTCGGTGTTCGGTCGTGGTGGGCTCGTGAAGAACCTGTGCAGTTCCCTGGCCACCAGGGGCGGATTGCCGCCTCTGTTCCTGTTGCCCGAGCCGCCGTGGTTGAGCTTGGCGAACTCGACGCGTTCCGCGTCGGGCAGCAGGCGTTTCAGCTCGTCGAGCGCGCCCTTCAGATAGGCCGGGCTCTTGCCGCCGCCCATGAGCAGGACGTCGGCTTTGATGCCGGCGAAGCGCCGCCACTGGTCTGTCGTCTCGATGATGAGTTGGGCGTCGTAGTGAAAGGTCGGGACGAGTCGCAGCATGTCGCCGAGCATGAGCCGGACGATGGGCTTGAGCAGCCATCCGGGCGGGGCGTGCCGGAACAGCTGAGTCTCCTTCGTCGCGATGACCAGCGCTTCGGCGTGGTCGCCCGCCTCGATCTCCCGGTCGAAGCGGGGTAGCCAGTCGGTGGCCAGCGACCCGTTGATCGACAGCGGCGGCTCGTAGACGGCCACCTTGCGTACTGTCGGCAGGTCGAGCGCCGCCTGCAGGCAGATGATGGCGCCCGAGCTCAGGCCGAACAGCGCCTTGGCGCCTGTCGCGGCGAGCAGCGCTTCGAGGTCCTCGACCTCCCTGCGCAGGCCGTAGTCGGCCCCATGGGGGCCGCTCAGCCCGCGGCCGCGCCGGTCGGGCAGGTAGACGGTGAACTCGCCGGCCAGTTCCTCGGCCAGCTGCACGTGGCTCCCCGCCGACTCCATGCCGCCGTGAACGAGGACGATCGGCGGGCCGCTGCCGAGCCGCTGGTAACCGATGGTGGTTCCGTCTGAGGAGGAGACGGAGCCCGTGGTGCCTGACGTGTTGACATCCATCGCGGTCATCCCTTCGGACGTGCCTCGACCGGCCCCCAGGGTTGCCACCCTAATGCGATATAACGCGATGTGGGCGAACGCTCACTCTGCCCCAGCCGCCAGCGACATGCGCACGTCGCGACCCTCGCTCATCGAGCCCGAGAGGGACGGGGCGCCTCGGAGAAGCCCCGTGCCGCATCAGTTTGCCTGGGCCCAGTGAGAGTTCTCATTCTTCTGTCAGTAGCTGATCATCATCAGGTGGCCAGTAAGCACAATGGAGCTTCATGGGAGTCGATTCTGGCATCGGGGGGGCGGAGGAACGGACGGCCAAGCGCGAGGCGACCGACCGTGTCCTCCAGTGTTGCCGCGCTCATGCGCCTGCGCGCTGCCAGAGGGTTACTCGTAGCGTGCGCGTCGGGCGATGGGGGTGAATCCCAGTCCGCTGAACAGTGCGGCCGACGCGGGGTTGTTGACGTTGATGTCGAGGAGGACATGCGTGTCTCCGGCTGCGCGGAGCCTGTCCAGCGCGGCCAGCGCGAGCATCCGGCCGATCCCCTGACCGCGCCGTGCGGGAAGCGTGCCGATCTGGATCAGGAAACCTTGAGCGCAGGTCACGAAGCCGAGAAGATCTCCATCGTGCCGGCGTGCCACCAGCGAGCAGTGGGGGCGGAAGGCGTCGTCGACGGTCCAGTCGATCCATTGCTGCTGTGACCAGCCGGGAAATCCGGGCCGGTCGGCGAAAGACCGCTGGTACGCCTGAAAGAAGAGGTGGCGCGTGTCTTCCTCCCAGGGCTGGACGGTGATGCCGGCGGGGATCGCGGTCGGGGGAAGAGCGTGCAGGTCGAGGCGCATCACGTCTTCGCCGAAGCTCTGGCGCAGGCCACCAGACGCACGCATCCAGGAGCCAGCAACCGGTCCTCGCCGAACACGCCGACGCTGATCATGTCCAGGCCATAGCGTCGCCCCAGAAGATCGCCCCCAAGCCTCCTGCTCTCCTCCATCACGTGCCGTGCATCGGCCCGCAAGACCAGCTATCTGAGTGAGATGCTCCGGCGAGAGTGCCGACCACGTCATGTTCATATTGGCTCCAGACCGGTAAACAGCATCGCGGTCACGGCGGTGCCTGAGCTGGGCCCGTACGGGTGGCCGCGTCTACGGCGCCGTCGAGGTCTGAGATTCCGCCGGAACAGGCGATGGTTCAATGGCCCGGACCACGTGACATATCGGCCTGGGTCGCGACGAGTTCGGCGTACTTCCCGGGCACGCTGATCAGTTGGTCGTGGGTGCCGCGCTGGACGATTCGGCCCGCGTCCAGGACCAGGATGAGGTCAGCGTCCCTGACCGTGCTGAGCCGGTGAGCGATGACGATCCTGGTCTGCGGCAGCCGAGCCAGGCGGGCTTCGATGGCGGCCTCGGTGGCGCTGTCGAGGTTGCTGGTGGCCTCGTCGAGGAGAAGCACCCTGGGCCGGGACAGTACGGCGCGGGCCAGCGCCAGTCGTTGCCGCTGGCCGCCGGACAGGCCGCCGCCCTCGGTCAGCATGGTGTCGTACACACGACGGCGTCCAGGAAGCCGTGGGTGAGGCCGACCTGTACGTCCGCGTCGAGCTGCTGGGCGAAGTGACCCGACCACTGCTCGACAGCCCTGCGCTCCGCGCCCGACGCTTTGAGCGTCTCGATGCCGCTGAGCGTCTGGATGAGGGCGCCCTGCGACTTGGCCAGGGCCGCCAGCTCCCGCTGGGTCAGCAGGTGTACGCGCCGGGACATGGCCAGCAGCAGCAGCGACTGGAGCAGCACCACGCCCGTGAGCGCCGCCCCGAAGACTGGGTCGCGGGCGTGGACGAGCGCCAGGTAGCCGATGGCGAGTGGCCCGTCGAGGACCGCGGTGATGATCTGGCCGGTGAGCAGTTCGCGCAGGGTCGAGACGCTGGAGGCGCGGGTGACCAGGTCGCCGGTGCCCCGCCGAGTGAAGTACGTGTAGGGCAGGGCTACCAGATGGCCGACCACCCCCTCGCTCAGCTCCCGGTCGGCACCGGCGCGTACGGTCACCAGCAGCGCCGCCCGCAGGTAGCCGAGCACGAGCTGGGCCGCCCCCGCGATCAGTACCGCCGCGCCGAGCAGCGGCAGCAGGGCGGCGGCGCGCTGCGGCAGTACCGTGTCCAGCAGCAGCTCGGAGAACAGCGGCAGGGCCAGGCCGGCCAACTGCAGCAGCAGCGAGGCCGCGATGACCTGCGCGAGCAGGCCGCGCCGGCGGGCCAGCAGCGTCCGTACGAACTGTCGCCGCCAGGCGTCGGCCGGCGACGGGCCGCGCCGGGATCCCGCGCCCGGTTCGAAGAGGAGCAGGACGCCGGTGAAGCCCGCCGCGAACTCCGCCTGGGTCAGCCGTCGCCGCCCCTGGCCGGGGTCGACGAGGTCGACGCGGCCGGCGGCCCAGCGCTCGACCACCACGAAGTGGTTGGATTCCCAGTGGGCGATGGCCGGGAGCGGCGCACGGGCGGCCTCGCCGGGGGCGAGCCGGAGCGCCTTGGCGGCCATTCCGTGCTCGCGGGCGCCCGCCACGACGGCGCGGGCGCTGAGGCCGTCCCAGCCGACGCCGAGGCGCTCCGACAGCTCGGTGACCGTCGTCCGGTGGCCGTGATGGCCCAGGACCATGGCCAGGCATGCCGCCCCGCACTCGGTCTGCGTGTTTTGGAGCACCACCCGCAGCCGGCTCACCGGACGCCCGCGATCAGTACCGCCACCACCCCGCCCGCCGCCGGCACCGCCACCGCGAGCCAGAGCAGTGCGAACGACGGGCCACGGCGATCAGGCGCGGTCACAGCCAGTGCCATTCGACGTCGGCCTTGGCCCGCAGTCCGGCCAGGTACTCCGCAAGGCCCGCGCGACCGGCGGCGAGGGTGCGCGGGTCGGCGGGGTCGGCGGGACGGCGTTCGCGGACGACGCCGAGCAGGTGACTCCTCCCGTACGGGACCGGCCCGACGACGGTTCCGGCGGGGGCGGTGCGCAGCGGTTCGGGCTGGTCGAGGGCGGGGCCGTCGGCGGTGGTGACGGTGATCCGGTCGCGGCCGGCGAGCGCCCGGGTGAGGGCGGCGACGGGGTCGGGGGCGCTTGCCGGTACGGCGAGGCGGTCCTCCGGGCCTTCCGCCCACAACGCCCAGACCCCCTCGAACTCCGCCGGATTGCGCGCCAGGTAGTCGCGTGCCGTCTGCCGCTCGATGCGGGCGCGGACCCGCTGCTTGACCGCCAGGCCGGGTGATGTGGCTGGTGTAGGCCGTCTCGGTCAGGCCCACGCTCTCCAGCCAGCGCGTCAGGTCGGCGCGGGCGTGCAGGCCCTTCCTGATCCGGAAGTCGTCGGACGCGCGTTGGAGCTCCTCCTGGGTGGGCGGCGGCTCCTCGCCGGTCAGGGCGCCGAGGAGGAAGTGGTCGATCAGCTCCTCCTGGATCGACGGGTCCCGCTCGGCCCGGACGCGCCTCGACGGTGTGCTCCCACCCGCGCAGCAGGATGGTCGCGATCTTCTCGACGTACTTCCGGTGGTTCGCGTCAGTGACCGGCTCGGGGGCCTGCGGGTGGGTGGGATGGCGGTTCCAGATCGCGGTGAACCGCGAGCAGTCGTACGCGCGGCCGTCGATGCGCAGCGTGTGCCGCCATGACCCGCCGGTCAGGCGCGAGCTCATCGTAGTGCGGGCGGGGTAGCCGCCCGGATCCCACCACAGAAACTCGGCACCGCGCTTGACGAGTTCAGGAACGACCATCCTCACCGAATCGTCGTTCTCGGCGCTGAGGATGAGGATCAACGGATTTCCTTGTCGTCGGCGGGCGGCGTGCCAGGTAAGCACGGGCACGCCGCCCTTACCGCACTATGGCTTCAGGCGTTGCCGTCACACCTGGATGTCCAGCCTGTCGACGGTCCGGCCCTCATGACTGCTGGCCAGATAGGCGCACGACGGCCCTTGCATGCCCCGGCCCCCGACGATGTCGTCCAGGGCGTCCTCGGGCAGCTCGGCGGCCTTGTCGAGATCGTCCAAGCGAATGCTCATTGCTCACCTCTTACGATGTTTGATCGTTTTCTTCCGATGTCACGACGCAACGCTAGAGATCATCCGGTTCCGGGCGCGTCCGCCCGGCGGCGCGATCGCCTACCACCGGAGGCTGACCCGGCTACCTCAACCGGCTGACGCTCATGGCCCGGCCCGGCAGTACCGTTCTGCGGGTGGACCCCCTCGCACGGCTGGCCCAGGTGCCCCGGCGCCCGCCCCGCTCGGACCTGGCGCTCGCCGTACTGCTGGCCGTCTGGGCTGTCGCCGAGGTGCTGCCACCGGGCCCGGACCCGCTCTGGGCCGGGATCGCCTTCGCCCTGGTGACGACGGTTCCGCTGGCGGTACGGCGGCACGTACCGCTGCTCGTTCTCGCTGTCATCGTGGCCGCGCTGCTGCTGCGGGCCGCCACTGCCGACGGCCCGCCCGCCACGGTCGCGCCGTTCCCGGCGATGCTCGTGGCCGCCTTCTCCGCCGCGCTGCACACACGGTCGCTGCCGGTGGCGCTCGGAGCGTGGTGCGGCGCTGTCGGGGGCATGGCCGGCGCGATCGTCCTGCAGTTCTACGACACCCGGCCGGACGCCGGCTCCGCCGTGGTCATGGTCTTCTTCGTCACCGGCGCGTGGATGGCCGGGCGACTGCTGCGCCGCCGGGAGGTCCAGTTGCGCGACGCCCACGAACGTACCCGTGAGCAGGCGCTGGAGGCGGTCGCCGCCGAGCGGCTGCGGATCGCGCGGGAGCTGCACGACGTGGTCGCGCACTCCCTGTCGATCATCGCGGTGAACGCCGGAGCCGCGCGTGAGCTGGCCGTGGGCGAACCGGAACGGGCACGCGACCACATGGACTTGGTGGCCGACATGGCCCGCGAAGCGCTGACCGAGATGCGCCACCTGCTGGAGGCTCTGCGCGACGACGGCGACGACGCCCTCACGCCGCAGCCCACCCTCGACCGGCTCCCCGAGCTCGTGGAACAGGCGCGCACGGGCGGATTGCCGGTGCGACTGATCGAGCAAGGAGGGCGACGCACGCTGCCTGCCGGGCTGGAGCTGGCCGTCTACCGGATCATCCAGGAGGCGCTTACCAACGTCCGGCGCCATGCCGGTCCGGCCGACACCGAAGTCCGCGTCACGTACGGAATCGGGCAGCTCGACCTGGAGGTCGTCAACGCGCCGCCCGGCCCCGGACACGCGCCACCGGCCTCGGCTCCGCCCGGGCACGGCCTGGTCGGAATGCGGGAGCGCGCCCGCCTCTACGGTGGAACACTTGAATCCGGTCCCGCCGCGGACGGCGGCTACGCCGTCCGCCTGCACCTGCCTGTGGAGCCCCCATGATCCGGGTCCTGATCGCCGACGACCACGCGCTGGCGCGCTCCGGACTGTCGGCCATGCTCGGCGTTCAACCCGACATCGAGGTGGCGGGCATGGCCGCGGACGGAGCCGAAGCGGTCACCGGGGCCTCTCGCCTACGGCCCGACGTGGTGCTGATGGACATCCGGATGCCCGTGTTGGACGGTATCGAGGCCACCCGGCGCATCCGCGCCCGAACCGATGCCCCCACGGTGCTGGTGCTCACGACGTTCGATCTCGACCAGTACGTCTACGAGGCGCTGCGGGTGGGCGCCGGCGGCTTCCTGCTGAAGGACGCCCCGCCCGGCCAGCTCGCCGAGGCTGTACGAACGGTCGCCGCCGGGCAGGCGCTGCTCGCGCCGGCGGTGACCCGGCGGCTCATCGAGCGCTTCCTGACGATGCCGCCCGGAGGCGGGCGAGCCCTGGAACGCCTCACCGACCGTGAGCGGGAGGTGCTGGCCCACGTCGGGCGCGGTCGCTCGAACGCGGAGATCGCCCAAGCGCTGCACCTGTCCGAGGCCACGGTGAAGACGCACCTGTCCCGGGTGCTGACCAAGGCAGGGTTACGTGATCGGGTGGCAGCGGTGGTCTTCGCCTACGAGCAGGGCCTGGTCAAGTCCGGCGAGGCGAGGCGAGGCGCTGACCGCCATCCTGCCGCGGACGGTCCGTCCGGCGAGCACCGCGATCTGGGTACGGGCCGCGCTCGTCATAGGTCGGACGCGAAGCGGTACTGGGCGATGGGCGTCAGCCGGTTGAGGTAGCCGAGTCAGCTTCCGGTGGTAGGCGATCGCGCTCCCGGGCGGACGCGCCCGGGAGCGGATGATTTCTAGCGTTGCGCCATGACCTCTCAAGAGACAGCGCGAGGGCGCACCGCAGGCCAGTTCCGCGGTACGCGACCGGCTCGCCCGCGCGCTGGTGCCGAGCGCGTACGCGGCCCGGCAGCGCCAGGGACACCCCGACGGCGGTGACGATCGCGGGGATCGCGGCCAGCCGCTGCCACGCGGGGCTGCGGTCGGCGATGGTGTGGACGGCGACCAGCGGGCCGAACGGCAGGAACGGCTTCTCCCAGAAGACCATGACGCTCATCGCGGCGCCGACCAGCAGCGCCACCGTCATGGGTGCGCGCCTGCGCCAGTAGACGGGCGCGGAGGCGACCACGCCCAGGGCGACGATCCACCACGCCTTCGGGCCGGACACCAGCAGCGGGCCGAGGGTGGCCGCGGTGGTGACCGCCGCGATCACACCGTCGCCCCGCCGACCGCAGAACCCGCCGACCCATTATCGGCCCTGCACAGCGCGGCCTGCAGCCGCCGTCCGATCCGGGGGTGCAAGGCAGAAGTACGGCCTTGCAGTGCTCATTGTTACGCGGACCTCCCCCGCGTACTCGGTGTCTACTCATCGCCGGGGCCCGGAACACACCTAAGGAGCAAGATGAGGAACGCACTGCGCACGCTCACCCTGGGGGCACTGGTGGCGGCACCGCTGCTGGCCCTGTCGGCACCGGCGCACGCCTTCACCAACGTGACGTCGAGCGGCGGCCGGCTCTCCGTCAACTCGGCGAACGTCGGCGACAATGTCTCCATCAGCGTCCAGAACGGCTTCCTCGTGGTGAGGAACAGCAAGGACGCGCTGATCACCGCGGGCGTCTGCCAGCAGGTCGACACCCACACGGTGCAGTGCCCGAGCGGGGGCGTCACCAACATCCAGGCCAACCTGCAAGGCGGCGACGACACCCTGAGCAACAACACTGCACTGCCGTCGAGGGTCTTCATGGGGCCCGGGGCCGACACGTTCTTCGGCGGCGCGGGGAAGGACTTCGTTTCGGGCGACGACCACGACGACATCCTGCACGGCAGGGGCGGCAACGACATCCTGGTCGGCAACGCCGGGTTCGACCAGGGATTCGGCGGAGCGGACAACGACTTCTGCGACACCGAGACGCTGAACTCCTGCGAGGACTCGTGAGCCTGCCGGGCCGCCCCGAAGATCGGGGCGGCCCGGCAGTACGGAGCAGGCCAGGCGATGTCGCCGGGCCGGACGTGGGCGCACCGGCAGGCCAGACGCGAGCGCGTTGTTGAACAGGTGGGGAACCGCGCGACCCGGCTGGCCGCCCGGGCTGTCCGAACTGGCCGACCTCAGCGGCGGGCGTACACGGGGTGGGGCTACCTGAGTCCGGCATCGCCCTTGCTCGTGGTCGGTGCCGGTGCCTGCTTCCCGATTCTCGAGGCGCGGGCCGGGTGCTCGCCCGGCCGGCTCCGCGGTGCGGCGAGCACCAGAGGTCGAGAGCGTCTCAGGCTCCAGGCAAGATAGTCGTGGTGCCGGTCCCTGACTCCCTGGGGATTCGGGACGCAGCAGACCGACCTCTACACGCCGTCGGAGACACAGACCAGCCCCAAGTACGCCACCGTCCACGGTGCGAGGATCCAGCCGCACGACCCTGGCAAGGTCTCCATTTCATACACGGTCGGTACCAGCACCGTGAAGGTGAGTTGCTGGACGCGTGGCTACTACTTCCCCAACAATCAGTACCCGCGATTCGTCAATGTGCCGGTTACGGCCTTCTTCACTCCCAAGACACCGTGACCGCCGTCCAGGAGGAGGTCGCTCGAATGAGCGGGCCAGCACGTGTGCGGTTTAGCGGCGGGGTTCCTGATTCTGCTCACCCTGTCCGCGTGCCAGATCGGCCCCGGCGAGTTGTTCAGGGTCGTCAACGAAACCGATGAGAACGACGCCGTCTACGCCACGTTGCCGCCCGGCCGTATGACGGCGACAGCGCTTTCCGAGGGCTATTGCGAGCAGTCGCGGGGCGGCCGGCAGTATCGCTACCAGGGCCGCGTGTGCGGCTGACGACGCGCATGCCGGGGGCATTGCGCCTGGGCGGACCATCGCCATTCGAATACCACATGTTCTTGACGAGCTACCCGACCACCTCGAAGTCGCGCGACTGAATTTCGGCAGTTCGGCCTTTCAGTATCAGGCCGTCAGCGCCAGAACTTCACCCCTTGCGCGATATGGGGTTCAATTTCGTGCCGACCAATCACGACTGGGATTCCGCCATGCCGGACTACAGCGATCACGGTCTGGTGAGGCTTGCGACGGTGGCATCCTGCGGCGGTCAGTCCTGCGGGGTCAGGGGGCGGCGAGCACGGGGACGTCGGTCACCTTGCCGAAGTTCTGCACCTGGTCCTTGACCTCGAACGTCACCGACTTGACGTCGTCGGGGGGCGCCGGGAAGTAGACGAAGACGCGTTGCGTGCCACCGGGGCCGATGGCGGTGACCGCGTTCTCCACGAAGAAGGACTCGCTGCTGCGCACCGGGTAGTGACGCGCGCGGCGGCTCTCGTCGACCACGGTGAACATCCCGTACGCCGAGTGGGTCACCCACTCGTGCTTGAACACCCCGCTGAACGGCTGCGGCTGAGGCACCGCGGCCACGTCCTGGTTCAGGTTGCGCACCTCGAAGCTGCCCACCAGGTAGGCGCCGTCGCGGTAGAACGGGTGCACGTCCACCTTGAGCTCGCCCCGGGTGATCGACCCGATCACGGGTCCGAGGTCGTCGCGGAACTCGGCGGGCGTCGAGTCCGACGGCGTGGTGGGCGCCTCCTGTTTGATCTTGTAGGAGATCTCCACCCGCCGGTTGCGGGCCCTGCCGTCCGGGTTGTCGCTTCCGTCCGGCCGCTGGTTCGCGGCCGTGGGCTCGCTCTCGCCCTTGCCGGTGGCCCGGTAGTCGTACGCGTCGCCGAGCCGGGTCGCCAGGTGGTCGCGTACGGCTCGCGCGCGCCGTTCGGAGAGCGTCTGGTTGTAGGAGGCGGAGCCCTTGCTGTCGGTGTGCCCTTCGATGAGGAGCGGCGGCTCGGCGCGTTCGCCGGTCTCCCGGGCCACTTCGTCGAGCACGGCGGTGGCCTTGGCGGACATGGTGGCCTTGTCGAAGGCGAACAGCACGTCGGTGCGCAGCGCGACGGTCTCGTCCGCGCCGGCCTGGGTGGTCGAGCGCTGCTCGGTCTCGACGAACTCCTGAAGGTCCTCCACCTGCGACCAGATCTCACCCGCAGGCGGGGTGACCGGCCACTGGAACTCCTGGCCGGGCGCCGCGTCGCCGTCGTCCCGCGGCTTGGCGACCGGCGCCGCCGTCGCGGCCGTGACGGGAATGCCGGTCAGTTCGGCGAGCCCGTCGGCGCCGATCACGGTGACCTTCTCGACCTCGGGGGGAAGCGGCGGGAAGTACACCTCGACCGGGTAGCGGGTGCCCTCGCGCCAGGTCTCCGAGTCTCCGCCGGAGGTGACGTGCCTGGTGCCGAACGCCTTGCCGTCGCCGTCGTTCTCCCGCAGGGTCCAGTAGAGCTTCTTGCCGACCGGGTCGAGCAGCCAGAACTCGGCGAAGTGGTCGGGCAGTGTCCCGTGGCCGAAGTGCGGGCCTTGGAAGTCACCGGAGTCGCTGCTGAGCTCCATCTTCAGCGTGGTCAGTGACGAGTGCCTCTCGACGGCTTCGACCGTCAGGTCCATCACGGTCCCGGGGTAGACGACACCCTCCCGGGTGAACGTCCGTGCCTGGGTGGTCTGTGGCGCGGCGGCGCTGGTGGCGGACGCGGGCGGCGTCGGCGGCTCGGCGTCCGGGACCGGCGGCGGGCCGGAACAGGCGGTGAGCAGCACGGCACCGACGAGTAAGCACGTGCACGGGAGCGGTCTCATCCTGCGGATCCCTCAGGTCGCCGACACACCTCTCGTCCATGATATTGGTCATCCGTGATCGTGACGGGGATTCCGCGGCGTCAGGACGGCCCGATCCGGACGGCGACGCCGTCGAGGATGAGATCCAGCCCGAGCGTGAAGTCCAGGTCGGCGACCGCCGCGTCGGGGGTGTCCGCCGGCAGCGTCTCGAACAGCGCGGAGGCGAACAGCCGGGCCGTCTCGGGGAAGCACCCCGGATCGACGAGCCGGGCCAGCGCGCGGCCGTAGTCGCGTTCGGCGCCGGCCTGTCCCTGGCCTGCGGGCCTGCCTTCGGCCAGCTCGCCGTGCTGCCGCACCGACTGGACCACGTAGCCGTTGATCAGGGTCAGGACGCCGACCTTGTGCGCCCAGTCGAGCCCGGTGCCGGAGCGATCTGGTTGGGCCCGGAGGGCGGTCCGGAGGTGGGCACGCGGGTCAGCCAGGGCCGGCGGCGGCGTCGGCCATGAGCGTCAGCAGCTCGTTCTTGGAGCCGACGTATCGGTAGAGCGACATGCCGGTGAAGCCGAGGCTCTTGGCCACCTTGGGGATCGTCACGCCGCCGAGCCCGTCGCGGTCGGCGATCTCCACGGCGGCGGCGACGACCAGGTCGACGTCGAGGGCTGCGGGCCGCCCCAGCCGCGAGGACTCCGGCAGCCGCCACAGCCGGCGCAGCGCCGGCGGAACGAAGTCGTCGCTGGTCATGGCTTCCTTGTTCGCCCCGGAAGGTCAGCCGTCATTACGCCAGAGCCCCTTTTAGTTTATCTGTGAAACAAAATCGACGGAAGGGCGGAATGGCCACCACGCGGACATGGAGAGGGCCGGTCTGGCGCGACACGGTCGTCTTCCCCCCTCAGCGACAGCCACCTCGCGTACATCTGGAGCCCTGACAGGAGGCCGGGCGACACCTCGGGCCTGTGGGGCCCGTGGTACTCGTTCTTGAGCGATCCCCACTGATCTCTGCACTCAGCCTCCTCGAAGGCCCGTACATGACGAAGGGCCCGGAGGAATGCCCCCCGGGCCGCAGGTGATCAGGTGGCTACCGGGTCAGCACCATCAGCGTGAAGAAACCGGTGTACGTGCAGTAGTAGGACAGGTAGGCGCCGCTGCTCCTCAGCGCCTTGCCCTTGGCTACGCACTTGGCCTCGGACGAGTAGTCGCCGTACTTGATCCAGGTGGAAGCGGCGGCCGAGGTGACCGACGCGGTCGTGGCGCCGGCGGGCGCCGCCAGCGCGAATCCCGTCGCCGTAGCCAGAGCGACCGCCGCGAACGAGGTCGCGGCGGCGCGGGTGAGCTTGGTGGACATGAAGCATCCCTTCGGGGGGTCGGGCAGCTACGCAGCGGAATAGTAGATCATTTCCGCCATGACCATGATCATAATCATGTGCCCGGCATGCGGCTCCCACCACCCCGCGTTTGCGGTCCTCACGCCCAGGTGGAGGCCCCGGCGTCATCACGCTGTCCCGGCCGCTGCCCGTCATCGGCGGCGAGCTGAACATCGACCGACAACTGTTCCTCGGCAGCCTCCGTGCCGCGGCGCTGGACGCCTCCCAGCCGCGTACGCGCCTGACCGGAGCCGATGAAGCCCGGCGGCTCCCCGAGACCGAACTGGCCGTCGTACGAGATCCGCGACGTCGAGGGCCTGCCCACGATGATCGGGCGGGTGGCGTCGCTGGTCACCCAGCGCATCGTGGAGGACGGCCCGGCGTTCGCGATCAGGCCGCGTTCATTCCGCACTGCCTGATCAGCTAAAGACCGGTGACGGCTCGCGGCAAAGATTCGGCAGGCCGCCGGCCATGTACGAAGCCCTCGGGTTACCCGGCGGCACCGCCAGGGCACAGCACGGGATGTTGAACGCAGGGGACGGGCTCGCATCGGCGCCGCCAGATCTCCGCAGGACTGTCGGGCGCAGTGGCGCTCGCTGGCACTCGAGGCAGGCCATGGAGCTCTCCAACAGCAAACGGATCCTTCGCTCGGCCAACTACACCCAGATCAAGCTCAGCGCCACGGAGTTCGCCGAGGAGGACCGGCGGCCCGGCCGGGCGTTGGAGAAACTGAACTTCATCGACCAGATCCCCCTGACGCCGGACGAGCTCGAAGCCGGCGTTGAGAAGCTGATGCGGCAGGAGGACGAGGCCCAGCAGCGGCAGGACGCCGGCGAGGGCTACGACCGGTCGCACCTGCAGCAGGTCGTCAACGTGAAGCGGGAGCTGTCGCGCGCGTCCCTGGCGCCTGATGTCTTCTCCCGGATGGCGCCGACCGCCGCCGCGATCCCGATCTCCGCACTCTTGGCGGTCGCGCGCAGCGCGGTGAGCGGCGACCTCGGCGGAGGGGGGAGCCTGCAGATCGACGCCTTCGAGCAGACCTTCAAGGTGGCGCCTGTCGGGCGTCTCCACCTCGAACGCATCGAAATGTACCCGGCGGGCATCGAACGCGGGGAATTGATGTTCACCATCCCGCTGGCACCCAAGGAGACCATTACCGTCTCTCACAAGGAATGGTCCACGACCGGCGAAGAGTACGAGAACATCGTCCAGGACTTCTTCGAGAGTTACAGCGAACGCGGCGTAGCGGAGAAGACCGACGCCTCGCTCTCCGCCGAGAACGAGAGCAAGCACGCCAGCGCCTTCAACTTCCAGGCCGTCGCGTCAGGAAGCTATGGACCGGTGTCCATGACGGTCACCACGGGGCTGACCAGTACGTCGGACAATCGTGAAGCGCTCAAGACGAGCACGCAGCGCTCCCGCGAGGTGACGGAGAAGGCATCCTCCCGCTCCCGGCAGGAGCACAAGATCTCGCTCAAGCTCGAGAAGAAGTCGGGCGTGGAGGACAGCTCTTTCCGCACCATCACCAATCCGAGCGATACCAAGGCGCTGCGCATCGATTTCTACCGCATGATGCGCAAGTGGCGCACCGATCTGTTCCGGTACGGGCTGCGGCTGACCTTCGACATCATGGTGCCCAATCCCGGAGCTCGGCTCTGGGCGCTGTACCGCCAGGTTCGCGAGCTCGACGCGCAGATCAGGAAGCCGTTCGTCTTCCCGCTCACCCTCGACCAGCTGACCGACGCCAACTGGAGCGCGGAGGCGACGAAATGGAGTGCGGCGGTCGATCCGCCCCCGCCGGCTAAAACGGCTTTGAGTGATTCCAGGAAGCTCCACAATCCCGACCCGCCCGATCCCGGCGTCAATCTCGAAGTGTTCGAATTCATCGCCCCGGACGGCTACACAGTGGGCTCCGAGGTCGCGGGTACGGGAAGCTGGACGGGCGAGCACGACAATCCCGCCATGCAGATCCCGCCGCCCGTCGTGATGCAGGTCACGCCCGGTTCCTTTCCTCACAGCGGCACGTTCCTCTTCACGTCCGAGGCGCGCGGCGGCTCGAAGAAGAAGGTGCTGGAGATCCTCTACCTTCCGTCGGAGCTCATTCACTTGACGGTCAGGGCCGGAGCGAACCGCACGCCGGAGGCGTTCGCGTCCTGGCGGCAGCAGGCGTGGTCGGCGATGCGTGACGCCGCGTTCAACGCCTACCGCGAAGAGATCGCCCGCCTGCAGGAGCAGCGTGACCGCCTGTGGGCCGATCTGACGAGCAAGGACACCTTGACGCTGCGCAGGCTGGAGCGCGAGGAGCTGATCCGGCAGGTCATCACCTGGCTGCTGGGCCCCGACTACCGGGTCTCCCCGGCGAAGACGAGCGTGCTTCTGAAGAAGATCGTCGGCGACGAGCAGAAAGACTTGCCCGACGACCAGACCGGGGGCGCCGACCAGCATCAGCTGACGCCGGCGGACTGGGCGAATCTCAAAGAGATGGGTGACGTCGTCAAGTTCGTGCACCATGCGGTGGAGTGGGAGAACCTGCTCTACTTCCTGTATCCGTACTTCTGGGGATCGGACGACCTGGCGCGGGAGAAGATGCTGTTCGAGCACCCGGACGTCAACCACCGCGACTTCCTGCGCTCCGGATACGCGCGCATCGTCATTCCGGTCCGTCCGGGCTTCGAGGAGCAGTTCACGAAGCTGATCGACTCGGGCAGTCTCGGCGGCACCGGGTCCACCCCTTACCTGCCGATCGCGCAGGAGATAGCCAATCATGCCCGGACCAACTACATGGGCATCCCTCCGGCCAACCCTGAGACGCACGCCCGCCCGCTGCTGCTTCCTCAGCAGCGTAAGACCTGGGCGACGATGGAGCAGGTGATCCTGAAACTGGAGGAGTTCTACAAGGCCAACGGGAGCTATCCCAGCGCGCTGTCCAGTCTTTCGGGCGGGCCCTTCATCGACGCGTGGGGGAAGGCGCTCAAGTACACCATGCCAGGCTCGAGCAACGACTACGACCTGTTCTCCTTCGGCGCCGACGGTGATGAAGGCGGAACAGGGGCCGATGCCGACATCTCCGCCGGCGCGGCAGCCTCGCTGGTCGGCACCTGGTACGACTACACACCGACGAGCGGCATCGACATCGAGCTGAACAGCAAGCTCGACACCACGGCGTGATCGCCGCACGCCCGGCACCAGGAGGCGTGTGGTCATGAGACGGCGCGTCTGCATGGTCCCGAGCAACACGCTGAGCTCGACGCAGGCCAGCACGTTCGCTCTGAAGATCATCGAAGGGCCGATCTTCCTCGACTATCTGAGCGAGACGCTGGGCCAGCCCGTCCAGTTGTTCAGGCAGCACGTTCCGGGCGTGCAGGACTGGTGGGACGTGGGGGAGATCTCCTACGCCGCCGTCCTGTCGACCCGCCACAAGGGGAAGGTCACCTTCGAGGCCCTGCGCGCCGACCGGAACCTGCCGCGCCCGGACATCTCCACGTTCAACGGTCCACGAGTCTCCCGGTTCTTCAGCTTCGGGTTCACGACGGTGACCAAGGCTCCGCCGATCGGTCCGCCGCCTCCCGGGGGCGGCCGGTCGGAGATCTACGAGATCAAGCCGCGCAACCATAGAGGGGAAGCAGACGCGCTGCAGAAGCTGGTCGACGTCGAGGCCAGTTACGTACGGCACCGGATCAGCGGGATTTACAGCCGTGGCACGACCTATCCGTTCCTGGTCGTCAAGGAGATCCCCCTGGAGTGCAAGTTCATCGCCGTCTGGCGCTACCTGATGAACCTGTGGCTGGCCCCGCTCAAGATCGCCATCGCCTCGATCGACATCGAGGTCCAGCGCAGGCACCCCGGCGTCCTGCTGTACAGGATCTGCGTCACCCTGGACGGCCCTGAACGGCTCACCCAGGACGAGGCCGATCGCGTGGCCAACTTCGCCGTGAGAATGTTGCTGGAGGTCAACACGCTCGGTGCCTCCGCGGAGGCCAAGAGCGCCACCAAGGCCATCACCGAATCGCTGCAACCCGCCGACCCCAAGGCCACTCCCCCGCGGCAGACCTCGCCGGTCGTCGCGGGCAAGGACCTGTCCAAGACCCCCTACCTGTCCATCGTCGCGGACTCCATCGTGGACGAGATGCGCGACGGCCTCGCCGCCATCCGCGACTCCATGTACTCCCGGCTCATCGGAGCTCCGGGAGAACGGTATTTCCTCTGCTGCGACGAGGCCTACTACGCCAACGCGATCGAAGGGCCGAAACGCGCGCGCCTCGCCTCTCAGATCAGAATGCTCGGCACCGGAGGGCAAGCCCGCGCGGCGGCCGGAAAGTCGATGGCCGGCTTGCTCCCGACCTTCAGCATCACCGGCGCGGAGCTGGTCAGAGGGCTGCCCGACATGGCCGTCGCAGTGGGCCGGTGGGCCCTCGATCATCCGACGGAGACTCTCGTCATCGTTTCCGTCGCCATCGTGGTGACCGCCGCGCTCATAGTTTCCGCCGGCGGTGTGGCGCTTCCCGCGGTCGCGGCGGCGGAGGGCACGGCGCTCGCGGGGGCGGCCACCACCGCGGAGATCGTCACCGCGGAAGGGGCGGCCCTCGGCATGCCGGCCACCATCATGGCCCAGACGCCCGGCGCAGCGAGCGTCGCCGCGGCCGCCGTACCCGATGCCGTCCTCGTCACGGGTGAGACGGCCGGTACGTCGCTGGCCTCGGCGCCCGCGTGGCTCAGATCCGCCCTCGCCTCCAGGGCGACCGCCGCGGAACTGGCCGAGATCGCCGGGCAGAAGCAGATCGACGAAATGCTGATCAACGTCATGGCGGAAGTGGCGCGACGCAAGGTGCTGCCCGCCGTGGTGTCGGCCGGAGCGGTCGCTCTGGTGGGTCTCGCGCCGTCCGCCGCTTTCGCGGCCACCCCACCCACCACCACCGGTGCCGGCGCCGGCCCGATGGTCGGCATGACCACCGGGCGCCTCTACCTGATCAAGGTTCCGTCGGTCCTGCCCTATCCGTTCTCTTCGCCGCCCCCACTCCATCAGGTCTTCGACGCCGAGCGATACGTCGACAAGACCGCCCGCCTCTCCGGCCCGCAACCCATAATCGGAAATGTACGGATGCTCGGCAGCCTCAGAGTCACCTGACCTGCACTGACGTCCCGCCGGGCCAGGGCCAGCCGGAAGAGCCGCGGTGATGCGTATCCGGAGTTGAGGAACAGCGGTACGGCCATGAGCGGTGAGAATGATCTTGGCGTTTCCGCTGGTCGTGAGCACTACAGCTCGATCACGATGCGGACGAGCCAGCCGATCAGGTAGCTATCGTCCGCTTCATGCCGGTTGAGTTTCTGACGGATGAGCAGGCTGCGGCGTATGGGACGTTCGCCGAGGTGCCGATGCGGTCGGAGCTGGAGCGGTTCTTCTATCTGGACGATGTCGACCGGGACTTGATCGCGTTGCGCCGCACGCGCTCGCACCAGCTCGGGTTCGCTCTCCAACTGACGACGGTTCGCTACGTCGGGCTGTTCTTGAGGATTCGCTGGAGGTGCCGTGGCCGGTGGTGGAGTACCTGGCCGAGCAACTCGACATCGCCGATCCCTCGTGGGTGAAAGCGTGTACCCGCCGCACGCAGACGGCCTACGAGCATGCGTGGGAGATTCGCGACGCCTACGGCTACAAGGTGTACGAGGATCACGAGATGGGCCGGGAATTCCGGACCTTCCTCCACGGCCGGGCGTGGATCCACGCCGAGGGACCGGTCGCTCTGTTCGACCACGCGGTGGGCTGGCTGCGCCGGCATCGGGTGCTCTTACCCGGCGTCCATGTGCTGGCCCGGCAGGTCTCCGAGGTCCGCAAGGCAGCGGAGAGCCGGCTGCACGCGACGGTCGCCAAGGCCACCCGCCAGGTGGATCCGGCGCTGCCCGGCCAGCTACTCGCACTGCTGGAGATCCCGGTAGGCAAGCGATGGTCGGATCTGGAGCGGCTGCGGAAACCACCGACTCGCAACTCCGGCAGCAGCCTGGCCAAGGCGCTGCATCGGGTAGAGGAGATCTCCGCCTTCGACCTGGGACGGCTCAAGCTCGCGCATGTGCCGCCGAACAGACTGTCGGCACTGGCTCGGCAGGCGATGAACAGCAAGACCTCCAACCTGGGACGGCCCAGCGAGCCCAAGCACACCGCGCTGGTGTGCAACCTGGAAGCGATGGCCATCGACGACGCGCTGGATCTGTTCGCGCTGCTGATGTCCACCAAGCTGATCAACCCGGCCCGGCGCGGGACCGACAAGGAGCGCCTGGCCATGCTGCCGAAATTGGAGGGAGCCTCCCGGATCCTGGCGAGGGCTTCCCGGGTGTTGATCGAGCGGCTGCAGGCGGTGGAGGAGACCCAGACGGACCTGGATGTCGCCGCGTTGTGGGCGGCGCGTTGTGCCATTCACCGGCACGGGCGGGACGGATACGGGAAACTTTCCCAATGCCTGCTGAGTACACCCAAAGTGACCAGTTCCGTGGTGCCTGCATCCACCTGAGCGACCTCTCCGGCCTCGAGATTCGCGATTGCGACGTCACCGGCCTGAAGATCGTGGACTGCTATGGGGGCAACGTCTCCATCGGTGGCGGCTTCGAGCGTGTCGTTGTCAACGACGTCGACGTGACCGCCCACGTCGAGGCCGAGCTCGACCGGCTGCATCCCAACCGGGTGCTGGCCCGTGAGGCCACGTCCGCCGCCGAATACCGGGCCGCTTGGGATGCCATCGAGCAGCAATGGGAGGAGACGCTCGACCGCGCCAGGCGCCTACCCGAGGCGAAGCTGCACGAGCAGGTCGACGGCGAGTGGTCGTTCGTCGAGACGCAGCGGCATCTGCTGATGGCCGGCGATGCCTGGATCGGCAACGCCGTGCTCGAGGAGGACGCGCCGTACCACCCGTTGGGCCTTCCTAGCGGCTGGATGCCGGCCGAAGCATCGGCGAGGCTCGGGCTCACCCTCGATGCCACCCCGACGCTCGACGAGGTACTCGCGCCGCGGCTCGCCCGCATGACCACGATGCGCCGGGTCGTCGACGAGCTCACCGAGGCCGAGCTCGATCGGGTGTGTGGTCGCAAGCCGGCGGACCCATATCCGGACCGGGAGTACGTCGTGCGCCGCTGCCTCACGGTGGTGTGCAAGGAAGAGGCCGAGCATCACCGGTATGCGGTCCGCGACCTCACCGTGCTCGAGGCCGGTGCCCGAACCGAGTGAAGGCGCGTCCCGGCAATGGACGGAGATCTCGCGATCCTGCGCTTGACCAGCCCGTCTTGCTGTCGGAGCCCTCATCGCACCCGCGCTGCCCAGCCAGGGAGCGGTGCCGACCGGCGAGGTAGCCACGACCGGCTACGGAAAGACCAGCAATACGGGCTTCCCCAACGAGCGACGCGAGGTCTTTCTCGATGTCACGCCGCGGTGGACCTGCGAAGGCGATCACGCCCGGAATGAACTGCACCCGCAAATCCGGCCAGACGGCCCGAGCATGCGGCACTGAACGCTTTTCATCCTGCTTCACGGAGTTGAAGAACGAGGATGGCTTTGACGAGCTGACCTGCGA
Source organism: Nonomuraea ceibae (assembly GCF_019396325.1). Lineage (GTDB taxonomy): Bacteria > Actinomycetota > Actinomycetes > Streptosporangiales > Streptosporangiaceae > Nonomuraea > Nonomuraea ceibae. The sequence goes on from NZ_JAHKRO010000027.1 coordinate 85,599, forward strand.
GAAGAGGGCAACACCGTAGCTTGCGAAGGACGCGCCAGGTTTTCAGCTGCGCATTCGCGCG
>NZ_JAHKRO010000258.1 GCF_019396325.1 Nonomuraea ceibae
GGGGTCGGCGCGCAGCGCGGCGAGCTGCTCCGGGTTCTCCAGCAGCGCGAAGGCGCCGAGCGCGATCATGTTGGCGGTGGTGTCGAACCCGGCCGACAGCAGGATCAGGGCCATGCCCTTCAGCTCCTCGTCCGTGAGGTCGCTGTCGGTCAGGTCGCTGAGCAGGTCGTCGGTGGGGTTGGCGCGCTTGGCCGCGACCAGCTCGGCGAGGTAGTTCTGGACGCCCAGGTAGGCCGCGATCAGCTCCTCGTCGCCCACCTCGCCGCCGAGGAACTTGTCGATCTGCTCCTGGAAGAAGCCCCGGTCCTCGTACGGGACGCCCAGCAGCTCGCAGATCACGATGGCGGGGATGGGCTTGGCGAACGCCGTCACCAGGTCCGCCGCCGGCCCGGCCTGCTCCATCGCGTCCAGGTGCGCGGCGGTGACCTGCTCGACGCGCTCGGTCAGCAGCCGCATCCGCCGCACGGTGAACCGGCCCACCAGCGGCTTGCGGTAGCGGCTGTGCCTCGGCTCGTCCATCAGCAGGAACTCGCCGGGCGGCGCGGGCGGCACCT
>NZ_JAHKRO010000259.1 GCF_019396325.1 Nonomuraea ceibae
CGCCATCGACGCCACCTACCTCGGCTCCGAGAGCGAGGCGCGTGACCTGCTCGCCCTCCTGGACCGCCTGCCCGCTCCGCTCTCCGACAGCAGGCGGAACATGGCCGTCTGCGACATCGGCGGCATCACCGCCGAACCCGTCGAACCCTGCGCCGGCCTCTCACACGCCGAGCTGCTGAAAGACCTCGGCGACACAGCCGTCGAGACCCTGCTGAGCCACCCGATCGCCCCCCTGCTCAGCGTGCAGATCCGGCACCTGGGCGGCGCGTTCACCCGCCCGTCCGACAGCCCGCACGGCCCGCTCGTGGAACCGTACGCCCTCTACCTCTTCGGCGTCCCCACCGACCCCGCCACCGCCGAGGCCATCACGAACCGGCAGGCCGCCCTGGCCGGCACCCTCCCCGTCAGCGGCCGCAAGCCCCTCACCTTCCTCAGCCCCGGCGAAAGCGCGGCCGACGCCTTCACCCCGGCCGCACTCGATCGCCTGCGCGACGTCAAACGCCGCCACGACCCGCACGCCGTCTTCCGCAGCAACTTCCCGGTCCACCC
>NZ_JAHKRO010000260.1 GCF_019396325.1 Nonomuraea ceibae
GCGGTGCTGAAGGACGGGCTGGCGGTGGAGGGCGTGGCCGTCGAGGTCGCCGACGGCGAGCCCCGCTACGTCGAGAACGGCCGCGTCGGCGCAGCGCCGCGGCGGGTGCCGCTGGTCTGGCACGGTGAGCAGGTCGGCCGTCTGCTGGTGGGCGCGCCCGGTCCGCGGCGTTTCCCGGCCGCGCACAACGAGCGCGTGCTGGCCACGCTCGCCCCGTACGCCGCCGACGTGGCCCACGCCGTGCGCATGGCCGCCGACCTGCAACGCTCACGCGAACGGATCCTCAGCACCCGCGAGGAGGAACGCCGCCGCCTGCGCCGCGACCTGCACGACGGGCTCGGCCAGAGCCTGTCGAGCATGGCGATGATCATCAACATCGCGCGCAGCCGGCTCAAGGACTCGCCCGATTCCGCCGACGCCCTTCTGCAGGATCTGCGTACCGGCATGGACGCGGTGGCCGGTGACGTCCGCGAGCTGGTGCACGGGCTGCGCCCGCCCGCGCTCGACGATCTGGGCCTGGCCCG
>NZ_JAHKRO010000261.1 GCF_019396325.1 Nonomuraea ceibae
GCTTAACGCAGCCTCCCACGTCCTTCATCGGCTCCTGATGCCAAGGCATCCACCGTGTGCCCTAAAAAACTTGGCCACAAAGATGCTCGCGTCCACTATGCAAATCTCAAACAACAAACAGCAACCGGATCCCAACCCTGAAAGGGCTGTTCACCGGTCCTGTACTGAGGTATCCAACAAACCGAAATCATCCGGTCCGTTTCCTCAGGACCCAACAGTGTGTCCAACCAGCCTCAGCCCCCATCCGCACGCTCCCACTCCCCTCCGGAGAGAGGCGGTACTAGCGCATCGGCAACCGAGACCGGTTGATTAGCCAGTGCTCCACTAATGAGCTGCCGTGTGCAAGTCGTTCGCTTGCAGTCACAGCGTAGACCGGAGGGGTTAGCCCCCAGTCGGTGCTCCTTAGAAAGGAGGTGATCCAGCCGCACCTTCCGGTACGGCTACCTTGTTACGACTTCGTCCCAATCGCCAGCCCCACCTTCGACCGCTCCCCCCAGCAAGCTGGTTGGGCCACGGGCTTCGG
>NZ_JAHKRO010000262.1 GCF_019396325.1 Nonomuraea ceibae
CCGAAGCCCGTGGCCCAACCAGCTTGCTGGGGGGAGCGGTCGAAGGTGGGGCTGGCGATTGGGACGAAGTCGTAACAAGGTAGCCGTACCGGAAGGTGCGGCTGGATCACCTCCTTTCTAAGGAGCAGCTGACCTGGACGAGAGTCCTGGTCTACGTCGGGTTCATCAGCGAATGTCTGATGCTCGGCAGCTCATTAGTGGAGCACTGGCTACTCGGCACAGCGTGATCGCTGACCGGCAAGTACCGCCCCGCGAGGGGAGTGGGAACGGCGGCACAGGGGTTACGGGGTGCCGGACACACTGTTGGGTCCTGAGGAAACGGGCCGAATTCGTTCGGTTTGTTGGATACCTCAGTACAGGGCCGCTGAAGCATCTCCGTTGCGGGGTGTGGGGGCGGTTGCTGTTTGTTGTTTGAGATTTGCATAGTGGACGCGAGCATCTTTGTGGCCAAGTTTTTTAGGGCACACGGTGGATGCCTTGGCATCAGGAGCCGATGAAGGACGTGGGAGGCTGCGTTAAGC
>NZ_JAHKRO010000028.1 GCF_019396325.1 Nonomuraea ceibae
CCCCCCCCACCAGCAGCCCGCGGCCCGCGTGGCCGCCGCCCACCTACCCTGATGCCCCCACCCGCCCCGCCCCCGGTTCCCCCGCCCCAGGCTGCCCCGACCCCGGTGGCCTCGGCTCAGGCTGCCTCGGTCTCGGCGGCTTCGGTTGGGGCCGCCCCGGTCTCGGCGGACTCGGTCCCGCCCGCCAAGGTGCCGTCCGCTCCGGGCTCGGCGGACTCCGTTCCGGGGGCGGCTGCCTTCGCCTCCGTCAGCTCGGGCGGGGGTGCGTACGAGCTGGTGGTGCGGTCGCGGAGGGGGGTGACGCCCGACGGGGTGCGGCCGGTGGCCGTGGCGGTGCGCGGCGGCCGGATCGAGGCGCTGTGCCCGTACGACGCCGAGCTGGCCGCCGCCGAGGACGTCGACCTGCGCGACCTGGCGCTGCTGCCCGGCCTGGTCGACACGCACGTGCACGTGAACGAGCCCGGCCGCACGCACTGGGAGGGGTTCGCCAGCGCCACCAGGGCCGCCGCGGCCGGAGGAGTCACGACGATCGTCGACATGCCGCTCAACTCGCTCCCGCCGACCGTGGACGCCGCCGCGCTCGCCGTGAAGCGGCGCGCCGCCGAGGGCCGGTGCCACGTGGACGTCGGCTTCTGGGGCGGCGCCGTGCCCGGCAACCTCAAGGAGCTGCGGCGGCTGCACGAGGCGGGCGTATACGGGTTCAAGTGCTTCCTGTCGCCGTCGGGCGTGCCGGAGTTCCCGCCGCTCGGGCCGGGCGAGCTGCGGGAGGTCATGGCGGAGATCGCCGGGTTCGGCGGGATGCTGATCGTGCACGCCGAGGACCCGGCGCTGCTGACGGACTGCGCGGGCCCCTCGTACCGGGAGTTCCTGGCGTCGCGGCCGGGAGCGGCCGAGCGCAGCGCGGTCGAACTGGTGGTCCGGCTGGCGGCCGAGACGGGCGCGCGGGCGCACGTCCTGCACGTCTCCAGCGCCGAGTGCCTGCCGGTGCTGGAGGCGGCGCGAGCCGCCGGGCTGCCGGTCAGCGCCGAGACCTGCCCCCACTACCTGGCGCTCGACGCCGAACGGGTGCCCGAGGGCGGCACCGCGTACAAGTGCTGCCCGCCCATCCGCTCGGCCGCCAACCGCGACCTGCTGTGGGACGGGCTCGCCCGGGGCGTGCTGAGCTGCGTCGTCTCCGACCACTCGCCCGCCACCGCCGACCTCAAGGTGCCCGACTTCGCCGCCGCGTGGGGCGGCGTCGCCTCGCTGCAGCTCGGGCTGCGCGTCGTATGGACGGAGGCGGCGCGGCGCGGCCACGGGCTCGCCGACGTGGCCCGGTGGATGGCGGCGGGCCCGGCCGCGCTGGCGGGCCTGCCGGGCAAGGGCGGCATCGTCCCCGGCAACGACGCCGACCTGGTGGCCTTCGACCCCGACGCCGTCGAGCCCGTCGACGCAGCGCGGCTGCACCACCGCCACCCGATCACGCCCTACCACGGCCACGCGCTCAGGGGCGCCGTCCTGACCACCTGGCTGCGCGGCAGGCCCGCCGACGGCGTGCCGCACGGGACCTTGCTGAGGGGAACGTAGATGCCGAGCTTCACCCACCTGCCCGACCTCGCGCTGCGCGGCCACGGCGGAGCGGTCGTCGCCGCCAGCGACGAGGCGTTCGCCGAGAAGGAGGCGCTGATCCGGCCCGGCCGCCCGGAGTTCCGGCCCGCCACGTTCGGCGGCAAGGGGCAGGTCTACGACGGCTGGGAGACCCGCCGCCGCCGCGAGCCCGGCCACGACTGGGCGCTGGTGCGGCTCGGCCTGCCCGGCGTGATCCGCGGCGTCGTCGTCGACACCGCCTGGTTCACCGGCAACCATCCCTCGTCCGCGTCCGTCGAGGCCGCCGAGGTCGCCGGGCATCCTGCGCCCGCCGAGCTGGCCGGGGCGGCGTGGACGGAGATCGTGCCGCGCAGCCCGCTCGGCGGCGACGCCGCCCACCCGTTCGAGGTCACGGGCGAGCGCCGCTGGACGCACGTGCGGCTGAACATCTTCCCCGACGGCGGCGTCGCCCGGCTGCGGGTGCACGGCGAGCCCCGGGCTGACCTGTCGGTGTACGAGGGGCTCGGCCTCGACCTGGCGGCCATGGCCAACGGCGGGCTGGTCACCGCCTGCTCCGACGCGTTCTACTCCGAGCCGCACCACGTCATCGCGCCCGGCCTGCCCCGCCACCAGGCCGAAGGCTGGGAGACCGCGCGCCGCCGCGACGGCGGCAACGACTGGCTGGTCATCCGGCTGGCCGGGCGCGGCCTCATCAGGGTCGCCGAGATCGACACCACCCACCTGCTGCACAACGCGCCCGCCGCCGTCACGCTCACCGGCCTCGACGGCGACCGCGAGGTCGAGCTGCTGCCGGCGACCCCGCTGCTGCCCGACACGCCGCACCGCTTCCGGCTGAGCCACACCGAGCCCGTCGAGCGCGTACGCGTCGACATCCACCCCGACGGCGGGCTGGCCAGAGTACGCCTGCTCGGCACCCTGGCCTGACCTCTCAGCGCCGGGCGGCTAGTGCCAGAGCAGCACCTCGGAGTTGGGCGGGCGTTCGCTGTTGGGGGCCGGACGCTGGAAACGCACCACGCCGCCGCCGCCCACCGTGCGCACCCGCACCCGGAAGCCCAGCGCCCGCAGCTCGTTGCGGGCGTCGTTGACGTTCTTGCCCATCACCTGCGGCACGATGACGAACTGCTGGTCGTCGCGGGCCTCCTGGTCACCGTTGAACCAGTGCCAGAAGTCCGTCTGGCAGCGCGACACCGTGATCATCGCCGGGATGCCCTGGTCGACCTCCGCCTTGGCCTTGGGCGCCTGCGCGATCACCGTGCACGGCTCGGCGTCGTCGTCGACCTCGGTGACCTGCACCTGGAAGCCCTGCTGGCTGAGGAACGCGGCGGCCTGGTCCTTCGGCATGCCGTCGACGTCGGGCATCACCAGCCCGGCGCTCACGTACAGGTCGATCTTGGCGCCTTCCTTGACCTTCTCGCCCACCTGCGGGGAGGTGCGGATGACGGAGTTGCGCGCGACCTCCAGGTTCTGCAGGCGGCGGACCTTGCCCACGGTCAGGCCGGCGCTGCCGATGGCGTTGCGGGCGTCCTGCTCGGTCAGGCCCTGCACCTTCGGCACCAGCACCCGCTTGGGGCCGAGCGACGGCACCAGCGTGATCGTCTGCCCGGCCTCGACCTCGGTCTTGGCGGCCGGGTCCATCTCCAGGACGAGCCCCTCGGCCACCTCCTCGTCGTGGCGGCCCTCCACGCGGCGGACCTTGAAGCCCAGGTTGCGGGCGTTCTGCTCGGCGACCGCGAGGTTCTTGCCGACGAGGTCGGGCACCACGGCCAGCGTCTTCTGCGAGAAGTAGAGACCGGTCAGCGCCACGGCGACGACCATCACCGCGGCCAGCCCCACCAGGAACCAGTTGGGCCGGAACCCGCCGCCCTTGCCGCGCCCGCGCGGCGGGGGCGGCGGCGCGGCCGGCACCTCGGCGCGCGGCTGGATCAGCGTGTGCGCGGGAGCGGCGGCGGGCGGCATCGTGGACGGCATCGGGTGCGGCCTGGAGTGGGCGCCGGACGCGCGGCCGGGCTCGCTCAGCCGGGGCAGCGTGCGGTGCGCCTCGACGGCCGCCACCAGCATCGCGGTCGCGTCGGCCGGGCGGTCGTGCGGCTCGCGGGCCGTGGCGTGCGCCACCAGCGCGTCGATCTGCGGCGGCACGTCGTGGATCAGCGACGACGGCACCGGGACCGTGTCGTGGACGTGCCGGTAGGCCACCGACATGGGCGTCTCGCCGTCGTACGGCTGCCTGCCGGTGACCAGCTCGAACAGCATGATGCCCGCCGCGTAGACGTCGCTGCGCACGTCGGCGCCGCCGGTCGTCACCTGCTCGGGCGACATGTAGCCGATCGTGCCGATCATCACGCCGGTGCGCGTCTGGTTGGTCGCCTCGATCGCCCTGGCCAGGCCGAAGTCCACGACCTTGACCCGGCCGTCGGCGGTCAGCAGAACGTTCTCGGGCTTGACGTCACGGTGGACCATCCCGGCCTGGTGGGCCGCGCCGAGCGCCGCCAGCACCGGGATCATGATCTCCAGCGCCTCGCGGGCCGGCAGCCGGTCGCGCTCGCGCAGGATGTCGCGCAGCGTCTTGCCCGGCACGTACTCCATCGACAGGTAGACCACGTCGGTGTCGGTGCCCTGGTCGAAGACGTGCACCACGTTGGGGTGGGAGAGGCTGGCCACCGACTTCGCCTCGCCGATGAACCTGCGCACGAACGCCGGGTCGTCGGCGAGCGAGCGGTGCATGACCTTCAGCGCGACGGTCCGGTCCAGCCGGATGTCGAGCGCGAGGTAGACGGTCGCCATGCCGCCCCGGGCGATCCGGGACTCGACGCGGTAGCGTCCATCGAGCAGCCGGCCGACCAACGGGTCGGCAGTCGTCGTGTCCACCCCGCTGAGTTTACGGGCGTTTCGCACCCGGGAGGGCCTGACCATCCGAAACCGATGCCGACCCGTGCCCCGCCCGGCCTCTCACGTGCCCCGCCGTCGCACAGGCCACCCCGGCACCGGCCCCGGAGAGCCGGTGCGCCCCCGGCAGACGGGAAGAACGTCCCGTCAGGGGGTCAGCGGGGAGGACGCCTCGGCGTAGCGGCGGCGCGGGATGCGCCCCGCCTGCCGCGCCATGCGGCCCGCGCGGACCGCCTCGCGCATCGCCGCAGCCATCAGGTCGGGCCGCTGGGCCCGCGTCACGGCGGTGGCCAGGAGCACGGCGTCGCAGCCCAGCTCCATCGCCAGCGCCGCGTCACTGGCCGTGCCGATGCCCGCGTCCAGGATGACCGGAACCCCGGCCGCCTCGACGATCAGCTCGATGTTGTGCGGGTTGCGGATGCCCAGCCCGGAGCCGATCGGCGCGCCCAGCGGCATCACCGCCGCGCACCCGGCCTGCTCCAGCCGGCGGGCCAGCGCCGGGTCGTCGCCGATGTACGGCAGCACGGTGAACCCGTCGGCCACGAGCCGCTCGGCCGCGTCGAACGTCTCGATCGGGTCGGGCAGCAGGGTCCGCTCGTCGGCGATGACCTCCAGCTTGACCCACGAGGTGCCCAGCGCCTCCCGGGCGAGCCGGGCCGTCAGCACCGCGTCGCCCGCGGTGAAGCAGCCCGCCGTGTTGGGCAGCACCTTGATGCCGCGCTCGCGCAGCACGTCCAGCACCGAGCCGCGGGCGGCCGGGTCGAGCCGCCGCATGGCCACCGTCGTCAGCTCGGTGCCCGACGCGGCCAGCGCCTGGTCCAGCACCTCCAGCGACGGCGCGCCGCCGGTGCCCATGATGAGCCGGGAGGAGAACTTCTCCCCGGCGATGATCAGGTCATCCACCTTGCACCGCCGTCAGCACCTCCACGCGGTCGCTGTCGCGCAGCGCCGTCGTCTCCCACGCGCCGCGCGCGACGACCTCGTCGTTCACGGCCACCGCGACGCCGGTGGTGGCGGTAGTCAGGGTCTGTACGGCCTGCGCGACGGTCATGCCGTCAGCCACGTCGTGCGTACTTCCATTGATCAGCAATTTCATGAAATATCCCGAAATCTAGCGGGTGAGCACAGGGACGCGAGGTCGCCCTCCTCGCCCTGCAGGATCGCGGCCGTGAGCGGGGCCATCAGCACCCCGCCCCGGAAATGCCCCGTGGCCAGCACCAGCCCCGGGGCCGAGCCGGGCCCGATGATCGGCAGGTTGTCCGGCGTGCCCGGCCGCAGCCCCGCCACCACGTCGGCGACCTCCAGCTCCGTCACCCCCGGGACCAGCTCCCTGGCGTCGCGCAGCAGCTCGTACAGCCCGCCGGCGGTCACCCGGGTGTCGAACCCGAGCTCCTCCTGCGTGGCCCCGACCACGAGCTCCCCGTCGCCCCGGGGCACCAGGTAGACCGGCGTGCCGTGCACCATCCCGCGCACGCACCGGCCCAGCAGCGGCTCGGGGGAGCGCAGGCGCATGATCTGCCCCTTGACCGGCCGTACCGGGACGTCGGCCAGCCCGGCGCTCCACGCCCCGGCGGCCAGGACCACCCGCTCGCCGAAGATCTCCTCCCCGGACTCCAGGCGTACGCCGGTCACCCGGCCGCCCTCGCGCGACAGCCCCGCCACGCGCTCCCGTACCAGCGGGACGCCCCGCCGCTCCAGGGCCACGAGCAGGGCGGCGGTGACGCGGCGCGGGTCCACCCACGCGTCGCCTGGCGCCAGCAGACCGCCGCGCACGGACGGCGCCAGCATCGGCTCCAGCCGCCGGCACTCGCGCCCGGTCAGCCGCTCCACCGGCAGGCCGAGCTTCTCCATGAACGCGGCCAGCTCCCCGAGCGCGGCCAGGTCGTCCCCGCCGAACGCCACGTCCAGCGTCCCGTCGGACCGCAGATCCAGCACGTCCCGCCCCTCGGCCGGCACCCCGCCGAGCAGCGGAAGCCCCCCGAACGGGTCAACCGCGGCGCCCCCGTGGGAGGACGCCTTGCCGGGGCCGGAGACGGCGGGACCGCTCGCACCCCCGGCCCGTGCCGCACTGCCGGATCCCGCGGGAGGTCCGCCCAGGGAGGCGCCCCCGGAGGGCAGGGGCGCGCCGGCGGCGGTGGGGCCGCTCGGGTGGGCGCCGGTCCGTCCAGGGGGAAGGGCGGCGTCGGCGGTGAGGTCGGCGGCGAAGGCGGGCCAGCGGCGCAGGGCGGCGATGCCGAGCCGGAGCAGCGGCTCCTCGGTGTAGGTCACCTCGCTGACCGGCGCCAGCATCCCGGCCGCGGCGTGGGAGGCGCCCGAAGCGGGGGCCGGGTCGACCACGGTGACGGCGCGGCCCGAGCGGGCCAGGCGCCAGGCGATCGACAGTCCGACGACTCCGCCGCCCACGATCACGTCCATGTCCGCTCCCTTCGCCGGCATGATCCGGATCAGGTGTCTTGCGGTCGAAGGCCCGGTGAAGCCTTCCTCTCAGCCCGGTTACGGCCGGACTCCCGCGCGTCTTACGTCCCCCAGCCTACGGCCTCGGTGCGACGCCGCGGCACCGCCCCCGTTATGGTCATGAACGTGAATCGCGTCGTGGTGGTGGGAGCGGGTCTTGCGGGCGTGCGCAGCGTCGAGGCGCTGCGGGCACGGGGGTTCGGCGGCCGGATCACGTTGATCGGCCAGGAACGGCACCGGCCCTACGATCGGCCGCCGTTGTCGAAGGCGGTGCTGCTGGGCTCCGCCGACTCCAGCTTCGTCGACTCCGACCTGGACGCGCTGGAGGTGGATTTCCGGCCGGGCGTCTCGGCCAAGTCGCTGCGCGCGGGCGTGGTGGAGACGACCGAGGGCGAGCTGGGCTACGACGGCCTGGTGATCGCGACGGGCGCGGAGCCGATCCCGCTGCCGGGTGACGGCCCGCAGCACGTGCTGCGGACGCTGGACGACTCGCTGGAGCTGCGCGCCCGCCTGGTGCCGGGCGCGCGGGTGGTGGTCGCGGGCGCGGGCTGGATCGGCGCGGAGGTGGCCACGGCCGCCCGCCGGGCCGGCTGCGCCGTCACCGTGCTGGAGGCGGGCCGGACCCCGCTGGCGCAGGCGGTCGGCGAGGAGATCGGCGCCCGGACGGAGAGCTGGTACGACGGCATCGACCTGCGGCTGGACACGATGGTCGCGTCGGTCGACGAGGGCGGCGTGGAGCTGGTCGGCGGCGGGTTCGTGGAGGCGCACGTGGTGGTGGCGGGCATCGGCGTCCGCCCGGCCGTGGAGTGGCTGGCGGGCTCGGACGTCGACCTGCACAACGGCGTGGTCACGGACGAGCGGCTGCGCACGTCGCTGCCCGGCGTGGTGGCGGTGGGCGACTGCGCCGCCTGGTGGTCGAGCCGCTACGGCACCCGGCTGCGCGTGGAGCACTGGGACACCGCGCTGAGCGCCCCGGAGGTGGCCGCCGCGACGCTGCTGGGCGAGGAGGCCGTGTACGATCCGGTCCCGTACTTCTGGTCGGAGCAGTTCGGCCACATGGTGCAGTACGCCGGCCACCACCCGGCGGGCGAGCGCCTGCTCTACCGGGGCGGGCCGGAGGGCAAGTGGTCGGCCTGCTGGCTGACGGCCGAGGGCGGGCTGGCGGCGGTGCTGGCCGTCGACCGGCCCCGCGACCTCGTGCAGGGCCGCCGGATCATCCAGGAGGGCCGTCGTCTGGACGCGGAACGCCTGGTAGATCCAGATGTACCCCTACGGGATTGTGTTGTTTGAGCAAGCGCGGCATGTGGTAGTTGTGGTTTCGTGACGCTTTCTGTTGCACAGATCGACCGGGAGACCGACCAGCTCGTTGACGAGTGGCTCACTCTCCCCGAAGTGGCCCAGCGCCTCGACCTCTCGATGGGACGGGCCAAGCAACTCCTCAAGGATCACAAGCTGCTCGGCGTGCGCCGCGGCAGCGGCGGGCCACAGGTGCCCGCGGTGTTCCTCGACGGAAAGGACGTGGTGAAAGGCCTTCCGGGCACGCTGACCGTGCTCCGCGACGCCGGGTACGACGATGTGGAGGCGCTGCGCTGGCTGTTCACCCCTGACGACTCGCTGCCGGGGTCGCCCGTTCAGGCGATCAAGGCCGGTCGTCACACCGAGGTCAAGCGCCGTGCCCAAGCCCTCGCTTTCTGACGCCCGCCTCTACCTGTGCACCGACGGGCGGCGTGACAGGGGCGACCTGGCCGAGTTCCTCGACGCGGCGCTGGCCGGCGGCGTGGACATCGTCCAGTTGCGGGAGAAGGGCCTGGAGGCGCGCGAGGAGCTCGCGCTCCTGGAGGTCTTCCGCGACGCCTGCGACCGGCACGGCCGGCTGCTGGCGGTCAACGACCGGGCCGACATCGCCTTCGCCGCCCGGCCTGACGTGCTCCATCTGGGGCAGGACGACCTTCCGGTGACGGTCGCGCGAGAAATGCTCGGCGACGACATCGTCATCGGTCGGTCCACCCACTCCGCCGCCGAGGCTTCCGCCGCGGCGGTGGAGGAGGGCGTCGACTATTTCTGCTGTGGGCCGATCTGGCCCACGCCGACCAAGCCGGGCCGGCACGCGCCGGGCCCGTCGCTGCTCCGGCACGCGGCGGCGCTCGGCGGTGACCGGCCCTGGTTCGGCATCGGCGGCATCGACCTGGCCAACCTGGACGAGGTCATGTCCTACGGGGTCCGCCGCGTCGTGGTGGTGCGCGCCATCACCGAGGCCGACGACCCCGGGGCAGCCGCCGCCGAGTTCGCCAAGCGGCTCACGTCCGCCGCGACGTAGCCGCCACGGCGAGCCCGGCCAGCGCGGTGCGGGCTTCGGGCGTGATCGGCGCCTGGTCGAGCGAGGCGAGCGCCTCGCCGAGATAGTCGCCGATCATGTCCTCGCACGCCCGCAGCGCGCCCGTGCCTTCGATGATCTCGCGCAGCGCGGCCACGCCGGGCTCGTCGAGCGCGGGGTCGCCGAGCAGGCGGCGCACCACGCCGGCCTGCTCGGGGGTGGCGGCGGCCAGGGTGCGCGCCACCAGCATCGTCCGCTTGCCCTCGCGCAGGTCGTCGCCGGCCGGCTTGCCGGTCTGCGCGGGGTCGCCGAACACGCCGAGGATGTCGTCGCGCAGCTGGAAGGCGATGCCGACCCGGGTGCCGTACGTGGTGCACAGCTCGTCGATCCACGGCTCCAGGCCGCCGGAGGCGAGCGCCAGGCCGAGACGGAGCGGGTGCTCGACGGAGTACTTGCCGCTCTTGTACAGGGCCACGCGCAGCGCCGAGTCGAAGGTGTTCTCGCCGTGCGCCTGCTCCAGCAGGTCGAGATACTGGCCGCACATGAGCTCGGTGCGCATGTGGTCGTGCACCGGCTGGGCCGCCGCCAGCGCCCGCGCGGGCAGGCCGCTGGTGCGCCACATCTCGCCCGACCAGATCAGCAGCAGGTTGCCGAGCAGGATCGCGGCGCCCTCGCCGAACTGCGTGGCCGAGCCGTGCCAGCCCGACTTCTCGTGCAGCGTCTGGAAGCGCCGGTGGGCGGCGGGCATGCCCCGGCGCAGGTCGCTCTTGTCCATCACGTCGTCGTGCACCAGGGCGCTGGCCTGCAGCAGCTCCAGCGAGGCGGCGGCGGTGAAGATCTCCGGCACGTCGCCGCCTCCGGCGCCTCGCCAGCCCCAGTAGCAGAAGGCCGGGCGCAGTCTCTTGCCGCCCGCCAGCAGCTCGTCGGCGGCGGTGCGCAGCGGTTCCAGGTCGGGGTCGCCGGTGACGGGCAACTGCCGTTCGACGAACTGCCTGATGCGACGGTCCACCTGGGCGCGCAGGTTGTCCATCTTCGCGGCGTCTGTGCTCATGCCTTGAGACTAGTGGCCGGACATATCGGCTATACCGAGCAGGTAGAGAGTCGGGCGCCGCGCGGCCACCGGGTAATCTTGTCGCATGGCCCTTGGTCGACCCTCCGTCCTGCCCGATCGCGTCCCCACCGTCCGGGAGCTGCTCGCCTCCGGCGGCCGGTCGTTCTCCTTCGAGTTCTTCCCGCCGAAGACCGACGAGGGCGAGCGCCAGCTGTGGAAGGCGATCAGGGAGCTGGAGTCGCTGCGGCCGACGTTCGTCTCGGTGACCTACGGCGCGGGCGGCACCACCCGCGACCGCACCGTCGACATCGTGGAGCGGGTCGCGCGCGGCACCACGCTGACGCCCGTCGCCCACTTCACCGCCGTCAACCACTCCGTGCGCGAGCTGCGCCACCTGGTCGGCCGCTTCGCCGACGCCGGGGTGCGCAACATCCTGGCCGTGCGCGGCGACCCGCCCGGCGACCCGGGCGGCGAGTGGGTCCAGCACCCCGAGGGCGTCCTCTACGCCGAGGAGCTGGTGCGGCTGATCCGCCAGGCCGGCGACTTCTGCGTGGGCGTGGCCGCCTTCCCCTACAAGCACCCGCGCTCGCCGTCCATCGAGTCCGACACCGAGTTCTTCGTGCGCAAGTGCCGCGCCGGGGCCGATTACGCGATCACGCAGATGTTCTTCCAGGCCGACGACTACCTGCGGCTGCGCGACAGGGTGGCGGCCCGGGGCTGCGACACGCCGATCATCCCGTGCGTGATGCCGGTGACGCAGATGAGCACGATCGCCCGCTCCGAGCAGCTGTCCGGCGCGCCGTTCCCGCCCGACGTGGCGGCCCGCTTCGAGGCCGTCGCCGACGACCCGGCCGCCGTCCGCGCGCTCGGCATCGAGCACGGCGCCGAGCTGTGCCAGCGGCTGCTCGACGAGGGCGCCCCCGGCATCCACTTCATCACCTTCAACCGCTCCAGCGCCTCGCGCGAGGTGTTCCAGCGGATCGAGCCGGCGCCCGTCCCGGGCTGATCTCCTGTTGACTGGACGGATGATCGCAGACTTCTGGCTCGACCCGTCCTGCCCCTACACGTGGCTCACCTCCCGCTGGCTCGTGGAGGTGACCCGGGTGCGGCCGGTCGAGGCACGCTGGCACGTGATGAGCCTGTCGGTGCTCAACGAGGGCCGCGACGACGATCCCGAGGGCGACCCGGAGGGCTACCTGTGGGTGCCCGCCCGGCTGTGCGCCTCCGTGGCCGACCGCTACGGCTCCGACGCGCTCGGCCGGCTCTACACCGCGCTGTGGACCACCGGCGGCGACGACCAGGACTGGCTCGGCGACCTGACGACGGCCCTGCGGGCCGCCGGCCTGCCGGAGGACCTCGCCGACGCGGCGCTCACCCCCGAGTCCGACGACCTCGTACGGGCCTCGCACGCACGGGCGATGGCCGCGATCGGCGGCGAGTCGGGCACGCCGGTCGTCGCCGTGACCACGTCACCGGGGGAGCGCGTCGCCTTCTTCGGCCCGGTGATCTCCCGCGTGCCCGAGGGCGAGGCGGCCGGGCGGCTGTGGGACGGCGTGCTGCTGGTGGCCGGCACCCCGCACTTCCACGAGCTCAAGGGCCGGCCGAGGGCGAACCCCGTGCTGCGCTGAGCGGCGCCGCCACCCGCCCGCAGGGGGACCGGGCGGGTGACGGCAGGGGACCTGCGATCGGAGAGTAAAAGAGCGTGTGCTCTCTGTAATGTTTGGTGCCCCGTGCCAAGCCTGATAAAACCTCGCGTCAGGCGAAGGGCAGCGGGAGGCGTCAGGCGGAGGCTGGCGTCAGGCGTCAGGCGGTGGGCGGCGGGAGGGGGAGCGGGCGGGCCGCGATCGCGTACGCCTCGTGGCCGCCGGGGAAGACGAAGCCGGTCAGCAGGTCGGTGAAGCCCATGCTGGCGTAGAGGTGGCGGGCGGCCGTCGGCCGGTCGTGCGTCGACAGGACCGCGGTGCGCTCGGGGCGGCCGGCGCACAGCGTGGTGATCATCGCGCGGCCGATGCCCTTGCCCTGGTAGTCGGGGTGCACGTGGATCTCGGCCAGCTCGAAGGCGTGGCCCATCCAGGACTCGGCGGCCTCGTCGCCCGCGCGCTCGCGCAGGGCCCGCAGCACGACCTCGTGCCACCACTGGCCCGGCGCGCCGCGGAACCCGTACGCGAACCCGACGACCAGCGGACTGGCCGTACGGGGTGAATCGTGCAATTCTGCGAAATAGCACTGGAAATAGGGATATGTCCCATGATTTCGCATGATTGTGGTGCGGCCGGCGATCTGCTCGGCGGGCGGGCGCATGGCGGCGGTGTAGATGCCGATCACCGTGTCCAGCCGCTCGGCGAACTCGGCGGGCCCCGCACCGCGAAACTCGATCATCGTCGCACCCTACTCCCGTCCGGGCCACGCGCCCGGCACGCCGTCACGCGCCTACTCGACGTCGGCCGGGGTGCCGCCGGTGATGCGCACGAGCTCGTCGAACGTCGTCGGGAACACCGTGTGCGGATGGCCGCCCGCGGCCCACACCACCTCGTGCTTGCCCAGCCAGGTGTCCACCAGTGTGCGCACCGGAGCCGGGTGACCCACGGGCGCCACGCCGCCGATCGGCTGCCCGGTCGCCTCCCTGACGAACTCCGGCGTGGCCCGGCGCACCTTCCGCACGCCGGCGGTGCGCGCGACGAGCTCCACGTCGACCCGGTGCGCGCCGCTGGTCAGCACCAGCAGCGGCTCACCGTCGGCGTCGAAGATCAGGCTGTTGGCGATCGCGCCGACCTCGCAGCCGAGCTGGGCCGCCGCGGTGGCGGCGGTGGGCGCCTTCTCCGGCAGGACGACGATCTCGCCGGCCGCTCCCAGGCTCCGGAGCGCGGCTTCCACGCGTATCGCGTTGGCGGGCAACTTCTCAGACATGCGCACACTCTAAACAGGTTGAGCATCACTTGACCGTGTCCAGTGGTGGTATAGGGTCCGTTGATTCGTTTGTTAATGATTTGAGAGGTGATACCGGTGCGGGGTCGACCTGGGATGGCCGCTCTCCTGACGGCGGGGGCCGTCGCACTCGCCGGATGCGGCACGACGACGGTGGCGCACACGTCAGCAGCCGCTCCCTCCGCCGTTCCTGCCGCCGCCGTTCCTGCCGCCGCTGTGCCCGCCGCTGTGCCCCTGGCCGCGGGCGCCGCCGCCTCGGCCCCGGTCACGGCGCCGGACAAGAAGCTCAAGCTGGGCGACAAGGGCAAGGCCGTCGTCTGGCTGCAGCAGCGCCTGCGGGACCTCGGCTACCGCCCCGGCAAGGCCGACGGCCGCTACGGCGGCACCACGCTGGCCGCCGTGTGGGCGTTCCAGAAGGTCAACGGCATCAAGCCGACCAGCACCGTCGGCAAGGCCACCTGGTCCGCCCTGGAGGCGCCCAAGGCCCCGAAGGTCCTGGCCCCCAACGGCAAGCCGACCCGCGCCGAGGTCAACCTGACCACCCAGATCCTGGTCCTGTACGTGCGCGGCGAGGCCAGGCTGATCAGCCACATCTCCTCCGGCAGCGGCATCCCCTACTGCGAGACCACCGTCTGGCAGGGCAAGGAGCAGCGCTTCTGCGGCTCGGCCACCACCCCGACGGGCACGTACAAGACCACCTGGCGCCGCGACGGCTGGCACAAGTCCTACCTCGGCGAGCTGTACAACCCGATCTTCTTCAACGGCGGGATCGCCTTCCACGGCGCGCTGTCGGTGCCGCTCCAGCCCGCCTCCCACGGCTGCGTCCGGCTGCCGATGAACGTGGCCGAGGAGCTGCCCGGCCTGCTCGGCACCGGCGTCCCCGTGCACGTGCGCGGCAAGTTCCGGCGCTGACCCCGGCCCGCTGACCCCCGCATAACGTCCGCGTCACCACATCGGGTGACGTGGGGGTTATGCGGCGCTTGGTGGACTCTCCGGGCCGGCGCCGGGAGGGACCCGGTGACGGCACTGGGGGAGATCCGTGCTGTCCGCTGCCGTCCCGTCCGTCGTCCCGCCGGCCGCGCCGGAACGGCCGCCGCGCGCCCGCCGCCGGTTCGCGCTCCCGAGCCTGCTGGTGGCGGGCTTCGTGGCCCAGGTGCTGGTGAGGCTGTGGCTGTCGCGCTACCACGCCGGGCCGGTGGCGAACCCGGACGAGACCGGCTATCTCGCCGGGGCGCGCTGGCTGGCCGGCGGGCCCGCCGCCGACTTCAGCGGCACCACGTTCTACCGGGGCGGCTACCCGCTGCTGCTGGCGCCGATCCACTGGCTGACCTCCGACCCCGCCACCGTCTACCGGCTGGTGGTCGTGGCCGGGTCGGTGGCCGCCGCCACGGCGTTCCCGCTGGCGTACCTGCTGCTGCGGCGGTTCGGGATCGGCCGGCGGGGCGCGTCGGCGCTGGGGTTCGCCGCCGCCCTCGCGCCGCCGGGGCTGCTGTTCTCGGGGCTGGCGCTGGCCGACGCGATCCTGCCCAGCATCGTGCTCGGCTGGCTGCTCGCCGTGCACGACCTGGTCAGGCGCGGTCCCGGCCGGGCGAGGGCATGGCCGGGAGCACGGGCAGGGGTGCTCGCGGGCGCGCTCGCCGCGTACGCCACGGCGGTGCACCTGCGCGGCACGGTCGTCCTGGCCGTCCTCGTCGTGCTCATGGCCGGGCTCGTGCTCGCCCGCCGCGGGTACGGGACCGCCGTGCTCCCCGGGGCGCTGGTGGCCGCTGCGGTGGCGGCGACCGGGTGGGCGCTCAACGCGGCGGTGTCCGCGGCCCTCTACCCGCGCGGGCCCCGCGACCTCACCGCGCTGCTGGTCTCCCGGCTCACCACGCCGGACGGGCAGGCGTGGGCGCTGTCCGGGGCGGCCGGGCAGCTCTGGTACCTGATCGCCGGAACGTGGGGGCTCGCGGGCGTCGGCCTGGCCGGGGCCGCCGTCGTCACCGTGCGGCGCGGGCCGCTCGCGCGCCGGGTGACGGCCGCCGCGCTGCTGGCCGTGACGCTCGGCATCGCCTACGCCTCCTCGGCCGCGCTGCCCGACGAGCACCGGGTCGGCAACTACGCCTAC
Organism: Nonomuraea ceibae; assembly: GCF_019396325.1. GTDB lineage: Bacteria > Actinomycetota > Actinomycetes > Streptosporangiales > Streptosporangiaceae > Nonomuraea > Nonomuraea ceibae. The sequence goes on from NZ_JAHKRO010000028.1 coordinate 15,322, forward strand.
GGCCGCTACCTGTCGTGCGTGGCGGTCGCCTGGATGCTGGCGGGGCTGCTCGTGCTGGTGCGCGCCCGGCGGGCGGCGGCGCTGCGGCACGTGGCCGCCTCGGCCGCGCTGCTGGCCGCCACCGGGGGCGTCGCCGCCTGGTACGCGGGGGATCGGCTGCGCCGCTACGCGTACATCGCCTTCGACTTCCCCGAGACGTCCTTCCTCAGCGGCGTACGCGACGGGCTCGACCTGGTCGCGACGTCCCGGGCGGCGCTGATCCTGCTGGCCTGCCTGGCGGCCGCCTGCCTGTTCGCCCGCCGCCGTACCCGGATCGTGGTGGCCACGGCGGTGCTGGCGGCGGTGCACGTGGCCTTCGCCGCCGACCTCGCCCCGAAGGCGCCGCCCGCCCCCGCCACCGGCTGGCTGCACGCGCCGCCGCCCGGCGGTGGGTTCGCGGTCGACACGCGGGTCCACTGGGGGATCTGGGTGCCGCTCACCCACCGCGTGTGGTGGACGGCCCTGGACCTGTACGACGGCCGCAAGCAGGGGCCGCCGCCGGGCGCCTGCAGCGCGCTCGTGCCCGAGGACGCCGGGCCGCCGCCCGCCGGGTGGGTAGCCACCGGCGAGGGCGGAAAGGGGCACGGGTGGACGGCCTGGCGCGACCCGGCGTGCCCCGCGTCACCCAGGAGGTGACTCAGGCGGACATCCTCCCGGGACGGGCGCCACCCGGATCGGCCGGGTCCCAGTGGGCCAGGCCGCGCACGGCGACGCCGGCGGCCATGGCCATCACCTCCCACACCTGATCGCCGACGTCGCCCCTGTTCAGGCTCGCCATCGTGGCGAGCTTGACCGCGCCCACCAGCGAGCCGACGACGGCCGCCGCCTCCACCAGGTCGAGCTCGCCGGCGTACGCCTCGTGCACCGCCTCGGCGAGCCGCAACTGGCTGTCGAACAGCAGGCGCAGGCCACGCGCCTGGAGCGCCGGCACGCTCATGATGAGGTCCATGCGCCCCTTGGCCTCGTCCAGGACGTGGCTCGCACCGCCGACCGCGGAGTCCATGCCGTGCTGGAGCACCCGCGTCAGCAGCTCGGCCACCGGCTCGCCCGGCCGCCGGTCGGCGACGCGGGCCAGCAACTCCTCCAGCCGCGCGGCCGAGTCGTAGAAGACCACGTCCTCCTTGCTGGCGAAGTAGCCGAAGAACGTGCGCGTCGACACGTCGGCCGCGGCCGCGATCTCCGCGATCGTCGTCTCCTCGTAGCCCTTCTCGGTGAACATCCGGATCGCGGCGTCGGCCAGCGCCCGGCGTGTGCGCTGCTTCTTGCGCTCCCGCAGTCCTGACATGTGCGAACTGTACTGCATGCGAGTTCGTTTTTCACCTGTTGCAAATTTGCATCCGATGAGCTTTTCTGGAGATCGAGGCGAGAGGAGCCCATCAGATGACCGATCTGACCATGACCACCCGGCGCGAACGCCCCTTCGACCCGCCGGACACCTTCACGCGCATCCGGCAGCAGGCCGCGGTCCACCGGATGACGTACGCCGACGGCCACGAGGGCTGGCTGATCACCGGCTACGACGAGGCCCGCGCCGTGCTGGCCGACCCGCGCTTCAGCAACCGGCCCGAGCTCATGCACCCGCCGATCGCCCGGCCCGGCTTCAAGCCGGAGGACGCCGGCAGGTTCAGCGTCCCGCCCGGCTTCTTCCTGCGCATGGACCAGCCCGAGCACACCCGCTACCGCAAGCTCCTCACCGGCCAGTTCACGGTCCGCCGGATGAAACTGCTCGAACCGCGCGTCCAGGAGATCGCCGAATCCTGCCTGGACGCCATGGAGGCCGGCCCGCGCCCCGCCGACCTGGTCGAGGCGTTCGCGCTGCCGATCCCGTCCCTGGTCATCTGCGAGCTGCTGGGCGTCCCGTACGAGGACCGCGAGCGGTTCCAGGACGACTCCCGCATCCTGGTCAACCTGGAGACCAAGGCCGACGACGCGCTCGCCGCGCTCGGCCGGATCTCCGCGTACCTGAGCGGCCTCATCGGGCGCAAGCGCGCGCACCCCGAGGACGACCTGCTCAGCGGCCTGGCCGTGGGCGGCGAGCTGGACGACGCCGAGCTCACCGGCGTCGCGATCCTGCTGCTGATCGCCGGGCACGAGACCACCGCCAACATGCTCGGCCTCGGCACCTACGCCCTGCTCACCAACCCCGACCAGCTCGCCGCCATGCGCGACGACCCGTCGGTGGTCGACAACGGCGTCGAGGAACTGCTGCGCTACCTCAGCATCATCCACCTGGGCCCGATCCGGGCGGCGCTGGAGGACGTCGAGATCGGCGGGCGGCTCATCGCCAAGGGCGACGCCGTCACCCTCCACCTGCCGGTCGTCAACCGCGACCCCGGCCGCTTCCCCGGCGCCGACACCCTCGACGTCACCAGGCCCGCGGGCGGCCACCTGGCCTTCGGCCACGGCATCCACCAGTGCCTCGGCCAGCAGCTCGCCCGCATCGAGATGCGCATCGGCTACGCGGCCCTGCTGCGCCGCTTCCCCGGTCTGCGCCTGGCCGTGGAGCCGCACGAGGTGCCCATGCGCACGGACATGAGCATCTACGGTGTGCACCGGCTGCCCGTCACCTGGTAGGTCTAGAACATGGAGATCAAAGCCGACACCACGGTCTGCATCGGGGCGGGCATGTGCGCGCTCACCGCGCCCCAGGTGTTCGACCAGAGCGAAGACGACGGCACAGTCATGCTGCTGAAGCCCGAGCCGCCCGCCGACCAGGAGGACGCGGTCCGCCGGGCCGTGACCCTCTGCCCGTCAGGGGCGATCGCGATCGCCTGACGCCGGTGGCCGCCCGTCCTCCACGGGCCGGCGGCCACCGGCGTCACTGACGGCCGGGACGACCTCGTACACGCGGGTCGTCCCGTACACGTCGCCGGGCCGCCCGCCGCGGCGCGTCACCGTGCGCACGTGGCGGAAACGCCCGGTCCCGAGCAGGTACGCCTCCTCGACCGGGTTGAAGTAGATCACCGTGATCGGGCGGGGCCGCCGGTCGGCCGAGGCGATCAGGCCGTCCATCGTGGCCGCGAAGATCTCGCCCCTGAACGGGTTGTTCAGGAACACCACCGTGGCGTCGTCCGGGATGACGTAGTCCAGCACGTCGGAGTTGACGAACTCGACGCCGCCCGCGCGCAGCCGCAGCCGGGTGCCGGCCAGGTTCGCCCGCGCCACCTCGGTCAGCTCCGCCGACAGCTCCACGCCGATCACCCGCCTGAACGGGTAGCGGCTGGCCGCCTCCAGCGCCATCCGGCCCTTGCCCGCGCCCAGGTCCACGAACACGTCGCCGCCGCCCACGTGGTCCCGGGGCAGCGCGCGCCGCAGCGTGCCCCAGTGGGCGGGGGAGTAGTAGACCCGTTCCGGATGGTCGAGCCCGAAGTCCGACAGATCGGCGAAATCGGCCGTGCTGACGCCGAACCGCCGGTCGTACAGCAGCCGCGACAGCCGGTTGCGCACCGAGCGCAGGCTCAGCGGGCCGCCCAGGTGCATCACGTCCTCGCCGAGCTGCAGGCCCGCGTCGAAGGCGAACGCGGCGGGCGCGCCGATCGCCACCGCGCCGATCAGCAGCGGCACCCGCCCCCGCACCGCCCCGGTGAACCTGGCCAGCGAGCTCGTGTCGTACGCGACGGTCATGGAGCCTCTCCTCGGGGGGTGTGAAGTCGGGGCGGATGGCACGTTCCCGGGCGTACGCGCTCCCGGACGTCAGGAGCCGGTCGCGAGCTCCCGGTTCACCCGGGCGGCCACGAGGTGCGCGCGCCGGCCGATCAGCGCCAGCCCGCCCACCAGCAGCAGCGCCTGCGCCAGGGCGAACGCCACCCCGGCCGGCTCCGGCAGGTCCAGCGCCGCCTCGGCGGCCACGGCGGCGGCCAGCACCCCCGCCATGACCAGCGCCAGCCCGCGCATCGGCCCCCGCGCCCAGGCGTGCGCCGCGTCCCATGCCTCACGCGAGGCCAGCGTCTCGCGGGTGCGCAACCCGGCCAGGCCGTTACGGGAGTCGGCCGCGCCGGACTCGTCGTGGAACGGGACCAGCAGCAACGCGAGAGCAGGAAGGGTCAGGATCGCGGTCATCAGAACGGGGCCCATGCCGGTCATGCTAGCCAGGGCCGGGACGGGCGTCAGGCCTCCCCCAGGCGACGGTTCGGCGGCTCTTGGGACACGCTGATCGAACCTGTGTTCGTGGAACAGGTTGACACCGAGCGTGATCGAAATTATGTTCGACCTAGTGGCGTGAGGCTCGCGGCTCACGTCGTCGGACCTGGTCGTGGGTGCCGCTTCCCCCAAGCGGCACCCGCGGCCAGGCTCCACGGGCGAAGGGCGCGTCCTCGTCGTCGGCGGAGACGAGTGGGCGCGTCCTGGCCGGACGGGGAGAGGGGAAGCTCCTCGTCCGGCCGGCCCGGCGGAAATGTCGGTGCGGTCTGCGATTGTTGACCTCACCGGCTGGACGCCGGGGAGTCGCCCCACGACTCGAAGGAGGCGCGCAAGATGGCACCACGGCACAGAGACACGCCCGGGCCCCGGCTGTCGCCTGCGGTTCGGGCACACCTGACCGACTCCCGTTCCTGCCTGGCGGAGGCGGCCGCCGCCCGCACCCCGGCCTCGCGCTACGTGTCGGCCCACCTCGCGGCCCTGCGCGCGGCAGCGGCGATCCTCGCCGCCCGCCCCCGGCCCATGGAAGGCCGCCGGCGTCGCCTGCGCAGCGCCTGGGAGCTGCTGCCCGAGGCCGAGCCCCAGCTCGCCGAGTGGGCCGCCTACTTCTCGGTGAGCGCCGCCAAGCGCGCCGCCGCCGAGGCGGGCATGGTCCGCGGCGTCAGCGCCGCCGACGCCGACGAGCTGCTGGCCGAGGCCGACACGTTCGTCTCGACGGTGGAGGACCTCCTGGGCGTCCCCGCCCAGCCCCAGCTCCCCACCGCCGTCCCCCTCGCGGGCTGACACCCTCCCGCTTCGCACGCGGGTGGACCCTCACGTCCGGCACGTGAGGGCGCCGCCGCTCCCCGGCCTCACGCCCGTGGTGTGACGCCTGCGGCCGGGCCGCCTGCCGTGGCGGCGCTCCGGGCTGCCCGGCGCGGCAGCCCCCGTTCGGCGTACGCGCATGCCGTCGACGGCCCGCGCCCGATTCCGACGCGCCGCCCTCACGCCTCTCCCGGGACCGCGGACGGCCGAACCGCGTGGCGGGAAGCCCGTTGGGCCCGCAGGCAGGTCGTCCCCGGCTCCCGTGAAGGCCGCCGCCACCCTGGCCTGGTCTTCCCGGGCGCGGCCCCGGCTGGGTCCTCCGGGCGCAGCCCTGGCCCATTCTTCCCGGGCGCGCGCCCAGGGCCCGGTCTTTCCGTGCGCGTTCACGGCCCGTCCCCTTGGGGGCGTTGCCCCCGGCCGGCCTTCCCGGAGGCGATCCCAGCGGGCAGCGGCGGGCCAAGTCCTTCGCGAAGGCGGCCCCAGCGCCCGGGAAGGCGGTTTCCGCGCCCCAGGAGGGCACTTGTGGCCCCTTGGGCACCTTGGGTGGGTTCGTCGCCTGGAGAGCGTTCTCCGGCCCTTAGGGAACGCTCCCACGCGCCCGCAGGGCCGGTCCTGGGTCCCGAAGAAGGGGCGGGGTGGGTTGGGGAGCGGCCGGCAGCGGGAGAGGGCGGGAATGGTGACCAGATTGGCGTGCTTTGTTGGGTTTGTCCTAAAACGGTCAACATGCCAGTAAATGAGTATGAAAAAGGGGCGCTCCGTGGGTCTCGGGCGCCCCTGGGGGAGTCGGTCGCGGTCAGAAGGACTCGACGGCGCGCCGGGCCTCGGCGTCGAGGACGCCCCAGCTGATGAGCTCCTCCGTCAGCTCACTCGGCGACTTGTCGTAGATGACCGCAAGGGAGCGCAGGTCCTCCTGGCGGATCGACAGGACCTTGCCGTTGTAGTCGCCACGCTGGCTCTGAATGGTGGCGGCGTAGCGGGCCAGGGCGCCGGCCTTCTCCTTGGGCAGGGTGGCAAGCCGCTCCAGGTCGATGACAAGCTTGGGCGTCGGCCCGAGCGGGCTCGGCGCGGCGCCGCCCGGCAGCAGCTCCGAGACGGGCACCCCGTAGAAGTCGGCAAGCTCGGCAAGCTTCTGCACGGTGACGGCGCGGTCGCCGCGCTCGTACGAGCCCACGACCACGGCTTTCCACCTGCCGCGCGACTTCTCTTCGACTCCGTGCAGGGACAGGCCCTGCTGGGTGCGGATGGCGCGGAGTCGTGCACCCAGCGACTTTGCGTACTCAGACGGCATTGTGTGGCCCCCCGGCTCTCGTATCTATAGCTCTCAGTAGATTGTGCTCCCTTGCGGCGAATGCCTGAGCCACCGGGGGTACGGTGCCGGGTCCGGCGCCATGGGGTGGCCGTGGCCCCCGGGCTGCCCCCGGGAACGCCGCGCGGTGTTGGTTACGCTCAGTGACGGTAAAGGGGTGGACGCCTAAGGTCAAGCTGATTGGAAAAAAGATGCCGAATCCGATCCGGTATGGAACGCCACTTAAGCCCCTCATGTCCCGGTGGTAACACTACTTCGTCATAGTTTGCCGAGTAACAGGGCCGGTTTCGGCACCGGGGCGAAAGCGGATCAGGGCTGACGGGTCAGGATCATGACCGGCCTGGTCGCCGCCCGTACGATCTTGATGCTGGTGTCGCCGAGGAACACCCGCCTGAGCGGCCCCGAGTCGCTGGAGGCGCAGATGACCAGTTCGCCGGGCAGCCACGTGCCCGCGCGCATGGCCTGAGCGACGTTGCGGCCCTCCAGGATCTCCACCTCCACCTGGGTGCGCCGCCGGTGGCCCCGGGCGGCCGACTTCAGGTCGGCGGCGGCCTGGTCGCGCAGCCGGGCCAGCATCTCCTCCTCGGCCCTGGCCGGGCGGCCGCTCCTGAGCACCAGCGTGACCAGGCGCAGCGGCAGGTCCAGTCCGGCGGCGATGGCGGCGGCGCGTTTGACGGCGGCGTCCGCGCCGGGGCCGCGCCGGTAGGCGACGGTGAGGCGCTCAAGCGCGGCGGGCGGCTCGTCGGCGTAGCCGCGCGGGGCCAGCAGCACCGGCACCGGCGAGGCGTGCAGGAGCTGGTCGGCGGTGCTGCCGAGGGCGATGCGGTCCTTGCCGCCGCCGGGCGCCGACCCGATGACGACCACGTCCGCCGAGCGCTTGCGCGCCAGCTCCACCAGCCCGCGCCCGCTGCCCTTGTGCGTGTAGGCGAGGTAGGCGGCGTTCTCCCCGATCTCCTTGCCGGCCAGCTCGCCGGTCAGCTCGCGCGCCTGGTCGAGGGTGGCGGCGGCCTGCTCGTCGAGGTAGGCGGCCCACGCCCCGGCGTCGGCGCGCGCCGGTCCCGGCGGGCCCCAGGCGGGCGGCTTGACGGCGGCGACCGTCAGCCGCGCGCCGGTCTGCCTGGCCAGCAGCACGGCCAGCGTCAGCCCGTCGCGGCCCCGGGCCTCCGGGATGAATCCGGTCAGCACGTTCTCGAACCGCATCAGCGCACCTCGGCGTTCAACCGCGAGTGGCGGTAGCCGTACAGGAAGTAACAGACGAGCCCGGCCAGCATCCACAGGCCGAACGCCGCCCAGGTGACCCCGGCCAGGCCGGCCATCACCAGGACGCACAGGATGACGCCGAGCACCGGCGTGAGGGGGAACAGCGGGGCGCGGAAGCTGCGCGGCAGGTCGGGGCGCCGGTAGCGGAGCACGAGCACGCCGGCGTTGACGATGGCGAAGGCGAACAGCGTGCCGATGCTGGTGGCCTCGGCGAGCTGGCCGAGCGGGACGAGCCCGGCCAGCACCGCGATGAACAGCGTGACGATGAGCGTGTTGGCGACCGGCACCTGGCGGCGCGGGTTGACCCGCTGGAAGATCCGCGGCACGAGCCCGTCGCGGGACATGGCGAACAGGATGCGCGTCTGGCCGTACATGACGGTCAGGACGACGCTGGCGATCGCGATCACCGCGCCGAACGAGACGACGAGCCCCGCCCACGTGGAGCCGGTGGCCAGGTCGGCGATGAGCGACAGGCTGGCCTCGGTGCTCTCGGGGTCGAAGTCCGTCCACGGCATGGCACCGATGGCGGCCAGCGCGACGAGCACGTACAGCAGGGTGACGACGGCCAGTGACAGCACGATGGCCAGCGGCAGGTCGCGTTTGGGGTTCTTGGCCTCCTCGCCCGCGGTGGAGGCGGCGTCGAAGCCGATGTAGGAGAAGAACACCTGCGACGCGGCGGCCGTCACCCCGGCGACGCCCATCGGCGCGAACGGGGCGAAGTTGCCCGCCTGGAAGCCGGTGAACGCCACCACGCAGAAGAACACCAGCACGGCGATCTTGATGAGCACGAACACGCTGTTGGCCGTGGCGCTCTCGGAGGAGCCGCGCAGCAGCACCCAGGTGGCAAGCAGCACGATGAGGATCGCGGTGACGTTGACGACGCCGCCGTCCTGGCCGGGCGAGCGGGTGACGGCGTCGGGCAGCGTCCAGCCGGTCAGGCCGTACAGGAAGGCGTTGAGGTACTCGCCCCAGCCGACGGCGACGGCGGCGACGGAGACGGCGTACTCCAGCATGAGGCACCAGCCGCACACCCAGGCCACGAGCTCGCCCATGGTCGCGTACGCGTAGGAGTAGGACGAGCCGGACACCGGGATGGTCCCGGCGAGCTCGGCGTACGACAGCGCGGAGAACAGGGCGGTGATCGCCGCCAGCACGAACGCCAGCACCACCGCCGGTCCGGCCTTGGGCACGGCCTGGCCGAGGATGACGAAGATGCCGGTGCCCAGCGTGGCGCCCACGCTGAAGAGCGTGAGCTGCCACAGCGACATGGTGCGGCGCAGCTCGCCGCCCTCGCCCCGGCCGCCCTCGGCGACGATGCGCTCGGCCGGCTTGGTGCGCAGCAGGCCGCGGATCAGTGACACGGCGGGCCCTCAGATGCCGTCGCGTTCGAGCGGGCAGCTCATGCAGCGCGGCCCGCCCCGGCCCCGGCCGAGCTCGCTGCCCCGGATGGTGATGACCTCGATGCCGTTGTCGCGCAGGTAGTTGTTGGTCGTGGTGTTGCGCTCGTAGGCGATGACGACGCCCGGCTCGACGGCCAGGCCGTTGCAGCCGTCGTCCCACTGCTCGCGCTCGGCGGCGGAGACGTCCTGCGTCGGCGTCAGCACGGTGATCTCCGGCAGGTCGAGCGCGTGCGCGATGGCGGCGTGCATGTCCTGCGGCGGATGGTCGGTGACCAGCAGCTCCTTGTCGTTGCGGCCGGGCTCGATCGTGTAGGCGGGCAGCATGCCGAGCCCGGCGTACTTGGTGAACACGCCCTCGTCCAGCATCGTCATGACGGTGTCGAGGTGCATGAACGCGCGGGCCTTCGGCATGTTGAGCGCCACGATGCGGCGCGCCGAGCCGGCCCTGAAGAGGTTGCGGGCCAGCATCTCCACGGCCTGCGGCTGGGTGCGCTCGCTCATCCCGACGAGCACCGCGCCGCGCCCGATGACGAGCACGTCGCCGCCCTCCAGCGTGGCCGGCGCCACCGCGTGCCCCGGCATCCACACGTGGTAGCCGCCCGGCCCCGGCCGGTCGAAGCCGCCGGCGAACATCGGGTGGAACTGGTAGATCGCCTCCATGTTCACCGTCTCGCGCATCCGCGCCTTCTTCTTCATGGCGTTGATGGACACGCCGTCGTACACCCAGCAGGAGGTGTCGCGGGTGAACAGGTGGTTGGGCAGCGGCGGCAGGATGAAGTCGTCGCGGCCGAGCGTGTGGAAGGCCACCGACCGCGGCTCGCAGCCCAGCGCGGCCAGCTCGCCGCGGGTGATGCCGCCGGTCAGGTACGTGGACAGCGTGCCGGCGTCCATGGCGTCGAGCGCGTTGCGGATGTCGTCGACCGCCACGGGGCCCAGCCACCGCTCGTCCACGACCGCGTCCAGGATGTGCTTGCGCGCCTCGGGGATCTCCACCGTCTCGCCGAGCAGGTCCGACAGCAGGTGCACGACGACGCCCCGGCCGCGCAGCACCTGCTCGAACTCGCGGTGCTCCTCGACCGCCCGCTGCACCCACAGCACGTCGTCGAAGAGGAAGGCGTCCTTGTTGGACGGCGTCAGCCTCTTCAGCGACAGCTCCGGCCGGTGCAACAGGACCTGGTGGAGCCGGCCCACCTCCGAATCGACGTGAAATGTCATTTTCCCTCTATCCCCGGAAACCCTCTGTGTGACCCATCACCTGACGCCTACCCCGCCGTTGCCGCTGGTAGCCGCCTGGTACTGTGTGTGCCGACCAGCATCCTTTAAGACCCGTCCTGTGAGGCGGGAAAGGTGGTGAATCCCTCATGTCCGAATCCAGGGCCGTGCTCGAAGGCCCGGACATCCATCGGGCGCTCACGCGCATCGCGCACGAGATCCTCGAACGAACCAAGGGCGCCGACGAAGTCGTCCTCCTCGGCATCCCGACCCGCGGCGCCACGCTGGCCCGCCGGCTCGGTGACCGCATCGAGCAGTTCGAGGGGCTGAAGATCCCCGTCGGCTCGATCGACATCACCATGTACCGCGACGACCTGCGCCGCGGCCCCGTCCGCCCGCTCGGCCGCACCGAGGTGCCCGCCGACGGCATCGACGGCCGGACCGTCGTCCTCGTCGACGACGTCCTCTACTCCGGCCGCACCGTCCGCGCCGCCCTCGACGCGCTCAACGACCTCGGCCGGCCGACCGCCGTCCAGCTCGCCACGCTCGTCGACCGCGGCCACCGCGAGCTGCCGATCCGCGCCGACTACGTCGGCAAGAACCTGCCCACGGCCAAGAGCGAGAAGGTCAAGGTCTTCCTGCAGGAGATCGACGGGCGCGACGCGGTCCTGCTCATGAAGGAGGACGCCAGATGAACCGTCATCTCATCTCCGCCGGCGACCTCACCCGCGACGACGCGCTGCTCATCCTCGACACCGCCGAGGAGCTGGCGAGAGTCTCGGAACGTTCCATCAAGAAGCTGCCCACGCTGCGCGGGCGCACGGTGGTCAACCTGTTCTTCGAGGACTCCACCCGCACCAGGATCTCGTTCGAGGCGGCGGCCAAGCGGCTGTCCGCCGACGTGATCAACTTCTCGGCGAAGGGGTCGAGCGTCTCCAAGGGCGAGTCGCTCAAGGACACCGCGCTGACGCTGGAGGCGATGGGCGCCGACGCCGTCGTCATCCGGCACGGCTCGTCCGGCGCGCCGCACCGGCTGGCCAACTGGGTGCACGGCAGCGTGGTCAACGCCGGCGACGGCACCCACGAGCACCCCACCCAGGCGCTGCTCGACGCCTTCTCGATGCGCCGCCGCCTCGGCTCGCTCGACGGGCGCCGCATCACGATCGTCGGCGACGTGCTGCACAGCCGGGTCGCCCGCTCCAACGTGCTGCTGCTGCACACGCTCGGCGCCGAGGTCACGCTGGTGGCCCCGCCGACGCTGCTGCCGGTCTCGGTCGACACCTGGCCGTGCGCGGTCTCCTACGACCTCGACGGCGTGCTGCCCAAGTCCGACGCGGTGATGATGCTGCGCGTGCAGAAGGAGCGGATGAACGCCGCCTACTTCCCCAGCGAGCGCGAATACTCCCGGCGCTACGGCCTCGACCGTGACCGGTTCGCCAAGCTGCCGGAGGAGGCCATCGTCATGCACCCGGGTCCGATGAACCGGGGCATGGAGATCGCCGCCGAGGTGGCCGACTCGCCCCGCTCGACGATCGTCGAGCAGGTCGCCAACGGGGTGACCATCCGCATGGCCGTGCTGTACCTGCTCCTCGGGGGGGAGATCGCGTGATCATTCACAACGTCCGGATTCTCGGCGGCGAGCCGGTCGACATCCGCATAGCCGACGGCGTCGTGGCCGAGGTCGGCACCGGCCTGACCGGCGGCGAGGTGATCGACGGGCAGGGCGCCGTCGCGCTGCCCGGCCTCGTCGACCTGCACACCCACCTGCGCGAGCCGGGCCGCGAGGACGCCGAGACCGTGCTCACCGGCACCCAGTCGGCGGCCCGCGGCGGCTACACCGCCGTGCACGCGATGGCCAACACCTCGCCCGTCGCCGACACCGCCGGCGTCGTGGAGCAGGTCTGGCGGCTCGGCCGCGAGTACGGCCTGTGCGACGTGCACCCGGTCGGCGCCGTCACGGTCGGCCTCGACGGCCGCCAGCTCGCCGAGCTCGGCGCGATGGCCGACTCCGCCGCCCGCGTCCGCGTCTTCTCCGACGACGGCAAGTGCGTCAGCGACGCCGTGCTCATGCGCCGCGCGCTGGAGTACGTCAAGGCGTTCGACGGCGTCGTGGCCCAGCACGCCCAGGAGCCCCGGCTCACCGAGGGCGCCCAGATGAACGAGGGCGTCGTCTCCGGCAGACTCGGCCTGACCGGCTGGCCGGCGGTCGCCGAGGAGGCGATCATCGCGCGTGACTGCCTGCTGGCCGCGCACGTCGGCTCCCGCCTGCACGTCTGCCACGTCTCCACCGCCGGCTCGGTCGAGATCCTGCGCTGGGCCAAGTCCAAGGGCTGGAACATCACCGCCGAGGTGACCCCGCACCACCTGCTGCTGACCGACGACCTCGTCGAGGAGTCGCCGGCCGGCGCCTACAACCCCATCTACAAGGTCAACCCGCCGCTGCGCACCCGCGCCGACGTCGAGGCGCTGCGCGCGGCGCTGGCCGACGGCACCATCGACGTCGTGGCCACCGACCACGCCCCCCACCCGGTGGAGGACAAGGAGACCGAGTGGTCGGCCGCCGCCATGGGCATGGTCGGCCTGGAGACGGCGCTCAGCGTGGTGCAGGAGGCCATGATCGACACCGGCCTGCTCGACTGGGCGGGCGTCGCCGACCGCATGTCGGCCGCGCCCGCGCGCATCGGCCGCCTGGCGGGCCAGGGCCGCCCGATCGAGCCCGGCTCACCGGCCAACATCACCCTGTACGACCCGTCCGTCCGCACCGAGGTGGACCCCTCAGCGTTCGCGTCCAAGAGCCGCAACACCCCGTACACGGGCATGACCCTGCCCGGCCGGGTCGTGGCGACGTTCCTGAGGGGCAAGCCCACCGTTCTCGAAGGGAAGCTGGCGTGACCAACGCGGTTCTCGTCCTGGAAGACGGCCGAGTCTTCCACGGAACTCCCTACGGCGCCGAAGGCGAGACCTTCGGCGAGATGGTCTTCAACACCGGCATGACCGGCTACCAGGAGACCCTGACCGACCCCTCCTACCACCGTCAGATCGTCGCGATGACGGCCCCGCACATCGGCAACACCGGCGTCAACGACGAGGACCCCGAGTCGGGCCGCGCCTGGGTCGCCGGCTACGTGGTGCGCGAGCCGTCCCGGGTGGTCTCCAACTGGCGGGCCACCCGCTCGCTCGGCGACTACCTCAAGGACCAGGGCGTCGTCGGCATCGCCATCCCCGGCACCCGGGCGCTCACCCGCCACCTGCGCGAGCGCGGCGCCATGCGGGCCGGCATCTTCTCCGCCCCGTCGGAGCCGGTCGAGGAGCTCGTCGAGCGCGTCCGGCAGTCGCCCCGCATGCAGGGCGCCGACCTGTCCGGCGAGGTCACCACGGCCGAGCCGTACGTGGTGCCGGCCGTCGGCGCGAAGCGGTTCACCGTCGCCGCCGTCGACCTGGGCATCAAGGGCATGACGCCGCAGCGGATGGCCGAGCGCGGCTGCGAGGTGCACGTGCTGCCCGCCGGAGCCACGTTCGAGCAGATCATGGCCGTCGAGCCCGACGGGGTGTTCCTGTCCAACGGGCCGGGCGACCCCGCCACCGTCGACGTCACCGCGCTGCGGCAGGTCCTGGAGGCCCGGGTGCCGTTCTTCGGCATCTGCTTCGGCAACCAGATCTTCGGCCGCGCCCTGGGCCTTTCCACCTACAAGCTGCGCTACGGCCACCGGGGCGTCAACCAGCCCGTCCAGGACGTGCGCACCGGCAAGGTGGAGATCTCCGCCCACAACCACGGCTTCGCCGTCGAGGCGCCGCTCGACGGCCCGTTCGACACCCCGTACGGGCCGGCCGAGGTCAGCCACGTCAACCTCAACGACCGCTGCGTGGAGGGGCTGCGCCTGCTCGACGGGCGCGCCTTCAGCGTGCAGTACCACCCCGAGGCCGCCGCCGGGCCGCACGACGCGGCCTACCTGTTCGACGAGTTCTGTGAGGTCATGCGTCGTGCCCAAGCGTGAGGACATCAGCTCCGTCCTGGTGATCGGCTCCGGTCCGATCGTCATCGGGCAGGCGTGCGAGTTCGACTACTCCGGCACCCAGGCGTGCCGCGTGCTGCGGGCCGAGGGCTTCCGGGTCATCCTGGTCAACAGCAACCCGGCGACGATCATGACGGACCCGGAGTTCGCCGACGCCACCTACGTCGAGCCCATCACCCCCGAGTTCGTCGAGAAGATCATCGCCAAGGAGCGGCCCGACGCGCTGCTGCCCACGCTCGGCGGCCAGACCGCGCTCAACACCGCGGTCGCGCTGCACGAGGCGGGCGTGCTGGAGCGCTACGACGTCGAGCTGATCGGCGCCGACTTCGACGCCATCCAGGCCGGCGAGAACCGCGAGAAGTTCAAGGAGATCGTCGCCAAGGTCGCCCGCGAGCACGGCCTCAACGCCGAGTCGGCCCGCTCGCTCATCTGCCACACGATGGACGAGGTGCTGGCCGCCGCCGGCGAGCTCGGCTACCCGCTGGTGGTGCGGCCGTCGTTCACGATGGGCGGCGTCGGCTCCGGCTTCGCCTACGACGAGGAGGGCCTGCGGCGCATCGCCGGGGCCGGGCTCGACGCCTCGCCGACCACCGAGGTGCTCCTGGAGGAGTCCATCCTCGGCTGGAAGGAGTACGAGCTGGAGGTGATGCGCGACAAGGCCGACAACGTCGTCATCGTCTGCTCGATCGAGAACATCGACCCGATGGGCGTCCACACCGGCGACAGCGTCACCGTCGCGCCCGCGCTCACCCTGACCGACCGCGAATACCAGAACATGCGCGACGTGGCCATCGCGGTCATCCGCGAGGTCGGCGTCGACACCGGCGGCTGCAACATCCAGTTCGCGGTCGACCCGCGCTCCGGCCGCATGATCGTCATCGAGATGAACCCGCGCGTGTCGCGCTCGTCGGCGCTCGCCTCGAAGGCCACCGGCTTCCCGATCGCCAAGATCGCCGCCAAGCTGGCCATCGGCTACACGCTCGACGAGATCCCCAACGACATCACCAAGGAGACCCCGGCCTCCTTCGAGCCGACCCTCGACTACATCGTGGTCAAGGTGCCGCGCTTCGCCTTCGAGAAGTTCGCCGGCGCCGACCGCACGCTCACCACGCACATGAAGTCCGTGGGCGAGGCGATGGCCATCGGCCGCTCCTTCCCCGAGGCGCTGCAGAAGGCGCTGCGGTCGCTGGAGAAGAAGGACTCGTCCTTCACCTGGGCCGGCGAGGTGCGTCCCAAGGACGAGCTGCTGGAGGAGTGCCGCGTCCCGCACGACGGCCGGCTGCGCACCATGCAGCAGGCGATCAGGGCGGGCGCCACGCCCGAGGAGCTGTTCGAGGCGACCAGCGTCGACCCGTGGTTCCTCGACCAGCTCTTCCTGCTGGACGAGGAGGCCCGCGAGCTCGCGGCGGCCGACGACCTGACCGCCGAGACGCTCCAGCGGGCCAAGCGCCACGGCTTCAGCGACGCGCAGATCGGCGAGATCCGCGGCATCGACGAGGCCCGCGTCCGCGACCTGCGTCACGCGCTCGGCCTGCGGCCCGTCTACAACACCGTCGACACCTGCGCCGCCGAGTTCGCCGCCCGCACGCCCTACCTCTACTCGGCCTACGACGAGGAGAGCGAGGTTCCCTACGGCGAGCGCGAGAAGGTGATCATCCTCGGCTCCGGGCCCAACCGCATCGGGCAGGGCATCGAGTTCGACTACGCGTGCGTGCACGCCTCGTTCGAGCTGGCCAGGGCCGGGTTCGAGACCGTCATGGTCAACTGCAACCCGGAGACCGTCTCGACCGACTACGACACCTCCGACCGGCTCTACTTCGAGCCGCTCACGCTGGAGGACGTCCTGGAGGTCGTGCACGCCGAGCAGCAGACCGGCCCCGTCGCCGGGGTCATCGTGCAGCTCGGCGGCCAGACGCCGCTCGGCCTCGCGCAGGCGCTCAAGGACGCGGGCGTGCCCGTCGTCGGCACCTCGCCGGAGTCGATCCACCTGGCCGAGGAGCGCGGCGCGTTCGGCCGGGTGCTGGCCGAGGCCGGGCTGCCGGCGCCCAAGCACGGCACCGCCACCACGGTCGCCGAGGCGCTGGCCGTCGCCGAGGAGATCGGCTACCCGGTGCTCGTGCGGCCCTCGTACGTGCTCGGCGGCGCCGGCATGGCCATCGTCTACGACGACGAGACGCTCACCACCTACATGGCGGCCCAGGAGGGCGGCCACCCGGTGCTGGTCGACAAGTTCCTCGACGAGGCCATCGAGATCGACGTCGACGCCCTCTACGACGGCTCCGAGCTCTATCTGGGCGGCGTCATGGAGCACATCGAGGAGGCCGGCATCCACTCCGGCGACTCGGCGTGCGCGCTGCCGCCCATCACGCTCGGCAGCCACGACATCAAGCGCATCCGCGCCGCCACCGAGGCCATCGCCGCCGGGGTGGGCGTGCGCGGCCTGCTCAACGTCCAGTACGCGATGTCGGCCGGCGTCCTGTACGTCCTGGAGGCCAACCCGCGCGCCAG
Organism: Nonomuraea ceibae; assembly: GCF_019396325.1. Classification (GTDB taxonomy): domain Bacteria; phylum Actinomycetota; class Actinomycetes; order Streptosporangiales; family Streptosporangiaceae; genus Nonomuraea; species Nonomuraea ceibae. The sequence goes on from NZ_JAHKRO010000028.1 coordinate 32,001, forward strand.
CCGCACGGTGCCGTTCGTGTCCAAGGCGACCGCGGTGCCGCTGGCCAAGGCGGCGGCCCGGGTCATGCTCGGCGCCACGCTCGCCGAGCTGCGCGCCGAGGGCATGCTGCCGACCGGCGGCGACGGCGGCACGCTGCCGCTGGACGCCTCGATCGCGGTCAAGGAGGCGGTGCTGCCGTTCAACCGCTTCCGCGGCGTCGACATCGTGCTCGGGCCGGAGATGCGCTCGACGGGCGAGGTCATGGGCATCGACGCGTTCTTCGGCACGGCTTTCGCCAAGTCGCAGGCCGCGGCGTACGGTGAGCTTCCGACGAAGGGACGCGCGTTCGTATCCGTCGCCAACCGCGACAAGCGTGCGATGATCTTCCCGGTGAAGGCGCTCGCCGACCTCGGGTTCGAGATCCTCGCCACCGAGGGCACGGCCGAGGTGCTGCGCCGCAACGGCGTCCATGCCAAGATCGTGCGAAAGCACAGCGAGGGGACCGGTCCCGGAGGTGAGCCCACGATCGTGCAGTGCATCCTGGACGGCGAGATCGACCTGATCGTCAACACGCCGTTCGGCAGCCCCGGCCAGTCCGGGCCGCGCCTCGACGGCTACGAGATCCGCACCGCGGCGGTGCTGCGCGGCGTGCCGTGCATCACCACCGTCTCCGGGCTCGCCGCCGCCGCGGCGGGCATCCAGGCGATCGTGCGGGGCGACGTCGGCGTACGGTCCCTCCAGGAGCACGCGCAGGCACTACGGGGCTAGCTCCCCCAGGAGGTGAAGCAGACTGGCCGGCACTCCGGTGCAGGTGACGGGCACGGTGCTGACGACGCGCCGGGTCGACGCCTACCATGCGCTGACCGTGGTGGCGCCCGGCATCGCCGAGCGCTACCGCCCCGGCCACTTCGTCTCCGTCGCGGCCGGGGGCGCCGGCACGTCCATGGTGACGCGGCGCGCCCTGTCCATCCACGACGTCAAGTCTGATTACGGTGGCACGGTGGAGCTGGTCTTCACCGTGCGCGGTCCCGGCACGGCGTGGCTGGCCGAGCGGCGCGCCCGCGACACGCTGGACCTGGTCGGCCCGCTGGGCCGGCCGTTCCCGCTGCCGCGCGATCCGGTGCACTGCGTGCTGGTCGGCGCCGAGTACGGCTCGGCCGTGCTGTTCCCGCTGGCCGACGCTCTGCTGGAGCGCGGCTGCCGGGTCGACTTCGTGCTCGGCGCGGCCAGCGCGGACCGGGTGTTCGGCGCGATGCGGGCCCGGCGGATGGCCGAGACGACCACGCTGACGACCGAGGACGGCTCGCTCGGCGTGCGCGGCCGGGTCACCGACGCGCTGCCGTCGGTGATCGCCGACACGCACGCCGACGCCGTCTACGCGTGCGGGCCGATGGAGTCGCTGCGGGCGGTGACCGCGGTGGCGATGGAGTTCGACATCCCGGTGCAGGTGGCGGTGGAGGAGGCGATGGCGTGCGGCATCGGCGTCTGCATGACGTGCGTGCTGCCGGTCATCGGCGACGACGGCGTCACCCGGATGGTCCGGGCGTGTGCGGAGGGGCCGGTGTTCCGGGGGGAACGGGTGCGCTTCGAGGACGTGGGAACGATCCCGTTCGACGCTCTCGGCGCCCCGGGGGGCGGTGCTCGCCATGCCGGCTGAGGGGTAACGATATGTCGGTTGATATGCGTACGTTCCTGGCGCATGTGGAGCTGGCGAACCCCGTCACCACGGCCGCCGGCTGCGCCGCCTCCGGGCGCGAGCTGGCCCAGTTCTTCGACCTGCACCGGCTGGGCGCGCTCACCACGCGCTCGATCACGATGGCGCCGCGCGCCGGCCGCCCCACGCCCCGGATGGCCGAGACGCCCTCCGGCATGCTCAACGCCGTCGGCCTCCAGGGCCCCGGCATCGACGCCTTCCTCGAACGCGAGCTGCCCTGGCTGGCCCAGCGCGGCATCAAGACCATCGTCTCCATCGGCGGCGGCACCGTGGCGGAGTATTCGGAGCTGGCCCGCAGGCTGGCCGACGCGCCCGGCGTCACCGCCCTGGAGGTCAACCTGTCGTGCCCCAACATGGAGGACCGGGGCCGCGTCTTCGCCCGCGAGGGCAGCGCCGCCGCCGAGGTGATCGCCTCGGTCCGGTCCATCATGCGCTACGACGTGCCCGTGGTGGCCAAGCTGGCCCCCGACGTGGCCGACATCGTCGCCGTCGCCCGCGCCAGCGTCGACGCCGGGGCCGACGCCCTGTCCATGATCAACAACCCGCTGGGCATGGCCATCGACACCGAGACGCTGCGGCCCTCGCTGGCCGCCGTCACCGGCGGGCTGTCCGGCCCCGCCGTCCTGCCCCTGGCCGTGCGCTGCGTGTGGCAGGTGCACGCCGCCCTGCCCGGCGTCCCCATCGTGGGCGTCGGGGGCGTCATGACGGGCCAGGACGCCTTCCAGCTCATCCTGGCGGGCGCCTGCGCCGTGGGCGTCGGCACCGCCCTGTTCCACGACCCGTACGCGTGCCTGCGCATCGAGCGCGAGCTCGAGGACCTGCTCCGGGCGCGCGGCTTCCAGCGGCTGGCCGACGCCGTCGGCCTGGCCCACCGTCCGCCGGGCAGCGCGCCCCGGCACCTGCTCGTCGACTCCGAGGAGAGCACGCCTTGACTCCCGCTCCCATAGCCGTCGCCCTCGACGCCCCCGACCTGGAGACCGCCGCCAGGTGGGCCGGGCTGGTGACCCCGCACGTCAGCACCGTCAAGGTGGGCCTGGAGCTCTATATGCGCTACGGGCCCGACGTGATCGCCTCCGTGCGCGGGGCCAGCGGGGTGCGGGTCTTCCTCGACCTCAAGCTCCACGACATCCCCAACACCGTCTCGGGCGCCGCCAGAGCCGTCTCCCGGCTGCGGCCCGCCATCCTCACCGTGCACGCCGCCGGCGGGCCCGCCATGATCAGGGCCGCCGTCGAGGCCGCCCCCCACACGCAGATCGCCGCCGTCACCGTGCTGACCTCCCTGTCGGAGGACGACCTGGCCCGCATCGGGCTGGCCGGGCCCGCCGACGACGCCGTCCGCCGCCTGGCCGCGCTCTCCGTCGAGGCCGGCGCCACCGCGCTGGTCTGCTCCCCCCACGAGGTCGCCGCCGTACGCGCCGAGGTGGGGGAGGGCGTCACGCTCATCACCCCCGGCGTCCGGCCCGCGGGCTCGGCCACCCAGGACCAGGTCCGGGTGGCGACCCCGGAGCAGGCGCTCGCCGACGGCGCCGACCTCCTGGTCATCGGCCGCCCCATCACCGGCTCCCCGGACCCGGGCGCGGCGGCCGCCGCCATCGCCGCCTCCCTGCGCCGCTCCGGCCCTTCCTGACAGCCGCGGACGCTCCGGGGGCCGGGCGCGTGTCAGTGCCCGGCCCCCGGACCCTCCGCGGGACGGCTCGCCAGGCGTCGCCGTGACGCCCGTGCGAGGGCACGCCGGAGGAAGATCCCGAAAGGTCCCCCACGGGTTTCGGACACAGGTCAACCGGGCTTTCGGACACAGTGCGCCCGCCCTGTCGTGATCATCGTAGCGCCCCCGGGCAGCACCGCGCGCACGGCCGAGAAGCGGGAAGTGAGGGCGATTTGATCAGCAGAAAGTGATTTTACCATCACCCAAAGTGATGAAGTCGACTTTGTGGCGAGAGAAACCGCTCTTGACGTTGCTTAGGGGGCGATGACCAGCTAGTTTCCCTTCCCGTCCGAGTACATCGACAGAAATTCGAGGTGACCCGGCGTGGCTCTTCCTCCCCTGACCCCTGAGCAGCGCGCCGCAGCCCTGGAGAAGGCTGCCAAGGCCCGTAAAGAGCGTGCCGAGGTCAAGAACCGGCTCAAGCATGGCGCGGTTTCTCTGGCTGAGGTGCTCAAGGATGGGCAGACCGACGACGTCATCGGCAAGATGAAGGTGTCGGCACTGTTGGAATCGCTCCCCGGCGTGGGCAAGGTCCGCGCCAAGCAGCTCATGGAGCGGCTCGCCATCGCCGAGTCCCGCCGCGTGCGGGGTCTCGGCGCGAACCAGAGGGCCTCCCTCGAGCGCGAGTTCGGTGGCAACGAGAGCTAATCTCGGTTCCACACGAAAACGCTGGTTCAACGGGGGGTAGGAAGTGACCGACAGGTCCTGGTCCGGCAGTGTAAGGGCCCACGAGGCAGTCGGAGCGGGCGCAAGAGTCGGCGGCTTCCTCCCCTCGCGCGAAAGGCGGCTGACGGTCCTGTCAGGGCCGTCAGGCGTCGGCAAGTCCACGGTCGTCGCCGAGCTCCGGCGGGCACACCCCGAGGTGTGGCTGTCGGTCTCGGTGACCACCAGAAGCCCCCGGCCCGGCGAGGTGCACGGGGTGCACTACTTCTTCGTCGACGGCGAGGAGTTCGACCGGCTCGTCGCGGCCGGTGAGCTGCTGGAGTGGGCGGAGTTCGCGGGCAACCGCTACGGCACGCCGCGCCAGGCCGTGCTCGAAAGGCTGGCGGCGGGCGTGCCCACGCTGCTGGAGATCGACCTGGAGGGCGCCCGGCAGGTGCGGCGCAGCATGCCGGAGTCGCTGCTGGTCTTCCTGGCCCCGCCCACCTGGGAGGAGCTGGAGAAGCGGCTGCGCGGCCGGGGCACCGAGCCCGAGGACGTCATCGCCAGGCGGCTGGCGGCCGGCCGGGTCGAGATGGCGGCCGAGGAGGAGTTCGACCTCACGCTGGTGAACACGGATGTCAAAGACGTGTGCCACCGGCTGATAGCCTTGATGACCGACCCTCAGGGGGTCATCACAACCACCAAGCGAGAGGTCTGACAATCGTGGCAGGAGTCGCCCCGGTCGCCGAGGGCATCACCAACCCTCCGATCGACGCGCTGCTCGACATCGTCGACAGCAAATACTCTCTGGTGATCATGGGCGCCAAGCGGGCCCGCCAGATCAACGCCTACTACTCCCAGCTCGGCGAGGGCCTGCTGGAGTACGTCGGCCCGCTCGTCGAGACGCACGCCCAGGAGAAGCCGCTGTCCATCGCGCTGCGCGAGGTCTCCGAGGGTCTGCTCAACGCCGAGCCCATCGAAGGCGCGGCCTGACCGCTCGATGAAGGTCGTCCTGGGCGTCGCCGGCGGCATCGCCGCGTACAAGGCGTGCGAGCTGCTGCGCCTGTTCACCGAGTCGGGGCACGAGGTCCGGGTGGTCCCCACCCGTGACGCCCTGCGGTTCGTGGGCGAGCCCACCTGGGCCGCCCTGTCGGGCAACCCGGTGACGACCGACGTGTGGGAGAGCGTCCACGAGGTGCCCCACGTGCGCATCGGCCAGGCGGCCGACCTCGTCGTGGTCGCCCCCGCCACGGCCGACCTGCTCGCCAAGGCCGCCCACGGGCTGGCCGGCGACCTGCTCACCAACACGCTGCTGACCGCGCGCTGCCCGGTGGTGTTCGCGCCCGCGATGCACACCGAGATGTGGCAGCACCCGGCCACCCGCGCCAACGTCGCCACCCTGCGCGAGCGGGGCGCGATCGTGATCGATCCGGCCGTCGGCCGGCTCACCGGGGCCGACACCGGGCCCGGCCGCCTGCCCGACCCCGCCGAGATCTTCCAGGTGTGCCTGCGCGTGCTGCGCGGCGCGCCGCGCGACCTGGCCGGGCGCAAGGTCGTCGTCTCCGCCGGCGGCACCCGCGAGGCCCTCGACCCGGTCCGCTTCATCGGCAACCGCTCCTCCGGCCTCCAGGGCTACGCGCTGGCCCGCACCGCCGCCGCCCGGGGCGCCGAGGTGACCGTGGTGGCCGCCAACGTCGCGCTGCCCGACCCGGCCGGAGCCGCCGTGGTGCGGGTGGAGACCACCGCCGAGCTGCGGGAGGCCGTCATGGCCGCCGCCGCCTCCGCCGACGTGGTCGTCATGGCCGCCGCCGTCGCCGACTTCCGGCCCGCCGACCGGCAGGACGTGAAGATCAAGAAGACCGACGGCGAGCCCGACCCGATCCGGCTGGTGAAGAACCCCGACATCCTGGCCGAGCTGGGCCGCGAGCGCGGCGCGTACCCGAAGGTGATCGTCGGCTTCGCGGCCGAGACCCACGACGTGCTCGCCAACGGGCAGGCCAAGCTCGCCCGCAAGGGCTGTGACCTGCTGGTCGTCAACCAGGTCGGCGAGCACCTGGCCTTCGGCACCCCCGACAACGCCGCGACCGTGCTCGTCGCCGGCGGCGACCCCGTCGAGGTGCCCCGGGGGCCCAAGGAGGACGTGGCCGACGCCGTCTGGGACGCCGTCGCCGCCCGCCTGTCCTGAATCCCGTACGGGCAGCTAACCGCTCGGATGGATTACCTGATCACCTGTTGCGGGATCTCCCTATAGCTACGGATACTGGGCCAAAGGGGGACGGGATGCCAATAAGTGCTGCTGTCAGGGACCGATGCAGGACGGTTCTCGGCCATCGTGGCGCGATCCGCTACGTCTTCCCGGCGCTGTCCGTCGGGCCGCCGGGGGCCGCCAACTTCCTCGTCGTCGTCACCGACCTGGCCGTCTCGGTGCTCGCCACCCGGATGCTCAGGAGCGACCGCCCGGTCTCGGTGCACGCCACGTTCCCGCGCAACACGCGGCTCGGGCCCATCCGTCACGGCCCGTCGCCGGTCATCGAGCTCGGCGACATGCTGTTCGAGTTCGACGACGAGTACGCGGCCGTGGTCGCCGCCGCCGACGCCGAGGTGTTCGCGCCGGAGACGCTGCCGCTCGACCCCCTGCCCCATCTCTGAACGTGCCCCGATCGGCCCCGCCCTCCTTCCAGAGTGCCGGATCGCGGGGCGGGTTTCGCTACCTGGCGCCAGGTAGGGCTAGACTTCGGCGAGGCTCAGGTGTGCCCAGCACCCCGAGTCCCCAGCCGTCAGCAGCCGCTGCATGAGGAGCCACTGAGTTGTCACGTCGCCTGTTCACCTCCGAGTCGGTCACCGAGGGCCACCCGGACAAGATCGCCGACCAGATCAGTGACGCGATTCTCGACACCATGCTCAAGGACGACCCGCGGAGCCGGGTCGCCGTCGAGACGATGATCACTACCGGCCAGGTTCACGTCGCAGGCGAGGTCACGACCGAGACCTACGTCGACATCCCCGGCGTCATCCGGGAGAAGATCCTGGAGATCGGCTACGACGCCTCCCACAAGGGCTTCGACGGCGCCTCGTGCGGCGTGTCGGTGTCCATCGGCGCGCAGTCGCCCGACATCGCCCAGGGCGTCGACGACGCCTACGAGCACCGCGTCGGCGGCGACGCCGACGAGCTCGACCGCCAGGGCGCCGGCGACCAGGGCCTCATGTTCGGCTACGCCTGCCGCGAGACCCCCGAGCTGATGCCGCTGCCCATCACGCTCGCCCACCGCCTCGCCCAGCGCCTGTCCGAGGTCCGCAAGTCCGGCACCGTGCCCTACCTGCGCCCCGACGGCAAGACCCAGGTCACCATCGAGTACGACGGCGACCGCCCGGTCCGCCTCGACACCGTGGTCGTCTCCACGCAGCACGCCGCCGAGATCGACCTCAAGGAGATGCTGACCCCCGACATCAAGGAGCACGTGGTCGACCCCGTGCTCGCCGGCCTCGAGATCGAGACCGAGGGCTACCGCCTGCTCGTCAACCCGACCGGGCGCTTCGAGATCGGCGGCCCCATGGGCGACGCCGGCCTCACCGGCCGCAAGATCATCATCGACACCTACGGCGGCATGGCCCGCCACGGCGGCGGCGCCTTCTCGGGCAAGGACCCGTCCAAGGTCGACCGCTCGGCCGCCTACGCCATGCGCTGGGTCGCCAAGAACGTCGTCGCGGCCGGCCTCGCCGACCGCTGCGAGGTCCAGGTCGCCTACGCCATCGGCAAGGCCCAGCCGGTCGGCCTGTTCGTCGAGTGCTTCGGCACCGAGAAGCTGCCGGTCGAGAAGATCCAGGCCGCCGTGCTCGAGGTCTTCGACCTCCGCCCGGCCGCGATCATCCGCGACCTCGACCTGCTGCGTCCTATTTACTCCGAGACCGCCGCCTACGGGCACTTCGGCCGCGAGGGCTTCTCCTGGGAGTCCACCGACCGCGCCGAGGCGCTCCGCACCGCCGCGGGCCTCTGACCTGACGCCGCCGATGCCGCGCCCCCAGGAGGGGGTGCGGCATCTTCGCGTGTCCCGGGGCGGCGTCGCCGCGCTTTCAGGACCGGGCGCCTCTCAAGGCCCGGGCGGCGTCCGTACGTGGCTGCTCGGGTGCTCGTGGACGGGGTGTCCTCCGGTGGCGGACCCCCTTCCGCGGCGTTCCCGGCGGCCGGTGGCGGGAGCGTCCGCGGGCGGGCGTGGGGCGGGGCCCAAGTCTGGTAGACGTAGTGGGTGACGACCTCCGACGACGCCCTCCTGCCGCTCGACGCCGTGCGGCCCGCGGCGTCGGCGAAGGGCGCCGTCGTGCCCGCCCCGGAGCTGCCGGTGGCCAAGGTGGCCGTGGACAACCCGCTGCCCCACCTCGACCGGCCGTTCGACTACCTGGTGCCCGCCTCGATGCACGAGAGCGCCCAGCCGGGGGTGCGGGTGCGGGTGCGGTTCGCCGGCAAGCTCGTCGACGGGTTCCTGCTGGAACGGGCCGACGAGAGCGAGCACGCCGGGCGGCTGACGCCCCTCGAACGCGTCGTCTCGCCCGAGCGGGTGCTCACCCCCGAGGTGGCCGGGCTCGCCAGGGCCGTGGCCGACCGCTACGCGGGCACCCTGGCCGACGTGCTGCGCCTGGCCGTCCCGCCCCGCCATGCCAGGACGGAGACGACCACCCGGGCCGCCGCGGCCTCTGCGGAGCCCCCCAAGGCCCCCTCCGGCCCGGCGGAGCGCTCCACGCCCCCTGACCTCCCCTCCGTCCCGGCGGACCGCGTACGGCAGCCACCGACCGCGACAGCGGCCCTGCCGACGGAGACCCCGACCTCCGAGCCTCCGAGCCCCGAGGCGGCGACCCCCGGGACCCCGAGCCCCGAGGCGGCAACCCCCGCCGGCCCGACGCCCGAGGGCCGGACGTCCGAGGCCCCGGCGTTCCCTGCCACGGGGCCCGAGACCCCCAGGTCCGAAGCCGCGGCAGCCGACGCCGCGACGCCCGAGGTTCCGGCTTCCGCAGGCCGGACGTCCACGGCCCCGGCGTCCGAGACCCCCACGCCCGAGGATCCGCAGGGGGCGACCCCCGGGGGCACTCAGCAGGGCGGTCCGCCTCTCTCGAATGCCTCGCGCCAGGTCGGCGGGCCCGACCTCGGTGCCTCCCTTCAGGGCGGTGGCTCCCCGGACGAGACGGTTGCGGCTCGGGTCGGTGAGGGCGTGCCTCAGGGGGACGGCGCGGGGGGCGTCGGTGGGGTTCAGGACGGTGGCCGGGGGGAAGGCGCGGGCCGGGATCTCGGTGGGGCGTGGGGGGCGTACCCGATGGGGGCGTCGTTCCTGGACGCGTTGCGGCACGGGAGGGCGCCCAGGGCGGTGTGGTCGGCGCTGCCCGGGGCGCGGGGGTGGGCGGGCCCCGTCGCGGAGGCGGTGCGGGCGACGCTGGACGGCGGCCGGGGCGCGCTCGTGGTCGTGCCCGACGGGAAGGACGTGGCGCTGCTCGACGCCGAGCTGGGCCGGATGCTGGGCGCCGGGCGGCATGTCGCGCTGACCGCCGACCTCGGCCCGGCCGAGCGCTACCGGCGGTGGCTGGCGGTGCTGCGCGGGCAGGTGCGGGCGGTCGTGGGGACGCGGGCGGCGATGTTCGCGCCCGTGGAGCGGCTGGGGCTGGTGGCGATCTGGGACGACGGCGACGACCTGCACGCCGAGCGGCTCGCGCCGTACCCGCACGCGCGGGAGGTGCTGGGGCTGAGGGCGCACCGGACCGGCGCGGCCATGCTGATCGGCGCCTACGCGCGCACCGCCGAGGCCACCCAGCTGCTCGCCTCCCGCTGGGCCAGGCCGATCGTGGCCGACCGCCAGACGATCAGGAGCCTCGCCCCGCACGTCCGCCCGGCGGGGGAGGACGCCGAGCTGGCCAAGGACCAGGCGGCGCGCGCGGCCCGGCTGCCCAGCGTGGCCTGGCGGGCGCTGCGCCAGGGGCTGGAGAGCGGGCCCGTCCTCGTGCAGGTGCCCAGGCGCGGCTACCTGCCGGCGCTGGCCTGTCGGCACTGCCGCGCCCCGGCGCGCTGCTCGCACCCGCCGACCCGCACGGGTCTCCCGGCCTCGACGGGGTCGGCGGCTCACGCGGGCGCGGCGGCGTACGCGGGCGCCCCCGGAGGGTTCGTGTCGCAGGGCCAGGGGGTTCTGGGCGGGCCCGGTGGGTCCGGGACAGCCGGCTCCTCGGTCCACGACGCCGCGGGAGGGGCGACCGGCGTGGGGGAGGCGATGCGGCTCGCCGTGCCCGGGGACGCGGCGTACGAGGGTGAGGGGCGTGCGGGCGCTGGGGACGGGCTGTGCCGTGGGCCGCTGGCGCTCAGGGGCGGGCACGCGGCCCCGTACTGCCGCTGGTGCGGACGGGTGGACGCGGCGTGGAAGTGCGAGCACTGCGGGAGCCCGAGGCTGCGGGCGGTGGTCGTGGGCGCGCGGCGGACGGCGGAGGAGCTGGGCCGGGCCTTCCCGTCGGTGCCGGTGCGCACGTCGGGGCGTGACGGGGTGCTGGCGAGCGTGCCGGGGAGCCGGGCGCTGGTCGTGGCGACGCCGGGGGCCGAGCCGGTGGCCGAGGGCGGCTACGCGGCGGTGGTGCTGCTCGACGGGTGGGCGCTGCTGGGCCGGGCGGACCTGCGGGCGGGGGAGGAGGCGGTGCGCCGGTGGATGAACGCCGCCGCGCTGCTGCGCCCGCGCGGTGAGCTGGTGGTGCTGGCCGACGCGGGGCTGCCGGCGGTGCAGGCGCTGCTGCGCTGGGACGCGGTCACGCACGCCGAGCGGGAGCTGGCCGAGCGGGTGGAGCTCGGGTTCCCGCCTGCGGTGCGGATGGCGACGCTCACGGGCACGGCGGCGGCGGTGCGGCAGATGGTGGCCGAGGCGCGCCTGCCCGCCGACGCGCAGGTGCTCGGGCCGGTGCCGATCGACGACTCGGGCCAGGAACGCGCCATGATCCGGGTGCCGCGCGGGAGCGGTGCGGCGCTGGCCGCGGCGCTCAAAGGGGCCAGTGGGGTGCGCGCGGCCAGAAAGACACCAGATGTCGTGAGGGTAAGTGTCGACCCGCTCGACCTGATTTAGGCTGTTTCCCCGATTCGCTCATCTGTAAGCCAGCCGTTAGCGTGCCCTCTGTGTCGATCGAATGGGTGAACCTGGCCATCGACGATCTGCGTGCTTGGGGGCGCGGGCGGGGCGTCGAGGTGGACGCGGACGAGATCCGCCTGCTCTGCGATTACGCCAGCGACTACCTGAACGTCAACGAGCTGGGCGACTTCGTCCCCGCCACGTTCGACGAACTGTTGCTGTCCATCTACCCGCGCAAGGTGATCGCGCCTCCGGAGAGCGCGCCGGAGACGGTGGCCGCCGCCCGCACGCTGGTCGACTACCTGCAGGAGTCGGGCGCGGTCAGCGGTGAGACGGCTGCGCTGATGCGTGAGCGGCTGAGCGACATCGCCACCCGGATGCCGGGGGCGCTGGCCGACACCGCCAACTTCGGCATGGCCAAGAGCCTGTTCAGCTCGATCGGGCCCGAGTCGCTGGAGCAGTCGATCGCCATCCCGTCGGGCGAGGTGCCCGACCTGGGGGAGGCGCCCTGCGACTGCCCCGGCTGCACGCCCAGGCCGGCCGTCCGGCTGCCCTCGCCCGAGACGCTGGAGGCGGAGCTGCGCGACGTCCCGCTGCTGGCCGCGCTCGACCGGGGCGAGGTGCCCTACCTGAGCGAGGTGGCCGAGGGGGAGCCGCTGCCGCGCTGGGCGGCGGTCGTCGCCCACCTCGTCGAGCGTGACACCGGCGGCCAGGTCACCGGCCACCCGCAGGTCGACGAGGAGCTCTACGACCTGCTCGACATGCTCTACCGGCTCCAGTCGCCCGCGCCCGCCGCCGTGGCCGGCGACTACCTGGCCGACCGGGCCGAGGACACCGCCGTCGACGTGCCCGCCGTGCTGGAACGGCTGGCCTGGTGCGGCCTGCTGCGCCTGGAGGACGGCACGGTCGCGCTCACCCCGGCCGCCGTGTGGGCGCTGCGCGAGCACTACCTCGCGCTCGGGCTCGACGCGCCGCAGGCTCCCGACCTGGCCGAGGCCGACGCGCGCGGGCTCATCGAGGGGCTGCTCGACGGCGTGCCGACCGAGCTGGCCGAGGACGACATCAGCCGCTGGCTGGCCGCCCGCCCGGCCGGCGAGGCCGCGGCCCAGTTGCTCGCCGCCGCCTCCGGCGCGCCCGCCGTGGCGCGCGGGATCGCGGTCACGATCGTGGACCGGCTCGGCGCCGAGGCCGCCGGCGAGGTGCGGCCCTGGCTCGACGACCAGGAGCTGCGCCCGCACGCCATCCACTGGCTCACCGCGCGCGGCCTGCCCGCCCCGGCGCTCAGCCAGGAGGAGCTGCTGTGGGTCAGCGTCGACATGCTCGCGCTGGCGACCCCGGCGGCCGCCGACGACCCCGAGATGTTCGCCGAGAACATCGCCGCCTCCGGCCCGCCGGCCCACCTCATCGAGGAGATGTGGCGGGTCGACCACCCCGACGTCGTCGAGGTCCTGGAGCTGCTCGGACGCTCGCTGCCCGACGGCACGGCGGCCAAGGCGGCCCGCAAGGCGGCGTTCAAGGCGCGCTCCCGGGGCATCCGATGAGTACGCCTCTGTGACTCCTGTGCAGTAAGTTTCGTGGGTGGCAAACAACGTCTTCGACCTCGCCGAGCTGCGCAAGCTGATCGATGAGCAGGCCGCCGTGCCGCCACGGCCGCCGCAGGAGAAGACCCCCGCGCAGCACGAGGCGCTCACGTTCCCGCCTGTCACGCTGGCCGGCGACGCCGAGCTCGCGCGGGTGGTCCCGACGGTCCCGCTCGTCGCCGACGCCATCCGCCTCGCCACCTGGACGGGCGAGCGCCCGGTGTCGCCGGACGGGCTGCTGCCGGAGGCCGACCGGGCGGCGGCCGTCGCCGAGCTCGGCCTGGAGCCGTCGCGGCTGCGGCTGGTCTGGATCGTCGCCGTCAACACCGGCCTGCTGCGCATCGCGCGCGGCCGGGCGTCGCGCGGCCCGCTGCCGGCGCGGCTGACGGTGGAGGCGACGCTGGAGTTCTGGGACGGCGTCGTCATGGACGTGCTCGACCGCGCCGACGAGGGCCTGACCGGCTCCACCGTGGTCGACGGCCACCTCGCCGAGATGCTCGCCACGATCTACTCCGTACGGTCCGGCGTCGCGATCGCCAACCTGGCCCGGGGCATCCTGCAGTCGCACGAGGTGGCCTGCGCGCCCGGCGACGCGGAGATGCGCAGGCTCGCCGCGGCGCTCCCGGCCGAGCTGCTGGAGGCGCTGTCGCTGCTGTCCTACTGCGGCCTCGTCGAGCAGACGTCGGCCGGGCGCACCGCGCTCACCCCGCTGGGCGTCTGGGCGATCCGCCGCGACCTGCTGCGCGAGGGCCACGACGCGCCCACGGCCGCCGAGGTCGAGGTGTTCGCCGACCTGTCGGCCGCCGAGCTGGTCGAGGCCCTGGTCAAGGGCTCGGCCACGCAGAGCGCCGTCGCCGGGTGGCTGGAGCGCCGCCCGCCCGAGGAGGCCGCCCGCGAGCTCATCGCGATCGCCGCCGAGGGCGACGCCGGCCGGCGCGGCGCGGTGGGCGCCGTCCTGGAGGAGCTCGGGCCCGAGGCCGAGGCCCCGATGCGCGAGGCGCTCGCCCTGCCGCTCATGCGCCGCTACGCCGCCTCCTGGCTGCACATCCGCGACCTTCAGGCGCCGCCGCTCAGCCCCGAGGACCACACCTGGATCGCGGTCGACTCGCTGGCCGCGCTCATGCACATGTCGGGGCCCGTCGCCGGCCGGCTCGACACGCCGGAGCCGGGCGAGGACCTCGTCAAGCTCATCACCGCGATGCCGGCCGTCGGCCACCCCGACACCGTGGCCGTCCTCGACATGCTCGCCGGCGCGCACGACGACCAGGCGGTCGTCAAGGCGGCGCGCAAAGCGGCGATGAAGGCGCGCTCCCTCGCGCACACTAAAATGGACTGATCCACCTACGAAACGGAGTGACCCCCTTGGCGATCCAGGCGATCCGGCTGTTCGGAGACCCGGTGCTGCGCACCCCGGCTGCGCCGGTGACCGACTTCGACAAGGAGCTCCGCAAGCTGGTCAAGGACCTCACCGACACGATGATGGACGCGCCGGGCGCCGGCCTGGCCGCGCCGCAGATCGGCGTGGGCCTGCGCGTGTTCACCTATTACGTCGACGACCAGCTCGGCCACCTGATCAACCCCGACCTCGACCTGTCCGACGACCTGGACGAGGAGGGCGAGGAGGGCTGCCTGTCGTTCCCCGGCCTGTCGTTCCCCACGCCGCGCGCCATCCGCGCCGTCGCCCGGGGCTTCAACATGCACGGCGAGCCGGTCACGCTGGAGGGCACCGACCTGATGGCGCGCTGCTTCCAGCACGAGACCGACCACCTCGACGGCATCCTGTTCATCGACCGGATGGACGCCAAGCAGCGCAAGCTCGCGATGAAGGCCATCCGCGAGGCCGAGTGGAGCGGCCTGGCGGCGCCCACGGTCAAGTTCTCCCCGCACGCCACCGGCGGAAAGGCGCTGTGACGATGCGCCTGGTGTTCGCGGGCACGCCCGAGACTGCGCTGCCGTCGCTGCGCACCCTGATCGACTCGCCCCGCCACGAGGTGGCCGCCGTCGTCACCCGGCCCGACGCCCAGTCCGGCCGGGGCCGCAAGGTCCACCCGTCGCCCGTGGCCGAGCTGGCCGAGGAGGCGGGCATCGAGGTGCTGCGGCCCGCCAAGGCCGGCGACCCGGAGTTCCTGGAGCGGCTGCGGGAGCTGGAGCCCGACTGCTGCCCCGTCGTCGCCTACGGCGCGCTGCTGCCCCAGTCGGCGCTCGACGTGCCCCGCCACGGCTGGATCAACCTGCACTTCTCGATCCTGCCCGCGTGGCGCGGCGCCGCCCCCGTGCAGCACGCCGTCCTGCACGGCGACGAGATCACCGGCGCGACCACGTTCCGGATCGTCAAGGAGCTCGACGCCGGGCCCGTCTACGGCGTCGTCACCGAGGAGATCCGCGCCGGCGACACCAGCGGCGCGCTGCTGGAGCGGCTGTCGGTGTCCGGGGCCGGGCTGCTGGCCGCGACGCTCGACGGCGTCGAGGACGGCACCCTGGAGGCCCGCCCGCAGCCGCACGACGGAGTGACCCTCGCCCCCAAGATCAGCGTGACCGACGCCCGGGTCGACTGGGCCAAGCCCGCCCTGCACGCCGACCGGCTCATCCGCGGCTGCACCCCCAACCCGGGGGCGTGGAGCGAGTTTCGCGGGCAGCGGGTCAAGCTCGGCCCCGTCCGGCTCGCCGAGGCCGCCGAGCGGCTCGCGCCCGGCGAGATCCTCGTCGCGGGCAAGAACACGGTGCTGGTCGGCACCGCCACCGGCCCGGTCGAGCTGGGCGAGGTCCAGCCGCAGGGCAAGCGGCTGATGAGCGCGGGCGAGTGGGCCCGCGGCACCCGCCCGGAGAGCGGCGAGCGGTTTGGGTGAGCACGCCGGCCGGCCCGCGCGGCCGCGCCGCGAGGGAAAGCCGGAAAGCATGAGAGCACGGGGGAACCGGCCGCACGGCGACAGCCGCGGCGGCCAGCCGACCGGCCGCGGCGGCGGCCGTGGCGGGGGCGGGGGGCGGCGGCCGCCGCGCGACCAGGCGCGCAACGCCGCCTACGACGTGCTGCGCGCCGTCGACGAGCGCGACTCCTACGCCAACCTGCTGCTGCCCCGCATGCTGCGCGAGCGCGGCATCGGCGGGCGCGACGCGGCGCTGGCCACCGAGCTGGCCTACGGCACGCTGCGCGGCCTCGGCACGTACGACGCGATCATCGAGGTGTGCAGCGACCGCGCGCCCGACCCGGAGGTGCGTGACGCGCTGCGGCTCGGCGCGCACCAGCTGCTGAAGATGCGCGTCCCGCCGCACGCGGCCGTCGGCACCACCGTCGATCTCGTACGGCTGCGCGTCGGCCCGGGGGCGGCCAAGTTCGCCAACGCCGTCGCGCGCAAGATCGCGTCCAGGTCGCTGGAGGAGTGGGTGCCGATCGTGGCGCCCGACGCCGGCGACGACCCGGCCGGGCACCTGGCCGTGGCGCACAGCCATCCCCGGTGGATCGTCAGCGCGTTCCGCGACGCGCTCGGCCCCGCCGCGCACGAGACCGCCGACCTGCTCGACGCCGACAACGCGCGGCCGCTGGTGACGCTGGTGGCCAGGCCGGGCCGCAGCTCGGTCGAGGAGCTGCGGGAGTCGGGGGCCGAGCCGGGCCGCTACTCGCCTTACGCCGCCTACCTGCCCGAGGGCGACCCGGGCCGGATCGAGGCCGTCCACGACACGCGGGCGGCGGTCCAGGACGAGGCGAGCCAGCTCGTCGCGCTGGCCCTCACCCGGGTGCCGCTCGACGGCGGCGAGGAGCTGTGGCTCGACCTGTGCGCCGGGCCGGGCGGCAAGGCGGGCCTGCTCGACGCGATCGCCCGTCACGGCGACGTCGAAGGCACCGAGGCCGGCGGCGCGGTGATGCCGCACCCGGGCGGGGCCCGGCTGCTGGCCGGTGACGTGCAGTATCACCGGGCGCGGCTCGTCTGGGAGACGACCAGGGACGCCGCGGTGATCACCGCGGACGGCACCGAGCCCGCGTGGCGGCCCGGGGTGTTCGACCGGGTGATGCTCGACGCGCCCTGCACGGGGCTCGGCGCGCTGCGGCGCCGCCCGGAGGCGCGGTGGCGGCGCGACCCGGCGAGCATCGCGGAGCTGGGCAGGCTGCAGCGGCGGCTGCTGGGCACTGCGCTCGACGCGGTGCGTCCCGGCGGGGTCGTCGCGTACGTGACGTGCTCGCCGCACCTGGCGGAGACGCGGGTGGTCGTGGGCGACGTCGTGGGCGGCAGGGACGACGTGGAGACGCTCGACGCGCGTGCCTACCTGCCGGAGGTGGGCGGGCTCGGCGACGGGCCGTACGCGCAGTTCTGGCCGCACCGGCACGGCACCGACGCGATGTTCCTGGCGCTGCTGCGCCGGGCGGGGTGAGCCGCCCCGCCGGGCGCGGGGCGGGCGGTCCGGCCGGGCGGGGCGTGGCTAGACTCTGACCATCATGGCCGTACAGATCTCGCCCAGCATCCTGTCCGCCGACTTCGCCCGGCTCGCCGACGAGGCGGCCGCCGTGCCGAACGCCGACTGGCTGCACGTGGATGTCATGGACAACCACTTCGTGCCCAACCTGACCCTCGGGCTGCCCGTGGTCGAGTCGCTGCTCAAGGCGACCTCACTGCCGCTCGACTGCCACCTCATGATCGAGGACCCCGATCGGTGGGCCCCCGGCTACGCCGAGGCGGGGGCGGGGAGCGTGACCATCCACGCGGAGGCGTCCTCGGCGCCGGTGCGGACGCTGCGGGAGATCCGCTCGCTCGGCGCCCGCGCGGGGCTGGCGCTCAACCCGGCCACGGCGGTGGAGCCGTACGAGGATCTCGTCGGCGAGGTCGACATGCTGCTGCTGATGACGGTGGAGCCGGGGTTCGGCGGGCAGAAGTTCCTCGACATGGTGCTGCCGAAGGTGCGGCGGGCGCGGTCGATCATCGAGCGGCACGGCGGGCAGGTGTGGCTGCAGGTCGACGGCGGGGTGTCCGAGAGCACGATCGAGCGGTGCGCGGAGGCGGGCGCCGACGTGTTCGTGGCGGGCAACGCCGTCTACGGCTCCGCCGACCGGGTCGCGGCCGTCGATCAGCGGGTGTCAGGCCTGGAGGGCCGGGTCGAGGACGATGTCCTCGCCGCGGACGCCGGGCTCCTCGGGGAAGTGGCAGGCGGTCAGGTGGCCGTCGCGGTTGCCCGACAGCTGCACCAGCGGCGGCTCCTCCGTGGCGCACTTGTCCTGCGCCTTCCAGCAGCGGGTGCGGAAGCGGCAGCCCGTCGGCGGGTTGATGGGGGAGGGCACGTCGCCCGCCAGGCGGATGCGCTCGCGCGGCGGCGCCCCGAGGTCGGCCTCCGGCACGGCCGACAGCAGGGCGTGCGTGTAGGGGTGGCGGGGGCGCTCGTAGAGGGAGTCGCGGTCGGCGATCTCCACCACCTTGCCCAGGTACATCACGGCGACCCGCTGCGAGAAGTGCCGCACCACGGCCAGGTCGTGCGCGATGAACAGGAACGCGATGCCCAGGTCGCGCTGGAGCTGCTGCAGCAGGTTGATGACCTGTGCCTGGATCGAGACGTCCAGCGCGGAGACCGGCTCGTCGGCGATGATCAGCTTGGGGTTGAGCGCGAGCGCGCGGGCCACGCCGATGCGCTGGCGCTGGCCGCCGGAGAACTCGTGCGGGAAGCGGTTGTAGTGCTCGGGGTTGAGCCCGACGATCTCCAGCAGCTCCCGGGCCTTGGCCTCGCGGCCGCCCTCCGGGTTGATGTCGTTGATGTCCATCGGGCCGCGGATGATCGAGCCGACCGTGTGCCGCGGGTTCAGCGACGAGTAGGGGTCCTGGAAGATCATCTGGATCTCGGACCTGATCGGCTTGAGCTCGCGCCGGTTGGCGTGGCTGATGTCCCGGCCCCGGTAGCTGATGGTGCCGCCGGTCGGCTCCAGCAGCCGGGCGGCCAGCCGCCCGGTGGTGGACTTGCCGCAGCCGGACTCGCCCACCAGGCCGAGCGTCTCACCCTCGTGCACGGTCAGGTCGATGCCGTCCACCGCGTGGACCGCGCCGATCTGCCGCTTGATCAGCGAGCCGCCTCTGACGGGGAAGTGCTTCACCACGCCGGACAGCTCCAGCAGCTTCTCCGTCACGACGCCTCCTTACCGGGTAGTCTCCTGAGTTCGGCCTTCTGCTTGATCGGCAGATAGCAGGCGTCGCCGTGGCCGCGGTGCGGCGACAGCTCGGGCCGCTCACCCGTGCACACGCCCGGCCCGAGCAGCTTCGCATAGTCGCAGCGCGGGTGGAACGGGCAGCCGGGCGGGACGTTGATCAGGCTGGGCGGGGTGCCGCGCACGGGTTCGAGCGGCACGTCCACCGGGTGGGTCAGGCTGGGCATCGAGCCGAGCAGCCCCCACGTGTAGGGGTGGCGGGTCTCGCGCAGCACCTCCTGCTTGGTGCCCCGCTCGACGGCGCGGCCGGCGTACATGACGAGCACGTCGTGCGCGGTGCTGGCCACCACGCCGAGGTCGTGCGTGATCATGATGATCGCGGTGCCGGTCTGCTCCTGGAGGTCGCGCAGCAGGTCGAGGATCTGCGCCTGGACGGTCACGTCCAGCGCGGTGGTCGGCTCGTCGGCGATGAGCAGGCCGGGGTCGCACACCAGCGCCA
Source organism: Nonomuraea ceibae (assembly GCF_019396325.1). Taxonomy (GTDB): domain Bacteria; phylum Actinomycetota; class Actinomycetes; order Streptosporangiales; family Streptosporangiaceae; genus Nonomuraea; species Nonomuraea ceibae. The sequence goes on from NZ_JAHKRO010000028.1 coordinate 51,321, forward strand.
TGGCGATCATGGCGCGCTGGCGCATGCCGCCGGAGAACTGGTGGGGATACTCGTCGACGCGGATCTTGGGCTGCGGGATGCCGACCCGGTCGAGCATCTCGATGGCCCGGTCGCGCGCCACCGACTTGGAGACGCCCTTGTGCTTGCGGTAGACCTCGGCGATCTGCTGGCCGACCGTGTGGAACGGCGACAGCGAGGTCAGCGGGTCCTGGAAGATCATCGCCATCTTGTTGCCGCGGAGCTTCTCCAGCTCGCGCTGCGGCGCGCCGATCAGTTCGCGGCCGTCGAGCTTGATGCTGCCCGAGAGCTTGGCGGTGTCGGGGTTGTGCAGGCCGAGGATGGCCAGGTTCGTCACCGACTTGCCCGAGCCGGACTCGCCCACGATGCCGAGGGTGCTGCCCCGGTCGACCTCGAACGACAGCCCGTCGACGGCGTGCACGACGCCGTCCTCGGTGTGGAAGTCGACGGTGAGGTCGTTGACTTCGAGAAACATCAGCTCAGCCTCACGCGGGGGTCGATGACGGCGTACAGGGAGTCCACGATCACGTTCATCACCACGATCGCACCCGCCGCGAGCAGGACCGTGGCCATCAGCGTCGGCAGGTCGGAGTAGTCCACGGCGCGGACGGCGAGGCGGCCGATGCCCTGGAGGCCGAACGTGGTCTCGGTGATGATCGCGCCGCCGATGAGCGTGCCGAGGTCGACGCCGAAGATCGTGATCACGGGCGTCAGCGCGCCGCGCAGGGCGAAGCGCAGCACCACGCTGCGGCCCGACATGCCCTTGGCGCGGGCGGTGCGCACGTAGTCCTCGTTCAGGTTCTCCACCATGGTGGAGCGGGTGATCCTGGTGTAGTTCGCGGTGAAGATGAGCGCGAGCACCAGCCAGGGCAGCAGCAGGCCGCTGAACCAGCCGACGGGGTCCTCGGTGATCGGTATGTACTTCGGCTGCCGGAAGACCTGCATCTGGTAGACGAAGAAGTACATGGCCAGGGTGCCGACGAAGTAGATCTGCACCGAGGCGCCGATCAGCGACGAGACGCTGGCGATCTTGTCGAGGGGCTTGCCCTGACGCAGCGCGGCGACGATGCCGGTGGCCACGCCGAAGATCAGGAAGATCACCGCGGCGCCGATGGTCAGCGCGATCGTGACGGGCATCCGGTCGATGATCGTCTCGAACACCGGGGCGCGGTTGACGAACGAGAAGCCCAGGCAGGGAGCCGGGCAGTGACCGAGGCCCCCGTAGTCGCGGCCGACGAAGATGCCCGCGAGCCAGCTGACGAACTGGACCATGAGCGGCTTGTCGATGCCGAGGTTCTGCCGGGCCTGCTCAAGCGTCTCGGGCGGGCAGACCTTGCCGCAGGCCAGCCGGGCCGGGTCGGCGGGGATCGCGTAGAACAGGAAGAAGGTCACCGCTGAGATGATCAGCAGGATGACCAGCGCGCCCAGTACGCGGCGGGTGAGGAATCGAAGCACGGGATGATCTCCAAGAGGGTGCTCCGGGCACCCGGTCGGGCGCCCGGAGCGGTGTCGCTACGGCTTCACGAAGATGGTGTTCGGCGAGACGATCCACATCTGCGGGTCGATCTCGGCGCCGCCCACCTTGGAGCCGTGGAGCGTGGTGGCGATCCGGTTCTCGGCCACGACCAGCGGCGTGTACTTCTCCTGGATCTCCTTGTCGAGCGCCATCCACGCGGCGTTGGCCGCGTCGATGTCGGGGTTCTCGGAGATCTCCTTCATCTTCGCCGTGAGCTCCGGCGTGTTCAGGTGCGACATGTTCTGGCCGCCGTCGGAGACCGGGCCGAAGATGATCGGCATGACGGTCGAGCCGGACGGCCAGTCGGCGCCCCAGCCGCCCCAGTACAGGTCGAACTCGTTCTTGGTCTGGCTGATCGAGTCGTAGTACGTCTTGCGGTCCAGCGGCTTGGCCACGACCTTGATGCCGGCCTTCTCCAGGGCGTTCTTGATCACGACGGTGACCTGCTCCTGGACCGGGGTCTGGTTGTAGGCGTAGACGATCGTCGGGTTCGGGTTGTCCGACTCGGCGATGAGCTGCTTGGCCTTCTCGATGTCACCCTCGGGCTTGGTGGTCTTGCCGAACAGGTCGTACGGCTTGTACCCGACCGTGGTGTTCTCGTTCAGGATGGTCGTCGGCAGAGCCGCGGCCTGCGGGCCGCCGATGGTCTGCTGGATCTGCTTGGACGGCCAGGCGTAGTTGACGGCCTGACGCAGCTTCTGGTCCTTCACCCGGTCAAGGTTGAAGTAGTAGTAGTTGCCGTACGGCGAGGGGCTGACCATGCGGCGGTCGGCCAGGCTCGCGTCGTTCAGCACCTGCTGGAGCCGCTCCGGCGGGACGGCCGCGTAGAAGGTGAACGCCTGCTGGTCAGGACCGACGTCGGCGATGAACCGGTCGGTGATCTGCAGGGCCTCCTGGCCGAACTCGAGCTTCCACACGTCCGGGTACGCGCCGCGGATCGGGTCGGTGGCCGGGTCCCAGTGCGGGTTGCGGGCCAGCTCCATCGACTTGTCGACGACGTGCGACTTGATGATGTACGGGCCGGAGGAGAAGGGCTCCTTGTCGTACTTCTCCTTGGTGTCCTTGGCCTTGGGCACGATGGCGTAGCCGCCCATGGCGAAGGCGTAGTTGGCGTCGGCGTGCGGCGCCTTGAACTTGAAGACGATCGTCTTGTCGTCCGGCGTCTCGATGTTCTCGAGCTGCTTGCCGTCGTACGGGCCGGAGTAGGCCTTCTTGTAGTCGTCCTGGGTCAGCCACTGCTGGATGTAGCTGGGGCCGAAGGTGATGAAGTCGGCGAACGACCGCTCGATCGTCCACCGCACGTCGGCGGAGGTGATCGCGCTGCCGTCCTGCCACTTCACCCCGTCCTTGAGGGTGAAGGTCCACGTCTTGCCGCCGTCGGAGACCTGGCCGGCGTCGGTGGCGAGGTCGCCCACGAGCTTGTACTCGCCCTTGGCGGTCCGCTTGTAGCCGGTGAGGCCGCGGTGGATGAGCAGGCCGAAGTTGGTGGCCGTGTTGACGTAGCTCTGCGCGGGGTCGAGGTGGGCGAAGTCGTCACGGTCGATCATCGTGACGGTGCCGCCCTTGACGACGCCCTCGGGGGCGATGGCCGGGCCCTTGGAGTCCTCGGCGGTGCCGAGGGTGATCACCGCGGGCTTGTACGGCTCCTGCGCCGGGGCCGAGGAACCGGCGGTGGGCGCGCCCGCCGGGGCGCCCTGGTTCCCCGGCGCGCAGGCGCCGACCAGGGTCAGCGTCGCGGCGGCGAGCACCGCGAGAGCCGACCGTCTACGGTAGTTCATTTCTCTCCTCTAACGCTTGATCTTGGGGTCGAAGGCGTCGCGGACGGAGTCGCCGAGCAGGTTGAAGGCGACCACGAAGATCAACAGGGCGACGCCGGGGAAGATGAGGTACGTGATGTCGTTCTGGTACACCTGCGTGGCCCGCAGGAACATGCGGCCCCAGTCGGGGACGAGCTCGCCCATGCCGACGCCCAGGAACGACAGGCCCGCCTCCGCCGTCACCATGGCCGGGAGCAGGAGGGTCGACTGGATGAGGATCGGCGTCCACAGGTTGGGCAGCAGCTCCTTGAACACGATGCGGCCGGGGGAGGCGCCGGTGACCCTGGCCGCCTCCACGTACTCGCGCTCACGCATCGACAGCACGTAGCCGCGCAGCAGCCGGGCCAGGCCGGCCCAGCCGAACGCCGAGAGCATGATGGTGAGCGTCACCGCCCGCAGCCACACCGGGGTCTCCTCGTCCGCCGGGACCAGCAGGCTCTCCACCACGGGGGTGAACGCGATGATGAAGATGGTCTGCGGGAACGACAGCGTGAGGTCGATGAGGCGGCCGACGAAGTAGTCGGTCTTGCCGCCCGCGTAGCCGGCCACGATGCCGACGACGATGCCGAGCGTGGTGGTGATGAGCGTGGCGGCCACGGCGATCCCGAGCGAGGTGCGGATGCCGTACACGAGCTGCATGAACACGTCGCGGCCGAGGCTGGGTTCGAGGCCGAACCAGAACTCGGAGCTGATGCCGCCGTTCGGCTGGATCGGGTAGCCGTAGTCGTTGAGCAGCCCCGGCATGTCCTGGCCGTACAGCGTGTACGGGTCCTTGCCGTAGACCATCGAGATCACGGGGGCCAGGAGGGCGACCAGGAAGAAGAAGATCACGATGATCGCCGAGATGACGCCGGTGCGGTCGCGCTTGAAGCGCATCCACATGAGCTGGCCGGGTGAACGGCCCACAGCACCGGAAGTCTCGGTCACGGACGTCGCGTCGATCGCGTCTTCTGTGGACGTCGGTGTCGTCATCTGGTCGGGGCTCCCCATGCACGTACAAGATTCCGGAAATTCCGGGCCATCGAGCACGTTCTCAAGGATCCTTGCGCAGCGCAATGACCTGCAGGGATTTCGCTGCGTAATCACGGATTTGCGACACAATCTTGAAAACATTGTGACATGTCGGCATCTGGGGGGTAAGCAGTTGCTTATGGAGGATCACGGACTGTTCGGCCCCGGATCCGTGACGTGGCGGGTCATGGGGGAGCCGATCCTGCTGGTCGGCGGATTCCGCGCGCTGCTCATGCAGGGCCTGCACCCGCGCACGATGCGCGGCGTGCTGCAGAACTCCGCCCTCATGGACCCCGACGAGGCATGGGCGCGCTTCGCGCGCACGACCGAGTTCGTCCGCGTGCGCACGTACGGCACCCGCGCGGAGGTCGAGCGGGCCGGACGCCGGGTGCGCGGCATCCACGCCCGGCTGGACGCCTACGACCCCGACGCCGGCGTCCGCTACCGCCTCGACGAGCCCGAGGGGCTGCGCTGGGTGCACGTCGGCGAGGTCGACTCCTACCTGTCGGTCGCCCGCCGGGCCGGGGTGCGCCTGACCGACGCCGAGGCCGACACGTTCGTGGCCGAGTGGCGGCGCGCCGCCGAGGTCGTCGGCCTCGACCCGGACACCGTCCCCGGCACGGTCGCCGAGCTGAACGCCTACATCGACGAGCGGCGGCCCGGCCTCGCGTTCGTGCCCGAGGCCGCCCACCCGCTCGGGCTCTCGCTGCGCACGCCGCTGCCCCCGCCGCTCACCGCGCTGCGCCCGGTGCTGCCCGCCGTGACGTTCCTGGCCTTCGCCACGCTGCCGCGCTGGGCCAGACGGCTGTACGGCCTGCCCGCCACGCCGGTCGGCGACCTGTGGGCCACCGCCACCCTGCGCGCCCTGCACACCGGGCTCGGCCTCGTCCCGGCCAGGGTCCGCTACGCCCCGGACGCCAAGCGCGCCCGCCGTCTCACCGCCGCGTGACGTCAGGCGGAGTAGGGGTCGCATGTCGCTTTTCGGGCATGGCAAACTGGTAGGAGAACAGAGCTAGCGTGCTCCGGGGTCGGTGAAAGTCCGAACCGGCGGTGACAGTCCGCGACCCGGCCGATGCCATCGGCCGGTTGACCCGGTGAAATTCCGGGACCGACGGTGAAAGTCCGGATGGGAGGAAGCGCGCGGGTGCCCGGTTTTCGTCGCCGGGCGCCACCAGTGGTGCGTGCGCGCACCGCTTGTCCCCCCGGGGCCCGCCGTGGCTTGGAGCTACTGGCGAGTAGGAGGCCGGGGGTGGACCACACCGCCCACGACGGCGATGACGCCGTCCACATGGCGCGCGCGATCGAGCTGGCCGCACTCGGGCACGGCCGCACCAGCCCCAACCCCGTGGTGGGATGCGTCGTGCTCGACGCCTCCGGCAGGGTGGCAGGCGAGGGGTCCCACCCGTACGCGGGCGGCCCGCACGCCGAGGTCGTGGCGCTGCGTCAGGCGGGCGAGCGGGCCCGCGGCGGCACCGCGTACGTGACGCTGGAACCCTGCGACCACACCGGCCGGACCGGGCCGTGCAGCCTGGCGCTGCTGGACGCCGGCCTGGCCCGCGTGGTCGTCGCCGTGCCCGACCCCACCCCGCGGGCGGCCGGCGGCGCCGACCGGCTGCGCGCCGCCGGGGTCGCCGTCGAGACCGGGCTCCTCGCCGCAGAGGCCGAACGGGTCAACGCCGAGTGGCTGACCTTCGCCAGGCTCGGCCGGCCGCACGTCACCTGGAAGTACGCCGCCACCCTCGACGGGCGCTCCGCCGCCGCCGACGGCACCAGCCAGTGGATCACCTCGCCCGAGGCGCGCGCCGACGTGCACCGGATGCGCGCCCGCAGCGACGCGATCGTCGCGGGTGTCGGCACCGTGCTGGCCGACGACCCCCGCCTGACAGCCCGTCCCCCCGGCGACGGCTCGCCGGACCGGACCCCGCTGCGGGTCGTCGTCGACCCCTCCGGCCGCACCCCGCCCGGGGCGCGGGTGTTCGACGGCGAGGCGCCGACGCTCGTCGCCGTCGCCGAGGGCGTGACCACCCCGCGGGGCGCCGCCCTGCTGCCCCTGCCCCGCCACGGCGCCGGGCTGGACCTGGCGGCGCTGCTCAAGGAACTCGCCGCGCGCGACGTCGTCAGCGTGTTCCTGGAAGGCGGGCCCACCCTGGCGGGAGCGTTCCTCGCCCAGGGCCTCGTCGACCGCGTCGTGGCGTACGTGGCGCCGGCCCTCCTCGGAGCGGGGGCCGCGGCGCTGGGCGAGGCGGGGGTGGCCACGATCGCGCGGGCGCACCGCATGAGCTTCGAGGAGATTTCCCGCATCGGGCCGGACCTGAAGATCGTCGCCCGGCCGCAGCTCGCAGGCAACAGCGCAGACAACAGCAGGGAGAAGTGATGTTCACCGGAATCATCGAGGAGAAGGGCGAGGTCGTCGCCCTGGAACGGGCCGGCGACGCCGCCAGGCTGACCGTGCGCGGCGCGCTCGTCACCTCCGACGCGCGCCACGGCGACTCCATCGCCGTCAACGGCGTCTGCCTGACGGTCGTCGACGTCAAGGACGACGTCTTCACCGTCGACGTGGTCAAGGAATCGCTCGACCGCAGCTCCCTCGGCGTCCTCACCGAGGGCTCGGCGGTCAACCTCGAACGCGCCGTCCGCGCCGACCAGCGGCTCGGCGGCCACATCGTGCAGGGCCACGTCGACGGCACCGCCGCGCTGCTGTCCAGGAGCCCCGGCGACAACTGGGACGACCTGCGCTTCTCGCTCCCCGAGCCGCTCAGCCGCTACGTGGCAGAGAAGGGCTCGATCGCCATCGACGGAATCAGCCTCACGGTCACGACTGTTGACGACGGAAGCTTCGGCGTGAGCCTCATCCCCGCCACGCTCCGGCTGACGACCCTGGGCGAACGTCAGGTGGGCGACCTGGTGAACATCGAGGTCGACGTGATCGCTAAGTATGTGGAAAGGCTGGTGGTCAGGCAGTGAACTGGGCTGAAGCCGGATTCGAGGTGTTCGGCACACACGTGCTCTGGACGGACCTGGTCGGCAACGTCGCCGCGCTGTCCACCGTCCTGCTGGCGATGCGCAGATCCATGTGGACCTGGCCGGTGCAGTTCACCGGCTCGGTGCTGCTGCTCGTCGCCTCGGTCAACGCCGGGTTCGCCGGCAACGCGCTCAAGCAGGTGCTGTTCGGCGCGCTGGCGGTCTACGGCTGGTGGGCCTGGCGGCGCGGCACCCAGGGCGGCAGGCAGCTCGCCGTCCGCCCGGCCACCGCCCGCGAGCGCGGCACGCTGGCCGGCGTCATGCTCGCCGGCACCGTCGTCGTCGGGCTGCTGTTCTTCGTCACCGGGCTGTCGTGGGGCGCGGCCAAGCCGCTGCCCGAGGGCGCGTTCCTGGTCGCCGCCGACGCCTACATCTTCGTCGGCAGCGCCGTGGCCACCTGGGCGCAGGGCAGGGCGCTGGTCGACTTCTGGATCGTCTGGGTGGCCGTCGACCTCGTCGGCGTCCCGCTGGCCTTCAGCACCGGGCTGTACGTCACGGGCGCCGTCTACGGCGTGTTCTTCGTGCTGGTGATGATCGGTTTCGTCAAATGGTTGCGTGAATACCGGCTCGCGGCCGGTCCCGAACTGGCGGTGGCGTCATGAGCGAGATCAGGTTCGACCCGGTGGAGCGGGCCGTGGAGGACATCCGCGCCGGCAAGGCCGTCGTGGTCGTCGACGACGAGAACCGGGAGAACGAGGGCGACATCATCTTCGCCGCCTCCCGGGCGACCCCCGAGCTGCTGACCTTCACCATCCGTCACACCAGCGGCGTCATCTGCGTGCCGATGGAGGGCAAGGAGCTCGACCGGCTCGGCCTGCCCCTCATGGTGTTCCAGAACCGCGAACGGCTGCGGACCGCGTACACGATCAGCGTCGACGCCCGCGACGGAGTCACCACCGGCATCTCCGCCGCCGACCGCGCCCGCACCATCCGCACCCTGGCCGACTCCGCGACCGAGCCGAACGAGCTGGTCAGGCCCGGCCACATCTTCCCGCTGCGCTACCACGAGGGCGGCGTGCTGGCCCGGCGCGGCCACACCGAGGCGGCCGTCGACCTGGCCAGGCTCGCCGGGCTCAGCCCCGCCGGCGTGCTGGCCGAGGTCGTCAACGACGACGGCACCATGGCCAGGCTGCCCGAGCTGCGCGTCTTCGCCGACGAGCACGACCTGGCGCTCATCTCCATCGAGCAGCTCGTCGACCACCGCCGCCGCACCGAGAGCATGGTCACCCGGGTCGCCGAGACGAGCCTGCCCAACACGTACGGGCTGTGGAAGGCGTACGGCTACGCCAGCGCGCTCGACGGCGGCGAGCACGTCGCGCTCGTGCTCGGCGACCTCGGCGACGGCGAGAACGTGCTGGTGCGCGCCCACTCCGAATGCCTGACCGGCGACGTGTTCGGCTCGCTGCGCTGCGACTGCGGCGTGCAGCTCGGCAACGCCATGTCGGCCGTCGCCGAGGAGGGCGCCGGGGTGATCGTCTACCTGCGCGGCCACGAGGGGCGCGGCATCGGCCTGCTGGCCAAGCTCAAGGCCTACAGCCTCCAGGACGGCGGCGTCGACACCGTGGACGCCAACGTCGAGCTGGGGCTGCCGGTCGACGCGCGCGAGTTCTCCAACGCCGCCCAGATCCTCGCCGACCTCGGCGTGAAATCGGTACGGCTGCTCACCAACAACCCGGCCAAGCTGCGCGGCATGGACGGCTACGGCATCAAGGTGCTGGGCCGCGAGCCGATGCCGGTGGCCATGAACCCCCACAACGAGCGCTACCTGACGGCCAAGCGCGACAGGCTCGGCCACGACATCTCGGAGGCGTCATGAGCGGCGATGGACGGCCGGCGGCAGGGGCCGCGCCCGACGCGGCGGGGCTGACCGTCGGCGTGGTGGCGGCGAGCTGGCATGCCAAGATCACCGACCAGCTCGTGGCCAGGGCGGTCCAGGCGTGCGACGACTCCGGCGCCACCGCCACCGTCGTGCGCGTGCCCGGCTCGCTGGAGATCCCCGTGGTCGCCCAGGCGCTGGCCCGCCGCTGCGACGCCGTCGTGGCGCTCGGCGCGGTCATCCGGGGCGAGACGGCCCACTTCGAGTACGTCTGCGACTCGGTCACGGCAGGGCTGACCCGGATCTCGCTCGACGAGCGGACCCCCGTCGGCAACGGCGTGCTCACCTGCGAGACGCTCGACCAGGCGCTGGACCGGTCCGGGCTGCCCGGCAGCAAGGAGGACAAGGGGTACGAGTCGGCGATCGCCGCGCTGGAGACCGCACTCCTCCTGAGGGACCTGCACTGACCTGAGGTAGGTTTCCCTCGTGTCTGAGCCCGTGCCGCCTCCGCCCCTGCCCGTCACCTGGCGTCCCCGCCGGGGCAGGATCGTCGCCTACGGATTCGCCACGCTCGTCGTGATCGGGGCGGTCGTCATGGCGATCCTCATCGCCGATCCGTTCAAGCTGCCCGACCGGATCGCGATCGTGCTGTTCGGGTGCGCGGTGGCGTTCGTCCTCCACCTGCTGGGCCGGGTGCGGGTGGAGGCCGACGACGAGGGCGTCACGCTGGTCAACGCGGTGCGCTCGCACCGCTACACCTGGCCCGAGGTGATCGACGTGACGCTGCTGCCCGGCGAGCCCTGGCCAAGGGTCGACTTCTCCGACGGGCGCACGATCGGCGCCATGGGCATCCAGGGCTCGGAGAAGGCGATGGCCCGCCGCGCCACCGCCGAGCTCGCCGCGCTCATCCACGAGCGCGGCGAGGCGCGCGAGGACTGATCGGCGTAGCCTGAAGGCGTGCTGCGCCGGACTATCAGGCCCCTGGACCTCACGTCGCCGGACGAGCTCGCCGCGCTGCTCGACCGGCACGACTACCTGGCCGACGACGGCCTGGCCACCGCCGCGTTCCTGGCGCTGCGGATGCGCCGGCCGCTGTTCCTGGAGGGCGAGGCCGGGGTCGGCAAGACCGAGCTGGCCAAGACCCTGGCCGCGCTGCTCGACGCGCCGCTGATCCGGCTGCAGTGCTACGAGGGGCTCGACGCCTCCCAGGCGCTCTACGACTGGGACTTCGCCCGCCAGCTCCTGCACCTCAAGACCGCCGAGGCGGCCGGCGTGGCCGACGCCGCCCGGCTCGAAGGGGAGATCTACGACCGGCGCTTCCTCATCGCCCGGCCGCTGCTGAAGGCGCTGGAGACGCAGCCGAGCGTGCTGCTGGTCGACGAGATCGACCGGGCCGACGACGAGTTCGAGGCGTTCCTGCTGGAGGTGCTGTCCGACTTCACCATCTCCATCCCCGAGCTGGGCACCGTCAGGGCCGCCAGCCCGCCCGTCGTCGTGGTCACCTCCAACCGCACCCGCGAGGTCCACGACGCGCTCAAGCGCCGCTGCCTCTACCACTGGCTGGAGCATCCCGGCTTCGACCGGGAGGTGGCGATCCTGCTGCGCCGGCTGCCCGGCTGCACCGAGACGCTGGCCGCCCAGGTGGCCCGCGCCGCCCGGCGGCTGCGCGAGGCCGGCCTGGTCAAGCCGCCCGGCGTGGCCGAGACGCTCGACTGGACCGAGGCGCTGCTCACGCTCGGCGCCCGCGAGCTCGACCCGGGCCGCGCCGCCGCCACGCTCGGCGCGGCGCTGAAATACCGCGAGGACGTCGAGCGCGTCCTGGGCGAGGGGCTGCTCGCCCATGAATGACCTGGCGGCCACCGTCACGGCCTTCGCCCGCACGCTGCGGGCCGCCGGCGTGGCCGCCGACCAGGAGCGGGCCCAGGCCATGCTGCGCGCCCTGGACCATCTCGACCTGACCTCGCCCGGCGACGTCTACTGGGCCGGGCGGCTGACGCTCTGCGCCGGACCCGACGACCTGCCCCGCTACGACCGGTGCTTCGCCGCGTTCTTCGGCGGCGTTCGGGCCGAGCTCGGCCGGGCCGCGACCACCTCCGTCACCCGCCACACCGCCGCCGAGGACGGCGGGCGCCGGGGCGAAGGGGAGGCCGCGCCCGCCACCGCCAGCCGGGCCGAGATCCTGCGCCACCGCGACGTGGCCCGCCTCACCGAGGCCGAGCGCGCCGAGGTGCACCGGCTGCTCGCCCTGCTCAGCGGCCGCCGCCCGGTCCGCCGCTCGCGCCGCCACGAGAGCGCCCGGCGCGGCGGCCTCGACCGGCGGCGCACCGTGCGCGAGGCGCTGAGGACGGGCGAGCCCGCCCGGCTGCTGCGGCGCAGGCACACCGTCAGGCAGCGCCGGGTGGTGCTGTTCGTGGACGTCAGCGGCTCCATGAGCCCCTACGCCGAGACGCTGCTGCGCTTCGCCCACGCCCTGGTCAGGACCGGGCCGCGGGCCACCGCCGTCTACTCCATCGGCACCCGGCTCACCTGCGTCACCGCCGAGCTGCGCCACCGCGATCCCGGCACGGCGCTCGACGCGGTGTCGCGGGCCATCCCCGACTGGAGCGGCGGCACCCGGCTGGGGGAGGAGCTGCGCGAGTTCCTGACCCGGCGCAGCGCCCGCGGGTCGATCGTGGTCATCGCCTCCGACGGGTGGGAGCGCGGCGACCCGGCCCTGCTGGGCGCCCAGATGGCCCGGCTGTCCCGCCAGGCCCACCGGGTGATCTGGGTCAACCCGCACAAAGGGTACGAGGACTATCAGCCGCTGACCGGAGGCATGCGGGCCGCCCTGCCGTACCTGGACGACCTGGTGGCCGGGCACAGCCTGGCCGCCTACGAGGCACTCAGCGAAAGGCTCGCCCATGCGTGACGTGCTGCCGGAGATCATGCGCTGGTGGGAATCGGGGCTGCGGTTCGGGCTCGCGACGGTCGTGAGCACGTTCAGCAGCGCGCCCCGGCCGCCCGGGGCCGCCATGGCGGTGCGCGGCGACGAGGTGGTCGGCAGCGTCTCCGGCGGCTGCGTCGAGGGCGCGGTCTTCGAGCTCGCCGCCGAGATCGACACCCCCGTCCTGCAGAGGTACGGGGTCAGCGACGACGACGCGTTCGCCGTCGGGCTCACCTGCGGCGGCATCATCGACGTCCTCGTCGAGCCGATCTCCCTGGAGACCTTCCCCGAGCTGGGGGAGGTCGCCGCGTCCGTCGCCGCGCACGAGCCCGTGGCCGTCGCCACCGTCGTGGCGGGCCCCGGCCGCATCGGCGCCCGCCGCGTCGTCTGGCCGGACCGCTCGGCCGGCACGCTCGGGCCGCGCCGGCTCGACGAGGCCGTGGACGACGACGCCCGCGGCATGCTCGCCCAGGGCCTGACCGCCATCCGCCACTACGGCGGCGAGGGGGAGCGGCGGCTGGACGACCTGTCGGTGTTCGTGCACGCCTTCGCGCCGCCGCCGCGGATGCTGGTGTTCGGCGCGATCGACTTCGCCGCGGCCGTCGCCCGGGTCGGCAAGTTCCTCGGCTACCACGTCACCGTCTGTGACGCCCGGCCCGTCTTCGCCACCCCCAAGCGCTTCCCGGAGGCCGACGAGGTCGTGGTCAGGTGGCCGCACGACTACCTCGCCTCCGTCGCGGTGGACGAGCGCACGGTCGTCTGCGTGCTCACCCACGACCCCAAGTTCGACGTGCCGCTGCTGGAGGTGGCGCTGCGCACGGAGGCGGGCTACGTGGGCGCGATGGGCTCGCGCCGCACCCACGAGGACCGGCTGGCGCGGCTGCGCGAGGCCGGGCTGACCGAGGCCGAGCTGGCCCGGCTGCGCTCGCCCATCGGCCTCGACCTGGGCGCCCGCACCCCGGAGGAGACCGCCGTGTCGATCGCCGCCGAGCTCATCCAGCTCCGCTGGGGCGGCTCCGGCAGGCCGCTCACCCACACCGAGGGCCGCATCCACCACGAGACCACTCCCGGCGGGGCGTCATGACGTACACGAAGGTGGCCGGGCTGCTGCTCGCGGCCGGGCAGGGGGCGCGGCTGGGCCGGCCCAAGGCGCTGCTGGAGCACGCCGGCGAGCGGCTGGTCGACCGGGGCGTCCGGCTGCTGGAGGAGGGCGGCTGCCACCCGGTCGTCGTCGTGCTCGGCGCCGCCACGGTGCAGGTGCGCCGGGCCGTCACCGTGCGCAACCCCGGCTGGGCGAGCGGCATGGGCTCCTCGCTGCGCACCGGCCTGGCCGCGCTGCCCGAGGAGGCGGAGGCGGTGGTGGTCGCGCTGGTCGACCAGCCGTTCGTGCGGCCGGAGGCGGTGCGCGCGCTCATCGCCTCGGGCGCGCCCGTCGCGGTCGCCACCTACGACGGCCGCCGCCGCAACCCGGTGCTGATCGCCCGCCCGCACTTCGCCGGGGTGGCCGCGCTGGCCCGGGGCGACGTGGGCGCCAGGCCCTTCCTGAAGGCCCACCCCGAGCTGGTCGCCGAGGTGCCCTGCCCCGGCGACCCGGCCGACATCGACACGCCTGAGGACCTGCGGCTACTGCAGGCGGAGTGAGGCGATCGCGGCCCGGTGGTCGCTGCCCGTCGCCGGGGCCACGCCCGCCTTCGTCGCCGTCATGCCGCGGAACAGGATGTGGTCGGGCCTGGTGATGGGGAACTCGGCGGGCCAGGTGAAGCCGAACCCGTCGCCGGCCACCTCCTGCGCGTCGGTCAGCGGCGGCGTCAGGCCGCGCATGCCCCGGTCGGTGGTGGCCGTGTTGAGGTCGCCCAGCAGCAGGATCCGCTCGCTGCGGTCGGCGTCGATGAGCTTGCGCGCCTGGGCCAGCGAGGCGTCGCGCGAGGCCGTGTGGCCCGGCCTGGCCGAGGCCAGGTGCATCACGTAGACGGTGACCTTCCCCTTCGGCGTCGACACCACCGCACGCAGCGCGCGGGGCCAGCCCATGCCCACGTCCAGCGGGCGCTTCTCGGTGATCGGGTAGCGGCTCCACAGGCCGACCGTGCTGACCGGGTAGCGGTGCTTGAACATCTTGTTGAGCTGCTTGGCCGCCGGGCCGCCCGGCGTGAGCTCCTGGGCGGCCAGCAGGTCGAGGCCGTCGGCGACGGCCCGCACCGCCTCGCCCGAGGCGTCGTTGCGCACGCCCACGTTGACGGTGCCGACGGCCAGGTCGCTCGGCCCGCCCGGCGGCGTGCGCACCAGCGTCGAGCCGAACATCGCCGCCCACACCACGCCCGGCACCAGGGCCGCCGCCGTCGCCACCCCCGACCGGGCCACCAGGGCGGCCAGCAGCAGCACGGGCACGGCCAGCCCGATCCACGGCAGCACGCTCTCCATCACGGGGGTGAACCCGCCCAGCACGGGGATCAACCGGTGTCCTGCCAGAGCCGCGGCGACCACGACCGACACGACGACGACGCCGTTCCTCAACATTCTGACCAAGCTAGCGGCTCGCCGCTGCGATAGCCTTTCGCCATCGCAACGGAACATCATTCGGTAGGTGGGGAGTCGGGCATGCGCATCGGGATGGCACTGAACTACTCGGGCGGTTTCAAGGAGACGGTCGCCGAGCTGGCCGACTACGAGAAGGCCGGGCTCGACATCGTCTTCGTGGCCGAGGCCTACAGTTTCGACGCCGTCAGCCAGATGGGCTACATCGCGGCCAGGACCGAGCGGCTGGAGATCGCCTCCGGCATCCTGCCCATCTACTCGCGCACGCCCACGCTGCTGGCGATGACGGCCGCGGGCATGGACTACGTCTCCGACGGCCGCTTCACGCTCGGCCTGGGCGCCTCCGGCCCGCAGGTCATCGAGGGCTTCCACGGCGTCCCCTACACCGCGCCGCTGGGCCGTACCCGCGAGGTCATCGAGATCTGCCGCCAGGTGTGGCGGCGCGAGCGCGTCCAGTACGACGGCAAGCACTACACGCTGCCCCTGCCCGCCGACCGCGGCACCGGACTGGGCAAGCCGCTCAAGCTCATCAACCACCCGGTACGCCCCCGCATCCCGATCGTGGTCGCCGCCATCGGCCCCAAGAACGTCGAGCTGACCGCCGAGCTCGCCGAGGGCTGGGAGCCGATCTTCTACATGCCGGAGAAGGCCGCCGACGTGTGGGGCCCCTCGCTGGCCGCCGGGAAGGCCAGGCGCGACCCGGAGCTGGGCGAGCTGGACGTGATCGCGCAGGCGTCGCTGGCGATCGGCGACGACGTGGCCGGGCTGCTGGAGTTCGGCCGCCCGATGGCCGCCCTGTACATCGGCGGCATGGGCGCCAAGGGCAAGAACTTCTACAACGACCTGGCCCGGCGCTACGGCTACGAGAAGGAGGCCGAGCGGATCCAGGACCTCTACCTCGACGGCAAGAAGGACGAGGCGGCGGCGCTGGTGCCGCAGGAGCTGCTGGAGAAGATGTCGCTGATCGGCGACGAGGGCTTCGTGCGTGACCGGGTGGCCGCGATGAAGGAGTCGGGCGTGACGACGCTCAACGTCGCCCCGCTGGGCCGCACGCACGAGGACCGGGTGCGGCTGATCGAGACGATCAAGGAGATCGCCGGCTGAAAGTTTTTCCGACAAGGGGCTCGTTCTTGGAATAAAGGTGAACGAGCCCCTTGTTAGGGACGTCCGTGAGGTTTTCGGTCATCATCGTGCGGCTCGTGGAGCGGCTGCACATCGATCTGTGCCGCGTGCTGGGCTCGCTCTGTCGCTGATCGCGCATTCCCGCGCTCGATCGCCAGACACCCCTTCCCACCTCCGGAGTTCTGTTTTCCGTGAAGAGATTCAGCTTTTCCCTGCAGTTGCTGCTGGGCCTCGTGCTCGGCGTGGCCCTCGGGTTCGTCGCCAGGATTTGGGACGTCGCCTGGCTCGCCGAGACGCTGACCCAGGTCGGCGCGCTCTTCGTCCAGCTCCTCAAGCTCGCGGTGCCGCCGCTGGTGTTCACCGCCGTCCTCGTCAGCGTCGCCAACCTGCGTAACGTCAACGGCGCCGCCCGGCTGGCCTCCAAGACGCTGCTGTGGTTCCTCGTCACCGCCGCGGTCTCCGTGGCCTTCGCCATCGGCCTCGGCCTGCTCGTCAACCCCGGCCGCGGCGTCACCCTCGACACCGGCGCCGCCAAGGCCCCCGAGAACACCGGCTCCTGGCTCGACTTCGTCACCGGCATCGTGCCGACCAACGTCGTCACCGCCTTCACCGAGGTCAACGTCCTGCAGATCGTGTTCCTCGGCGTGGTGGTCGGCGCCGCCGCGCTGGCCGTCGGCGAGAAGGCCGAGCCCCTGCTCAACCTCGGCCGCTCGGTGCTTGAGCTGGTCCAGAAGGCCCTGTGGTGGGTCATCCGGCTCGCCCCCATCGGCACCGCCGGGCTCATCGGCAAGGCCGTCTCCACCTACGGCTGGGACCTGCTCGCCCCGCTCGCCAAGTTCAGCGCCGCCGTCTACATCGGCTGCTTCATCGTGCTGCTGGCCGTCTACCCGACGCTGCTCGCCGTCTGGGGCAAGGTCAGCCCGATCCGCTTCTTCCGCAACGCCTGGCCCGCCATCGAGCTGGCCTTCGTCTCCCGCTCCTCCGTCGGCACCCTGCCGCTGACCCAGCGCGTCACCGTCGAGCGCAACGGCGTCGACGCCGACTACGCCTCCTTCGCCGTGCCGTTCGGCGCGACCACCAAGATGGACGGCTGCGCCTCCGTCTACCCGGCGCTGGCCGCGATCTTCGTGGCCCAGGTGTTCGGCGTGCCGCTCGGGCTGGGGGAGTACCTGCTGATCGCGTTCGTCTCGGTCGTCGGCTCCGCCGCCACCGCCGGGCTCACGGGCGCCATCGTCATGCTCACGCTCACGCTCAGCACGCTGGGCCTGCCGCTGGAGGGCGTCGGGCTGCTGCTGGCCATCGACCCGATCCTGGACATGATCCGCACCGCCACCAACGTGACGGGGCAGATGGTCGTCCCGGTGCTGGTCGCGCGCTCGGAGGGCCGCCTGGACGAGGCCGTCTTCAACGCCCCGTCCCAGCCCCTCACCGGCGGCCCCGCCGCCACGCGCTCGCCGGAGCCGGTCCCGGCCTGACCTGACATCGACGCCCGAGGGCGGGGAGCCACCCGGCTCCCCGCCCTCTTGCTGTCTCCGGACGGCGGATCTTCCCGCGCGCACGGCCGGATGTGCGGCGGGCGGGGGCTGTGGGGCCTATGGTTGGTCCGAAACTGCAGTGGTGAGTTGTGAGTATTGGCGGAGATATGTCCGACGCGACGCCGTCCCTGGTCGCAGGCCGGTACCGGCTTGACGAGCTCATCGGCAGCGGGCCGATGGGAGAGCTGTGGCGCGGCTACGACACCCGCGCCGACTGGACCGTGGCGGTCAAGATCCTGGGCGCCAGGGCCAAGGGCGCGGCCACCCGCCAGGTGCTGCGCGAGCACGCCCAGGCGGTCGCCCGGGTCATCCACCCGAACGTGGCCATGGTGCTCGACGTGGGCGACCACGAGGGGGCGCCGTTCCTGGTGATGGAGTTCCTCACCGGGCCCAGCCTGGACGAGGAGCTGGCCGCGCGCGGGCCGCTGAAGGTCGTGGAGGTGTGCGACCTGATCGGCCAGGCCGCCGCCGGGCTGGACGCCGCGCACCGGGCCGGCGTGGTGCACGGGCACGTCCGCCCGCACAGCTTCCGGCAGGCGGGCAGCGGGGTGCTGAAGGTCGTCGGGTTCGGCCTGGGCGAGCAGGCGCCCGGCGACGGCGACCCGCACTACCGGGCCCCCGAGGGGGAGGGCGGGCCGCCCGCGGACCTGTACGCGCTCGGCGTGGTCTGCTATGAGTTGCTCACCGGCCAGAAGCCCGCCGGGCAGCCGCCGGGCGCGCTGCGCCAGGGCGTGCCCGCGGAGCTCGACCGGCTGGTGATGTCCCTGCTGTCCGCCGACCCCGGCCGCCGTCCCGCCAGCGGCGAGTCACTGCGCCGGGCGCTGGTCGCCGTCGCCAGGCCGCGCGCCACCGTGCCGCCGCCCACGACCGAGGTGCACGCGCGGCCCCCGCTCCAGGCCCCCGCCCCGCGGGCCGGTGACACGGCCGTCTTCGACGCGGCCGAGCTCGCGCCCCCGCCACCGGGCGGCGGGGGCGGCGGGAACCGGCGGCTGTACGTCCAGTTCGGCGCCGCCCTGGCCGCGATCGTCGCCATCACCGTCGTGATGATCCTCTGGGGCGCCTCCGGGGACGAGCAGCCGGTCGCCGAGAACACCACCGCCCCGTCGGTGGCCGTGACCAGCACGCCCGACACCACGCCCGAGCCCATGCCCACCGTCGAACCCCTCCCCACCACCACCCCCGAGCCCGCCCGCGAGCCCACCTCGCTGCGGGAGACCGGCGGGGCGAACCCCAAGGGCACCGTCGGCGTCGGCGTGCCGCCGGGGGGCTGGGAGGGCTACCTCAGGCAGTTCGGCTCCGCGCTGACCGCCCAGATGCGGCTGAACGGCATCGACCCCCGCGTCGCCGGCAAGGCCCAGGACAAGCTCGCCAAGGCCGCCCGCAAGTTCGCCGAGGGGCACGAGGACTCCGGGCGCGACCACGTCCGCGGCGTCCTGCGCGACCTCCTGCGCGCCCAGGAGAAGGGCAAGATCGCCAAGGAGGGGCCGCTGCCGGAGTGGCTGAGCGAATGGCGTCTGGAGTAGGCGCCCCGAGGTGATGTTCGATACGCGTACATTGGCGAAATGACGGTCAATTATCAGGAGCGACGGGCCCGGCTCGCGGCGATGCTGCCCGCGCACGAGGTCGAGGCCATGCTGGTCACCTCGGCGGTCAACGTCCGCTACCTCACCGGGCTGGCCAGCTCCAACGCCGCCGTCCTGATCAGGGCGGACGGCTCGGCCCTGCTCGTCACCGACAACCGCTACATCGACAAGACCCGCGGCCTCGACGTCGAGGCCGCGGAGGCGTCCGACGTGGCGGGCGAGCTCGCCGCCCCCGGCGTCGGCATCGAGGCCGCCAGCATGAGCGTGGCGACCTACCACCGGCTCGGCGCCGGGCTCGTCCCGCTGGAGCCCCTGGTCGAACGGCTCAGGGCGGTCAAGGACGACGACGAGCTGGAGCTCCTGCGCACCGCCTGCGCCATCACCGACCAGGCGTTTGCCGACATCATCCGCACCATCGGGCCCGGCGTCACCGAACGCGACCTGGCCCGCCTCCTCGACGCCCGGATGATCGAGCTGGGCGCCGACAAGCCCGCCTTCGAGACCATCGTCGCCGCCGGCGAGAACGGCGCCGTCCCCCACCACGCCCCCACCGACAGGGAGCTGCGCTCCGGCGACCTCGTCACCATGGACTTCGGCGCCCTCTACCAGGGCTACCACGCCGACATGACCCGTACGGTCAGCCTCGGCGAGCCCGCCGCCTGGCAGCGGGAGATCTATGAGCTGGTGGCCCAGGCGCAGCGGGCCGGCAGCCTGGCGGTGCTCCCCGGGGCCGAGGCCAAGCAGGTGGACGCCGCCTCACGCGACATCATCAAGGCCGCCGGTCACGGCGACCACTTCCGTCACGGCCTCGGCCACGGCGTCGGCCTGGAGATCCACGAGGAGCCGTTCCTCGGCCCTTCGCGTACCGGTAGACTTGAGGACCGAGTTCCGATCACCGTCGAGCCGGGGGTCTATCTCCCGGGCCGGGGCGGCGTTCGCATCGAGGACACAGTCGTGACACGCGGGGGCGGCGCGGAACTTTTCACCAAGACGACCAAGGAGCTGCTCGTTCTGTAGAGCGGCCGCACGCGGGAGATGACGAGTGGCGACGACCAACGACCTCAAGAACGGCATGGTGCTGAAGCTCGACGGTGGTGAACTGTGGGCCGTCGTGGAGTTCCAGCACGTCAAGCCGGGCAAGGGCGGCGCTTTCGTGCGCACCAAGCTCAAGAACGTGCTGTCCGGCAAGGTCGTCGACAAGACCTTCAACGCCGGCGTCAAGGTCGACGTGGCCAACGTCGACAAGCGCGAGATGCAGTATTCCTACCGTGACGGCGACGACTTCGTGTTCATGGACACCGAGACCTACGACATGGTCAACGTCTCCAGCCGCACCGTCGGTGACGCCGCCAACTACATGCTGGAGAACACGCTCGCCACGGTGGCCTTCAACGAGGGCTCCGCGCTCTACGTGGACCTGCCCGCCGCCGTCGAGCTGACCGTCGCCGAGACCGAGCCCGGCCTGCAGGGCGACCGCTCCACCGGCGGCACCAAGCCCGCCACCCTGGAGACCGGCGCCGAGATCAAGGTGCCGCTGTTCATCACCACCGGCGAGCGGGTCAAGGTCGACACCCGCAGCGGCGAGTACCTCGGCCGGGCCTGAGGTGTCGGCACGAGGCAAAGCACGCAGGCGCGCCCTCGACATCCTCTTCGAGGCCGAACTGCGCACGGAGGACCCGCTCAAGATCCTCGCCGAGCGGGTGGAGCGGGGCGACCCGCCGGTCAACGAATACACCTCGGCCATCGTCGAGGGCGTCGCCCGGCACCACGCCCGCATCGACGAGCTCATCACGACCTACTCCGAGGGCTGGACCCTCGAACGCATGCCCGCCGTCGACCGCAACCTGCTGCGCGGCGGCACGTACGAGCTGCTGTGGATGCCCGACGTCCCCGAGGGCGTCGTCATCAGCGAGTGGGTCCACCTGGCCGGTGAGCTGTCGACGGACGAGTCGCCGCAGTTCATCAACGGGCTGCTGGCCCGCTTCAAGCAGCTCAAGCCCAGCCTGACCCTCTAGCGCGGGGCCGCCCCGGGGCCGTGCGCCCCGGCGAAGACGGCGAAGGCCGCGTCCGGCCCGGAGGCCGGCCGCGGCCCGCGTGACCCGCTGCGCCGATCAGTGACGCAGAGGCCACGGCGTCCATCAGTGGCCGGGGGCCACGGCCCGCTCCTGGGCCAGGCGCTCCTCGCCCGACAGGTCGTTGAGCGGCTTCTCCTTCAGGAACAGCACCGCCACCAGGGCCAGCGCCGTCAGCGGCACCCCGATGAGAAACAGGTCGGCGGTGGCCGTCGCGTACACGTCCTGGATGATCGCCACCACCTGCGGCGGCAGCGTGGAGATGTCCGGGACCGCGCCCTCGCCCCCGCCGCCCCCGGCGGCCAGCGGGCCGAGCCGCTCCTTCATCTGCGACGTCACCTGGCTGGCCAGCACCGCGCCCAGCGCGCTGACGCCGATCGTGCCGCCCATGCTGCGGAAGAACGACAGCGCCGAGGTGGTGACGCCCAGGTCGTGCGCGGGGACGTCGTTCTGCGCGGCCAGGACCAGGTTCTGCATGAGCATGCCGACGCCGATGCCGAGCACCGCCATGTAGACGCCGAGCAGCACCGTGCTGGTCTTGCCGTCGATGGTGCTGAGCAGGGCCATCCCGGCGAGCATCGTGACGCCGCCCGCCACCAGGAAGCCCTTCCAGCGGCCCCACTTGGTGATGAGCTGGCCCGCGACGGTCGAGGAGATCAGCAGGCCGAACACCATCGGCAGGCTCATCAGGCCCGCGACGGTCGGCGACTTGCCGAGCGCCACCTGGAAGTACTGCGACAGGAACACGGTGCCGCCGAACATCGCCACACCCACCAGCACGCTCGCCACGGTGGTGAGGGTGACGGTGCGGTTGCGGAACAGGTACAGCGGGATGATCGGCTCAGGCGCCCGCGACTCCACCCAGACGGCCAGCGCCAGGACGATCAGGCCGCCGCCCACGAGGCCCACGGTCCACCAGGAGCCCCAGGCGAACTGGTGGCCGGCCAGCGACGACCAGATGAGCAGCGTGGAGACGCCCACCGTGATGAGCAGCGCGCCCAGGTAGTCGACCTTCACGTCCTTGCGCACCACCGGCAGGTTCAGCGTGCGCTGCAGCAGGATGATGGCCACGATCGTGAACGGCACGCCGAACAGGAAGCACCAGCGCCAGCCGAGCCAGGAGGTGTCGACGAGCACGCCGCCGATCAGCGGCCCGGCGACCGTGCCGATGCCGAACACGGCGCCGAAGATGCCGGCGTAGCGGCCCAGCTCGCGCGGCGGGATCATGGCCGCCATCACGACCATCGACAGCGCCGTCATGCCGCCCGCGCCGACGCCCTGGACGACCCGGCTGACGATGAGGATCTCCACGTTCGGCGTCAGGCCCGCGATGAGCGAGCCGGCGACGAACAGTCCCAGGGAGAGCTGGATGAGCAGCTTCTTGCTGTAGAGGTCGGACATCTTCCCCCAGAGCGGCACCGTGGCCGTCATGGCCAGCAGCTCGGAGGTGACGATCCAGGTGTAGACGGTCTGGGAGCCGTTCAGGTCGGTGATGATGCGGGGCAGGGCGTTGGCCACGACGGTCGAGGCCAGGATGGACACGAACATGCCCACCATCAGCCCTGACAGAGCCTGCAGGACCTTGCGCCGGGATGTGCGCTCGGCGGGCGCGGCCTCGGGTCCGGGCTGCGCGCTGGTCGTTGTCATGTTTCCTCTCAGGCAGGGGCACGCGGCGCCCCGGTCGGGCGCCGCGCGGTCGGGCGATGGTTCAGGGAAGGTCTTGGGAGGGTCTTCGGGGCGGGTCAGGGCGTGGACAGGCCGCCGGCCAGCCGGGCGAACGCCTCGTCGAGCAGCACCGTCAGCGTGGGGACCCCGTCACCGGCGCTCCAGCGCATCATCACGGCCCGGAAGGCCGCCAGGGAGACGGCCGTCACGAGGTGGGCGTAGCCCTCGTCGCCGCTCCGCTCGGCGAGCAGGCCCGTCAGCACCAGCTCGGTCTCGACGCCGCCGGAGACGAGGTGCGGCAGGAGCGACGGGTTCTGCTCCAGCACCCTCAGCCGGAGCATCCACCACTCGCGCTGGTCCTGCACCTGCTCGGCCTGCTCGCGCAGCACCAGGTGCAGCGCGTCGAGGGCGGGCACGTCGCCGGGGACGCCGGCCAGCCGTTCCTTGAGCTCGGCGCCGACCATCCGGTTGCGGCCGATGAGGGCGTCTTCCTTGGACGGGAAGTAGTTGAAGAACGTGCGCGAGGAGACGTCCACGGCCTCCGCTATGTCCTCCACCGTGACCCCCGCGAGGCCGCGCTCGGCGACCAGCGTCAGGGCGGCGCGCTCCAGCGCCGCGCGGGTCTCGAGCTTCTTGCGGTCCCTCCGGCTGAGCTCGTCGTTGCTGTCCACGGTGGTCACAACGAACAGGGTAGGGAAGAAATTTCAGGATCTGCAATCTTTCATGATGCGAAGTACGGCAGATCACACAAGGTACGCATCCCGGACGGAGGCCCGGTTGTCGCATCCGAGGGAAAGCGCCTGCCGTCCGGGGGCGCGGAGGGCGGCACGCACGGCGTAGGCTGGGCTGGTCGGTGGAAAGAGGGAGGCTCGACGTTGCGTGCTGAAGGCGTCACGAGGACCCCGGCGGTGCGGACCGCCGTCGTCTGGGACGCGCTACGGGCGGTGCTGGCCGAGCTGGCCGCCGCCACCGGGCGCGAGGCCCTCGACATCGTCGACGCCGGGGGCGGCACCGGAGGGTTCGCCGTGCCGCTGGCCGCGCTGGGCCACACCGTGACCGTCGTCGACCCGAGCCCCGACTCGCTGGCCGCGCTGGAGCGCCGGGCCAAGGAGCGTGACGTGGAGGTGCGCGGCCTGCAGGGCGACGCCGCCGACCTGGGCGACCTGCTCAGCCGCGACAGCGCCGACCTGGTGCTGTCGCACAGCGTGCTCGAGTACGTGGACGACCCGGTCGGCGCGCTGTCGGCGATGGCCGGGCTGCTGCGCGAGGGCGGCGCGGTGAGCGTGCTGGCCGCCAACCCCGTCGCCAGCGCCATCCACCGGGCGCTGGCCGGGCAGTTCGACGAGGCCAGGGCCGTGCTGGCCGACCCGATGGGCAGCTGGGGCGACCGCGACCCCACGCCGCGCCGCTTCACCGGCGAGACCCTGACCGGGCTGCTGACCTCGGCCGGGTTCCGGCCGGGCGCGGTGCACGGGGTGCGTGTCTTCGCCGACCTGGTGCCCAGCCGGCTGGTCGACGGCGAGGCCGGCGCCGCCGAGGCGCTGGCGGCGCTGGAGCAGGCCGCCTCCGCCCATCCGGTGCTGCGCGACATCGCGACCCAGCTGCACGTGCTGGGCCACAAGGCCTCGGCGTAGAACGCCTGTTCGGATAGACTCGGCGGCGTGTCTCGCAAGCAGATCACCGGCATCGGCCCCGCTCCGCGGACCGGGGGCGACGACAGCGGCTGCCCGATCCTGCATGTCGACATGGACGCCTTCTTCGCCAGCGTCGAGCTGCTGGAGCGGCCCGAGCTGCGCGGCCTGCCGGTGATCGTGGGCTCGCCCGCGGGCCGGGGCGTGGTGCTCAGCGCCACCTACGAGGCCAGGGCGCGGGGCGTGCACTCGGCGATGCCGATGAGCCGGGCGCGCCGGCTGTGCCCGCAGGCCACGATCATCCCGCCCAGCCACGGCAAGTACGCCGAGGTCTCCAGGGGCGTGATGGAGATCTTCCACGCGATCACGCCGCTCGTCGAGCCGATCGCCTCCGACGAGGCGTTCCTCGACGTGGCGGGGGCGCGGCGCCGGCTGGGCTCGCCCGCGGAGATCGCGGCCGGGATCAGGGCCGAGGTGCTGGAGCGCTACGGCATCACCTGCTCGGTGGGCGTCGCGGGCAGCAAATTCATCGCCAAACTCGCCTCAAAGCAGTGCAAGCCCGACGGCATGCTCGTGGTGCCGCCCGATGACGTCGTGGCCTTCCTGCACCCGTTGCCGGTCTCGGCGCTGTGGGGCGTGGGCGAGCGCACCGAGCAGTCGCTCGTGCGCCTCGGCATCCGCACCGTCGGCGACCTGGCCAGAGTGCCGGTGTCCACGCTGCAGCGCGAGCTCGGCCAGGCGGTCGGCGGCCACCTGGCGGCGCTGGCGTGGGGGCGCGACGAGCGGCCGGTGACCGCGCACGTCCCCGACAAGAGCATCGGCAACGAGGAGACCTTCGCCGCGGACGTCGACGACCCCGACGTGATCAGGCGTGAGCTGCTGAGACTGTCCGAACGGGTCGCGGCCAGGATGCGTAAGGCCGGACACGTGGGCAGGACTGTAAGTGTGAAGCTGCGCCGAGCCGACTTCTCCACGATCAGCCGGTCCCGGACTCTCAAGGAGCCGACCGACGTCGCCCAGGAGATTTACGCCACAGCGTGCGAGCTGTTCCAGGCGGCAGGTCTGGAACGGGTGCGGCTGCGCCTCGTGGGGGTCCGGATGGAGGGCCTGCGCCCGGCCGATTCGGCCTCACGCCAGCTCAGCCTGGGTGAGCGGGAGACCGGCTGGCGCGAGGCCGAGCAGGCCATGGACCGGGCCGTACGCAGATTCGGCCCCGATGCGGTGCTCCCGGCTTCGCTTGTCCGGGGCAGACTTGATGAA
Source organism: Nonomuraea ceibae (assembly GCF_019396325.1). Classification (GTDB taxonomy): domain Bacteria; phylum Actinomycetota; class Actinomycetes; order Streptosporangiales; family Streptosporangiaceae; genus Nonomuraea; species Nonomuraea ceibae. The sequence goes on from NZ_JAHKRO010000028.1 coordinate 76,843, forward strand.
ATGGAGGCGTGAGGAGATGTCACGACTTCCGGGGAGGAGGGCGATATGGCGCAGAATGAAGCCATGACGTCACCTCCGGTTTGGTCTGCGTTGGACGTTTGCTTTCGCCTACGTCTACAGCCTCGTATTCTGGGGATAACCGACCGCGAGGTTCGGACACCCCGTGTCGTCCGTTGCCGTCTTCCCCGTCCAGGGGCCGTCCTTGGGAGGCGCCGTGCCGCTCTCTGAGCACGAGCAGCGCTTGCTCGACCAGATCGAGCAGGCCCTCTACGCCGAGGACCCGAAGTGGGCCAACACCGTAAGGATCAGTGACCCGCGCAGCCATTACAAGCGTCGCCTGATCAAAGCCTCCGTCGGCTTTGCTCTCGGCGTCGTCCTGCTGATGGTCGGCGTTGTGATCAACCTGATCCCGCTCGGCGTCGGCGGTTTCGTGGTCATGCTCGCCGCGTGTCTGTGGGGTCTGTCCAGTTGGAAACGCATGAACGGGTTCGGCGGCGACTCCGCCCCGGCGCCCGGCGCCCCCGCTCCGGGCAAACAGGCCCGCCGGGGAAACCGGGGGACCTTCATGGAACGCATGGAGGAGCGCTGGCGCCGTCGACACGACGAGCGCTGAGCCTCAACAGCCCGTGAAACGGTCGTGCGGCCGCCCCCAGCCAGGGGAGCGGCCGCACGACCGTTTCGTCACGCGCCCTTCTGCGACGCCGTCCGGCGCAGCCTGATGTTCTCCAGCCGGTCGAACCCGTCCAGCAGGCCCTCGCCCAGGCCGCGCAGCCGGCGCATCGTCGAGGGCGGCATCAGCACCGCCCGCACCCGCCTGGCCCGCGACACGGTCGCCGCCAGCGCCTGGCGCACCCGGCGCAGATCCTTGCCCATCGGCGCGATCTCGCCCGGCTCCCTGGCGTACAGCACCCGCTCCACCGTCGAGGCGATCGCCGCGATCGACGCCGCCGCCTCCGCGTCGAACTCGTACTGCTCCGTCAGCCGCCGCGCCAGCGCGCGCGGCGTCTCGCTCGCCCCGCGCGCCATCCCGTAGTCGCACAGCGCGTCGTCCAGCTCCGCCCAGGCGGCCGCGACCGCCGGATGGCGGCTCGCCACCACCCTGGCCGTCACCTTGTCCGACGGCTCGCTCACCTTCCAGCCGAGCGCACGCACCCGCCTGCTGCGGGTGAACAGCCGCACCGCGGCCGGGACGAGCAGCACCAGCAGGAGCACGCCCGCGCCGAGGCCGATCTGCGCGATCAGCGGGGTCGACTCCTCCGGCGGCACCCCGCCGTTGGCCAGCAGCGCCGCCTCACGGTCGAGCTGACGCGGGTTCTGGCGGTTCTGCGGGCCCAGCGCCTCGCTGTCGGGGCTGCCCGACGAGCCCGGCGTCGGCTCATCCGCGCTGCCCGTCGAGCGGGTCTGCGGGATCGTGTACGCGGGCACCCGGGCGCTGCCCTGCCCCGCCGACCCCGCCGGCGTCGGCTCGAACGGCAGCCAGCCCACGCCCTCGAAGTACAGCTCCGGCCAGGCGTGCGAGTCGTTGGTCGCCACCGTCCACTGGCCGCCGATCTGCGTGCCGCCCGTGTAGCCGATCGCCACCCGCGAGGGGATGCCGACGACCCGCGCCAGCAGCGCCATCGAGGCCGCGAACTGCTCGCAGTAGCCCGCCCGGCTGGCCAGGAGGAAGTCCTGCAGCGCCGAGTTGCTGTGCCCCTGCGTCTCGAGGCTGTAGACGAACCCGCCGGTCCTGGTGAAGAACTGCTGCAGCTTCACCGCCCGCTGGTAGCCCGTCTCGGCGCCTCTGGTCTCCTGGCGGGCCAGCTCCCTGATCTCCTCCGGCAGGTTCTCCGGCAGCTGCAGGTAGCGCGGGTCGGCCGCCTCGCCGCCCGGCGGCAGCGAGTCGAGCACCTCGGAGGTGACCTGCGGCTCGCCCGACAGCACCTGGTACTCGAGCCCGGCCGCCTCGTCGACGGTGGAGAAGACCATCAGCGTGCTGACGTCCGCGCGCCAGTCGCCGTCCACCTGGATCGCCCTCGGCGGGTACGGCAGCGGCAGGAACGACAGCTTGGAGATCTCCTCGCTCATCGTGATCTGCGTGCTGACGTCCGCCACCTTCACCTCACGCCCGAGGCCGGGCGGCGGGGGCAGCGGGCCGTTGTCCGTCCGGTTCTCCGGAGCGCCCTGCGGCTGCGTCATCCCGAACTGCTCGCCGTCGAACGTGTCGAGCGCGTAGATGCGCAGGTAGCGCGGCCTGCTGTCGTTGTTCGTGTAGGTCAGCACGGTGCGCCGCTCCGGCAGCTCCAGCCGCCCCTTCAGGTCCGCGATCGGGTCCGGGATGCTGATCGAGTTGCCCCGCCCGGAGCCGCTGCCGCCCACGCCGAAGGTGAAGAAGGAGACCGGCTCCATCGCGGGCAGCGCCGCCGGCACCACCACCGCCAGCGCGATCGCCGCGAAGCCGATGCGCTTGCCCGACAGGCGCAGCCCGCTGGTGTCGGCCTGCCCGCCCGCCCGCGGCGTCTGCTGGGCCGCGCGGGTCCGGCGCACCAGCACCGCCCGGCCCCAGTGCCCCACCCGCTCGCGCCCGTCGGCGATCAGCAGGCTGGTGAAGCCGAGCGCCGCCAGGATGAATGCCGGCCAGCTGATCGGGTCGGCCAGGATCGTGGCCGGCACCGTGGCCAGCGCCAGCAGCGGCAGCCCCGCCAGCGCCGCCCGCCGCAGCCGGGAGGCGAACAGGTCGACGATGATCGCGATCACGCCCACGCCGCCGGAGGTCAGCAGGGAGATGGGCTCGTTGGCGGGCACCGGCGCGGCGTAGCGCTGGATGTCGGCCCACCCGGTGGTCAGCAGGTCGGCCAGCTCCAGCACCGACTCCTTGGTCGGCACCACCAGCGCCCAGGCCTCCTCGGCGGTGAAGGACACCGTCAGGTACAGGCCCAGCGCGGCCACGCTCACCAGCGCCGCCGCCCACGACGGCAGCGACAGCCGCCCGCTCACCAGGCTCGCCGCCATCACCGCCAGCACCGCGCCCAGCGACGCCCAGAACCAGGAGCCGCCCTCGAAGAGCGGGTAGAGCAGGATCGCCGCGGCGAACGTCGCCACGGCGGACGCCACAGAAAGCCTCATGCCGAACCTCCGCTGAGCACGTACCTGCCGCGGCTGCCGGCGTCCTGCCAGACCGAGGCGATCGAGACGCCCGCGGGCAGCCGGACGATCCGCCAGCCGTACCCGGCCAGCACCGTCTGCACGGCGTCGTAGTTCTCCGTCTGCCCGCCGTCCCAGGTGCCCACGTCGAGCAGCACCGCCACCGCGGTGATGCCGCTGTGCCGCAGCCGGGCCAGCTCGCGGGCCTCCTCGGGGTCGAGCGAGCCGAGCACGGCCACGATCAGCCCGTCGCCGCCGCCCTGCCGCAGCGCCGAGACGCCCATCTCCAGCGACCTGGCCGAGCTGCCGCGCACCATCGCCAGCGTGTCCAGCAGCGACCAGCTCAGCCCGGTGTCCGTCAGGTGCTCGGCGCCCTGGTCGGTGACCAGCCGCAGGCCCAGCCCCTCACGCGCCAGGTGCACGCCGATCGAGGCCGCCGCCGAGACCGCCACCTCGAAGGAGGAGCGCGGGCCCTCGCCGCGGTGGGCGAAGCGGCGGGTGTCGAGCAGGAGCGCGCCGCGGCTCTGCCACTGCTGCTCCTCGCGCCGCACCATCAGCTCGCCGTGGCGGGCGGTCGAGCGCCAGTGCACCCGGCGCAGGTCGTCGCCCTGCCGGTACTCGCGCGGCGCGACGTCGTCGTCGCCCGCCGCCGCCACGCTGCGGGTGCGGCTGTCGCCGCCGCCGGTCCACTCGCCCGACAGCCGTACGTGCGGCAGCGCCACCACCTGCGGCGTCACCACCAGCGTGTCGGTGATCGTGAACGCCCGGGTCAGCTCCACCAGGCCGAACGGGTCGGCGATGCGCACCGACAGCGGCCCGATCGGGTAGCGGCCGCGCAGGTCCGAGCGCACCTTGTAGTCGATCTCCCGGACGCCGCGGGCCTCCACCCGGTCCAGCACGAACCGGGGCCGCACGCCCAGCGCGTACGGGACGGTGTCCTCGATCAGCAGCAGCCCGGTCGGCAGCCTGGTCACGTTCTCCAGGCGCAGCGTCACGGTCGCCTCGCCGCCCGCCTCCGCCCTGGCCGGGTCCAGCCGCCTGGCGCAGCTCAGCCGGTAGCGCGTGCGCGCCACCACCAGGGCGGCCAGCAGCGGCAGCGCCGTCACCAGCACGCCGATCCTGAACAGGTCGTCCTCACCCAGCAGGAACGCCATCACCAGCGCGGCGATCCCCGAGGCCAGGAACGAGCGTCCCCGCGAGGTGAGCGCCCGCAGTCCGGCTCTCACGACGCCCGGGTCTCCGGCACCGGCACGCGCCTGACCAGCTCCGCCACCACCTGCTCCGGCAGCCTGCGCTGGCCCTGCGCCTCCACGCTCGGCAGCAGCCGGTGCGCCAGCACGGGCACGGCCAGCTCCTGGAGGTCGTCCGGGATGACGTAGTCGCGGCCCGACAGCGCCGCGTTCGCCCTGGCCGCGCGGACGAGCTGCAGCGTCGACCGGGGGGAGGCGCCCAGCCGCAGGTCCGGCGAGTGCCGGGTGGCCACGACCAGGTCGATGGCGTACTTCTTGACCGGCTGCGACACGTACACCCCGCGCACGGCCGCGATCAGCGCGCGCACCTCCGCCTCGGTGGCGACCGGCTGCAGCCTGTCCAGCGGGGAGGTGCCGCCGTGCACGTCGAGCATCTCCAGCTCGGCCGTCGGCTCCGGATAGCCCATCGCCACCCTGGCGGTGAACCGGTCTCGCTGCGCTTCCGGCAGGGGATAGGTGCCCTCCATCTCGATCGGGTTCTGCGTCGCGATCACCATGAACGGCGCGTCCAGCTCGTACGTCCTGCCGTCGACGGTGACCTGGCGCTCCTCCATGCACTCCAGCAAGGCCGACTGCGTCTTCGGCGAGGCGCGGTTGATCTCGTCGCCGACCACGATGTTGGCGAACACCGGCCCGGGCTTGAACTCGAACTCCCGGGTCTGCTGGTTGTAAGCGCTCACACCGGTGATGTCGCTGGGCAACAGGTCGGGGGTGAACTGCACCCGGCGCACGGGACAGTCGATGGACCGCGCCAGGGCCTTGGCCAGCATGGTCTTGCCGACTCCCGGGACGTCCTCGATCAACAGGTGGCCCTCGGCGAGCAGGACGGTCAGCGTCAGGCGGACGGCGTCGCTCTTCCCCTCGATCACGGACTCGATGGCCTGCCGGATCCGGTGCGCGGTGGAGACAAGCTCGCCGAGCTGGGGAGGGACGTCATGGGTTACTGCCACCAGGCCTCCATGAGAGGTGCGACGGCCTGCCCCGCCCAAGGGTGCCTTTGCGGGAGACATGCCATTGTTTTCCATTATCTGTACGACCCTACGACTCTGTGGGTTCCGGAGCGACTTTTGCGGATATTCCAGAGAAGCCAGAGGTTGTTCATGTTCATGTCGCATTGCGGTGCGAATGCCGTGACACCGCCCCCCGCGCGGCGCGCCACTTTCCCCCACCGCCGCCCCCTCTAGCGGCTCCGCCGGTTATTCGCCGGGCTTTTCCCGCTTCGACACGCCCACGGGCCGCCGTGCGGCCGCCCCCGCCCCCCACCCGACCCCATCGCGCTGACCTGCGATAACGCGTGGAAAACGACGGATGAACCGGGTTCGAATCAGTTGACGGTGGGGAGAAGTGGAGTATGGTGGTGCGCAGTGGAGGGCCCGGTGCACCAGCGCCGAGCGCTTCACGAGGCACGGGAGGTGGGGCCGATGTTCCTCGGCACCCATCAACCGCGTCTGGACGACAAGGGACGGCTGTTCCTGCCGGCTAAGTACCGTGAGGAGCTGGCGGAGGGTCTTGTGATCACCAAAGGCCAGGAGCGATGCCTCTACGTCTTTCCCGTGGAGGAGTTCCAGCGCATAACCGAGGCTCTCAGCACCGCCCCGGTCACCGCCAAGGCGGTGCGCGACTACAGCCGCGTCTTCTTCGCCAGCGCGTCCGACGAGAAACCAGACAAGCAGGGACGCATCACGATCCCGCAGGGGCTGCGGCAGTACGCCGGCCTGCAGCGTGACTGCGTGGTCATCGGTGCCAACACCCGGCTGGAGATCTGGGACGCGCAGGCATGGGACACCTACCTCAACGCGCAGGAGCAGGCGTTCGCCGACCTGTCGGAGGAGGTGCTGCCAGGGATTCTCTAGAAGTCACGGTCGAGCCGTCGGAGATGTCGTTCGGCGAGGTCTCCACCCGCAACCACTGCCGGCCAGCTGATGCACCTTCCCCGGTGTCAGATGGCAGGCGTCCACGAAGAGGGTGCGGATGGGGACCTGGCCGGACGGCACCGGGGTGGGGACCCTTTGCAGGACGGACACATCGACCGGCCGCGTCATCCGCGAGCCAGGACGCGAGAGGGGGGTTTGGAGATGCACGACGACGCAGCCAAGGGCGGTCACGTTCCGGTCATGCTCGAGCGCGTACTGGAGCTGCTCGCTCCGGCGCTCACCGGCCCGGACCCCGTCGTCGTCGACGCCAACCTCGGCCTCGGCGGCCACGCGGAGGCACTGCTCGCCGCGCACCCCGCGCTGCACCTCATCGGCATCGACCGCGACCCGTTCGCGATCGACCACGCCACGCGCAGGCTCGCCCCCTACTCCGGGCGCACCACGCTCGTCCACGCCTCGTCCGACGAGATGGCCGCCGTGCTGGCCCGCGCCGGGCGCACCACGGTCGACGGGGTGCTGTTCGACCTGGGCGTCTCCTCGCCCCAGCTCGACGAGGCCGAGCGCGGTTTCGCCTATTCCTACGACGCCCCGCTCGACATGCGCATGGACACCGACCAGGAGCTCACCGCCGAGGTCGTGGTCAACACCTACCCCGCCGCCGAGCTGACCCGCATCCTGCGCGTCTACGGCGAGGAGAGGTTCGCCCCGCGTGTCGCGGGCCTGATCATCAAGGAACGGGCCAAAGACCCCATAACGTCGACGAAGCGGCTGGCCGACATCGTCCGCGAGGCGATTCCGGCCGCCACCCGGCGCACCGGGGGCAACCCCGCCAAACGAACGTTCCAGGCGCTGCGCATCGAGGTCAACGCGGAACTGGCCGCCCTGGAGGCGGCCCTGCCCGCGGCCCTCGACGCGCTGGCGCTCGGCGGGAGAGTCGTCGTGCTCTCCTACCACTCCCTGGAGGACCGGCTCACCAAGCAGGTCCTCACGGCGCGAACCAAGGACACCAGCCCGCCCGGGCTGCCCGTCCCGCTGCCGGCTCACCAGCCGCGGTTCCGCCTCCTGACGAGGGGAGCCGAGCTCCCGAGCGAAGAAGAGCTGACCCGCAACCCGCGGGCGGCTTCGGCCCGGCTCAGGGCCGCAGAGAGGATCCGTGTTGACGACCAGGACTGAGCAGGAGACCCGGCGGGGCGCGCCCGCCCGCGGCACTGTGCCCACGACCGGTCCCGCGGCCGGGAGCACGCCCGCGGCCGCGGCCGGACCGAAGACCGGCAGGCGCCGGCCCGACGTCCCGCACCCGGCCAAGCCCGTCCCCGAGACCGACCCGCGCCCGGCCCGCGGCGCCCGCCCGTCGCCCGACACCAGATCCCGCACCCCCCGCCCGGCCGCCGACCGCGCGGGCCGCCCGGGTCCTGACGCTTCCGGGCGTCCGGGACGTACGGGCGCCGAGCGCGCCGAGCGTCCGGGGCGGACGGCCGCCGACGCGGAGCGCTCCGGCGCGGCGCGCACGGCACGCACGGCGTCCGACGGCGCGCAGCGTACGGGGCGGACGGCGGCCGAGCGGTCCGCCGGCGCGGCCTCCGAGCGCGCCGGCCGCACCAGGACCGAGGCCGC
>NZ_JAHKRO010000263.1 GCF_019396325.1 Nonomuraea ceibae
TGGCGCCCTACGTCCTCCCGGTCCAGGCGTTCCAGGCGCAGCGTGGTCACGCGCGGGTGGCGGGACAGCTCGGACAGCGGCGTTTCCACGGGACGGTGGGTGATCACCAGGAGCACGCCTGCCTGGGCCACGTTCCTGGCCAGGAAACTCAGCAACTCGCGAGTGGCGGCGTCGGCCCAGTGCAGGTCCTCGATCAAGACAACCAGCGGCTGGTCCGCGGCCACCCGCTCGATCAGGGACAGGACCTCCTCGAACAGCCGGTGCTTGCCGCCTTCCCCGCCGCCCGCCTCGCCGAGCTCCGGAAACCAGCGTGCCAGTTGGCGGTAGGGGCCCGGCAGTATCCCTTCGACCCGGATCAGCCTGCGCAGCACCGTCACGAACGGCGCGTACGGCAGGCCGTCGCTGCCCAGTTCCGCGCAGGCACCCGCGACCACCCGCACCTCCGGCCCCAGCGTGCGCGCGAACTCGGCCAGCAGTCGCGACTTGCCGATCCCCGCTTCCCCGGCCACCAGC
>NZ_JAHKRO010000029.1 GCF_019396325.1 Nonomuraea ceibae
GCGGCCGCGCCTACCGCCGCCGCCCACGGCGACCGGCGCCGGGCCGCGGCGCTGCGGGTCATGGCGGATCCTGGGCGGCGGTTCCTGTCCTTCGACGGGCGCGACGGCGGCCGGGTCGTCGAGGTGTTCGGCGATCTGGCCGCCGCCCGGCGGATCGCCGTGGTGGTGCCCGGCGCCGACACCAGCCTCGACAAGTACGGGCTGCTGCGCGGCGGCGCGAGGCGACTGGCGGAGGCGCTCGGCGACGGCGGGGCCGTGGTCACCTGGCTCGGCTACGCGACGCCCCGGACCGTCAGCCTCGACACCCTGACCACCGCCCTGGCCGACGAAGCCGCACCGGCGTTGCGGACGTTCGTGCGGAAGCTGGCGGGGGTCAAACCCGGCACGACGATCTCGCTGCTGTGCCACTCGTACGGCGCCGTGGTGTGCGGGCGGGCGGCGCCCGGGCTGGAGGTCGCCCACCTCGTCCTCTACGGCAGCCCAGGCGCGGGAGCCGACGACGTCACGGATCTGCGCACCCGGGCCACCGTGTGGGCCGGCCGGGGCGGCGGCGACTGGATCGGCCGCGTCCCGCACCTGCCCGTCCCGTTCGGCTTCGGCCCCGACCCGGTCACGCCCGGGTTCGGCGCCCGCGTGTTCGCGGCGGGCGACGGGGGTCACAGCGATTACCTCAAGGCGGGGTCCGTGTCGCTGGCGAACATCGCCCGCATCGTCACCGGCGAGGCTCCCCGTGCCTGACCTCCCAGCCCGCCCGGCCCTGCCGCCTGCGAGCACCCGGTCCCCGGCACCAGCGGGCCTCTCCGTCTCCACCCCGCAGTCTCCACCCCCATCGGGAAGTGCGCCTGTTGCCGGCCGACGGTCCGGGCGGCAGGGTGGGACGCCGATCTCCGGAGGCCGTCGTCTTGGCGGGCCGGCCGCGGGCTCGGCGCGGCGGCGGACGCTTGGGCTTGTCCCACGGGTCGCCAAGGACGCCTCGGCCGGCCGTCGTGAGAGCCGTGGCGGGGGCGGCGGTGTGCCTCCGGCGCGAGGGTTCGTGCGGCGGATCGCCGACGCCACCCCGGCCGATCGTGACCGGGGGGTCGACGCGTTGCGGGCGCTGGCGATCCTGGGGGTGGTGCTCGGGCACTGGCTGGTGACCGCCGTGGTGGCCGACAGCGGGACGCTGCGGGTGACGAGCCCGCTCAAGCAGCTGCCGGAGCTCACTCCGCTGACCTGGCTGCTGCAGACGCTGGCGGTGTTCTTCCTGGTGGCGGGCCGCGTGAGCACCCAGGGCTACGTGCGGGCGCGCGCTGCGGGCGGCACGTACACGCAGTGGCTGGGGCCTCGGCTGGCCCGGCTGTCGCGGCCGGTCGTCGTGGTGGCGGCGGTGTGGGCGGTGGCGGCCGTCGCGATGCTCGCCGCCGGGGCCGACCAGGACACCGTGTGGGCGCTGGTCAAGCTGGTGTGGTCGCCGCTGTGGTTCCTGCTGGTGCTCGCGCTGCTGACGGCGCTGACGCCGCTTGCCGCCCGGCTCAGCCCGTGGTGGCCGCTCGCCGCCGTAGCGCTGAGCGACCTCGTCCGCTACGGCCTGAACGATCCCGCGCCCGGGTGGGACGGCGTGGCCGGGTGGGTCGAAGGGGTCAACGTGGTCTGCGGGTGGCTGGTCCCGTACTGCCTGGGAGCGGCCTGGGCGCAGGGGCGGCCACGCGGGCGGGCGGCCGGGTGGGGGCTGCTGGCGGGCGGGGCGGTGGTGGCCGCGGGGCTGGTCGGGTGGGGTGGGTATCCGGCGGCGATGGTGGGGGTGCCGGGGGCGGCGGTGTCCAACCTGGACCCGCCTTCGCTGGCGGCGGTCGCGTTCGGACTGGCGCAGTGCGGGGCGGCGACGCTGCTGGCCGGGCCGTTACGGCGGGCGCTGCGAAGACCGCGCCTCTGGGCGGGGGTGGCGCTGGTGAACCTGGGCGCGATGACGATCTTCCTGTGGCATCAGACGGCGATGATCGCGGTCACCGCCGTTGCGCTGAAGTCCGGGACGGCGGTGACCGGGCTGCACACCGTGCCGGACGGGTTCGGGTGGGTGGCGTGGCGGGTCGCGTGGCTGCCGGCGTTCGCGGCGGCACTGGCGGTGTGCGTGCTGGCCTTTCACGCGTACGAGCGCCGCCGCCCGCCCCGCCGACGCCGCACCCGCCCAGGCTGAGGCCGCACCCTCCCGAGGTGAGGCCCCGCCGGGGGTTTGGCTCCTCCGGGGTACAGGCCCCGCCGGGGGGTATGGCTTCTTCGGGGTACAGGCTCCGCCGGGGGTATGACTCCTCCGGGGTACGGGCCCGTCGGGGGTACGGCCCCATCGGGGGGTAAGGCCCGCCCGGGATAGCGCCCCGCCCGGGGTAACGCCCCTCCCTGCGCTGGCGCCTCCGGGGGCGAGGCCCCGTCTGTTGGTAAGACCCCGTCGCGTGAGGCCCCTTCCGGCGCTCAGGCCCCTCCCGGGGGGTGAGGCCCCGCCCGAGGGGTGAGGCCCCGTCGGGGTAAGGCCCCTTCCCGCGCTCAGATTTCTTCCGGGGGTGGCACTCCTTTCGGGGTGAGGTTCCGCCTGGAGGTAACACCCCGTCGCGGTGAGGCCCCTTCCCGCGCTCAGACCCGCTCCCAGGGGTTAGACGCCTTCCGGGGGTGAGGTTTCGCCTGGGTTGTGCATTTGATTACAAGGTCGTACGGAGGATGGCGGTCTGGTCGTCGGGCGAGGAGACTGCGGGGTGTGTCGCGCCGATGGGTTCCCGTGCTGTTGCTGCTCCTGGTGACGGCGGCTTGCGGGCAGGGGGCGGCGTTGAGCGGCCCCACGATGGACCGGGTGCTCGGGCAGGGGGTGGCGCCGGATCTCATCTACCTGGTGGAGCTGCCCGGGTACGAGCTGGCCGAGCAGTCGATCGGCGTGGTGAACGAGAAGGGGTTCGGCGCGTTCTACACCTCGGCCGAGGGCGGGCAGGTGGAGTTGCGCGTCGACCGAGGCCCGTACCGGTGCGTGGGCACGTGCGAGCGGGACGGCGACGGCTGGTACGCGGTGCACGAGGGCAGGCACGAGTACGTGGCCGTCGGCGAACGTCATCACCTTCGGCTGATCGGCGACGTGGAGCGGGTCGACCGTGCGGTGCTGCGGGAGGCCGCCGAGGGCGCCCGTCCGGTCGTCACCGAGGGCACGCCGTCACCGCCGCCGGCCCCGGTGGAGCGTGGTGACCTGCCGAGCCACGGTGACATGGCGCCGCTGAACCCGACCGGCCCCGGCGGCTGATCCCCTGCCCCCGCTCCCACCGATGTGCGGCCGTGCCCGCGAATATGTAGGGCCGAAGCTGCGGAGGTGAGGCCAGTTCGGCCGTTCCATCTCACGGGGTGTGATCGGTGCATTACGATTTTCCTGCCTTGTGGTGATCAAGGTTGCGGGAGATCTCGGTGCCGGCGGTGTCGCCCGGGTCGTCGGCGAAGGGTGGTCTGACACTGGACGTCAGCTTCACGGGTCGCTGTCGCGCGGCCCTGGCGTGTCATCGCCTGCCCCACACCGCGCGGATCACCTCGGCGATCGCTCGCAGGATGCGGGCGCGGTCGGCCGAGGCGCATCCCCGGGTGGCCACCCAGACCATGAGGACGGCGGCCGTGGCCACGCACGCCAGGCTGACGATCGGCACCAGCACCCATTCCGCAGGGTTCATCGAGGTGTCCCTCCCGCGCTCGGCAGCCGGAGGATCGGCTGCGGTGGGTGCCAGTTCATCGTGGGGGCGGCATGCGGCCAACGGTTCCCGGACGGGCCGGATGGAGAGCCTTCCGGCCCAGGTCAGAGCCACTTCCGGCGCCCGTCCGGCCGGACGGTCCGGACGCGCCGGATGGGCCAGATGGGCCGGACCGCCCGGATGGGCCGGATGGGCCGGATGGGCCGGACCGGCAGGACCCACCGGACCGGCAGGACCGACCGGATGGGCGGTCGTCGTGGGGGGTCGCGTGTATGGCGGGTGATGGGGAGCTGCCTGCCGCGCGGGCGGTGTTGCGGGAGGCGTTGAAGGCGCTGGAGGAGGCGGCCCGGGAGCGTGCCCCGGGGCTGCGGCGCCGGGACGTGATCGACCGGGCCAACGAGCTGCTCATCGCGCAGCGGGCGGCGGCGAGGCTGACCCCGCAGACGGTCAGCGACTGGCTCACCCGGGGCAGCGCCGCCCAGGATTTCGTGCCGTTGTGGACGCTGGTCCGCGTGCTGCTGGAGCACGCCGGCAGCCCGCCCGCCTATGAGCTGAGGCACGCCTGGTGGCGCAGCCAGCACGAGCTGTGGAAGAAGCGCTGGGAGCAGGCCCGCGCCGCCGGCGTGCAGGAGCGACCGGGGCTTCGCCCGGCGGCGGGGGAAACGTGCCCGTACCCGGGGCTGCGCGCGTTCACCGGGGACGAGGCCGAGTGGTTCTTCGGGCGGGAGGCGCTGGTCAGCAGGGTCATGGACCGGCTCGAACGGTGTCTTGCCGACCGCAGCCCGCTGGCCGTCGTGGCGCCCTCGGGCGCGGGCAAGTCGTCGCTGCTGCACGCCGGGGTGCTTCCGGCGCTGGCCAGGGGGCAACTGCCCGGCTCCCGGCACTGGCCGCGACTGGTGCTCACACCTACGGCCGATCCGTTCGGGGAGCTCGTGGCGAAGCTCGCGGCACTGACGGGGGCCGAGGAGGCGCGGGTCGCGACGGCGCTGGAGGGCTCCGCCGGGCCGGCGGCTCTGATACGCGAGCGGCTCAAGCTCCCGCCCGGCGGCAGGATCGTCCTGGTCGTCGACCAGCTGGAGGAGCTGTTCACGCTGTGCCCGGACGAGTCCGTGCGGCGCCGGTTCGTGGCCGCCCTCGCCCGCCTGACCGCGACGGCGGCGCCCCGCGCCGAGCGGCCCGCCGCCGAGCAGCCCCGCGCCGAGGAGCCCCGCGCCGAGCAACCCGCCGCCCAGCAGCCCGACGTCGAGCAGCCCCGCGCCGAGGAGCCCGTCGCGCTGGCCCTGTACGGGCTGCGCGCGGACTTCTACGGCTCCTGCGCCGGTATCTCCCATCTTCGTGACGTGCTGGCGAACCATCAGGTGTTCATCGGCGCGATGACGGGCGACGAGGTGCGCCGGGCCGTGACGGAGCCGGCCAGGCGGAGCGGCCTGTCGCTCGCGCCCGGCGTGGTCGACGTCATCCTGCGCGACCTGCGTGGCGCGGCGGGCCCGTACGAGGGCGCGTACAGGGCGGAGCGGTTGCCGCTGCTCGCGCACGCGTTGTGGGTGACGTGGCTGAACCGTAAGGGCGATGCCCTGACCCTGGAGGGCTACCACGCGTCCGGCGGCATCGACGGCGCGGTCGCGGCCAGCGCGGAGGAGGAGTTCGGGGAGCTGTCACCGGCCGCCCGGGAGGCGGCGCGGACGCTGTTCCTGGCTCTGGTCAGGGTCGGCGAGAACGGCGAGGTCACCAGCCGCCGCCGGACCCAGGAAGACCTCATGCTGGCCGCCGCCGACCCGGGGGGCGTGCAGGAAGCGGCCGAGCGGTTCACCCGCGCCCGGCTGCTCAGCCAGGGGGTGGAGCGGGCGGGCGGCTCGGTCACCGTCGAGATCACCCATGAGGCGCTGCTGTGGGCCTGGCCGAAGCTGCGTGACGACTGGATCGGCCGGGGCGAGAAGGGGACGAACGCCCTGATCCGCCAGGAGGTGGAGGACGCAGCCGTCGCCTGGGAACGCGGCCGGCGCAAGGACGTCACCGCCCTGTACCGGGGCAGCAGGCTGGAGCTGGCCCGCGGCTGGGCGGCGGCGGCGAGCCGCGCGGAGGTCACGCCCCTCGTCAGGCAGTTCGTCGAGGCCTCCGAACGGCACGAGCGGCGCAGCCGCCGGATCCGGCGCGCGGCGGTGGCCACGGTGTGCGTGCTCGCGCTGATCGCCTCGGGGCTGGCCGTGTTCGCCCTCGACAAGCAGAGCGCAGCCGTCGCCGAACGCGACAACGCGATCTTCGAACGGGTCGCGGCGGAGGCCGACCGTCAGCGTGAGACCAACGGTGAGCTGGCCGCGCAGCTCGACCTGACCGCGTATCGGATGCGGCCGACGCCCGCCCTGCGTACCCGGCTGATGACGGAGGCGGGGTCCGTGCTCTCCACCGCGCTGCCGGGGCACTACCCCCATTCCCCCGTGGTCGCCTTCGGCCGGGACGGCACCCTGGCGACCGGCTCCAGGCGGCTGCGGCTCTGGAACGTCTCCGACCCGGCCCGCCCGGCCCCGCTGACCGAGGAGCTCAGCGCCGGTGAGCGGGTCTTCGTGCAGCAGCTCGCCTACAGCCCGGAAGGCGACCTGCTGGCGCGCGGCGGCTCCGACGGCACCATCCGGCTCCTGGACGTCTCCGATCCCCGGCGCCCGGTGGCGCTGTCGGACCCGGTGACCGTGTCGGAGGGCATGGTGGTGAGCCTGAGGTTCGGTCCCGACGGCCGGACCCTGGCCCTCGGCACCAGGGCGGACACTCCCGGCACCACGGCCAGCACCGTGCAGCTGTGGGACGTCGCGGATCCCCGGCGGCCCCGGCGGCTGAGCACGGTGCTGTCCCGGGAGCGCGAGGGCGTCACGTCCGTCGCGTTCAGCCCGGACGGGGCCACGCTCGTCGTCACCGGCGGCACCGGCCCGGGTGATCGGCGCAGGCTGCTGACCCGGCTGTGGGACGTGTCCGACCCGGCCCGGCCTGCGCCGCTGGGCGGCGAGCTGGGCGGGCACGCAGGCGTCGTGCACCAGGTCGCGTTCGCCCCTGACGGGCACGTGATGGCCACCGCCGGAGGCGACAACCGCGTGCTGCTCTGGGACCTCGCGGACCGGAAACGGCCGAAGGTGAGCAACACCCTGTTCCTGTCCACCACGGTGAGCGCGGTCGCCTTCAGCCCTGACGGGCGTGTGCTGGCCTCCGGCGACAACTCGGGCAGCATCTACCTCTGGAACACCGGCTCCCCGGCGCATGCCAGGACGCTCGGCCCGCCGCTGCGCGGGCACACCAGCGTCGTCAGCAGCCTGGCGTTCGACGCCACGGGAAGCAGGCTGGCCAGCGCCAGCGGCGACGGCACCGTACGGCTCTGGCGCCTGCCCCCGGCCCTGGCCGTCACGGGCGGCGGCCTGAGCGTCAACGCGCTGGCGACCACGGGCGACGGCCGCCTGCTCGCGGTGGCCTCCGGGTTCCACGTCACGCTCTGGGACGTCTCCGACCCGGCGCGCCTGACCCCGGTCGGCGCGCTTCCGCAGTCCCTGTTCGTCGTGGAGGCACTGGCGATCAGGCAAGGGCCGGGCACGTCCGGGAAGACGATCCTGGCCACGGGCAACCGCGGCGGCTCCGTACGGCTGTGGGACGTCTCCGCGCCGGCCCGTCCGGTGGATCTCGGTGAGGCGCCCGGCAGGCAGCTCACCATGATCTCCGCGCTGGCCTTCGACGCCACCGGGCACACCCTGGCCGCCGCCTCGATGGATCTCCAGGGCGGCTACTCCGGCACGCTGCGCGCCTGGGACGTGAGCGACCCGGCCCGCCCCACCGCGCTCGGGGGTGAGCTGCGCGCGCAGCCGCTGCCGATCAAGAGCATGACGGCCGCGCCCCGGGGGCCGTACGTCTACAGCAGCGAGGTGTTCGGCACCGTCCACGTCTGGCGGACGGGCGACGGAGCCGTTCCCGCGCTGGCCGGTCAGGTGGCCACGAACCAGACGCTCATCTCCCTGGACGTCAGCGCCCGCTCGCTGCTGGCCGTCGGCGGCGGGGACAACCTGGTCCGGTTGTGGGACCTGTCGCGGCCGGGCTCCCCGAAGTCCGTCGGGGGGCCGCTGCCCGCCGGCGGCGTGGTCTCCAGCGTGAGCTTCGCCCCGGACGGCAGGCTGCTCGCCAGCGGCGCGGTCGGCCAGATCCGGCTCTGGGACACCTCAGCCCCCGCCGCCGCCTCCGCCCACGGGCTCCCGGTCACGGGCCACAACGGCGCGGTCAACGCCGTCCTGTTCAGCCCGCGCGGCGACGTGCTCGTCAGCGGCGGCCAGGACGGCACCGTACGGCTCTGGCAGGCCGACCCGGAGCGCGCGTTCGCGCTCCTGTGCGGGTCGACGCGCCACGCGATGACGCCGGAGCTGTGGAGGAAGTACGTGTCACCGGTCCTGGACTACGACCCGCCCTGCGGCGGGTAGCCGGGTCAGGGGGCGCAGGTGTAGGCGGAGGGCAGGGCGGGGTCGGCGGAGGGGCGGGTGGCCTGGAAGCCGAACGACGTGGTCGCGCCCGGGCCCAGTGTGGCGTTGTGCGCGGCGTTGCGCAGGGTGACCGTCTGCCCGCTGGTGGTGGGAACGGCGTTCCAGTGGCCGGTGATGCGGTGGCCGGGCGGCAGGGTGAGGGTGACGCTCCAGCCGTTGAGCGGGGCGGTGCCGGTGTTGGTGACGTTCGCCTGGACGACGTAGCCGGTGTCCCACTGACTCTGCATGGCCGGGGTGACCGAGCAGCCGCCGCCTCCCGAGGGTGCGGTGGTGACGGTGACCGTGGCGGAGCGGGGTGACCGGTTGCCGGCGGCGTCGCGGGCGTAGACGGCGAAGGTGTGGGCGGTGGCGGGGGCGAGTCCGGTGAGGGTGGCCGTGGCGGCGGCGGTGGTGGCCACGGTCGTCTCGGCGGTGCCCTGGACGCGCACCACGTCGTACGCGGTCACCGCCACGTCGTCGGTGGAGGCGGCCCAGGTGAGGGTGGCCGAGGAGGAGGTGACGGCGGAGGCCGAGGGAGCGCCGGGGGCGGTGGGCGGGTCGGTGTCCTCGCCGGCCGGCTCATAGGTGAGGCCGAACCCGTACGGGAACAG
This sequence comes from Nonomuraea ceibae, assembly GCF_019396325.1. Taxonomy (GTDB): domain Bacteria; phylum Actinomycetota; class Actinomycetes; order Streptosporangiales; family Streptosporangiaceae; genus Nonomuraea; species Nonomuraea ceibae. The sequence goes on from NZ_JAHKRO010000029.1 coordinate 8,782, forward strand.
CGGCGTCTTGCCGTCGCCCGCGTTGATGGGCTGCTGGGAGGAGCTGCTCATCCACGTGAACGGCAGTTTGCCGGTGGGCTGGACGGCGCCGAACAGCACGTCGGCGACGCCGTTCCCCTCGGTGCCGGGGAGCCAGGCGGCGACAAGGCCGTCCCAGCCGGACAGGTGCGGGGCGACGTCGAGCGGGCGGCCGGAGACGAGCACGACGACGACCGGGACGCCGGCGGCGCGCAGGGTGGCGATCGTGTTGAGGTCCTCGGAGTCCAGGCCGAGGCCGCCGGGCCGGTCGCCGTCGCCCTCGGCGTACGGGGGCTCGCCGACGACGGCGACGGCGACGTCGTAGGAGCCGTCGACGCCGCGGCCGTCGCGGCTGTAGGCGACGGTGGCGCCGGTGTCCCTGATGCCGTCCAGGATCGTGGTGCCGGGCGTGATGTCGCCGGGCGATCCCTGCCAGGAAATGGTCCAGCCGCCGCTCTGGTAGCCGATGTCGTCGGCGCTCTTGCCGGCGACGAAGATCCGGCCGTCGCGGGGCAGCGGCAGCACGCCGCCGCTGTTCTTGAGCACGACCTGGGACCTGGCGACGGCCTCGCGGGCCAGGGCGCGGTGGGCGGAGCTGCCGACGGTGGCGGTGTAGGACCGGTCGGTGAGAGGCTTCTCGAACAGGCCCTGCTCGAACTTCTTGGTCAGGACGCGGCGTACGGCGTCGTCGATCCGCGTCTGGGGCACCCGTCCGGCCTGGGTCTCGGCGCGCAGCAGGTCGATGAAGCGCCGCCAGTCGGTGGGGGCCATCACCATGTCGATCCCGGCGTTGATCGCGGTGCGCACGTCCTGGGCGGACAGGCCGGGGGCGCCGTCGATCTGGTCGACGCCGTTCCAGTCGGACACGACGAACCCGGAGAAGCCGAGCTCGCCCTTGAGCACGGTGGTGATCAAGTACTGGTGGCCGTGCACCTTGACGCCGTTCCAGCTGCTGAAGGAGATCATGACGGAGCCGACGCCGCGGGCGATCGCGGCCTCGAAGGGCGGCAGGTGCACGGCCCGCAGCTCGCTCTCGCTCAGCCGGGTGTCGCCCTGGTCGTCGCCGCCCGCGGTGCCGCCGTCGCCGAGGTAGTGCTTGGCGGTGGCGAGCACGGAGGCGGGGCCGTCCTGCAGGCCGGTGACGAGCGTGGCCATCGCGGCGGGCAGTTCGGGCGTCTCGCCGAAGGACTCGTACGTCCTGCCCCACCGGTCGTCGCGGGCGACGCAGAGGCAGGGGGCGAAGTTCCAGTCGACGCCGGTGCCGGTGACCTCCTCGGCGACGGCCCGGCCGATGCGTTCGACGAGGGCGGGGTCGCGGGTGGCGCCGAGTCCGGCGTTGTGCGGGAAGATCGTGGCGCCGTGGACGTTGTTGTGCCCGTGCACGGCGTCGACCCCGTACAGGATGGGGATGCCGAGCGGGGTGGCGAGGGCGGCGTTCTGGAACCTGTCGTACATGTCGGCCCAGGAGGCGGCGGTGTTGGGCGAGGGCGCGGAGCCGCCGCCGGACAGGACGGAGCCGAGCCGGTAGGCGGTGATGTCGGCGGCGCTGACGGAGCCGCGTTCGGCCTGGGTCATCTGGCCGAGCTTCTCGTCGAGCGACATGCGGGACATGAGGTCGGCGACCCGGGTGGCGACGGGCAGCGCGGGGTCCTTGTAGGGGGGATCGGCGGCGGTGGGGACCGCCATGCCGGCGGCGACGAGCAGGGTCACGACGGCCCGGTGGATGCGCACGGCCTCCGCCTCCTCAGCGTTGGGAGCGCTCCCACGGTAGGCCGTCCCCACCGGCTGCCGCCATCACCGGAGCACCCGCACGGCCTCCCACCAGGGCGGTCGCGGTGAAATTTTCACGCGGCGGAATTAGCGGACGATCACCCCTTCCCGCGCAAGATCGAGCGAGGTATGTTCGAGCCGTTCCGAAGAAAAGTTTCACCCATGGAGGAATGGTGGGCAAGAAGCTTCAATTGCTGGCTGTGCCGATCGCGGCTTTCGCGATGGTCTCCCTGATGAGCGCTCCCGCCCAGGCTGCCGAAGGGTACGACCGGTGCCAGGTGGGGAACTACTGCATGTTCTCCGGCCTCGACGGCACCGGTGACATCATCCAGATCACCAGCGACACGCCCGACCTGGCCGTCCTGGGCATGGCCGACCGCGCCAAGTCCGACTGGAACCGGACGAGCACCAGGGTCCACCTCTACTCCGAGGCGAACTGGGGCGGCTGCACCGCCACCACCAGCGCCGGCGGCAAGGGCAACTTCTACATCGACTACCGCGACTTCTTCGACGGCGTCCGCTTCGGCGGCCCGAACGGCCCGTCCTGCTACGTCCCGCCCGAGTCCTGATCCGACCCTCTCCGGAGCCCCCGCCCGCCCGGGCGGGGGCTCCGGCGTCTCCAGGCCGGCGGACGGTGAAACTTTCAACCGGATCACCGTACGCCTTTCCGCTGCTCGCCCCGCTGATCACGGTCGCCCGGCAGATGGCTTACAGGGTCAGTCAGTTGTTGACAGTACCCCGGTCAGATAGCGTCCCCCTCAACCCACGCGGGAGCGCTCCCCCGGAACCCCCTGACCGGAACACGGAGACCGCCACCATGCCCCACGGCAAGACTCACTGGGCCCTGCGCGCCGCAGTCGTGCTGCTGTCCGTAGCCCTGCTCAACGTCGTCCCCCTCGCCGGCGGCGCCTCGGCACACGGATCGGTCGTCGATCCCGCCTCGCGCAACTACGGCTGCTGGCAGCGCTGGGGCTCCGACTTCCAGAACCCGGCCATGCAGCAGCAGGACCCGATGTGCTGGCAGGCCTGGCAGGACAACCCCAACGCCATGTGGAACTGGAACGGGCTCTACCGCAACAACGTCGGCGGCAACCATCAGGCCGCCGTCCCCAACGGCCAGCTGTGCAGCGGCGGCCTCACCGAGGGCGCCCGCTACCGCTCCCTCGACACGCCCGGCCCGTGGAAGACGACGAGCCTCGGCGGCACCTTCACCATCAACCTGTACGACCAGGCCAGCCACGGCGCCGACTACATCCGCGTCTACCTCACCCGCCAGGGCTACGACGCCACGACCACGCCCCTCGGCTGGAACCACCTGGAGCTCATCCGTGAGACGCCCCGCTACGCGCCCAGCCAGAACTACGTCATCAGCAACCTGAGCGCCTCCGGCCGCACCGGCCGCCACGTGATCTACACGGTGTGGAAGGCCTCGCACATGGACCAGACGTACTACATCTGCAGCGACGTCACCTTCTGACGACGCCGACGTCTGGTGTCAGCCGGGCGTCCCGGGCCAGCGCGTCATACGCGGCGAAACCGGGACGCCCGTCTTACTGTGGGTACATGACTGATCACCCGCCGCAGGAGCCGGTCGACATGGCGGCGTGCGTCATCGGCGAGTGCGCGCGCTTCGGCGCCCGGCTGCGCACGCTGACCGGGCAGCTCGGGTTCGCGCCCGCGCCCGCCACCGACCGCGAGGAGCTGCAGCAGGCCGTGGCCTACATCCACGCCGCGCTCGCCGATCTGCTGGCCGCGCTGCAGCCGATCCATCACGAGGACCTGCGGCGCATCCTCAGCGACCGGGAGATGGGCCTGGTCCGCTGCCTCGACGGCTGCACCCCGCCCCGGGACTCGACGGGCGCCGAGGTGGGAGCCTGTGGCGGGTGCGGCGGCGGCGCGTGCCGCAGTTGCGGGCACCCGGTGCCGCCCGACGGCCCGGCCCTGTGCTGGCGCTGCGTCGCCTCACCCGAACAGCCGGACCCGCTGCGGCCCGGCGCCGTGAGGACGGACCCCGTACGGACCGGCCCCGTACAGACCGAAGGCGCCCAACCCGAAACCGCATCCGAAACCGCACGGCCTGAGGCCGCGCGGTTGCACATCCCGGCCGGTGACCTGCCGTGGGTGGCGACGGCCTGAGAGCCGCGCCGCGTCAGTCGCCATGATGGGTGGCGCCGTGGTGGATGGCGCCCCGGCTGCCCGAGGTGACGAGGTCGCGCAGGTCCTCGGGGAGGCTGTCGCGCACCTTGTTCATGATGCCGCCCTGCGTCGCCTGGCCGGTCACCTCCAGCACCACCCGCGCGAGGTAGAGGGCGCGGGGCTCGTCGACGCCCGCCCTTGCGGCGACGCGCTGGACGAATTCGTGGCGGCCGAAGTGCTCGCCGGTGCCGAGGCCGCCGTAGACCTCGGTGCGCCGCAGGTTCTCGCCGATCTCGTGGGGCAGCTGGGCGGCGAGCTTGTCCGCCAGGCCCTCCGGGACGCGTTCGCCCAGGGTCTCCAGCGTCGCCCGGCTGGCGCGTTCGGCCTTGTCGCGCCCGCCGAGGTGGGCGCGGGCCTGTACCTGTCCGATGAACTCGTCGTGTCTCATGGCTCCTCCTCACCCTCCTGGGTCGGCTACCCGTCGACCGAAAACGACAAACCACTACAAATCGGGCGTGACGCTAGCCCGAGGTCAGGTTCTTGTACGGGTCGGGCCGCCCGCCGGTGGCCGAGCGCAGGATCCGCCGGTAGACGCGCTCGTACCCGTCGACCATCACGCCGACGCCGAACGCCCGCTCCACGTGCCGGCGGCAGTCGCCCGGGTCGAGCGACCCGGCCGCCTCGATGGCGGCGGGCAGCTCCTCCGGCGAGCCGAGCACGAAACCGGTGACGCGGTCGACGACCAGCTCCGGTACCGAGCCTCGGGCCAGCGCCACCACCGGCGTGCCGCACGCCATCGCCTCGATCACCACCATGCCGAACGGCTCCTCCCACTGGATGGGGAAGACCAGGCAGCGGGCGGCGGCCAGCAGCTCACGCTTGTGCGCGGCGTCCGCCTCGCCGACGTAGACGGCGTCCGGGCCGAGCCTGGGGCGCACGTGCTCGTCGAAGTAGGCCCGCTCGACCTCCTCGGTGAGCTTGCCGGCCAGCACGATGCGCCGCCCGGCCGCGCGGGCGGCGTCGATCGCCAGGTGCGCGCCCTTGTCGTCGCCGAAGCGGCCGAGCCACAGCACCCACTCCTGCTTCCTCTCGCGGTACGGGAACGAGCCCGTGTCCAGGGCGTTGTGCACGGTCCCGGCCCAGTTCAGGTCGGGCGCGAGCGCCCGCTGGGCGTGGGAGATCGCCACGAGCGGGCTGCCGAGCGCCCGGTAGTACTCGCCGTACTCGCCGTCGGAGCGCGTGTGGCAGGTGACCACGGTGGGAATCGCGCGGGCGGCGGCCGTCAGCGGCCCGGTGAGCGAGTGGTCGTGCACCACGTCGGCCTCGAGCGCCGACAGCATCCGCTGGGCGCAGGCCGCGTGCAGCACCTCCGGCAGCACGGTGCCGATCCGCGCCGACGGCGGCTCCCGGTAGGTGCGCAGGAAGCGCGCGGGCACGCCGCCGCGGCCGGCGGCGATCAGCGTCACGTCGTGGCCGCGCCCGGCCAGGCCGGTGATCAGGTCGGCCAGCATCGCCTCGATGCCGCCGTACGCCTTCGGGGGCACCTCCTGCCACGGCGGCGCGACCATCACGATGCGCAGACCCGCCGCCGTACCCGCGCGCCACCGCACCCGCTGTGGCGCGAGATCGATCAATGAGCCCATGCCGAGCCCCCTCCCCGCAAGGCTGCGCTGAGTGCTACCCCAGGTCAGCGCCTGCACACGGTGCTGATGGGTGGACGCGGCTCGCCGATCAGCTCGATGCCGTCCGGCAGGCCGGTGACGGTGGCGGACCGGCCGCCGTCCGCGGTCTCGATGTCCAGGCGCGCCCCCGCGATGGGCAGCCCGGAGATGCGCACGTCGCCCAGGCCCTCGGGGAAGGCCGGGGCGATCCAGATCTTGCCGGCCGGGATCCACGGGTCCAGCCGCAGCAGGCAGCGCACCAGGTGGATCGGGGCCGCCGCCGCCCACGCCTGCGGCGAGCAGGAGGTGGGGAACGGCACCGGCTGGGCGAACTCCGACCGGTCGAAGCCGCAGAACAGCTCCGGCAGCCGGCCGCCGAGCTCCTGGGCGGCGTCGAGCAGCCCGGCGGCCAGCCGCTGGGCCTCCTCGGTGAAGCCGTAGCTCATCAGCCCGGCGGCGACGATCGCGCTGTCGTGCGGCCACACCGAGCCGTTGTGGTAGCTCATCGGGTTGTAGGCGCCCATCGAGGAGGCCAGCGTGCGCACGCCGTAGCCGGTGAACATCTCCGGCGACATCAGGTGCGCGGCCACCGACGCGGCCCGGTCCTCGTCGACGATGCCGGTCCACAGGCAGTGGCCCATGTTGGAGCCGAGCCCGTCGATGGGCTGCCCGGCGCCGTCGAGCCCCATCGCGTAGTAGCCGCGGCCGGGCAGCCAGAAGCGCTCGTTGAACCGGGCGCGGATCTCGTCGGCCCGCTCCAGGCAGCGCCGCTCGGTCTCGGCGTCACCGAAGGCGTTGGCGAAGTGGGCGCGGGCGACGTGCGCGGCGTACACGTACCCCTGCACCTCGGCCAGCGCGATCGGCGGGCGGGCGACGGTCCCGTCGGCGAAGGTGATGCCGTCGAAGGAGTCCTTCCAGCCCTGGTTGATCAGCCCGTGGTCGGTCTTGCGCTGGTACCAGAGCAGGCCGTCGGGGCCGCCGTAGCGCTCGATCCAGCCGAGCGCGGCGTCGGCGTGCGGCAGCAGCTCCTCGACGGCGTCGGGGTGCAGGCCCCAGCGGCGCAGCTCGCCCAGCAGCATGACGAACAGCGGGGTGGCGTCGACGGAGCCGTAGTACGCCTGGCCGCCGTCCGCGGGGACGCCGCCGCCCACGCCGAAGCGCAGCTCGTGCATGATCTTGCCGGGCTCCTCCTCGGTCAGCGGGTCGACCTTGGCGCCCTGGAGGCGGGCGAGCCTGCGCAGCGTGCCGAGCGCGAGGGACTGGTCGAGCGGCAGCGACATCCACGAGGTCAGCAGCGAGTCGCGGCCGAACAGCGTCATGTACCAGGGCGCTCCCGCGGCGATCGCCGGCGGGTCCTCGGGATGGTCCGGGTCGAACAGCCGCAGGCTGCCGAGGTCCTGGCGGGAGCGGCGCAGCACCTCGTTGAGGCCCTTGTTCGCGGTGCGCAGGGCCGGGCCTCGGCGGGTCCAGTCGGCCAGCCGCCTGGCCGGGCCGGCGTGCTCGATCGCGTGGCTGGCGGGGAACCAGGCCGACGTCTCCACCCCTTCGATGATCGGGTTGACGAGGATCGTGGCCCGCCACTCCCCCCGCGCGGGGACGACCACGCGGAAGGCCAGCAGCCCCGGCGCCGCCGTCACCCCCACGTCCGCGGGCTCCACCACGACCCTGGCGCCGCGCGCCCGGCTCGCCGAGAAGATGTGCAGCCCCGCCCCCTGCGGCGTCATCTCCACGTCGGTGGCGTGGCGCACCCGTTCGGCCTTCACCTCGAACAGGTCGGCCACGTCGGAGCCCAGGTTGACGGAGACTGCGCAGCCGATCGGCTCGTCCGAGAGGTTGCGCAGCGTCAGGTCCTCGCGCAGGCCGCCGCCGACGTAGCGGTCGCGCACCACCAGCAGCGTGCTCTCCACCCGCCCCGGGCGCGGCCCGGCCTTGCCGAGGAACGTGGCGTGGTACGGCTCCGACGGGATCACCTGGAGCGCCTCGACGGGCACGTCGTCCACCCGCAGCTCCAGCCACGACAGCAGCCGCGTGTCGGCGTGGTAGACGCCCTGCGCCTGGCCCGGCAGGATGTCGCCGCCCCGGGAGCACACGCAGAACGACGGCCCCTCGACCAGCGTCACCGTGTCGCCCAGCGCCCCCGGCTGCCCCTCAAAGGTCCACGCGTTCACCCTCGTGCCCCCTCCGCTCCTGCGCAGGCACGTTACCCACGCTCGGACGGGCCACGCGGCACAGGCGGAACCATTGCCATGACCTGCGCAAATACCGGCAATACGGCAGGCGCTACGGCGGGGCGCCCGGGGTCAGCGGGCGAGCGGCTGATTGACGCGCACCAGGTTGCCCGCCGGGTCGCGGAAGGCGCAGTCGCGGACCCCGTACGGCTGGTCGACCGGCTCCTGCAGCACCTCGCCGCCCGCCGCGCGGACCCGCTCGAACATGGCGTCGCAGTCGTCGGTCTCGAAGATCGCGGCACGCAGCAGGCCCTTGGCCAGCAGGGCGGCGATGGCCTCCCGGTCGGCGGGCGAGGCGCCGGGGTCGGTGACGGCCGGTTCGAGCACGATGTCGACGCCCGGCTGCGACGCCGCGCCCACGGTCACCCAGCGCATCCCCTCGAACTCCACGTCGGCGCGGACCTCCAGGCCGAGGGCGTCGCGGTAGAACGCCAGCGCCTTGTCGTGGTCGTCGACGGCGATGAAGCACTGCGAAAGCCTGATGTCCATGCCTGCCACACTACGGGCGGGAGGTGCGCTTCGAATCGGCGTTTCGGATCGGGCGGGTGTAGATCTTCGCCACGCAGGCCGGGATGGCGGCGCCCTCGTCGTGGGCGCGGGCGCGGTAGGCGCTCGGCGTCTCGCCGACCAGCTCGGTGAACCGCGAGCTGAACGAGCCCAGCGACGTACAGCCGACGGCGAAGCAGACCTCCGTCACCGTCAGGTCGCCCCGCCGCAGCAGCGCCTTGGCCCGCTCGATCCGGCGCGTCATCAGGTAGCTGTAGGGCGTCTCGCCGAAGGCCGCGCGGAAGCTGCGCGAGAAGTGGCCGGGCGACATGAGGGCGACGCGGGCCAGCGCCTGCACGTCGAGCGGCTCGGCGTAGTCGCGGTCCATCGCGTCGCGGGCCCGGCGCAGCCGGACCAGGTCCTCCAGCGTCACCCCACCAGCATCCCACAAGGTCAGCCGGTGGGGGTGTCCAAAAGGTCCACCTCCAGGCCGATCCCGCGGCGTCCGGCCTCCTGGTAGGCGAGCCAGGACAGGGCCAGGTCCTGCCACGGCAGGCCCACCGGGGCGTAGACGGTGCGCGCTTCCGGGTCGGTGCGGCCGGGGTGCTCGCCGCGCAGGATCTCGCCGAGGGTGGCGTCGGCGGCCTCCGCCGGGAGACCGGCCGCGGCCAGGGCGCCCATGGCGGCGGCCAGCTCCCGGTCGTCCACGGCCACCAGCGCGGCCTCCAGCACGTCGGCGGCCAGCTCGCACTTGCCGGGCTCGTCGGCGCCCAGGCTGGTGAGGTGCTGACCCGGCCGCGTGTCGGCCAGGCGGAGCAGCGGGGCCCGCGACCAGGTCGCGAGCAGCACGATCCCCGCCCGCTCGGCCACCTCCCCCGCCGACCCGGCCACCTCGACCGCCAACCCGCCGGGGTGAGCGGCTCCGGCCCCGGGGCGGGCGGCGGCGGAGTGGGCGGGGGCGCCGGCGTGGCGGGCGGCGAAGGCGTGGGCGCGGGGCTCGTCGGTGTCGTGGACGAGGAGCTTGGTCACGCGGCGGAGCCGGCGCAGGCCGGTGACCATGAGGTCGGCCTGGGCGCCCGCGCCGATGACGCCGACGACCGCCTCTCCCCCGGGATCGGCGGCCAGGGTGTGGGTGCCGAGCGCGGCGGCCAGCCCGGTGCGCCAGGCGGTGACCGTCGCCGAGTCCAGCAGCGCCAGCAGCTCGCCGTCGTGGCCGCTGTGCAGGCAGATGACCCCGCGCAGCGCGGGCGTGGCGGCGGGGAACTTGGCGTTGACCTTCACCGTGTAGGCGTCGATCCCCGGCAGCAGCCCGGGGACGAGCGCGGTGGCGGTGCCGGGGAACGGCAGGTCGGTGCGGATCCGCTGCCCGGGGACGGCCGCGTCGCCGCGGGTGAAGCCGTCGCGCAGGGCTTCGAGGCAGGCCGCGGGGTCGAGCAGGGCGGTCAGGTCGCGGCGGGTGAGGATCCGGGTCATGCGGTCGATGATCTCAGCCCGCCCCGGTCTCCTCCCGCTCGGGCCGGGTCTCGCGGACGAGGTCGAGGAAGGCCGCGGCGGCGGGTGACGGCCGGGTGTCCCAGATCAGGTGCTCGACCCGCGTGGGCGCGTCACGCAGCCGGATGACGCCCAGATCGGCGAACCGGGGCGCGTAGGCGGCGGGCAGCATGCCGACGCCGAGGCCCTGCCGTACGAGGTCGGCCATGAAGTCGCCGGACGAGACCTCGAACGGCACCTCACGCCGTACGCCGGCGGCGGCGAAGGCGTCGTCGGACTGCTGGCGGCCGGCGTGGCCGGCGCGGAAGTCGATGAACGGCTCGCCCGCCAGGGCGCGCAGGTCGGCCTCGCCGCCGGCCAGGGGGTGGCCGGGGGCGACGACGGCGACGAGCTCGCCGCCGCCGAGCGGGCGGCTGCGCACGCCCTTGGGCTCGGTGGTGGGCGGCAGGCCGAGGAAGGCGACGTCGACGCCGCCGCGGCGGACGCGTTCGATGAGGTCCTCGCTGCCGGCGGAGATGAGCGTGATGTGCACGCGGGGGTGGCGGCGGCGGTAGTCGCGCAGGGCGACGGGCAGGTCGACGGCGGCGACGGTGGGGATGGCGCCGACGGCGAGCCGCCCGCGGATCTCGCCGCCGGCGGCGGCGACCTCGGCCCGCGCGCGGTCGGCGGCCTCCAGGCACTGGCGGGCCTCGGGCAGGAACGCCTCCCCGGCGGCCGTCAGCCGGACGCGGCGGCTGGTCCGCTCGAACAGCCGGGCGCCGAGCTCGCGTTCGAGGGCGGCGATCTGGTGGCTGAGCGCCGACTGCACGACGCGGCAGCGCTCGGCGGCGCGGGTGAAGTTGTTCGTCTCGGCGACGGCGACGACGTATCTCAGCTGCTGCAGTTCCACCGATCCATGATGCATCACGATCGATCTCCATGAAAACTATGTGTTGGACTCATTGATCGGTGCTCCCCCACCCTTGAGGCATGACGGAAACCGCGCGGCACGCGCCCCCGGGGGAGGCTCCCGCCCGGCTGGGCCGCGGGCTGCTGCTGCTGATGTCGGTCGCCACCGGGCTGTCGGTCGCCGGCAACTACTTCGCCCAGCCGCTGCTCGACGTGATCGGGCGGGAGCTGGGGCTGGACGCCACGACGGCGGCGCTGGTCGTGACGGCCGCGCAGGGCGGCTACGCGCTGGGGCTGATCCTGCTGGTGCCGCTGGGCGACCTGGTGGAGCGCCGCCGGCTGGCGGTGGTGCTGTTCGCGGCCACGGCGGTGTTCCTGGTGGTGTCGGCGCTCGCGACGAGCGCCCCGGTGCTGCTGGCGGGCACCGCGTTGACGGCGCTCGCGTCCGTGGCCGCGCAGGTCGTGGTCCCGTACGCGGCCACGCTGGCGGCGCCGGCCGAGCGGGGCCGGGTCGTGGGCACGGTGATGGCGGGGCTGCTGCTCGGTGGCCTGCTGGCCCGTACGGTCTCCGGCACGCTGTCCGAGCTGGGCGGCTGGCGGACGATCTACTGGGTGAACGCGGTGCTGGTGGCGGTCGTGGCCGTGCTGCTGTGGCGTTTCCTGCCGCGTCTGCACACCCCGATCGGGCTGTCGTACCCGGCGCTGCTGCGCTCGACGGTCGCGCTGTTCCGCGACGAGCCGGCGCTGCGCCTGCGGGCGGCGATGGGCGCGCTGTCGTTCGCCGCGTTCAGCGCGCTGTGGACGGCGGTCACGTTCCTGCTGTCCGGCCCGCCGTACGGCTGGAGCGAGGCGGGGATCGGCCTGTTCGGGCTGGCCGGGGTCGCCGGGGTGATCGTCACGCCGATCGCGGGCCGGCTGGCCGACCGGGGGTGGGTGCAGCGGGTCAGCGGGATCGGCGCGGCGGTGCTGGCGCTGTCGTGGGCGCTGATCGGCCGCGGCCCGGTGTCGGCGGGGTGGCTGGTCGCCGGGGTGCTCCTGCTGACGATGGCCCAGCAGGCGGTGCTGAACGCCGGCCAGCACGTCGTCTACGCGCTCCGCCCCGAGAGCCGCAACCGGCTCAACTCCGCCTTCATGACCGCGTTCTTCCTCGGCGGCGCGGCCGGGTCGGCGCTCGGCTCCGCGGCCTGGACCGCGGCCGGCTGGACCGGCGTGAGCCTGCTGGGCGGCGCCCTGTCGGCCGCGACCTTCGCGGTGTGGGCGCTGGAACGCCTTTCCGCACGACGTTGGATCGATGACAAGGAAGAATCATGACTTTTGCGCAAACGCCGTCCCCTTCGGCCCTGCGAGGCTGGCTGGGGGTGGCCGCGATCACCGCGAGCCTGTTCGTCTTCCTCACCACGGAGCTGATGCCCGTCGGGCTGCTCACCCCGGTGAGCGCGAGCCTGGCCATCTCCGTGGGCGTCGCGGGGCTGATGGTCACGTTGTACGGCGTCTCGGCCGGGCTGGGCGTGCCGTTCATCGTGGCGTGGACCAGGCGGGTCAACCGGCGGGTGCTGCTGTCGGTGCTGCTGGTGATCCTGGTGGCGGGCAACCTGGTCACGTCGATCTCGCCGAACTACCCGCTGGTGCTGGTGACGCGGCTGGTCATGGGCTTCGCCAGCGGCGTGTTCTGGGCCATCGGGGTGAGCATGGCGATGCGGCTGGTCCCGGAGCGGCAGGCGAGCCGGGCGGCGGCGATCGTCATGTCCGGCATCTCGATCGCCGCGGTCGTCGGCATCCCGCTGGGGACGGTGCTGGAGAGCCTCACGGACTGGCGGACCACGTTCCTCATCTGGGCGGGGCTGAGCGCGCTGGTGCTCGTCGCGGTCGTCACCCTGATCCCGTCGCTGCCGTCGGCGAACGCCGTCTCGGTGCGGGAGGTCTTCGGGCTGCCGCTCAGGAACGTGCCGCTGCGGCTGGTGCTGGTGACCGTGATGCTGTTCGTGCTGGGCCACTTCGGCGCGTACACGTTCGTGCGCCCCTACCTGGAGGAGGCGGCGTCGGCGACGCCGTTCTTCGTCACCGCGGTGCTCATGGTCTACGGCGCGGGCGGCGCGGCGGGCAACTTCATCGCCGGCTACACGGTGACCAGGAGCCTGCGCGGCAGCTTCGTCGCGGGCTGCGCGGGGCTCGTCGGGTCGCTGCTCCTGCTGCTCGCGATCGGGGACGGACCGGTCGGCGCGGTCGTCGCGCTGGTCCTGTGGGGCGTCTCGTTCGGCGTGGTGCAGCTGTGCCAGGTCAACATGACGCAGGCCGCCGCGCCGGACACCTTCGAGGCGGCGATGTCGCTCAACACGATGTCGTACAACACCTCCATCGCGCTCGGCGCGCTGTTCGGCGGGCTGTTCGCCGACCGGCTGGGCGTCGCCGGCGTGGTGTGGTTCGGGGTCGCGTTGACAGCGGCCTCGCTGCTCCTCACACTCGGCACCGGCCGCGGGAAGGCGCCCGCCGCCCGCGAGGACGTGCTGACCGCCGGCGAGTGATCCACCTGAGAGAACGGGAGAACGAGATGCGCGTGAAGGACTTCGACCACCTGGTGCTCAACGTCGCCGACGTCGAGCGGTCCCTGGAGTTCTACGCGGGGACGCTCGGCCTGGCACAGGTGCGGGTCGAGGAGTGGCGGGCGGGCAGGGCGCCGTTCCCGTCGGTGCGGGTCAGCGAGTCCACCATCATCGACCTGGTGGCCAAGCCGCGCGGCGAGTCCAACGTGGACCACCTCTGCCTCGTGGTGGAGCCGCTGGACTGGCAGGAGGTGATCGACTCCGGTGTCTTCACCGTGCTGGAGGGGCCGGTCCCCCGGTTCGGCGCGCGCGGCACCGCGCAGTCGGTGTACGTGCTCGACCCCGACGGCAACACCGTCGAGCTGCGCTGGTACCCGCAGGACGCCGAGCGCTGAGCCGCGCCCGGGCGGCGGCGGGGCGGGTTGCGATAATGGCGGCATGCAGAAGATCTCGCTCGTCGCCCTGGCCCGTCAGCAAGCCGACCGGGCGGCCGGCACCACCGCCGGTCACGCGGCCGGCACGGTCTACGGCGGGCACGAGAAGGTGCTGCGCCAGACGGTCATCGCCCTGCGGCAGGGCGCGCGGCTCGCGGAGCACGAGAATCCCGGCGAGGCGACGGTGCACGTGCTGCACGGCCGGGTCCGCATGTCGGCCGGGGCGCAGTCGTGGGAGGGGCGCACGGGCGACCTGCTCATCGTGCCGGACGCCCGCCACGACCTGGAGGCGCTGGAGGACTCCGCGGTCCTGCTGACCGTCGCCAAGCTGCCCTGACCCGGCCGGGGGACGGCCAGCACCAGGTGGCGATCACCGTCCTGCACGTCAACCCCGCCGTCGGCTACGTCTACAACGTCGGCCCGTGGGTCTCCCCCGGGGCCGTCTCGTCCGCCACCATCCCGCCCGGCACGATCATCTCCCTCCGCGTCCAGACGCGCTGACGCCCCAGAGGCCGGCGCCCGGGAAAGGGGCGCGGGCGGCCACACCCAACCGGTGGCCGCCCGCGCTCGCCCCGCAGGTCAGACGGCGGTGAGCTCGTAGCCCGCCCCTTCGACGGCGTCGCGCACCAGGGCCTCGTCCACGGGCCCGTCGCCCGTCACGGTCACCCGGCCGGTCGCCAGCTCGATGTCCACGGCGGTGACGCCGGAGATCTTGCCCAGTTCGGTCTTCACCGTGCCCGCGCAGCCGCCGCACGTCATCCCGCTCACGGTGTAGATGCTGCTGCTCATGCCGACTCCCCTTCGGTCCCGGATACCCCCATCGGGTATCGCCGGGTTGAACCTACGGCACGATGCGCGTCGGCGCAACCCCAACCCCGCAGGGGTATGGCTCATACCCCCTCCCGGTATATAGTCCCCGGCATGACAACGTTGAACACCATCACGGTCGTGGGCGCGTCACTGGCCGGGCTCCGTGCCGTGCAGACCCTTCGCGGCGCCGGCTTCGCGGGCGAGATCGTCGTCGTCGGCGCGGAGCGCCACCTGCCCTACAACCGGCCGCCGCTGTCCAAGAGCATGCTCAGGGGCGACGACGAGATCACCCTGCCCGGCGCCGAGGAGCTGGGCGACCGCTGGCTGCGGGGCCGCAACGCGGTGCGGCTGGACACGGCCGACCGGCTCGTCACCCTGGACGACGGCACGCAGGTCCGCTACGACGGGCTCGTCATCGCCACCGGCGCCCGGCCGCGCCCGCTGCCCGGCGCCCTCGAGGGCGTCCACACGCTGCGCACCGTCGAGGACGCCCTCGCCCTGCGCGCCGAGCTCGCCGCCGGGCACCGCCGCGTCGTGGTCGTCGGCGGCGGCTTCATCGGCGGCGAGGTCGCCTCCACCGCCCGCTCGCTCGGCCTGGCGGTCACCCTCGTCGACGCGGCGCCGTACCCGATGAGCGGCGTGCTGGGCGACCTGGCCTCGCGCTGGCTGGCCGGTCACCACCGGAGCAACGGCGTGGACCTCGTCCCCGGCCGCCGCGTGACGGGCCTGGAGGGGGCCGGCCGGGTGAGCGGGGTGCGGCTGGACGACGGGCGCACGCTCCCCGCCGACCTGGTGATCGCCGCGACGGGCGTGGTCCCCGACACCGGCTGGCTGCGCGGCAGCGGGCTGACGCTCGACGACGGGGTGGTGTGCGACGCGGCGCTGTTCGCGACCGGCGCCGACGGCGTGGTGGCGGCGGGCGACGTCGCCCGCTGGCCGCACGCCCGGTACGGGGGCGCGTCCGTCCGCGTCGAGCACTGGGCGAACGCCAACGAGCAGGGCGCCGCCGCCGCGCTGAACCTGCTCGCCGGCAGGGAGGACGCCACGCCCTACGCCGGGCTGCCCGCGTTCGCGACGCACGTGCACGGCGTCCGCGTCCAGACGGCCGGGCTGCCGCACCTGGCGGACGAGGCGCGCGTGGCCGCCGGCGACCCGGAGGAGGGCCGGTTCGCCGTCGCGTTCGCCAGGGCCGGGACGCTGGTCGGCGTGGTCGGGGTCGACGCGCCGAGGGACTTCGTCCGGATCAAGCGGGCCGTCGCGGCCGGTGACCCGCTGGAGTCGGTGCTCGCCGCTAGCATGGGGTGATGGCGCGGGGTCTGGGAGAGCTCGAATCCACGATCATGGATCATCTGTGGGCCACCAACGAGCCCGCCACGGTCCGCGACGTGCTCGCCCACCTGCGCCGGGAGCGCGCCATCGCCTACACGACGGTGATGACCGTGATGGACAAGCTCCACACCAAGGGGCTGCTGCGCCGCGAGCCGGTCGGCCGGGCCTACGTCTACGAGGTGGTCTCCTCCAAGGAGGCCTACACCGCCGAGGTCATGCGCGCGTCGCTGGCCGGGAGCGGCAACCGGGCCGCCACGCTGGTGCACTTCCTCGAACGGCTCACGCCCGAGGAGGCCAAGGCCCTGGAGGCGGCCCTTCAGGTATACCCCCCGGGGGGACGCGACACGTGATCGTCGCGGTGATCCTCGCGCTCCACTGCGTCGCCGGGGCCCTGGCGCTGCCCCGGCTGCTGCGGCGGGCGGGCTGGGCCGACCGGGCGCCCCGGCGGGCGATCGCGATGTGGCTGGCCGCCTGCGGGTCGGTGCCCGTGTCCGCACTGCTCGCGGTGTTCGCGGCCGCCGTGCCGGGGCCGGTGGTGGGTCACGGGCTCGCGGGATGGCTGGAGATCTGCGCGGCCATGTTCGCCGGTGACGCGCGCCCGGACCTCGCGCGGGTCCTGGCCGCGCTCGCCGTCGCCACGTCCGTGGTGGTGTGGGGCTCGTGCGCGGGCGGGGCCGTCCTGGCGGGCGCGCGCCGGGAGCGGGCGCGGCACGCCGAGGCGCTGTCGCTGCTCGGGCGGCACGACAACCGGCTCGGCGCGCTCGTCGTCGACCACGACGAGCGCCTGGCCTACTGCGTGCCCGGCCGCAGGGGGCAGGCGGTCATCACCACCGGCGCGCTGCGGTCGCTGGCTCCCGAGCAGGTCGCCGCCGTGCTCGCGCACGAGCGGGCGCACCTGCGCGGCCGCCACCATCTGCTGCTGGCCGCCGCCGAGACGTTCGCGCGGGCCTGCCCCCGGGTGCCGCTGTTCGCCGAGGCGCGGGCGGAAGTAGCGCGGCTGGTCGAGCTGCTGGCCGACGACGTGGCCGCCCGCCGCCATCCGCGCGCCCACCTGGCCGCCGCCCTGGTCCGCCTCGCCACCGGGCGGGCGCCCGCCGCCGCCCTGGGGGCGGGCGGCGAGACGGCCCTGCTGCGGATCCGCCGCATGCTGAGCCCGCAGCCCCCGCTCGGCCGCCGTGAGCGGCTCACCGGGGGGCTGACGGTCACGCTGCTGCTCGCCGGGCCCGCGACGCTGGCCGCGGCGCCCGGGCTAAGCGCCCTGCTGGTGCACCACTGTCACGCGGTGCTGCCCTTCTAGCCCGGCTCAGAGCCGGTCGAGGATCTTCCGCAGCTCGGCCACCTCCGCCCGCTGGGCGGTCTCGATCGTCTTGGCGAGCTCCTTGGCGGCCGGGTCGGCGCCGCCGGCCTGCTCGGTGCGGGCCATCTCGATCGCGCCCTTGTGGTGGGCGATCATCTGCTCGGCGAAGAGCCTGTCGAACTCCGCGCCCTTGGCGGACTTCAGCTTGGCCAGGTCCGCCTCGGACATCATGCCGGGCATCTCATGACCCATGCCTCCCTCGGGGGCGGGCCTGCCCCACGTGGTCAGCCAGCCCTGCATGGTCGCGATCTCGGGGTCCTGCGCCGCCTTGATCCGGGCCGCCAGCTCCTTGATCTGCGGGTCGCCCGCGCGGTCCGGGGCGAGCTCGGCCATCTCGACCGCCTGCTCGTGGTGCGGGATCATCATCTGCGCGAACATGACGTCGGCGTCGTTGAACCCGGCCTGCGACGGCGTCGCCGCCGTAGCGGCGGTGGCGGTGGCGCTCGCGGCCGGAGCGGCGTCGTTCGAGGCCGTGGCGCCGCACGCGGTCAGAAGCGCGAGCGCGCCGGCGGTGACGGTGATCGTGATCGTACGGTTGGTGCGCATGGTTGTCGTTCTCTCGGTTCGTGGGTACGGGCATCCGTCGCGGAGGCGGACGCCGGCCTATATGCGCAGCACCGAGAGTCGTGCCAGGCGCACGGAGACGGGGTCGGGCGGCGGCCTGGCGACCCGCCGCGCCGAGGGGGCCCGCCCAGGGGTCGCGCTCCCCCGCCGTCGCACGATCCACGCCGCCGCCGTGGCGACGATCAGGAACGAGGTCAGCACCGCCAGGCACACGGCGGCCGGGTCGAGATCGGGCAGCTCCTGCCCCTGGGCGAACCCGGGCTCGTGCGCGTGATGCCCGCCAGCCTGGTGGCCGCTGTGGTGGCCGAGCGTGTGCATGCCGTAGACCCCGAGGGCGACGGCGACCAGCAGGACGGCACGCGCGACACGCATCGCGAGACGCCGCTGCCGAACTCCCACCGCTCCTCCTGTGACGACCAGAACGGCAGGCTACTACGCGCCATAGTAAGAAACTCATAAACCCAGCAGCGACATGCCGACCAGCTACTAAGCCAGTTAGTAGTTTCCCATCGAGCTGAACAATCGTTTAGCATCCTGTTCATGCGTTCAGACAGTGACCTGACCGGGCGGGCCCGGATCCGGGACGCGGCACTGGAGTTGTTCGGCGCCGAAGGGGTCAACCGGGTGAGCGTGCGCGCCATCGCCGCCCGCGCGGGCGTGTCCGCCGCGCTGGTCCTGCACCACTTCGGCTCCAAGGAAGGGCTGCGCAAGGCGTGCGACGCGTACGTGGTCGAGATGGTGCGCGGCGGCCCCGGCGCGGACCTCGACGACGTCAGCGGCCTGGCGGCCATGCTGGAGGCGAGCTCGGCGATGCGGCTCTACCTGGGGCGCGCGTTCCTCGACGGCAGCCCGGCGGCGGCGGCGCTGTTCGACGACATCGTCGCGGCGGCCGAACGCTGGCTGGAGGAGGGCGTGCGCACCGGCCGGGTGCGTCCCAGCGACGACCCGCGCGCCCGCGCCGCCGTCTACGTGACGTGGCTGCTGGCGCCGCTGACGTTCGGCGAGCACCTCGCGCGGGCGCTGCCGGGCGGCGGGTCCGAGACGGACCGGACGCTGCGCACCTCCCGCGCCGGGATCGAGATCTTCACCCGCGGCCTGTTCGCCGACGACCGCGTCCTGGACGCCTGGGACGCGGTCCGCGAGGAGCGGCGGTCCCCATGACGGCGCCTCCCCCTCCCCTTCCCCTCGACCTTCTGGAGTCATGAGCATGAGCACCACCGAGCCGCAGATCCTCGGCCTGATGACCGCGGCCGACCGCGACGCCTTCCTGACCGGGCTGGCCGGCAACGGACCGGTCAGCCAGGGCCGCTACCTGGACGGCACCCTGATCTGGCTGGTCACCGGCTACGACGAGTGCGTGACCGCGCTGACCGACCCGCGCTTCAGCAGCGACATCTCCCGGCAGTCCAAGCTGGACGTGGCCGCGGCCGCCGGGCTGCCCGACGACGTGGCCCCCTACCTGCTGCGCACCCTCGGCGCCTACGACCCGCCGGACCACACGCGGCTGCGGCGGCTGGTGTCGCGCGGGTTCACCGCCCGGCGCGTGGAGCGGCTGCGCCCGCGCATCCAGGAGATCACCGACGCGCTGCTCGACGGGCTGCCGGCGGAGTTCGACCTGATCGAGCGGTTCGCGTACCCGCTGCCCATCCAGGTCATCTGCGAGCTGCTCGGCGTGCCCTCGGCCGACCGCGACATCTGGCGGGCGTGGGCCGGCGACCTGACCGCGCCCGACCCCGCCCGCATCGCCGCCGGGGCGCGGGGCCTGGTCGCGTACATGAGCGAGCTGGTCGCGGCCAAGCGCGTCGCCGGCACGGACGGCGTCGACGGCGCGGAGGACCTGCTGTCGGCGCTGGTCCGCGTCCAGGAGGACGACGGCGACCGGCTGGCCGACGAGGAGCTGGTGGCGCTGGGGATCAGCATGCTGATCGCCGGGCACGAGACCACGGTCTCGCTCATCAGCCAGAGCGTGCGGCTGCTGCTGACCCGCCCGGAGCTGCTCGCGCGCCTGCGCGACGACCTGGACGCCGTCCCGGCGGCCGTGGAGGAGTTCCTGCGCGCCACCGGACCGGCCGAGATCGCGGTGATGCGCTACACGCTCGAGCCGGTGGAGCTCGGCGGCACGCGCATCCCGGCGGGCGAGGCGGTGCAGGTGGTGTACGCGGCGGCGAACCGGGACCCGCGCCGCTTCGACCGGCCGGAGCTGCTCGACGTGGGCCGCGAGGACAACGCCCACCTGGGGTTCGGCCACGGCATCCACTACTGCCTGGGCGCGGCGCTGGCCAGGGCCGAGACGCAGATCGCGCTGCGCACGCTGATCGACCGTTTCCCCGGCCTGGAGCTGGCCGTGCCGGCGGCCGAGATCGGCTGGCGGCCGGGCATGCAGCGGGCCCTGACCGCGCTGCCGGTGCGCACGGACGGCGGCGCGTCCTGAGGGATCCTCAGCCCAGCGGAATCGTGTCCATGCGGAGGAACTCGGTGATGCGCAGCAGCCTCGGCGGGCGCCTGACCCCGGCGGGGAGCGCCCGGAACGCCTCCTCCCGCCCGACGACGCGCGGGGCGGTGAGCGCCACCTCCTTGCCGCCGACCCGCAGCCGCGCCTCCCCGGCGGCCAGGATGTTGCGCACCCAGTCGGTGCCCGACCCGTACACCAGGACGAACAGGTAGCCGCCGTCGACCGGGTGCGCGTCGAGCGGCGTGCGGTAGGTGGCGCCGGAGACGCGGCCGACGTGCGTCAGGACCGGCCACGACCCCCGGGCGACCGCCCGGGGGTTGAACACGCGCTTGTTCAGGCGCCCCCACCACAGCGGCATCGGCATCGGGATCTCCTCATCTCGGGCTTACGCCCGTAAGGCTGACTTACACTCGTAAGGCTGTCAACCCCTGCCGCCGCCCCGGGAGCCGTCGTGTCACCACCTCGCCAGCCGCTCAGCAGGGAGCTCGTGCTGGAGGCCGCGATCCGGGTCGCCGACCGCGGCGGCGCCGAGGCGATCACGATGCGGCGGGTGGCGCAGGAGCTGGGCGTGGAAGCGATGTCGCTCTACCACCACGTGCCGAACAAGGACGCGATCCTCGACGGCGTGGTCGACGCGGTGTTCGCGGCGATCGAGCTGCCCCGGCCCGGCGACGGCGACTGGCGCGCGGCGATCCGGGCCCGCGCCGGCTCCGCGCGCGCGGTGCTCTCGCGGCACAGCTGGGCCCTCGGCCTGATCGACTCCCGCCGCCGGCCGGGCCCGGCGACGCTGCGCCACCACGACGCCGTCCTCGGCGTGCTGCGGGAGGCGGGGTTCTCGCTGCCGATGGCCGCCCACGCCGTCTCGCTCGTCGACAGCTACGTCGGCGGGTTCGTGCTGCAGGAGGCGAACCTGCCGCTGTCCACGCCCGCCGAGGTGGAGGACGTGGCCGGCGACATCCTGGAGCACCTCCCGGACGGCCTGCCGTACCTGCGGGAGATGATCACCGGCCACGCGCTGCGGCCGGGCTACGACTACGCGGAGGAGTTCGGCTACGGCCTCGACCTCATCCTGGACGCGCTCGAGGCCCGGCGCGGATAGCGCCCGGGATGCGGCGCGGCTAGGCGGGCGTCCAGGCGGGTGCGTCGCCGCCCCACAGGGACGGCGGGGTGCGCCAGGTGCGGGGCGCGCCCTCGTAGTGGACCGGCGGCAGCGCGTGGCGGAGCCGCCCGTACGGGGAGCCGGTCTCGGCCAGCCACGGGCCCGCGTCGTAGCCGTCGCCCTCGGCCGGGACGGGACGCAGGTCGTTCATCAGCCAGGACGCGGTGCCCGCGAGGGAGAGCCGGACCGAGCGCCCGAGCCCGGTGCGCTGCCGGTCGGTCAGCGCGCGCAGGACGGCGGCGGCCAGCAGGTAGCCAGTGCCGTGGTCCAGCGCCTGGGCGGGAAGCGCGCCGGGGCTGCCGTCGGGTCCCGCCTCGATCACGGCGATGCCGCTCGCCGCCTGCACCAGGCTGTCGAAGCCGCGCCGCGCGGCCCACGGCCCCGACCAGCCCCAGGCGCACAGCCGGGCGACGATCAGGCCGGGACGCCGCGCGAGCACGTCGCCGAGGCCGAGCGCCTCCAGCGTGCCGGGGCGGTAGCCGTGCACGACGACGTCGGCAGTGGCGACGAGCTCGGCGAAGGCGGCCCGGCCGTCGGCGGCGGTCAGGTCCAGCAGCGCCGAGCGCTTGCCCATCCCGGTGTCGGCGTGGCTGTCGGCGCTCTCCGGCAGGTTCGGCGGGTCGACGCGCAGCACGTCGGCGCCCAGCAGGGCCAGGGTGCGCGTGGCGACGGGGCCGGCGATGACCCGGGTCAGGTCCAGGACGCGCACCCCGGCGGCGGGCAGCGGCGCCGGGGGCAGCGGGGCCCGGCAGCTCACGTCCGAGGGGGCGGTCTCGACGAGCGGGTGGGCGGCGCCGCCGGGCGGGGCGACGGCGACGGCCAGGCCGCCGGCCGCGTAGACGGTCTCCTGGATCCACCGGGCGGGGCGGGCGGCCAGCTCGGCGGCCAGGGTCTCGGCCAGGTCCGGGTCGTCCCCCGTGTCGGCCACGCCGAGGGCGCCGAGCAGCCGGGCGCGGTGGTGCGGGTAGTTGGCGTGGGTGCGGACCCAGCCGTCGGCCGCGCGCCAGAAGCGCGACAGCGGCGCGAACGCCCGCGGGGACTTGCCGCCGACGCGCAGGTGCCGCTCGCTGACGAAGGCCGTGGCCACCGCCGCCTCCCGGACCCGCACCGGGGGCAGCGGCGTCGCGTTGCGCCGCGCCAGCAGCTCGGCCGCCGCCAGCGAGCACACGCCCACGCTCGCCCGGGCCAGCTCCCGCACCGGCAGCCGCGCGGCCAGGACGTCGCCCGCCCCCTCGTACGCGACCGTCGCCGCCAGTTCGGGCGGCCCGCCGAGCGCGGCCCAGGCGTGAGCGGTCGCCGCGTCCTGTTCGTACGTCATCGAACCAGTTTGCCATCCTGGAACAGCAAGGAATAGCCTAGGACCATTAGGTTTTGTTTAGCGACTCTAGGAGTGCGGATGGCGCGGGCAGGGCTGACGGCGGACCGGGTGACGGCCGCGGGCGCCGAGCTGGCGGACGAGGTCGGGCTGGAGCACGTGACCATGTCGGCGGTGGCGCGGCGGCTCAGCGTCAAGGACGCGAGCCTGTACGTGCACGTACGCGGACTTGAGGACCTGCGCGGCCGGATCGCGCTGCTGGCGGCGGACGAGAAGACGATCCGCATCGCCGAGGCGACCGCCGGGCGGGCCGGGAAGGACGCGCTGGTGGCGTTCGCGGACGCGTGGCGGTCCTACGCCCACGACCACCCGGGCCGCTACACCGCGACGCAGGTCCCGGCGCGGATCGATCCCGAGCTGGCCGCCCGGGCCCCCGGGCCGCGGCGCGCGATCGAGCTCACCTACAGCATGCTGCGCGCCTACGCGCTGGCCGAGCCCGACCTGACCGACGCGGTCCGGCTGGTGCGCAGCACGCTGCACGGCTTCGTCAGCCTGGAGGCGGCCGGCGGGTTCGCGCACGCGCGGCCCGCTGCGGACTCCTGGGCCCGCTGCCTCGACGCCCTGCACGCGCTCCTGGAGCGCTGGCCCGCACGTGAAGGAGATCCGTCATGACCGTCCCCGCCACCGGCCGCCTGCGCGTGGCAGGCGCGACCCTGCACTACGAGGTGCGCGGGCAGGGCCCGCTCCTGCTGCTGATCCCCGGCGGCGCGGGCGACGCCGCCTCCTACGACGGCGTCGCCGACGTGCTGGCCGCCGACTGGACGGTGGCCTCGTACGACGCGCGCGGCATGTCGCGCAGCCCGCTCGACGACCCCGGCGCCGAGCAGCATGTCGCCTCGCACGCCGACGACGCGTACCGGCTGATCGAGCTGCTGTCGCCCGGTGCGCCCGCCCGCGTGGCCGGGTGCAGCTCGGGGGCGATCGTCGCGCTGCACCTGCTCGCCACCCACCCGGACCGGGTCGAGCGCGTGGTGGCGCACGAGCCGCCCGTGGTGGAGGTGCTGCCCGACGCCGCCGAGCACCGCGCGATGCTCGCCCGCGTGCAGGACACCTTCCACCGCGAGGGCCTGATGCCGGCGGTCGCCGAGTTCGCGGCGGCCCTGCGGCGGCCGGGCGGCGCCGAACCCGCCGGGCCCGCCGCCCCGGCCGAGCTGCCGCCCGGCGCGGCGGCCCGGGCGGAGCGGACGATGGCCAACCTGCCCTACTTCCTCGGCCGGATCGTGCCCGCCTTCATGGCCTACGCCCCCGACGTGGACCGGCTGGCGGCCCTGGCCGGCCGGCTGGTGCTCGCGGCCGGCGACGAATCGCGCGGCGAGCTGCCCTACCGCCCCGCCGCCTGCCTGGCCGTGCGGTTCGGCACCGAGCTCGTGCACTTCCCCGGCGGGCACACCGGGCTCAGCACCCACCCCGCCGCGTTCGCCGAGCTGCTCCGCGAGACGCTGGCCGGTTAGCCGCGCCGGTCGAGCACCGCCTCGGCCATCGCCCGGGCGGCGCGGGCGGGGTGGGCGCCGGGGCGGGTGACGGCGTGCGCGAGCACCCCGTCGATCAGCACGAGGATCTGGTCGGCGCCGAAGCCGGGCTCGGGGTGCCCGTGGCGGCGCAGCTCGTCCTCGAACAGCCCCCGCAGCCTCTCCTTGTACGCGCGGACCTCGGCGTGGGCGGGGTGGTCCCGGTCGGTGAGGGCCAGGTCGGCCGCCGTGTAGCGGCAGCCGCGGAACGTCGGCCGCGTGGTGATCTCGTCCAGCGCGTCGAAGACGGCCAGCACCCGGTCCCGGGGGTCGTCGCCGGCGCCGTCCATCACCTGCCGGTAGCGGGCGTCGAGCCCGGCGGTCGCGAGCGTCTCGGCGATCAGCCCGTCCTTGCCGCCGAAGTGCTGGTAGAGCGAGCGGCGGGCGACGTCGGCCCGCTTGAGGATCGCGTCCACGCCCACGTGGACGCCGTGCTCGTAGGTGAGGTCGCTGGCGGCTTCGAGAAGCCGCTCGCGCGGGCCCGGTCTGCTCATCACACGCATCCGATCGAAGAACGGCGGATTGACACTTAGACCAACCATTCTATCTAATGGCGACGTATACCGATCGTTCTATCTATTGGAGCTGCCATGCCCCGCGCGGGCACCCTTCCCACCGTGCTGACCGGTGTGTTCGTCACGATCCTCGACTTCTTCATCGTCAACGTCGCCATCCCCGCCATCCAGCGTGACCTGCACGCCGGAGCCGCCGAGGTCGAGTGGATCGTCGCCGGCTACGGCCTGGCCTACGGGTCCGGCCTGATCCTCGGCGGACGGCTCGGCGACCTGTTCGGCCGCCGCCGCGTGTTCGCCATCGGGCTGGCCCTGTTCACGCTCGCCTCGCTGGCGTGCGGCCTGGCCCCCGACGCCGGCACGCTCATCGCCGCCCGCGTCGCCCAGGGGCTGGCCGCTGCGGCGCTCACCCCGCAGGTGCTCGCCATCCTGCGCACCGCCTACAGCGGCGCCGCCCAGGCCAGGGCCCTCAACGCCTACGCGCTGACCATGGGGCTGGCCGCGGTGTTCGGGCAGCTCATCGGCGGCGTGCTGATCCAGGCCGACCTGTTCGGGCTCGGCTGGCGGGCCTGCTTCCTGATCAACGTGCCGATCGGCGTGGCGGCGCTCGCGCTGACCCGCGCCGTGGTGCCCGAGAGCCGCGCCGGCACGGCCGCGCGGCTCGACCTGGGCGGGGCCGCCCTGGTCACCGGCGCGCTGGTGGCGACCCTGCTGCCGCTGATCGAGGGCCGCGAACAGGGCTGGCCGCTGTGGACGTGGCTGTCGCCGTTCGTCGCGCTCGCGCTCTTCACCTCCTACGGCCGGCGCCGGCACGCCTCGCCGCTGATCGACCTGGCCCTGTTCCGCGAGCGGGCGTTCACCGCCGGCCTGCTGACCCAGCTCGCCTTCACCATGGGCATGGCCGCGTACTTCCTGATCTTCGCCCTGTACGTGCAGGGCGCGGCCGGGCTGGACGCGCTGGAGGCCGGGCTGGTCTTCACGCCGATCGGGCTCGGCTATCTGGCGGCCTCGCGGCTCGCGCCCAGGTTCGTCGCGCGGCTCGGCCGTCAGGCGATCGCGGTGGGCGGGCTGACCAGGGCGGTCGCCCTCACCGTGCTGTTCGCCGCCGTGGCGGCGCAGGTGCCGCTCGGGTGGCTGGTGCCGATCCTGGCCGTGGACGGGTTCGGCATGGGGCTGGGGCTCGCGCCGATCATGGGCACGGTGCTGGCCGGGGTCGCGCCCCGCCACGCCGGGTCCGCGGCCGGGGTGCTGACGACGGTCCAGCAGGTCGGGGCCGCGCTCGGCGTCGGGATCGTCGGAATCGTCTTCTACGGCGGCCTGGCGGGCGGGGTGAGCCAGGCGTTCCAGCACGGGCTGATCTACGTGATCGCCGTGGCGCTGGCCGTCGCCGGGCTCGTCCAGCTCCTCCCCCGCCCGCAGCGCGCCCGTCCTCCCGTGGCGCAGCAGGCGGCCCGCTGACCGGCGCTACGCGGCCGGGGTGAAGTCGGCCCGGTGGTCGGCGGCCCACTCGGCGAGCGTGCGCGCCGGCCGGCCGAGCACCCGCTCAACGTCGGGCAGCACCGCGGGCGGCTCCTCGGCGTACTCGGCCTGGTAGCCGAGCAGGTACTCGGCGATCTCGGCCGGGATGCCCGCGGTGATGCAGGCGGCGCGCGCCTGCCCGTACGTGAGCGGCTCGAAGCGCAGGGTCCGGCCGAGCCCGTCGCCGATGGCGGCGGCCTGCTCGCGATGGCTGAGCGCCTGCGGGCCGCTCAGCGAGTACGCGCGACCGGCGTGCCCGTCCTCCAGCAGGGCGGCGACGGCGACCTCGGCGATGTCGGCCTCGTGGATCGGCACGCCCAGCGCGTCGGGGAAGGCGCTGCGCACCACGCCCTCGGCCCGGATCGACGGCGCCCACAGGTCCAGCTTGTTGGCGGCGAACTCGCCCGGCCGCACGTGCGTCCATTCCAGGCCGGACGCCTCGACGGCCTCCTCCACCTCGAGCAGCATCTCGTAGCTGCCGGGCCGCCGGACCGTGACCGCCACGCCGGTCATCGTCACCACGCGGGTCACCCCGGCCTCGGCCGCCCGCCGGGCGAAGGCGCGGGCCTGCTCGGCCGCGGTCTCGGGGGCGAGCATGCCGGCCAGGTAGTAGACCCGGTCCACGCCGTCGAGCGCCGCCGCCGCGCCGGCGAGGTCCCCGGCCACCAGCTCCACGCCGTCGGGCAGCGCGGCGCCCGCCGGGTTGCGCGTCAGGGCCCGGACGCGCTGCCCGGCCCGCAGCAGGCGGTCGACCACGATGCGCCCGACCGTGCCCGTCGCGCCGGTCACGAGGATCGTCATAGCTGTGCTCCGTTCGTCGATGGCGCCGAGAGTCCCCTCGGCGGACGGCCGGGGGCCGCCGATCGAGCGCCGAGGCTAGCCGCGCCGATCGCCGTCGCGCACCTCGGCTCACGTCTCATTTGGCAGCTCAGCGCGCGTGCGCGCGGATCATGGAGGAGGATCTGCGTCATGGAGGCACTCGCCCGGCGTCTGGTCCCTGATGAGCTGTGGGAGGCGGTCCGTCCGCTGGTGCCGGAGCCGCCGCCCCGCCGCCAGGGCGGCGGCCGGGCCGCCGCCGACGCGCGCACGGTCATGACGGCGGTCGTGTACGTGGTCACGAGCGGCTGCGCGTGGCAGCACCTGCCGGCGGCGTTCGGCGTCACCGTGCCCACGGCGCATCGCTGGTTCACCCGCTGGACCAGGGCCGGTCTGTGGCAGCGGCTGTGCGAGGCCACGGCGGGCGATCCCGCGCTGGCCGACTGGACGCGGGTGATCCGTGACTGCGCGTCATCACGTGTTTACGACTGAAAAATCACCAAAAGAGACGTGGCCCGTCACCGCGCCGCCGTGAGCAGATCCAGCGGGAAGGCGGCGGCGAGCGCCCGGTAGCCGGCCGGGTTGAGGTGCAGGTGATCGCCCTCGTCGTAGGCCGGGCGCAGCCTCCGGGGGTCCGCCGGGTCGCGGGCCGCCCGGTCGAAGTCCACCACCGCGTCGAACGCGCCGCCGCCGCGTATCCAGGCGTTGACCTCCTGCCGGGCGGCCTCGCGGTGGCCGTCCGGATCGTCGTACGGGACGTGGCCGCCGAACGGCGTGAGCGTGGCGCCGTACACGAGCATGCCGCGCGCCTGGGCGCGCACGACGATCTGGTGGTAGGCGGCGATCAGCTCGCCGGTGACGTCCTTCTGCGCGTCCGGGGCGGGCGGGGCGGTGCCGAGGTCGTTGACGCCTTCGAAGACGAGCAACCGGTCGACGCCGCTCTGCGCGAGCACGTCGCGGTCGAGGCGGGACAGCGCGGCGGGGCCGAGGCCGTCGGCGAGCACCCGGTTGCCGCCCGCCGCCTGGTTGACGACGGCGGCGGCCGCGCCCGGCGGCAGCCGGTCGAGGAGCCGGTCGGGCCAGCGGTCGTCGCCGTTGGTGGTGGAGCCCCGGCCGTCGGTGAGCGAGTCGCCGAGCAGGGCGAGCGCGGAGGCCGTGGACCACGTCTCGACGCCGCTGAGCAGGTACCAGTGGTCGACGGGCGTGGCGCCGGCCAGGTCGGCGGCGCCTGCCTGGTCGCCGGGAGCGAGGTGGGAGGTGGTGCGGGAGCCGGGGTGGGAGGTGAGGCCCGCCGCCGGGTGCCCGCCGGCGAGGTGGAGGGTGACGGTGAGCGCGGCGCGCGGCGGCACGTCCAGGTCGAGCGGGTCGGAGACGACGTGCGCGCCGGGCGGCACGACGGCCGGGGTCCGGCCGTGGAAGGTCACCGGCCGGGACGTGCCCGGCCGGACGGCGCGCTCCCCCGACCGGCCGTCGCGGGGCAGCGCCAGCAGGACGCGGGTGAGCCGCAGCGGGGCGCCGCCGAACGCGTTGGACAGCCGCAGCCGGATCCTCGGCCCACCGGCGGAGACGCGCACGGTCTGCCGCAGCGTGCTGCCCGCGAGGGCGAGGCCGTCGCGCGTGTAGGGGGCGGGCGGCAGGTCGCCCGGTTCGGTGAGCTGGGGGGCCGAGGCCCAGGTGGTCACCCAGCGGGGCTCGTCCGGCAAGCCGGCACCTCGAAACTTTTCGGGGGATGGGTCCGCAGCAGCATACAAGCCGCATGTCAGGCGATTGAAACATTTCTGTCGGCGGCCGCTCTTATGTCGCCTGCCGTGCAGGAGGGAATTCACGCCATTTTTATTCCGGAAACCTCCCGTTATTGTTGCGCCATTCCTGGGCGCTCTGCCCGGACATTCCTTCCTCCGACCGTGATTCATTCCTATGGAGGTGGCCTCCCATGCCTTTACGGTTCTCGCGGATCTCCGGCGGGCTGCTGCTCGCCCTGACCGGGGTCGCGGCCCTGCCGCCGCCCGCCGCCGGCGCCGTCGAACCCCCCTCGGTGGTGATCGACTCCGCCGAGACGGCTCCCGGCGTCGTCCGCCTGGCCGGGCGATTCACCGGCGCGTACGACGTGACCCTCGTCGTCGGCGGCGAGCGGATCGAACGGGCCCGCGTCAGCGACCCCGACGCCGACGACACCGGCACCTGGTCCTACGACCTGGACACCCGCGACCTGCACGGGGACGTCGAGGTCTACGCCAGGGCGAGCGACGCCCGCACCCGCTACGGCGTGTGGTCGCGGCCGACGACGCTGCGGCTGGACGACCCGGCGGCCCGCGCGCCCGAGGTGGCGATCACCGCGCCCGCCGACGGCGCCCGGCTCTCCAAACCCACCCCGATCCGCGTGGACGTGCGGGACCACGACGTGCGCACGGTGCGGGTGCGGGTCAACGGCGGGCCGTGGACGCGCGCCACCGGCGCGGCCGGGCGCTACACGGCGCTGCTGACCCCCTCCCACCACGGTGACGTGGCGGCGAGCCTGGAGGCCGAGGCGGTGGACGCGCGCGGCCACGTGTCCCGGTCCGCGACCAGGTACGTGCTGCTGGGCACGGCCGAGAAGGAACGGCCGGTGCCGCACCGGCAGGACCGGGCGATGTGGATCTGGGAGAAGGCCTCCTACAACCTGGTGCTCAACCCGGGCTCGCGCCGCCTGCTGGAGACCGTCCTCGACCCTGGCTCGACGATCTACCTGGGCGTGGACGTCCACGCCGGGCGCGACGTGATCGAGGACGCCCGGCCCCGGCTGCGCGACTTCGTGGCCTGGGCGCACCGCCGCGGCATGCGGGTGCACGCCACCGTCGCCGGCGGCACCCGGCCGCCGTACCTGGGGGCGCTGCCCCGCTACCGCGACCGCGCGGTGCGGGAGATGGAGCGGGTGCTGAACTACAACCTGTCCTCCGCGCCCGAGCAGCGCTTCGACGGGATCAACGTGGACATCGAGCCGTACATCCTGCCGTGGTTCGCCAGCGCCAAGCCGGAGCCGCAGATCCAGTGGCTGGACACGCTGCGGGCGATGATCGCCCGACGGGACGCCTCCGGCCAGCCGCTGCTGTTCGGGCCGGCGGTGCCCCGCTGGCTGGACGTGTCGGCGTGCTGCACGGCCGTCCCGTACGGCGGCGTCACCCGGCCGCTGTCGGAGCACGTGCAGGACCTGTCCGACTACATCGCGATCATGGACTACCGCGACACGGCCGACGGGAGCGCGGGCATCATCGCGCAGGCCGCCGGCGAGCTGGCCTACGCCGAGCGCATCGGCAAGCCGCTGTCGGTCGTGGTCGGGGTCGAGACGCTCGACATCGCCACCAGCGGCGACCCTTCCAGCATCACCTTCCGCGAGGAGGGCAGGGACGCCCTGGAGGCCGAGCTGGCCAAGGTCTACACGGCGTTCTCGGCGAGCCCGGCCTTCGCCGGGGTGGCGCTGCACCACTACGACTCCTACCGCGAGCTGCCCACGGTCTGGGGGCCGTCGGCCCGGTGGCCGGACCCGCCGGCCGACGCGGGCCCGCCGACCGGCGTGGCCTCCCCGCCGACGGCCACGGCGTTCGAGCACGCCACGGTCGACCTGGCCTACGGCCGGGCCGGCGACGACACGGAGGTGGCCTTCTACGAGGTGCACCGGTCGGCGCGGGCGGGCTTCACGCCGGGGGCGGACACGCTCGCCGGGCGGGCGCGCGGCCTGACGCACACCGACACGGGGCTGCTGCCGGG
This sequence comes from Nonomuraea ceibae, assembly GCF_019396325.1. Classification (GTDB taxonomy): domain Bacteria; phylum Actinomycetota; class Actinomycetes; order Streptosporangiales; family Streptosporangiaceae; genus Nonomuraea; species Nonomuraea ceibae. The sequence goes on from NZ_JAHKRO010000029.1 coordinate 39,578, forward strand.
CACCGCCTACCACTACCGGGTCGTCCCGGTGGACGTGGCCGGGAACCGCGGCCCCGCCTCCGCCCCGGTGACGGTGACGACGGGCGGCACCGGCCTGCGCCCGGCGGTGGTGGAGTCGATGGCGGTCACGCTGGAGAACGGCGTGGCGCGGGTGCGGCTGCGCGTGGTGGACCAGGAGACCGGGGAGCCGGTGGCCGCCACCGTGCGGGGCCGGTTCACCTTCTCCGCCGGCCGGTACGTGACGGTGACCGCCGACGCCGGCGGATGGGCCACGGCCACGTCGGAGACGCTGAAGCAGGCGACGGGCGAGACCGGCTTCGCCGTGCACCGTCTGACGGCCCCGGACCGCTACTGGGCCGGCGCCTATGACCGCGACCGGGACGTCACCGCGTCCTGGTGACCCCTGCACGCGCGCCCGCAATAAAGGAATGAATTCATGCTATTTATCGAATGGATAAAGCATGAATTCAGGATTGACTTATGGACGGAATATGGCGAAGAATCCGGTCATGGAGCCATCCGATGGAATGAATTCCCTCCCCAGGGGTCGGCGCTTCCGCACCCTCGCCGCCCGCCTGCGGCAGGAGATCGCCCAGGGCCGCTGGCCGGTCGGCGCGAGACTCCCGACGGAGGCCGAGCTCGCCCGGACCTACGCGGTCGGCGTCAACACCGTGCGCCGCGCCGTGGACCTCCTGGTCGAGGAGGGGCTCGTCCGCCGGCGGCAGGGGTCGGGCACGTTCGTGGCGAACTCCGTCACGGCCACCCCGGGCGCCGGGCCGCGGCTCATCGGTGCGCTCGTCCCGTCCACCACCTACTACTTCCCCCGGATCGTCGAGGGCATCGAGCGGGCCGCCACCGCGGCCGGCGTCCGGCTCGTGCTCGCGTGCTCCAACTACGACCCCGCCACCGAGTCGGCCCAGCTCCAGCAGCTCGTGGACGTCGGCGTCGCCGGCCTGCTGCTGGTGCCCAACCTGCACCTGGCCGCCGACCCCGCCGCGCACCTGGCCAGGCTGCGCACGCTGCCGGTGCCGTACGTGCTGGTCGAGCGCCGGCCGGCCGACCCCAGGCCGGCCGACCCGACCTCCTACGTCTGCACCGACGTGCCCGGCGGCGGCTACGCGGCCGTGCAGCACCTGAGCGGGCTCGGCCGCAGCCGGATCGGCTACCTCGGCCGCGTCGGCACCGCGACCTCCGAGCAGGTGTTCGCCGGATTCCGCAGCGCCGTCGCCGACCTCGGCCTGCCGGAGATCCCGGCGGCCACGGCCCGGCAGGCCGTCTGGACCGGCCCCGACCTGCTCGCCTACGCCAACGCCCTGGTCGCCGAGAAGGTGCGCGCCGTCGTGTGCCTGGGCGACCGCGAGGCCACCGCCCTGCTGCCCTACCTGCGCCGGGTCGGGCTCACCGTCCCCGACGACATCGCCGTGGTCGCCTACGACGACGAGGTCGCCGACCTGTCTGAGGTGCCGCTGACGGCCGTGTCGCCGCCCAAGGCCGAGGTCGGCCGCATGGCGACCGAGCTGCTGCTGCGCCGCATCGAGCTCGGCCCGGCCGCCCCGGTCTGCCGCGTGGTGCTCCAGCCCCGCCTGGCCGTGCGCGCCTCCTGCGGCGCCGCCTCCGGCAGCCTCGTGGAAGTACGCGTCCCCACCTAGAACGCACACCCCCAGAACGCACACCCCCAGAACGCACACCCCCAGAACGCACACCCCCAGAACGCGCACGGTCCGGCAACCGCGCACGCCCCCCGAGAGGCGCGCGCGGTCCCAGGCACGCGCTCGTCCCCTTCACCCCCCTGATCCCCCCTTCGCCCGTGGAGGACCCATGAAAGTTCGCATGCTCGCCGCCGGCACGCTGGCCGTGCTCGCCCTGGCCGGGACGGCGTCGTGCGGAGGCGGCCCGGCCGGGGAGCCGGGCGCCGTCACCCTGCGCCTTGGCTTCTACGCCGGCGCCGGAGACCCCGCCGACACGCTCATGCGGGAACTGGTCAAGGAGTTCACCGCCGCCAACCCGTCGATCAAGGTGCAGCTGGAGGTCGCACCGTACGTCAAGTTCTTCGAGCGGCTGCGCACGCAGATCGCCGGCGGCCAGGCGCCGCAGGTGTGGCTGTCGGACGGCGTGCTCGTGCAGGAGTTCGCCGCCCGCGGCGCGCTGGCCGACCTCACCGACCGCGTCAGGACCGTCGACGCCGCCGCCTACTCCGGCCTGGAGCTGAACCGCGACGGGAAGGGCCGCGTCCACGGCTTCCCCCAGGGCGCCCAGACGCCCGTGCTGTTCTACAACAAGAAGCTGTTCGCCGAGGCCGGCGTGGCCGAGCCGACCGCCGACTGGACCTACGACGACCTGGCCGCCGCCGCCAGGAAGCTCACCAAGGACACCAACGGCGACGGCAGGCCCGACACCTACGGCTTCCGCGCCTACTCCCCCGGCTTCACCGAGAGCTGGTGGCCCATCGTCAAGGCGTTCGGCGGCGACGTCGTCACCGACGGCAACCGCAAGGTCGCCATCGACACCCCCGAGTCCAGGGCCGCGCTCGACTGGATGCTGGCCGCGATGGGCAAGGACGGGTTCGCCCCCGACTACGTCACCACCGAGTCCTTCGGCAAGGGCGCCGTGCACACGCTGTTCGCCACCGGCCGCGTGGCCATGTCGTACGGCATCTACGCCCGGACCCTGCCCGCCATGAGCGCGAAGGTCGACTTCGGCGTCGCCCCGCTGCCCAAGGGGCCCGGCGGCCGGGGGAACGTCGCCATCGTCAACTCGTGGGTGGTCAGCAAGGCCGCCACGCCCGAGCAGGCCGACGCCGCCTGGAAGTGGATCACGTACTTCTCCGGCGAGAAGCCGCAGAGCCGCTGGGCCGAGCTCGGCGAGGCCATCCCGATCAACAAGAAGGCCGCCGCCACGGCGCTGCCCGCCGACCGGGGCCCGGTGTTCCTGGAGGCGCTGGACGCCTCCGACACGCTCGGCACCAACGCCGTCTGGTCGGAGTACACCGAGGCCCTGGCCAAGCGCGTCAACGAGGCGCTGTCGGGCGCCACCCCGGTGGCCGAGGCGCTGGCGACCGGGCAGAAGGAGGCCCAGCAGGTCATCGACCGCTTCTACGCGGGGCAGACGCAGTGACGGTCCTCACCCGCAAGGCGCGGCCGGTCGCCGCCGGGCCTCCCGCGACGGCGCGCACGCGCAGGGCCAGGGAACGCGCCTGGGCCCTGGCCTTCGCCTCCCCCTACCTGCTCCACCTGGTGGCGCTGACCGCCTGGCCGGTGCTGGCCTCGCTGTTCTTCAGCATGACCGACTACGACCTGATGTCCCCGCCCACGTTCGTCGGGTTCGGCAACTTCTCCCGGCTGCTCGGCGACGAGGTGTTCTGGCGCACGCTCGGCAACACCGCCTACTTCGCGGTGCTGTTCGTGCCCACCCAGACGGCGCTGGCGCTGCTGCTGGCGATGGCGCTCAACCAGCGGCTGCGCGGCATGGCGCTGTTCCGGGCCGCCTACTTCGTGCCGGTGGTCTCCTCGTGGGTGGTGGTCGCCTACGTCGCCGACTCGGTGTTCAACCCGCAGACCGGCATCGCCAACCAGGTGCTCGCCCTGGTCGGGCTGCCGGCCGAGAACTGGCTGCAGGACCCGGCCCTGGTCATCCCCACCCTGGCCGCCGTCGCGGTGTGGAAGGGCGTCGGCTACATGATGGTGCTGTTCCTGGCCGGGCTGCAGGCCATCCCCGAGGAGCGGTACGAGGCGGCCAAGATCGACGGCGCCTCGGCGTGGAACCGCTTCCGCTACATCACGCTGCCCGGGATCTCCGGCACGACGTTCCTGGTGCTGGTGCTCACCTCCATCGAGACGCTGCAGTCGTTCGAGCAGGTGTACGTGATGACCGACGGCGGCCCGCACGGCGCCAGCGAGCTGACCGTCCTCTACCTGTACCGGCAGGGCTTCCAGTTCTTCCAGATGGGCTACGCCTCGGCCGTGGCGTGGGTGCTGTTCGTGCTGGTGCTCGTGCTCACCCTGGTGCAGTTCCGGCTCCAGCGCAGGTGGGTGCACTATGCGTAAGACGCTGTCGTACCTGCTGGTCCTGTCGGGGGCGGCGGTCATGCTGGTGCCGTTCCTGGCGGCGCTGGGCAACTCGCTCAAGAGCTTCGCCCAGTACATCCAGGTGCCGCCGGTGTGGGTCCCCGACCCCGTCCAGTGGAGCAACTACGCCGAGGTGTGGGAACGCGCCCCGTTCGGGATCTACCTGGCCAACAGCCTCGTGATCGCCGTGCTGGCGGTGATCGGCAACGTCGTCACCAGCGCGACCGTCGGCCACGCCCTGGCCAGGATGCGCCTGCCGGGCAAGCAGGCCCTGCTCACGATGGCGCTCGGCACGATGATGCTGCCCACCGTCATCACGATCGTGCCGAACTTCCTGCTGTTCCGGTCGCTGGGCTGGCTGGACACGCTGCTGCCGCTCATCGTGCCGTACTGGCTCGCCACGCCCATCGGGATCTTCCTGATGCGGCAGACGTTCCTGGCCATCCCCAGGGACTTCGAGGAGGCCGCCGGCCTGGACGGCGCCAACCCGTGGCAGGTGTTCTGGCGGGTGCACCTCCCGCTGGCCAAGCCCGCCCTGGCCACGCTGGCCGTCTTCACGTTCACCACCTCGTGGAAGGCCGTGCTGGAGCCGGTCATCTACCTCACCTCGCCGGAGAACTACACGCTGCCCGTCGGCGTGCTGAGCCTCAAGGGGCAGTGGGTGGGCAACGACCAGCTCGTCACGGCCGCGGCCATGATGAGCCTCCTGCCGATGCTCGTGGTGTTCGTGCTGGCCCAGCGCTACTTCGTCCGCGGAACCATGTCCGCGGGACTCAAGGGCTGAGCCCCTCTCAGCCCCGTCCACCTCAGAAAGGACATCGTGACCATTACATCCGGGCTGCGCCTGGGCGTCATCGGCGCGGGCACCATCGCCGAGTTCCACCTGGCGGCCGCCCGCCGGAGCGCCGGGCGGGTGAACGTCGTCGCGGTGTGCGACGTGCGCGCCGAGGCGGCGGAGAAGCTGGCCGCCGAGGCCGGCGCCCGCGTCCACACCGACCATCGGGCGATGCTCGACGCGGGCGGCCTCGACGCGGTCGTCGTCACGGTCCCGCACGCCCTGCACGCCCCCATCACGCTCGACGCCGCCGCGGCCGGGTTGCACGTGCTCGTGGAGAAGCCCATCGCCACCACGCGCGAGGACGCCCTCGCCATGATCGAGGCGTGCCGCGCCGCCGGCGTCGTGCTCGCCGCCGGCCACGTGCTGCGCTTCGTGCCGACGCTGCGCGCCGCGGCGGCCTACCTGTCCTCCGGCGAGCTGGGCGGCGTCGTGGTGGCCTCCGAGCGGCGCACCGCCGACTACGCCGACCCGGCCCGGCCGCGCTGGTTCCTCGACGCCGGCATGGCGGGCGGGGGGATCGTGCTCAACGTCGGCACCCACAGCATCGACAAGCTCCAGATGCTCGTCGGCTCCCCGATCACCGAGGTGACCGCGCACGTGGCCGTGCCCGGCGGCAAGGCCGTGGAGACCGAGGCGGTCGCGCTGGCCCGGCACGCGGACGGCACCCGCTCGACGATCAACGTCACCGGCACCGGCCTGCCGTTCACCGACGAGACCGAGATCGTCTGCGGCGAGGGGGCGGTGCGGATCAGCCGCGGCGACGGCGTGTGGTCCTTCCGCGCCGGCGCCGCCACCCAGGTGGCCGCCCCCGAGCCCGGCGAGATGGCCGCGGCCTTCGCCGCCCAGCTCGACGACTTCGCCCGCGCCTGCGCCGGGCGCACCCCGCCCCAGGTCACCCCCGAGTACGCGCTGTCCGTCCTGGACGTCGCCCTGGCCGTCTACGAGTCGGCCCGTCTCGGCTCCACCGTCACCGTGAAAGGACACCCGTGAACCCGCTCGCCTTCAGCACGCTCGGCACCCCCGGAGCCCCTGTCGACGAGGTCGTCCGGATCGCCGCCGAACACGGCTGCGCCGGCGTCGAGCTGCGGTGCGCCGACGGCGACCTCATCGCGCCTGACAGCACGGCCGCCGAGCTGCGCGCGGTCGAGCGCGCCTTCGCCGAGGCCGGCGTCGAGATCGTCGCCGTCTGCTCCTACACCCGTGTGGCCCGCCCCGACGGCGACCCCGTCGCCGAGGTGCTGCGCCACGTCGAGATCGCCGAGGCGCTCGGCGCCCGCTACGTCCGCGTCTTCGGCGGCGTCGAAGGCCAGGCCGACCCCGCCCCGGCCGCCACCGAGCGGCTGGCCGAGGTCGCCGCCCGGCTGCCCGGTAACGGCGTGGACGTCCTGCTGGAGACCCACGACGTGTTCCTCACCGGCCAGGCCGTGGCGGCGGTGCTGTCCGGGGTCGGCTCGGAGCGCGTCGGCGCCCTGTGGGACGTCGTGAACCCGTGGCGGGCCGGCGAGCCGCCCGCGCGCACCGCCGACCTGCTCGCGCCGCACCTGCGGCACGTGCAGATCAAGGACGCCGCCTCGCCCGCCGACCTGGCGCCGGTGCTGCCCGGCCACGGCGCCGTCGGCGTGCCCGCCGTGCTGGCCGAGCTGGACCGCATCGGCTACGCCGGCTACCTGGCCCTGGAGTGGGAGCGCGTCTGGTACCCCGACGCGCCGCCCGTCGGCGCGGCCCTGACCGCCTTCCGGGAGGTGCTCGGCCGATGATCCCCCAGGTCACCTCGTGGCGGCCCGGCGCAGGGCTGTTCCCGCTCGGCGCCGGCGCGCGGGTGCGCGGGCCGCAGGCGGGGCTCGCCCGCGACCTGCTCGGCCTGCCCCCGGACGGCGACGGCCCGGCCGAGATCACGCTGCGGCTCGTGGACGACGCCGCCCTGGGTCCGGAGGGCTACGTCCTCACCGTCACCCCCGAGCGCGCCGACGTGGCCGCCGCCGCCGAGGCCGGGCTGCGGTGGGGCGTGCAGACCATGCGCCAGCTCCGCACCCCCGCCGGCCTGCCGTGCGGCGCCGTGCGGGACGTCCCCCGGCACGCCTGGCGCGGCGTCATGATCGACGTCGCCCGCTGGTGGCGGCCCCTGTCCTTCCTGTACGCGTACGTGGATCTGCTGGCGTTGCACAAGTTCAACGTCCTGCACCTGCACCTCACCGACGACCAGGGCTGGCGCTTCGAGGTCCGCGCCCATCCCCGCCTCACCGAGGCCGGCGCGTACCGGAGGCGGTCCCCGGCCGGGCACGCCCGCGACGGCGTGTCCGACGACACCCCGCACGGCGGCTTCTACACCCAGCGCGAGCTGCGGGAACTGGCCGCGTACGCGGCGGCGCGCGGCGTCACCGTGGTCCCCGAGATCGAGTTCCCCGGCCACTCCCAGGCCGCCGTTGCCGCCTGCCCGTGGCTCGGCCACCCCGGTGACGAGCCCGTCGAGGTGCGCACCACCTGGGGCATCTCGCCGCACGTGCTGAACGTCGGCGACCGCGCCGTCGCGTTCGCCCGCGACGTGCTCGACGAGCTGTGCGAGGTGTTCCCGTCCCCGTACGTGCACATCGGCGGGGACGAGGTCCGCGGCGAGGAGTGGGCGCGCAGCCCCGAGGCCGCGCGGCGCGTGGCGGACGAGGGGCTGCCCGGTCCCGCCGCCCTGCTCGGCTGGTGGGGCCGCCTGCTGGCCGGTCACCTGCGCGGGCTCGGCCGTCGTGCGGTCGCCTGGGACGACATGCTCGACCACGACCCGCCCGAGGACATGGTGATCATGGCGTGGCGGGGCGTGGACCGGGTGGAGGCCGCGCTGCGCGCCGGGCACGACGTGGTCGCCGCCCCGCACACGCACACCTACCTCGACTACGCCGAGTCCGACGGGCCGGGCGAGCCCGTCAGCATCTCCGGGCCGCTGCCGCTGGAGACCGTCTACGGGTTCGACGCCGGTGACGCCGTCCTCGGCCTGCAGGCCCAGCTATGGGGCGAGTACCTGCCCACGCGCGAGCGGTTCGACTACAACGCCTTCCCCCGGCTGTGCGCGGTCGCCGAGGCCGCCTGGTCACGGGGCCGGGACCTGGGCGGCTTCACCCGCCGCCTGTCGGCCCACCTGCCGCTGCTCGACGAGCTCGGCGTGCGTTACCGGCGGCCCGGCCACGCCGGGGCCTCCGGCCTCGCGGAAGGAGCGCGGCATGTTCGGGTCTGAGAAGGAGCTCGAGGAGCGGCTGGCCACCCCGTCGGCCGCGCTGGTCGCCGACGCCGCCCGGCTCGACGGCGACCTCGTCCTCCTCGGCGCCGGCGGCAAGATGGGCCCCAGCCTGGCCCGGCTGGCCCGCCGCGCCCTGGACGCCGCCGGGCGTTCCGGGACCCGCGTGCACGCGGTCTCGCGCTGGTCGGACGAGGCGGCGGCGCGGGCGCTGCGCGAGGACGGGGTGGACGTCGTCCGCCACGACCTCATGGGCGGCGACGACCTGGCCGGGCTGCCCGACGCCGGCGGCGTCGTGTTCCTGGCCGGGGCCAAGTTCGGCACCTCGGCCGAGCCGTACCGGGCGTGGGCGGTCAACGCCGCGCTGCCTGCCGCGGTCGGGCGCCGCTACCGCGACGCCGCCATCGCCGCGTTCTCCACCGGCAACGTGTACCCGCTCGTGGACGTGGCCCGGGGCGGCAGCGCCGAGGACGACGAGCCCGGCCCGGTCGGCGAGTACGCCATGAGCTGCCTGGGCCGCGAACGCGTCTTCGAGCACGCCGCCGCCGTCCTCGGCGCGCGGGTGGCGATCCTGCGGCTGTCCTACGCCGTGGACCTGCGTTACGGCGTGCTGGCCGACCTCGCCTCGGCCGTGCGGGACGGCCGGCCCGTGGACGTCACGACCGGCCACGTCAACGTCGTCTGGCAGGGCTACGCCAACGAGGTCGCGCTGCGGTCGCTGCTGCACGCGCGCGCCCCGGAGCCGTTCGTGCTCAACCTGACCGGGCCGGAGACCGCCTCCGTGCGGCGCGCCGCCACCCGGCTGGCCGCACTCCTCGGCGCCGGGCCCCGCTTCGCCGGGGAGGAGTCCGGCACGGCGCTGCTCAGCGACGCCTCCCGCTGCCACGGCCTGTTCGGCTACCCGGACGTCCCCCTGGACACCCTCGTCGCCTGGCAGGCCGCCTGGCTGACGCGCGGCCTGCCGCTGGCGGGCAAGCCGACCAAGTTCTCCGTACGCGACGGGAGGTTCTGACGTGTCGATCGACCTGCTCAGGGAGGGGAGCGTCATCCCCGCCCACCCGCTGGCGCTCACCGCCGCCCGCACCCTGGACGAGCGCCGCCAGCGCGCGCTCACCCGCTACTACCTGGCCGCCGGGGCCGGCGGGGTGGCCGTCGGCGTGCACACCACGCAGTTCGCCATCCGCGAGGCCGGGCTGCTCCGGCCGGTCCTGGAGCTCGCCGCGGAGGTGGTGGCCAAGGAGTCCGGACGGCCGTTCGTGCTGGTCGCCGGGGCCTGCGGCGGCACCGCCCAGGCCGTCGCCGAGGCGGAGCTGGCCGCCTCGCTCGGCTACCACGCGGTGCTGCTGTCACCCTCCGTGCCCGGCGCGAGCGAGCCGGAGCTGCTGGAGCGGGCCAGAGCGGTGGGCGAGGTGCTGCCGGTCATCGGCTTCTACCTGCAGGAGGCGGTCGGGGGGCAGCGGCTGAGCCCGGCCTTCTGGCGGGGGCTGAGCCGGCAGGAGTCCGTGGTGGCGATCAAGACGGCGCCGTTCGACCGCTACCGCACGGTGGACGTGGCCAGGGCGGTCGCCGAGTCCGGCCGCGGCGGCGACGTCGCCCTCTACACGGGCAACGACGACAACATCCTGGGCGACCTGCTCACCTCGTTCGCCGGCCACCGCGTCGCCGGCGGGCTGCTCGGCCAGTGGGCGGTGTGGACCCGGGCGGCCGTGCTCATGTTCGAGGAGGTGCGGCGGGCGCGGGCCGGGGACGACGCGGCCCTGCGCTCGCTGCTGGCCCGCGCCGCCGACCTCACCGACGCCAACGGCGCCGTCTTCGACGTGGCGGGCGGCTTCCGCGGCTGCGTCGCCGGCGTGCACGAGGTGCTGCGCGGGCAGGGGCTGCTGGCCGGGACGTGGTGCCTGGACCCGGAGGAGACCCTGTCGCCGGGGCAGGCGGAGGAGATCGCCCGGGTGCGAGCGGCGTACCCGTGGCTGGTGGACGACGACTTCGTGGCCGCCCACCTGGACGACTGGCTCCGCTGACCCGGCGCGCGGGCCGGAAGGGCCGGGGCGGGAGGACCGCCCCGGTCCTTCCGGCCGTTCGAGGGGTCAGGCGGTCCAGTGGGCGGTGGCCAGCGAGCGGACGGCCTGCTCGTCCACCTCGACCCCGAGCCCCGGACCGGACGGCACCAGTGCGGCGCCGTCCACGACCTCCACCGTGCTCCCCCCGACGTACGCCGACCGGACGAACTGCCGGCCGTTCAGGTCCACCGGCGTGTCCACGCCGAACGCCGCGAACAGGTGCAGCGACGCGGCGAACCCGAGGTCGGTGTCGGTCAGCCCCGACCCCATGATGCGGAGCCCGGCGTCCTCGGCGAGCTGGCACAGGCGGCGCGACAGCGTGAGGCCGCCCGACCGCTGCACCTTGGCGATGGCGATGTCCACCGCGTCAAGCTTCACGAACGTGGCCAGGTCCGACGGGTGCCGCAGGCTCTCGTCCAGGGCCACCGGCAGCGGGCTGTGGTCGCGCAGGCGCCGCAGGCCGGTGAGGTCGTTGGCGGGCAGCGGCTGCTCGAACGCCGACACGTCCAGGTCGGCCAGCCTGCGGGCCATCCGCAGCGCGCCGTCGACGGTGTAGGCCTGGTTGGCGTCCACCCAGACGGGCGCGTCCGGCGCGGCCCGCCGGACCGCCGCCACGACGGCGAAGTCCGTCGCCTCGTCGTGCAGCCCCACCTTGACCTTGTACGCCCCGTAGCCGTGCTCGCGGCCTTCCTCGACCGCCCGCCGCACCTCGTCGGCGGTCTGACCCGCGACGATCCAGCCCAGTTTGATCCGGTCGAGCCTGCGCTGCCCCCACAGCACGCCGACGGGCACGCCGAGCGCCCGCCCGATCAGGTCGTGCAGCGCCAGGTCGAGCGCCGACTTGGCGATCGGGGAGCCGATCGTCAGCCCCCGGTTGATCACCCTCTCGAAGGCCGCGCCGGCCCCGTCGAAGTCCCAGGCGGGCCGGCCGATCAGGGCCGGGGCGAGGTAGTGGTGGATCGTCGTCGAGATCGACTCGGTGGTCTCGTACGTCCACGCGGGCGTCGGCGTCGCCTCACCCCAGCCGGTGAGCCCACCGGCGGTCACCTTCACCAGCACGCGGACGGCGGGCCGGTCGGGGCTGGTGACGCTCCCGCCCGAGATGCTGAACGACCGGATCGCCGGCAATTCCACGACGAAGGTCTCCACCCGCTCGACGACCAGCGAATCCATCGACGACTCCCACAGCATGAATTGATGCCTTTTCTTTTATCGCGAAATGCCAAAATAGCATGAAGGCAGAAAAGGCATAATTCACGGAATGAATTCATGGGTCCGGAACAACGGCGCCCCGGGCGAAAGTCCGGCCATTGCCGATCCGCGGCCGGCTCAGGCCGGGCGGGGCGGGTGCCAGTCGAGGGTCCGGGCGGTCGCGTTCAGGTAGGTGTCGGCCGGGACCAGGGAGGCGAGCGTGTCGCGCACGGCCGCGCCCACGGGGTTGCGGAGCTGGATGATGCGGCCGACCTGGGCCGACGTCCGCACCACCTGCTGCGCCCTGGGCCGCCTCGCCCGGTCGTAGCGCACGAGCGCCTCCTCGATGCCGCCGCGGGAGCTCGCGAATGCCGTCAGGGTGACCGCGTCCTCCAGCGCCTGGGCCGCGCCCTGCCCGAGGTCGGGGGTCAGCGCGTGCGCCGCGTCGCCCAGCAGGGCCACCCGGCCCGAGACGTAGGTCTCCAAGGGGGTGACGAGGGAGTGGATGTCGTGCCTGATCAGGGCGTCGGGCGAGGTGGCGGCGAGGAGCTGGGGGATGGGCCGGTGCCAGCTCGCGAACCGGGCCCCGAGCTGGGCCAGGGTGTCGCCCGCCCCGGCGCCCTCGGGGCAGGACTGGGTGGCGTACCAGTAGACGCGCCCGTCGGCCAGGGGGATCACGCCGAAGCGCCGTCCACGTCCCCAGCTCTCGGTGATGGACCTGGGCATCCCGGGGGGAGTGCGATCTGCGGCGACGATGCCGCGCCAGGTGATGTAGCCGGCGTAGACGGGGCCCGGATGGGCGGGGAACAGGATCCGGCGCAGCTTGCTGCGGATGCCGTCCGCCCCCACGATCAGGTCGGCGGTCAGCTCCCCCGGGCCGTCGGGCCCGTCGAAGGCCACCGTGCCCGGTCCCGGCAGGCCGGTGAGCGTGTGACCGAGCCGGATGTCGGCGTCCTGGAGTGCGCCGATCAGCAGGTCGTGGAGGTCGGCCCGGTGCAGCGCGAAGGCCGGCACGCCCATGCGGCGCTCCAGGTCCTGGACCCTTCCGCGCATGATCCAGCGCCCTGACGGCCTGCGCAGCCCGGCCGAGCCCTGCGCCATTCCCCTGGCGCGGAGTTCGGCGCCCAGTCCGAGCGCGTCCAGCGCGCGCACGGCGTTGGGCGCCAGGGTGATGCCGGAGCCCAGCGGCCGGAACGCGGGCGCGCGTTCCAGCAGCGTCACCTGCCAGCCGTTACGGCGAAGCCCGATCGCGGTCGCCAGACCGCCGATGCCGCCGCCGACGACGAGCGCGGACGAGGAAGTCACCGTCTTACCCCCAGCGTGATCAACATACCATCCCGTATGGTACGAAAGGTGATCTTAGCAAGGGCTCCGCACGGGGGCACGGCGGGGGCACGGCGGGGGCGCGGCGGGCACGGCGGGCGCGGCGGGCGCGGACTCCCGGATTCACCGAAGTCAGCACAGGGCGGCGTCGAGGGTGGCGAACAGGTGCCGGTCGCTCTTCGGGGTGCCGGTGGTGTAGACGGTGGCGGCCCGGCCCTCGCGGGTGCGCCCGCTGAGCACGCGCGTGCCCGGCAGCCCGCCGTCGTGCATCCAGACCCGCCCGCAGCTCAGCGGATAGGTGTAGACGCCGAGCCCGTACCGGCTGCCCCGGGGGTCGGAGGCGGGGACGGCCCCGGCGAGCATGGTGCGCAGGGTGCGCTCGGGGATGCTCTGCCAGAAGCGGTTGAGGTCGTCCGGCGTGGAGACCAGGCCGCCGCCGGCGCCGAAGGCGTGGGCGGGAAGCCGCGTCGTGTCCGTCTCGCCGTCCTCCGGCGCGGCGGGGTTGAGCCCGTACGTGTGGGCGTGCCGGCCACGGATGCCCAGTTCGCCCGGCTTGGGCCAGTACGTGCCGGGCAGGCCCTTGAGCACGCCCTGCTCGGACACGCGCCGGAAGTCCTTGCCGGTCACCTTCTCGATGATCATGCCGATGACCAGGTAGTTGGTGTTGGAGTAGGACCACTGCGCGCCCGGCTTGCCCAGCGGGCGGGTCAGGGCGAGGGCCAGGTGCTCGGCGGGGGAAGCCGGCTTGGTCCAGTCGACCAGGTCGAAGTACTCGGGCAGGCCGCTGGTGTGCTGGAGCAGCTGGCGCACGGTGACGCGGGCGCCGCCCAGCGAGCCGGGCAGGTAGTGCTCCGCCTGCTCGTCCAGGCTCACCTTGCCCGCCGCGACCAGGCGCATCACCGTCGCCGCGATCACCGGCTTGGTCACGCTGGCGGCGCGGAAGCGGCCGTCGCCGCCGACCATCGGCCTGCCCGTGCCCCGCTCGGCGGTGCCGGAGGTCCACGTGGCCGTCCGGCCGTCGCGCTCCCGCACCGAGACCACCGCGCCGGCCAGGCCGTCCTGCCGGGTCAACCGGTCGGCCTGCTGCTGCACGCTCAGGGGGGTGGCGGCCGCGGCGGGCGCGGCGACGGCTCCCAGCAGCGTGACAGCGGCGGCAGCGACGGCGAGGTGCTTGTGCATCAGAGGACATCTCCTGCGTTAGGTGGTGAATGTCCTCATCTTTGGGCGTTCCGGGGTCAAGATCAGTCATGCGGGCGCGTCTGTTCCGGTAGGGCGGGCCCTACCGGAACAGGGGCGGCCAGCCGTTTCCACCGCTCTGCTACCTTCTACGGCCGTGCGCCGACGGGGCTGGGCCATCGTGTCGTGTGCCGTACTGCTGCTAATCACCGGATCCGTCACGGCGCGGGTCCTGTCCGGGCCGGAGAGTTCCGTCCCCGGCAGGTCAGCCCGCTGCCGGTGTCCGGGCCGCCGGCCGGTGCGGCGACGCGACAGCCGTGTGGCCGATCATGACATGCTGTCGGGCGGCACCCTCGGCCGACGGATCACGCCCTGGACCGGGCACGTCCGGGCGGCCGGGGACACGTTCGGGAACGGAGGGCCGTGCAGGTCGAGCAGTACGTGTATTTCGCACTGAAGAGTGAACGCATGCCAGCGGCGGAGATGACGGCCCGCCTCGCCCTCGAACCGGACAGGATCACGGTCATGGGCGGCAAACTGCCCGACCCGCCCCACCCGGCCGTGCACGTGTGGCGGGTCGACGGCCCGCCCCGGTCGAGCCTGCCGCTGGACGACATGATCCTGACCCTGGTGGAGCGCCTGTATCCGTACGCGGAGGCGATCGGCGACCTGGCCGGCGAGCTGGACCGGCGCGAGCCGGGGAACTCGGCGACCCTCCAGGTGGTCCGCTTCTTCACCGACGAGGCCCCCGCCGCCGGCACCCCGGACCGGCCGCTGGGATGGCATCTGGACCGGCACGTCCTGGACTTCCTGCGCGCCACCCGCGCCGAGCTCGACGTCGACGAGTACGGCCACGACCTGTGACCGGCACCGCCCCCGAGGCGCCCCGGCCCGGCGCGATAGGTTGGCGGTCCGCCGCAGGTGATACGGGGAGCTGTTCGGATGCATGTCGAGACGTACGGTCCGGCCGGCGCGCCGCCGGTGCTCCTGCTGCACGGGGGCGGGGTCGCCGGCTGGATGTGGGAGCCGGTCCGCGAGCGGCTGTCGCGCGATCACCGGCTGATCGTCCCGGACCTGCCAGGCCATGACCGCAGCGCCGGCGAGCCGTACCACTCCCACGGCCGCACGGTCGAGGCGCTGATCCGGGTCCTCGGCGAGCAGGGCGGGCGCGTCCGCGTGGCGGGGTTCTCGCTGGGCGCCCAGCTCGCCGTCCTGCTGGCCGCCGAGGCGCCGGAGCTGGTGGAGCGGGTCATGGTGGTGAGCGCGCAGGCCCGGCCCAGCGCGGCACCCGGCCTCACGCTCGGCCTGCTCGGCGCGACGGCGGGGCTGGCCGGCCGGGAGTGGTTCGCCAGGGCGCAGGCCAAGGCGCTGTTCGTGCCGGACGAGCTGCTCGGCGACTATGTCCGCACGTCCGCGGCCGTGTCGAAGCAGACCCTGCTGGCGGCCGTGGGCGAGAACATCCGCTTCACCGTCCCGCCGGGGTGGGCGCGCTTCCCCCGGGCGGCGCTGGTCCTCGCGGGCGGGCGGGAGCGGCGCGTCATGCTGGCGTCGGCCCGGCTGCTGCACGAGGCGCTGCCGGGCAGCGGGCTGGAGATCGTCGAAGGGGCCGGGCACGGCATCCCGCTCCAGCGCCCGGCCTGGTTCGCCGAGCGGGTGCGCGCCTGGCTGGCCTGAGTCACGCGCGCTCGGCCGCCGCGGCCTTCTCCCGGGTACGCATGCCGAACAGGAACCGCGTCACCCGGGTCCGCCGCACCAGCAGGTCGTAGGCGAGCAGCGTCAGGGCCGACGACACGACCGCGATGATCACGTACTTGACCGCGATGGGCGCCTCCATCCGCACCACCCAGAACGCGACCGCGACCACCACCGGCTGGTGCAGCACGTACAGGGGCAGCACCGCCTCGGCCAGGTAGCGCCGCACGCCCGGCCCGACGGGAGCCCGGCCCGCGCTCGCCGTGCCGGGAACGGCGGTGGCGGCGGGAACGGCGGGGGCGGCGGGGCGGTCGAGGGCGCCGAGGATGGTGAGCAGCCAGCACCACCCGGCGGCCCCGTAGAGGGCGCGGCCGACGAGGGCGAGAGGCGTGGCGGCGGTGAAGGCGTCGTCGCCCGCGCCGAGCAGCACCGGCACCCCGGCCGCGAACAGCACGAGCCCGCAGGCGGCGACCAGGCGCAGGTCGCGGCGGAGCGCCCGGCGGAAGCGGTGGTCGGCGGCGAAGGCGAACCCGTAGGCGAAGAAGACCAGGTACGCCCACCGGCTCCAGCCCGCGTACTCCTCCTCCAGGCCGAGGAGCGCGCTGATCAGGGCGAGGGGCAGCGCGGCGAGCAGCACGGCGCCGCGCCGGTCGGCGAGGGCGGCGATCCGCTCCCCCGGCCGCCAGGCGGGTCCCCATCGGGCGACGGCGGCCAGCAGCAGCGAGAACGTCAGCAGCAGCACCAGGAACCACAGGTGCCCGGTCTCGAAATGCTCGCCCTGGAGCACGAACGGGAACTGGGCCGGGTCCAGCTCGATCCGGAAGAACCGGGGCAGGAACTCCAGGTAGGACTCGTGGTAGGCGGGGTCGGCGCGCAGGCGCAGCCACTGCGGCACCGGGACGACGGCCACGGTGGCGAACACGAGGGGCACGCCGATCCGGCGTAACCGTTCGGCGGCGTAGCGGGCGGGGCCGCGGCGGCTCAGCGAGTGGCGGGCGGCGAGCCCGGCGACGTAGAAGAGCAGCGGCATCGCCCAGAGGACGCCGAGGACGGAGACGACCAGGGTGAGGCCGGTGGTCTCGGCGTTCTTGACGTAGAAGTCGTCGCGGGCGTCGAAGACGAGCGCGGAGTGGAACAGCACCAGCCCGGCGACGACGAGGACCCGCAGCAGGTCGACCTCGCCGCGCCGCTCACCCCCGGGAGGGGCCGGTGCGCTCACGCCCCGCCCCCTGAGAGCCCGCCCGGGGGCGTGCCGCGCCGGCGCGCGGCGTTGACGGCGGTGACGACGGCGAGCACGAGGGCGGGGCCGAGCAGGTCCTTGGGCCAGAACTCGGCGGGGCACGCCTCGGCGACGCTGACCACGCCCCAGGCCACGACGTTGACGGCGAGTATCGCGCCCCACACGGCCCAGAGCGTCCTCAGCCACCGCGGCGTCCCGGCGGGGCGGGCGGGCAGCGGGGCCGGGCGGGGTTCGGCGGGCAGGTCGGCGAGGAGCACGGCCAGCTCACCGCGGGTGGTGGCGCCGAGCGCCCGGCCGACGCGGTCGTCGAACTCGGGAAGGTCGAGGCAGCCTTCCTCGACCGCCGTGCGCAGGCGGCGGGCGGCGGCCTCGCGGTCGGCGTCCGAGGCCCGCACGTCGCGGTGCTCTGCCATGTCGACCTCCGTGGGGGGCTGATGCGGACGTGGGCGGAGGGTGCGGGTCACGGGGCTCCGGCGTCGGCCAGGAAGCGGGCGATGGCGTCCTGCTCGCCGGCGGGCAGGTCGCGTTCGGCCAGGCGGCGGGCGGCCTCGGAGCCGAGGTGCGGGCGGGCGGCGTCGGGGTCGACGCCGTCGAGGAAGGCGGCGAGCAGCCCGGCCCGCGCGCCGGCGAGCTCCGGCGTGGCGACGGGGGCGGTGGCGAGGATGAGCCAGGTGCAGGCGGCGTCGACGCCGGGCGCGCCCCGGGCGGCGTTGGCCCAGTCGACCACCCGGGGGCCGTCGGCCGTGACGAGCACGTTGCCGGGGTGCAGGTCGAGGTGGAGCAGCCGGTTGCCGGGGCGGCCGGAGGCGGCGCGCAGCCAGCCGGGCGCCCGCACGGCCGAGAGCTGCCGCAGCAGCCCGGCGAGCAGCGCGCCGTGCTCGGCGGCGCGGCCGGGGTCGCGGGCCGTCTCCTCGAGCAGGCTCGGCCCGGCGACGTGCTCCATGAGGATGTCGCCCCCGTCGGCGTCGTAGACCTCGGGGGCGGGGAAGCCGTGCCGCCTGGCGTGGCGCATGACGGCGGCCTCGCGTTCGAGGCTGCGGCCGTCGCGCGAGCGGCGGACGACGCGGCCGGGGCCGGCGTCGAAAATCTCGCAGTCGTATCCGGCGGCGATCAACGAACCAACCTGCATATAAGTCAGATTAGCCGGTAAAGCCAATAAATCTGTACCTCAGCGCGGTGACCGGTTTTTCCGGCAACTAGCTGCCACCGGGCGGCCCGATATTTGTCGCTACCGTGAGACGAACATGGATTCAACCCCCACTCACCTGCTTATTCCATTGAATATGGGGAGGTGACACGTTGCTGGTGGCAACCGGCCTCGTCAAACGGTATGGCGAAATCCAGGCACTCGACGGATTCACGCTGAGCGTGGCCGCCGGAGAGATCGTCGGGCTTCTGGGACACAACGGCGCGGGCAAGACGACCTTCGTCGAGATCGTGTCGCACCTGATCCGCCAGGACGGCGGCACGGTGACCATCGACGGCAAGCCGCCCTCCGCCGTACGCGGCCAGGTCGGCGTGGCGCCCCAGCATCTCGCGCTCTATCCGTCGGCGACCGTCCGCGAGCACCTGGAACTGTACGGCAGGCTGTCCGGCCTGCGCCGGGCCGCGCTGAGCTCGGCCATCGACGACCTCGCGGTGATGCTGCGGCTCACCGACCTGATGGACCGCCGGGCCGGCAAGCTCTCGGGCGGCCAGCAGCGGCGCACGCAGGCCGCGACCGCGCTCGTGCACCGGCCCGCCCTGCTGCTCCTGGACGAGCCCACCGCGGGCGCCGACCTGGAGACCCGGCAGGCGATGCTCGACGTCGTCAAGCAGCGCGCCGGCGAGGGCGCGGCCGTCGTCTACACCACCCACTACCTGCCGGAGCTGACCGAGCTGCAGGCCACGATCGCGGTGGCGCGCGACGGCCGGGTCATCGCCCGCGGCACCTACGAGGAGCTGGCCAGGGACCTGCCGGGCGAGGTGCGGGTGACGCTGGAGGACGAGGAGGAGATCAGGATCTCCACCTCCGACCCGGCGGCGACGCTCATCGACCTGCTGCACCGCACCGACCGGCCGATCAGCTCGGTCGACGTGCGCAACGCCTCCCTGGACGACCTCTACCGATCCCTGGCGGTCCACGATGCTCCTTGACGTCTCACGTCCCGGCCCGGGCCGGCTCGGCTCCCTGCTCGGGTCCGCGCACCGCATCGGCGCCCTGGCCAGGCACAACATGACGCTGCGGCTGCGCGACCCGGGCCAGATGATCAGCTACGTGGCCATGCCGATGGTCCTCATGCTGGTGCTCAAGCCCCTGTACGTCCGGGCGCTGGACGGCGGCGCCACCCAGGTGGCCACCGGCCTGATGGTCATGTTCTCCGTCTTCGCGATCTCGCTGGCGGGCAACGCCATCCTGTCCGAGCGCACCTGGCGCACCTGGGACCGGCTGCGGGTGACCCGCGCCCCGGCCGCCGAGCTGCTCGTCGGCAAGACGCTGCCGCTGTTCGTGGTGATGGTCGCCCAGCAGGCGATCCTGCTCGTCTACGGCTGCCTGGCGATCGGGCTGCCCGTGCCGTCGATGCCGCACCTGGTGTTCCTGGCGATCCTGATCTGGGCGTTCGCGCTGCTGGCGATCGGGGCGGCGCTGGCCACGCTGGTGCGCAGCCACGGCGAGCTCAGCGTCATCTCCGACGTGGGGGCGCTCACGCTCAGCTCGCTGGGCGGGGCGCTGGTCCCGCTGAGCCTCATGCCCGAATGGGCGCAGCTGGCCGCGCACGCGTCGCCCGGCTACTGGGCGCTGGTGATGATGCAGTCCGCGGTCGCCGGGGACGTGGCGGGGACGCTGCGCCCGGCGGGCGTCGTGCTGGCGATCGGCCTGCTGTCGGGCGTGTTCGCCGCCCGCAGGCTCGCCCGCGGCTGGGGCCGTGGCGGGCTGTTGTGAGTACCGCAACTCCAGTGAATAGAGGCAGGTTGATGGATCACGGACATTCACCGGGCGACATCGCGATCATCGGCATGGCCGGGCGCTTCCCCGGTGCGACCGACATCGGGACGTTCTGGCGCAACATCAGCACCGGCGTGGAGTCGTTCACGCGCTTCTCCGACGAGGACCTGATCAGCGCGGGCGTCGACCCGGCCACGTTCCAGCAGCCGAACTACGTCAGGTCGCGGCCGATCCTGGACGACATCCGCGGCTTCGACGCGGGGTTCTTCGGCTACAACCCGCGCGAGGCCACGCTCGCCGACCCGCAGCAGCGCATCTTCCTGGAGTGCGTGTGGGAGGCGCTGGAGACGGCCGGGTACGCCGCCCCCGAGAACCGCGGCAGCGTCGGCGTGTTCGCCGGCATGAACATCAGCGGCTACCTGCTGACCCGGCTCAGGGCGTTCGAGATGGGCATCGACACCTCCGCCCTGATGATCGGCAACGACAAGGACTCGCTGGCCACGAACGTCTCCTTCCGCCTCGACCTGAACGGGCCCAGCATCTCGGTGCAGACGTTCTGCTCGACGTCGCTGGTCGCGGTGCACCTGGCGAGCGAGAGCCTGCGCCGGGGCGAGTGCGACATGGCGCTGGCCGGCGGCGTGTCGGTGCGCATCCCGGACCGGATCGGCTACCTGTGGGAGGAGGGCGGCCAGGAGTCGCCCGACGGGCACGTACGCACGTTCGACGCCGAGGGCCGGGGCAGCATGTTCGGCGACGGCGCCGCGGTGGTGACGCTCAAGCGCCTCTCGGACGCGGTCGCCGACCGCGACACGGTCTTCGCCGTGCTGCGCGCCTCGGCGATCAACAACGACGGCGCGATAAAGTTCAGCTACCTGGCGCCCAGCATCGACGGCCAGCGTCGCTGCGTGTCGTCGGCGCTGGCGCGCGCGGGCGTCGACCCGGCCGACATCTCCTACGTGGAGGCGCACGGGACCGCGACCGAGGTCGGCGACCCGATGGAGGTGGCGGCGCTGACCCGGGCGTTCGGCGAGACCGAGCGCAAGCAGTACTGCGTGCTCGGCTCGATCAAGCCGAACGTCGGCCACCTGGACCGGGCCTCCGGCGTGACCGGGCTCATCAAGGTCGTCCAGTCGCTGCGCAACGAGCTGATCCCCGGCACGCTGCACTACCGCTCCCCCAACCCCGAGATCGACTTCGCCGCCAGCCCGTTCCGCGTCACCGCCGAGCCGACGCCGTGGCCGCGCAGCGACGAGCGGCCGCGCATCGCGGGCATCAGCTCGCTGGGCATGGGCGGCACGAACGCGCACGCGATCGTCACCGAGGCGCCGCTGCCCGCCGAGCGGCCGGCCCGCCCGCACCGCTGGCAGATCCTGCCGGTGTCGGCCCGCTCGGCCGCCGCCGCCGAACGCTCCTGCGCCCGCCTGGCCGAGCACCTGGCCGCCACGGCCGACGACCTGGCCGACGTTGCGTACACGCTGCAGGCCGGGCGCAAGGTGTTCAACCACCGCAAGGTCGTGGTCGCCGACTCGGCGGGCCAGGCGGCGGAGCTGCTGGCCGACCCGGCCGGGCCGCTGGGCCGTACGGACGCGACGGTCGGCCGTAAGGTCGGCTTCCTCATCGCCGGCGTCGGCGAGCAGTACCCGGGCATGGTGGCCTCCCTCTACGCCGAGGACGCGGGCTTCCGCGCGGACGTGGACGAGTGCCTGGCCGTGCTCGGGCTCACCGGCCCCGAGCAGCTCTCGGACGTGTTCGCGCCCGCCGGGCCCGCCGCGGAGCAGGAGAGCGATCTGGCCAGGCTGCTGGGCCGGGCCACGGGCGGCGCGCCGCGCTCCACGACGGACGCGCACTTGGTGCAGCCCGCCGTGTTCGTCGCCGAGTACGCGCTGGCGCGCCGGCTCATGCGGTGGGGGCTGACCCCCGAGATCATGATCGGCTACAGCCTGGGCGAGTACGTCGCCGCCTGCCTGGCGGGCGTGCTGTCGCTGCCCGACGCGCTGCGGCTGGTCGCCTACCGGGCCAAGCTCATCACCTCCCAGCCCGAGGGCGCGATGCTGGCCGTCTCGGCGAACGAGCGGCGCCTGGCCGCGCTGCTCGGCGACGACGGCATGCGCGAGCTGGACGTGGCCGTGCGGGCGGGCTCCCAGCTCGTGCTGGCCGGGCCGGTGGACGCGGTCGAGGCGGCCGCGGCCCGGCTGCTGGAGGCCAAGATCGGCCACCGGCGGCTGGAGACCACGCACGCCTTCCACTCGCGGATGCTCGCGCCGGTCGCCGCCGAGCTGACCGCGTGGATCGCCGACAACATCACGCTGCGCCCGCCCGCGCTGCCGTACCTGAGCAACGTGACGGGCGCGCCCGCGACGGCACAGGACGTGACCGACCCCGGCTACTGGGCGCGCCACATGTGCGAGACCGTCGAGTTCGGGGCGGGCCTGGACCACGTGCTGGGCATCCCGGAGCTGGCGCTGGCCGAGATCGGGCCCGGCCAGTCGCTGGGCGCGCTGACGCGCGGCCACCCGGCCTGCGAGCGCGGCCGCTGGCCGCTCATCGTCACCACGCTGCCCGCCGCCGGCGACACGCAGGACGCGGGCGCGGCGCTGGCCACGGCGGTGGCCAAGCTGTGGCTGACCGGCGTGCCGGTCGACTGGGCGGCGCTGCACGAGGGCTGGACGCCCGGCCGCGTCCCGCTGCCGTCCTACCCGTTCGAGCACCAGGACTACTGGCTGGAGATCGACGAGTCGGCGCTGGGCGGCGGCGGTGGCGCGGCGGCGTTCGACGAGAGCGACCCGAAGAGCATCGCCAAGGCCTACCCCCGGCTGCCGGACACGCGGTGGATCCACGCGCCCGTCTGGCGCGAGACCACGACCCGCCCGCCGGTGGCCGAGGAGGCGTCCCGCTGGCTCGTCTACACCGACGACGGCGCCGCGGACGCGCTGGCCGCGCCGCTGCTGGCGCACCTGGCGGCGACCGGCCGCGAGGTGGTGCTGGTGCGGCCGGGCGAGGAGTTCTCCAGCGGCCCGGACGGGCTGCGGGTGCGGCCCGGCTCGCCCGAGGACGCCGTCTCGGCGCTGCGCGAGCTGACCGGCCGCGACTGGACGCCCGAACGGGTCGTGCACCTGTGGAACGCCGGCGGCGAGCGGCCCATCGGCGAGAGCCTGCGGCGCGGCCTGCACACGCTGGTCGCCTTCGCCCGTGCCTCCGGCGACCTGGGGCTGCCCGGCTGGAGCCTGGACATCGTCACCACCGGCGCGCACCGCGTGCACCCGGGCGACCGCGTCGACGCCGCGAGCGGCACCCTGCTCGGCCCGACCCGGCTGATCCCCGTCGAGTACCCCAAGGCCCGCACCCGGCTGATCGACCTCGACCCCGGCTCGGTCACGGCCGCGCTGCTCGCCGAGCTGCGCGCCGACCCGGCCGACCAGGTGGTCGCGCTGCGCGGCGGCCGCCGCTGGATCCCCGACTACGAGGTGCTCGACGCCGCCGTCATCGACGCGGCCGAGCCCGCGGCGCGCGTCCGTGAAGGCGGCGTGTACCTGGTCACCGGCGGGCTCGGCGGCATCGGCCTGGCGATGGCCGAGAGGCTGGCCGAGCAGTACCGGGCGCGGCTGGTGCTGCTCGGCCGCACCCCCGTGCCGCCCCGCGAGGAGTGGGAGTCGATCCTGGCCGCCGGGAGCGCCGCGGGCGAGGTCCGCAGGCGGCTGGAGGGCCTGCGCCGCCTGGAGGCGGCCGGCTCGGCCGTGCTCACCGTGGCGGGCGACGTCTCCCGCGTGGAGGACGTACGCCGCGCCGTCGAGGCGGCGGTGGAGCGGTTCGGCGAGCTCAACGGCGTCCTGCACTGCGCGGGCGTGCCAGCGGTCGGCCTCATGCAGTTCAAGACCGTCGCCGACATGGACCGGGTGCTGGCGCCGAAGGTGGCCGGCACGCTGGCGCTGGCCGAGGTGCTGCGCGAGCGGCCGGTGGACTTCCTGGCGCTGTTCTCGTCCACGACGTCGGCGACCGGCGGCGGCGCGGGCCAGGTGGACTACTGCGCGGCGAACGCGTTCCTGGACTCCTTCGCGCTCAGCGACCCGCTGCCCGGCGTGACCGTCACCTCCATCGACTGGTGCGAGTGGACGTGGAACGGCTGGACCGACGGGCTCGACAACTACGACGAGGGCTCCCGGCAGTACTTCGAGTGGTACCGGGAGAACTTCGGCCTCACCTTCGACCAGGGCTGGCAGACGCTGCTGCGGGCGCTGGCCAGCGGCGAGCGGCACGTGGTCGCGTCCACGCAGGACTTCGCGCCGATGGTGGCGATGAGCCGCCGCTCGTCGATCGAGAGCCACCAGGCGACGGTGAAGAAGATCCGCGACGCCTTCGGCCGCCACCCGAGACCCGACCTGTCGACCGCCTACGTCGAGCCGCAGTCGCCCGCCGAGGAGGCCATCGCCCAGGTGTGGATCGAGGCGCTGGGCCTGGAGCAGGTCGGCGTGCATGACAACTTCTTCGAGCTCGGCGGCAACTCGCTGCTCGGCATGGAGATCATCGCCGAGGTGCGCAAGGCGCTGGAGCTGTCCTACCTGCCGCCGCACATCCTCTACCAGGCCCCGACGATCAGTTCGCTGGCCGAGGCGGCCAGGGCGGGCGAGGAGGCGGGCGAGCAGCCGGCCGAGGCCCGCGAGCAGCAGCGGTCCAGGATCGCGCAGCGGCGCAACATGCTCAGGAGCGGAAGGACATCATGACCGGAACCGACTACGACTCCGCGGTCGCGCTGATCGGCATGTCCGGGCGCTTCCCGGGCGCCTCGGGCGTCGCCGAGCTGTGGGACAACCTGCTGGCGGGCGTCAAGGGCCTGCGGACGATCACCGACGAGGAGCTGCGCGAGGCCGGGGTGGACCCGGGCACGCTGGCCGACCCGCGCTACGTGCGCGTCGGCGGCCCGCTGGACGGGCTCGACCGGTTCGACGCCGGGGTGTTCGGCATCAACCCGCGCGAGGCCGAGACGATGGACCCGCAGCACCGGCTGTTCCTGGAGTGCTCGTGGGAGGCGCTGGAGGGCGCCGGCTACTGCCCGACGGACGTACCCGGCCAGGTCGCCGTGTTCGGCGGCTGCGGCTTCCCCGACTACGTCGTGCAGAACATCCAGCACCTCACCTCGCAGCCGGGCGGCGCGCTGCTCATGGCCGTCGGCAACGAGCGCGACTCGCTGGCCTCGCTGGTCTCCTACAAGCTGGGGCTGCGCGGGCCGTCGGTGTCGGTGCAGACGTTCTGCTCGACGTCGCTGGTGGCCGTGCACCTGGCGTGCCAGAGCCTGCTCACCTACGAGTGCGACGTGGCCGTGGCGGGCGGCGCGTTCACGCCGCTCCCCCAGCCCGCCGGCTACCTGTACGAGCAGGGCGGCATCATGTCGCCCGACGGGCGGGTGCGCAGCTTCGACGCCGAGGCGGGCGGCACGGTCATGGGCAGCGGCGCGGGCGCGGTGGCGCTCAAGCGCATGTCCGACGCGCTGGCCGACGGCGACGTGATCCACGCGGTGATCCTCGGGTCGGCGTCCAACAACGACGGCCGGCTGCGTGCCGGTTACACGGCGCCGGGCGTGGACGGCCAGGCCGAGGTGATCGAGTCGGCGCTCGGCGTGGCCGGGGTCAAGCCGGAGACCGTCGGCTACGTCGAGTGCCACGCGACCGGCACCATGCTGGGCGACTCGATCGAGCTGGCGGCGATGAGCCGGGTGTTCACGCAGGCCGGGCAGACGCCGACGGTGCTGGGGTCGGTCAAGCCGAGCCTCGGCCACCTCGACCGCGCCTCCGGCGTGACCGGGCTGATGCGGGCCGCGCTCGTTCTCAAGCACGAGCTGCTGCCGGGCACGCCCGGCTACGAGACACCGAACCCGGCGCTGGCGTCGGCGCGCGACCGCTTCACCGTGCTGACCGAGAACCGGCCCTGGCCGGAGGGCCCGCACCCGCGCCGGGCCGGGGTGAGCTCGTTCGGGCTCGGCGGCACCAACGCGCACGTGGTGATGGAGCAGGCGCCGCCCCGGCCGGAGCGGCCCGCCAGGCCCGGCCCGCACCTGCTGGTGTTCTCCGCCGCCGACGACCAGGCGCTGACGGACCTGACCGAGCGGCTGCGCCGGCACCTGACCGGCGACCGCTCCGACCTGGCGGACGTGGCGTTCACGCTCCAGGTGTCGCGGGGCGCGTTCGCGCTGCGCCGCGCCGTCGTCTGCCGCGACCGCGACGACGCGCTCGCCGCGCTGGCCGACCCGTCCCGCTGGATCGACGGCAAGACCCAGCGGCGCAACCCCAAGGTACGGCTGGCCGCGCCGGAGGACGGGACCCCGGACTCCTGGTGGGCGGAGCTGCGCGCGGCGGCGTCCTCGGTGCTCGGCCAGCCCGCCCCCGCCGGGACGGCGGGACGGGACGAGGCGCTCAGCGCGCTGGCCGACGGGCTCACGGGGATCGGCGTCCAGGTCGTCGACGGCGACGCGCAGGCCGTGGAGCTGACGGTGACCCCCGAGGAGGGCGTGGACGCCGCCTCGTGGCTGCTGTCGGCGCTGGCGCGGCTCTGGCTGGCCGGCAGCGTCGTCGACTGGGCCAAGCTGCACGGCGGCGAGGGGCGGCGCGTCGAGCTGCCGACCTACCCGTTCCAGCGGCGCAGGTTCTGGGTCAAGCCGCCCACCGGGCAGCAGCGCCAGCCGGCGGGCGAGGGCAAGACGTTCGACCGGTCGCGGTGGACCCACCTGCCGTCGTGGAAGCAGCGCCCGCTGCCCGCCGAAGGGCTCGACGAGCGGCTGCGCGAGGCCGGGCCGTGGCTGGTGCTCACCGCCGACGGGCGCGGCGAAGCCCTGGTCGAGCGGCTGACGCGGGCCGGGGCCGAGGTGACCGCCGTGCGTGACGGCGACCGGTTCGAGCAGCACGACGACGGCAGCTTCACCATCCGCTCCGGCAAGGCCGGCGACCTCGCCGAACTGCTGTACTCGCTGGTCGTCAGCCCGCGCGCGATCGTGCACGGCTTCAGCCTGGCCGCCGCCGAGCCCGGACCCGGCGCCGATCCGGTGGCGCACTTCGCCGCCGAACAGGACCGCGGCTTCTACTCGGCGCTGGAGCTGGCCCGCGAGCTCGTCGACAACACCGGGTCCGCGCCCCGGGCGGAACTGGTCCTGCTCACCTCCCACGCGGTGAACGTCGCCGGGGCCGAGCTGCGCCACCCCGAGCACGCCACGCTGGCGGCGCTCGCCCCCAGCCTCCAGCAGGAGAACCCGCGCCTGCGCTGCCGCCACGTCGATCTCGACGACCTCGACGACCTCGACGACCTGGGCGACCTGGCCGGCGGGGTGGAGGCCGCGCTGGCCGCGGCCGTCTGCGAGCACGAGGGCCCGATGGCCGTGCGCGCGGGCGAGACGTGGCTGCGCCACTACGAGCCGTTCCCCATCGCCGAGCCGGACCCGGCGCGGCGGCCGTTCCGCGACGGCGACACCGTCCTGATCACCGGCGGCCTCGGCGACGTCGGGCTCGTCCTGTCCCGCCACCTGGCCGACGCGTACGGCTGCCGGCTGGTGCTCACCGGCCGCTCCCCGCTGCCGCCCCGGCAGGAGTGGGACGCCTACCTGGCGGACGTGCCTCCCGGCGGCGAGCGGACCGCCCGCCACATCCGCAACATCCGCGACCTGGAGAGCCGGGGCGCGACGGTGCTGGCCCTGTCGGCCGACGTGGCCGACGAGGAGCGCATGCGCGCCGTCGTGGCCGAGGCGGTCGAGCGGTTCGGCGGCATCGACGTCGTCGTGCACGGCGCCGGCGTGCAGGACGGCGCCTACTTCAACTTCGCCCACCTGATGGACCGCCAGCAGTGCGACGCCCACCTGGCGGCCAAGGTGACCGGATTCCACGTGCTGCAGAAGGTGCTCGGCGACCACTGCCCGGACCGGCGCATCACGCTGTCGTCCATCGCGGCCGTGCTCGGCGGCATGACGCTCGGCCCGTACGCCGCCGCCAACGCCGCGCTCGACGCGTACGTGCGGGTGGCCCGCACCAGCGGCGGCGGGCGGTGGGTCACGGTCGACTGGGACACCTGGAACATCGACCCCGACCGGGTGGCCGGCCACAGCGGCGCCGTCGTCGACTACGCGATGACGCCCGCCGAGGGCGTGGACGTGTTCGAGCGGGCGCTGTCGGCCGCCGGGCACGCCGGCCACTTCGTCATCTCGACCGGCTCCCTGGACGCCCGCATCGCCCAGTGGGTCACCGGCGACATCCACGAGGCCGGCGACGACGATGACGACCAGGAGCGGCACCCGCGCCCCGAGCTGAACAACGCCTACGTGGAGCCGCGCGAGGGCACCGAGGCCACGCTGGCCGCGATCTGGTCCCGCGTGCTCGGCATCGACCCGATCGGCGCCCTGGACAACTTCTTCGAGCTCGGCGGGCATTCGCTGCTGGCCATCGAGCTCACCACCCGCGTCCGCAAGGCGCTGAACGCGTCGGTGCCGGTCACCGGCCTGCTGGAGTGCCCGACGGTGCGCCAGCTCGCCGAGCTGCTCGACGCCCGCGACGAACAGGAGTGAGCGACCCATGAAGCAGCCCGCGTACCTGAGGACCGTGCAGGGGTTCGCCCGCCGCGAGCTGGCGGGCAAGGACGCGTACCTGGACTCGCTGGCCGAGGCGCCGTTGCCGCTGTACGAGCGGTTCGGCGCCACCGGCCTGGCCAACTGGTGGCTGCCCAAGGAGGCAGGCGGGCCCGGCCTCGGGCTGGAGGAGAGCGTGCGCATCACCGCCGAGCTCGCCTACGCCGACGCCGGGGTGGCCTTCACCCTGTTCATCCCGATCCTGACCACGAGCATGGTGACGTGGTACGGCGGCGAGGAGCTCGCCAAGCGCCACCTCGGCGACCTCGTGGCGACCAACGGCTTCGCCGCCACCCTCGGCAGCGAGCACGCCGCGGGCAGCGAGCTGGCCAGGATCACCACGACCGCGCGCACCGAGGGCGGCGACGTCGTCCTCGACGGGACCAAGGCGTTCTCCACCAACACCGACTTCGCCCGCTTCCTCGTCGTCGTGGCGCGCGCCCAGGACGACCCGGCCGGCTACCTGGCCGTGCTGGTGCCGCGCGACACGCCCGGCATCACCGTGGACAAGCGCTGGGACGTGATCGGGCTGCGCTCGTCCGCGACCTACCAGGTGTCGCTGTCGGGCGTCCGCGTCCCGGCCGCGAACGTGCTGCGCGGCAACGGGCTGCGGCTGCTGGAGGTGGGGCTGAACGCCAGCCGCATCCTCATCGCGGCCACCGCCCTCGGCATCGCCCGTCGGGTGCGTGACGTGTGCATGGAGTACGGCGCCGCCAAGACCGTCAAGGGGGCGCCGCTGACCGGCAACGCCGTGTTCGCCAGCCGGCTCGGGCAGATGGAGATGCAGATCGAGGTCATGGCCAACCAGTGCCTGGCGGCGGCGCGCGCCTACGACGCCATCGCCGCCCGGCCGGACGCGGGCGAGGAGTTCCTGCGGCTCGGCACGCTCAAGCAGGCGCTGACGGCGAAGATGTTCTGCGGGCAGACGGGGTGGCAGATCGCCTCGACCGCGTCGGAGATGTTCGGCGGGCTCGGCTACACGCACGAGTCCGTCATCGGCAAGCTGCTGCGGGACATGCGGTACGTGTCGATCGTCGAGGGCGGCGACGACGTGCTGCGCGAGCTGGTGTTCAGCCGGTACGTGGTGCCGGTGTCCAAGCGGTCGTGACCACCACGGCGGCGCGGTAGCCGGGGGCCACGTCCAGCGGGTGGGCGTGGCACTCGGGGAAGCGCGAGGAGCGTGACAGCACGGTGGCGTGCGTCGCGCTCCTTTCGCGTACGACGACGTCGCTCAGGGCGGCCAGGCCGGCGCCGGACGCCTTCACGTACGCCTCCTTGACGGTCCACAGGCGGAAGAACGCGTCCGGGCCCTCGGCGCGCACGCGGTCGGCCTCCTCGGGCTGGTAGAAGCGCCGGGCGAGGGCCAGGTGGTCGGCGTCGGCGCGGACGCGCTCCACGTCGACGCCCACGCGGCCGCCCGGCGGGGCGACGGCGACGAGCGCCCAGCCGCCGGAGTGCGACAGGTTGAAGTCCGGCCCGCCGCCGTCCGCCAGGCACGGCCGCCCGGCCTCGTCCCGGCCGAACCCGAGCCCCGCCGGGTCGGCGCCGCGCGCCCGCCCCAGGATCGCGCGCAGCGCCGCGTGCGCCACCACGTAGCGGCGGCGCTCCCCGCCGTCCGCGAACCCCAGCGCGCGCTCGCGCTCGTCCTGGGACAGCAGCCGCCATCCCCGGGCGGCGTCCGGCCGGTCCAGATCGACCCGCCACACCCGCACCCCGCCGCCGGGGACTCCCACAGGCGACACCCGGGCCTCCACGCCGGCGTTCCCGGCGTTCCCGGAAGGAGCGGGCCCCCGCACGGCGGCGCGCGACCTCGGGAGGGTGCGCGGCGTGCGGGGGCCGGAGGGTTCGGCGGACGCCGTGGGGGGTGGGGCCGGCGGGTCCCCCCAGACCCGCCGGCTGGTCACACCCACGGGCGCAGCGCCTGGGCGACGAGGCGGTGCGTGCGCGCCGCCTGCTCGAAGACGGCGAAGTGGCCGCCGTCGAACGGGTGCAGCGCGAACGGGGCGGCCGTCTGGTCGCGCCAGCGCGCCACCTTCTCCGGCGCGACCCGGGGGTCCGACGCGCTGGGCAGCGCCGAGATCGGCACGTCCAGCGGCGGCTCCTCCTGGTACACGTACGTCTCCTTGACGGTGAAGTCCGCCTGGACGGCCGGCAGGATCATCGCCAGCGCCTCCGGGTCGGACAGCAGCCACTCGGGCGTCCCGCCGAGCCGGCGCAGCAGGGCGACGACCTCGGGCCCGCTCATCCCGCGCACCGGCGGGCCGGGCTCGTAGGTGACGTGCGGGGCGTCGGCGCCGGAGACGAACAGGTGCACCGGCTCCGGCCCGCCGCGCCGCCGGACCTCCCGGACGAGCTCGAAGGCCACCAGCCCGCCGAGGCTGTGCCCGTACAGGGCGTAGCGGCGGCCGGCGGCCGACAGCTCGACGTCGGCGAGCACCACGTCGGCCAGGTCGGAGACGAGCTCCGGCATGCTCAGGTACGGCGGCTCCTTGTGCCGCCCCTCCCGGCCGGGCGGCTGCACCGGCTGGACGGCGACGCCCGGGAGCTTGCGCTGCCACAGCCGGAACGCCGAGGCGGCGCCGCCGGCGTGGGGCAGGCAGTAGAGCGGCAGCGCCCCCGGCTCGGCCCCGGTGAGCGTCCGGAACGGCAGCCAGCGGACGAGCACGTCGTCGCTGGTCAGATCATGGACGGTCATGGTCGGTCCCTCATTCGGCGATCTCCAGCTTCACGTAGGCGGGAGGCGGCTGCACGGCGTCCAGATCGGCCTCCAGCACCACCTGCGCGCCGTCCCGGCTCACCTCCCTGAACCCGGCGAAGGCGTACGTGATCTGCATCATGCGGTTGCGGCCGGTCTCCACGAAGTCGGCGCGGACGGCGACGCCCGCCTCGGCCGCCAGCCGCAGGATGTGGTTGAGCAGCACCATCCCCACGCCGCGTGACATGACCCGGCACGACATGAGCATCATGCACAGCCGCCAGCTCTTCTCCTCCTTCTCCACCAGGGCCAGCCCGATCTTTCCGTAGCTGCCGAACCTGTCGGTGAGCGAGGCGACGAGGAGCAGGTGGTCGGGTGACTCGCGCAGCGCGTCGAGCTCGTCGTAGGAGTAGGTGCGGCCGGTGGAGTTGAGCTGGTTGGTGCGGACGGTCAGTTCCTCGGCCCGCTGCAGGTCCTCCCGGCGGGCGGGCGCGATGGTGAACGTCATGCCGAGCCCGGCGAGGAACTCCTCGCTGGTGCCGACGAACTCCTGCTCCAGCTCGTCCCTGGCGATCTGGCCCTGGTACATGGCGCGCCGCTGGGCCGACTCGTCGGTGACGAACCGGGGCCGGAACTCGGGCCTGGCCAGCGCCTCCTCCAGGTCCAGGATGTCGACGCAGGTGACGTCGGGCACCTCGTGGGCGACCTCGGCGCGTTCGAACTCCTGGTCGTCGACGAACGCGAACGCGTCCAGGCCGAGGTTGAGCGCCTTGGCGATGACCTTGATGGACTCCGACTTGGCGTTCCAGTTGATCTGCGGGTGCAGGAACATGTCCTCCAGCCCGAGCTCGCGCAGCTTGGCCATGGCCGTGTCGTGGTCGTTCTTGCTGGCGACGGAGTGCAGCACGCCCTTGCGGTCGAGCTCGTGGATGCGCTCGACCACGGCGGGGCGCACGGTGACGTCGCCGTCCTCCAGCAGGACGCCGTTCCACAGCGTGTTGTCGAGGTCCCACACGATGCACTTGATGCGGCCGCGGGCGGGCTTGGCGGGCAGCGCGCCTGGCCGCTCGGTGGTCACGGTCATCTGGTCGTCTCCCGTTCTGCCTGGCCGGCGATGGTGATCCGCTGGACCTCGTTGCTGCCTTCGATGATCTCCATGACCTTGGCGTCACGGTAGAAGCGCGCCACCGGGGAGCCGGGGGCGCAGCCGCTGGCGCCGTGGATCTGGACGGCCTCGGAGGCGTGCCTGGCCGCGGCGGTGGAGGCGAAGTACTTCGCCACCCAGGTGGCCATGATCGTGGCGGACTCGCCGGCGTCCTTGAGCCGGCCGGCCTCGGCGACGAGCAGCCGGGCCGCCCGCGCGTCGGTGACCATGTCGGAGAGCTTGGCCTGGATGAGCGGCAGCTCGGCCAGGGGCCGGCCGCCGACCTCGCGGCGGGCGGCGTAGCCGGCCGACGCCTCCAGGCACGCCTGGACGATGCCGAGCGACCCGGCGGCGACGCTGTAGCGGCCGAGGTCGAGGGTGCCGGTGAGGACCATGCCGGCGGTGAACCCGCTCGGGCCGAGCAGCGCGTCGGGGCCGAGGGCGACGCCGTCGAACGTGATCGTCGCCAGCATGGACGCGCGGGTGCCGAGCATGTCGTCGATCGGCGTGACCGTCACGCCCGGCGTGTCCCTCGGCACCAGGAAGGCGCCGATGCTGGTGGCGGTGCGGGCGAAGACGAGGAACACGTCGGCCCGCTGGCCGCCGGTCGTCCACGTCTTCACCCCGTCGATCACCCAGCCGTCGCCCGTCTGGGTGGCGGTGGTGGTGATGCCGGCGGCGTCGCTGCCGGCGCCGGGCTCCGACAGGCAGAACGCGCCGAGCGCGTCCCCGGCGGCGAGCGGCGCGGACCAGCGGTCGCGCTGCGCGTCGGTGCCCCAGCGGCGCAGCGTCCACGACACCATCGTGTGCACGGTCAGCAGGCTGCGCAGCGACGAGCAGCCCCGGCCCACCTCCTCGTGCACCTCGCCGAGCGTGACCATGTCCATCGACAGCGGGTCCCACAGCCCGGCTTCGGCGGCCCGTCGCAGCAGGTCCTCGGGGACGCGCCCGCTGCTGTCGTAGGCGTCGGCGTACGGCACGACGTGGGTGTCCACGAACGCGCGGGCCGAGCTGCGGCCGGTGACGGGGGCGGCGCCCGCCGGAGCGGGCGCCGTGCTGGTGAGGGTCACGCGACGGCCAGGTCGGAGGTGAGCCGCGCCACCAGCGCGGACATGGCGTCGGCGGTGCGGAAGTTGTCGATGCGCAGCTCCTCGTTGGGGATGGTGACGCCGAACGTCTTCTCGACGAACATGACGAGCTCCATGGCGAACAGGGAGTTGACGAAGCCGAGCGCGAAGATGTCCTGCGACTCGTCGATCTCCGCCTGCGGGTAACGGCCGCGGATGAAGTCGAGGATCTGGGTCTTGCTGGACATGGGTGACTCCTTCAGCTCTGGGTGGTGTAGGTGTAGAAGCCGCGGCCTGACTTGCGTCCGTGCAGGCCGGCGTCGGTCATCTGCTTGAGCAGCGGGCAGGGACGGTACTTGCTGTCGGCGTAGTGCTCGTAGAGCACCTCGACGCTGTAGAGGATGGTGTCGACGCCGATCAGGTCGGCGGTCTCCAGCGGGCCCATCGGGTGGCCGAAGCAGCCGCGGAACACCTCGTCCACCGACTCGGCGTCGGCGACGCCCTCGTGCACCAGGTAGGCGGCCTCGTTGACGGTCAGCATGAGGACCCGGTTGGAGATGAAGCCGCACGAGTCCTTGACGTCGACGGCCTTCTTGCCCATCGCCGTCAGCAGGTCCCTGGTGCGCTGGATCGTCTCGGGCGAGGTGTGGAAGCCGGGGATCAGCTCCACGACGGGCTTGGCGGGCACCGGGTTCATGAAGTGCACGCCGATGACCTTGTCGGGGCGGCCGGTGACGGCCGCCATCTTGGTGATGGGGATGGCCGAGGTGTTGACGACGAAGACGGTGTCGGGCCCGCACTCGGCGTCGAGCGTCTCGTACACCTCCCGCTTGACGTCCCAGTTCTCCGTCACGTTCTCGATGACGAGGCTCGCCTTGGCGGCGCCGGCGGCGCCGACGGCGGTGGTGATCCTCGACAGGATCTCGTCGGGGTCCAGGGCGGGACCGCCCATGAGGCGGCTCATCCGGGCGTTGCGGCCGATGGTGGCCAGCGCGTCCGCGAGGATGCGCTCGTCCTTGTCGACCAGGACGACCTCGTGGCCGGTCTGGGCGAGGTTCTGGGCCACGCCGACGCCCATCACGCCGGCGCCGATCACGCCGATCACGGTCATGTCCGCTCCTTCAGGTTGGGGTGTCACCGGCCGCGTCTGCGGGCGGCGGAGGCTTCGAGCCCGGATCTGCGCAGCTGCGCGCGGACCTGGCTGCCGCCTGGGTCGGCGGCCGCGGGCGCCGTGCCGGAGGCCAGGGCCTCGGCGGTGCCGGCGAGCGCGGCCACGGTGGGCGACTCGTAGAGGATGTGCGGCGGCAGCTCGGCCAGCTCGAACGCGCGGCGGACCGCCGCCACGATCGAGACGCCGAGCAGGGAGTTGCCGCCGAGTTCGAAGAAGTTGTCGTGCACGCCGACGCGTTCCAGCCGCAGCGACTCCGCCCAGATCGCGGCGATGGTCTCCTCGGCGTGGCCGGACGGCTCCTGGTAGGGGGTGAGCAGTTCGGGGCGGGGGTGCCGTTCGCCGCCGGTCCCGCCCAGGCCGGGCGAGGTCACCGCCTCCAGGGTGAAGCGGGCGCTGCCGGCGACGAGGGTGGGGAAGTCCTGGGTGGAGACGACGACGCGCGGCTCGCCGGTGGCCAGGGCGCGCCGCAGGGAGCGCCAGCCGTCGTCGAAGCCGATGCCGATCCTGGCCCGGTTGTCGCGGAAGAAGTCGCGCAGCGCCTCCTCGTAGCCGTCGAGCCCGGCCTCCCAGGCGTTCCACGTCCATTCGCCCCAGCCGATGGCGACGACGCGGCGGCCGGTGGCGGCCAGCCGGCAGGCGTAGGCGTCCAGGTAGGCGTTGGCGGCGCAGTAGTCGACCTGGCCGGGGCCGCCACCGGTGGCGGAGGTGATGGAGGAGAACAGGGCGAGGAAGTCGAGCGGGATCTCGCCGGGTTCGCCGATGCGCAGCGCCTCGGCGACGGCGTGGACGCCGCCGACCTTGGGGGCGAGCACGTCGTCGAGCTCCTCGGGCCGCTTGAACTGCATGAGCCCCATCGCGGGGACCCCGGCGGCGTGCAGGACGCCGTGCAGCGCGCCGAACCGGTCGAGGGCGGCGTCGACGGCGCGGCGCACGTCGGCGGCGGAAGCCGCGTCGCCGGTGACGAGCTCGACCTCGGCGCCCGCCTCGATGAGGGCGGTGACCTCGGCGACGCGCCGCCTGGTGGTCTCCCCGGCGTGCCGCTCGCCCGAGAGGACGGCGGGCCATTCGGCGCGGGGCGGCAGGCCGGTCCTGGCGAGCAGGACGAGCTTGGCGGCGCGTTCGCGGGCCAGGTGACCGGCCAGGCCGAGGGCGATGCCGCCCAGGCCGCCGGTGATCAGGTAGACGCCGCCGTCGCGCAGCGGGTCGGGGGCGTCGGGCACGGGCATCGGGTCGTAGCCGGGCAGCCAGCGGCGGCCCCGGCGCAGCGCCACGGTGCGGTCGCCGTGCGGGCGGGCCAGCTCGGCGGTGAGCGCGTCCAGGTCGGTCGCGGCCGGGTCGCCGGGCAGGTCGACGAGGCGGGTGGTCACGCCGGGGTACTCCAGCGGGATCACCAGGCAGGGTCCGGCCAGGGTGGCGCCGGACGGGTCGGCGACCTCCTCGCCGAGCACCTGCTGGGTGCCGGAGACGGCCACGTCGAGCGACCAGCCGCCGATGCCGGACTCGCCGGCGGCGCGGGCGAGCGCGACGAGCGTGTGCAGGCCGCGCGTGACGGTGAGCTCGTGCGGGCCCGGCTCCAGCGACCACAGGTGGACGACGCGCTCCAGCGGCCGGCCGGCGGCGCGCAGGTCGCGCAGCAGGGCGAGGAGGTCGTCGACGCTGCCGGGCCGGACCGTGTGGCCGTCCGGGGTCGCGGTGTAGGCGTCGCCGGGGCGGACCAGGGTGACGGTGGCGCCGGTGGCGGCCAGCCTGCGGGCGGCCTCGTCGGCCAGGCCGTCGCGGGTGAACACCAGCCAGGAGCCCGGCTGAGCGGTGGCGGGCGCGGGGGCGGCGGTCTGCCGCCACACGGGCAGGTAGAGCCACCGGTCCTCGGGCAGCTTGGGCAGCCCGGCGACGGCCTCGAACAGGTCCTCCGGCTCGGCGGCGACGGCCTTGGCGCGGGCGGGCGGGTCGATCCAGTGGCGCTGCCGCTGGAACGGGTAGGTGGGCAGCGGGATCCGGCCCGGCGCCCCGGCCGCGCCGCCGTCGCCGCCGTCGCGGCCGTGGTAGGCGTCCCAGTCGAGGGTGACGCCGCACAGCCACAGCCTGGCCAGGCAGCCGGCCAGCGTCTCGTCGCCGGGGGTGCCGTCGCTCGCGCCGGGCATGGTGTGGGTGATCAGCGGCCACCGCTCGGGCGGGCAGCCGGTGGCGCGGACCAGCGCGCCGAGCGACTGTCCCGGCCCGATCTCCACGACGGCCAGCTCCGGGTCGGCGAGCAGCCGTTCCGCGCCGTCGGCGAACCGCACCGTCGCGCACATGTGCCGCGCCCAGTAGCCGGGGTCGCACACCAGCGCGGCGTCCGCGACGTCGCCGGTCACGTTCGACACGTACGGCAGCGCGGGCGGGTTGAGCGTGACGTTGGCCTTGACCCACTGGGTGAGGTCGTGGGCGGCCGGTTCGAGCATGCGGGAGTGGAAGGCGTGGCTGGTCTCCAGGGGGCGGCACGGGATCTCGGCGGCGCGCAGCTCGGCGGCCAGGGCGGCGACGGGCTCGGCGGGGCCGGCGACGACGGTGACCTGGGGGCCGTTGACGGCGGCGACGTCCAGGCCGCGCTCCTCCAGCCGGAAGCGGCGGGCCAGCGCGGCGGCGGGCATCGAGACGGCGAGCATCGACCCGCCGGGCAGCTCGGCGATGAGCTTCGCCCGGTGGGCGACGAGCGCGACGGCGTCCTGGAGGGAGAGCACGCCCGACAGGCAGGCGGCGACGTACTCGCCGAGGCTGTAGCCGAGCATGATCTCCGGCTGGACGCCCCACGCCATGAGGGTGCGCGCCAGCGCGTACTCCACGGCGAACAGGGCGGGCTGGGCGAGCTCGGTGCGCGCCAGCGTCGCGGCCCGCGCCCCGTCCGGCCCGCCGCCGGAGGCGGTCTCCCGGCCGAGGAGGGCGGCCAGGCCGGGGGCGGCGGCGCGGTCGCCGGTGAGCAGGTCCGCGACGCCGGTCACGTCCATGACGCCGGCCAGCGCCGCCAGGCAGTCGTCGAGCGCCTGGCGGAAGGCGGGCTCGTGGCGGTGCAGGTCGGCGGCCAGGCCCGGGTACTGCTCGCCGACGCCCGCCAGCAGGAAGGCGACCCGGCGGCCCTGCGCGGTGTCGGTGCGGGAGAGCAGGCCCGCGCCGCCGTCCAGCGCGGCCGCCGCGCCGGCCGCGTCGGCGGCCACCAGCGCGCGCCGGTGCTCGAACGTCTTCCGCCCGGCCTGCAGCGTGTACGCGGCGTCGGCCAGCCGGACGCCCGGCTCGGCCGCCAGGTGCCGGCCCAGCCTGCGGCACGCCTCGTCGGCCGCCGCGGCGGCGCGGGCCGACACCGGCAGCACCTGGTAGCGGCGGCCCTGCGGCTCGGCGTCGCGGGAGACGGCCGGGGGCTCCTCGATCACCATGTGGACGTTGGTGCCGCCCATGCCGAGCGAGTTCAGCCCGGCGATGCGCGGGCGGCCGTCACGGGTCCGCCACGGCGACAGCTCGGTGTTGACGTAGAACGGGCCGGACTCGAAGTCGATCTCCGGGTTGGGGCTGGTGTAGTGCAGACTGGCCGGGATCACGCCGTCGCGGATCGCGAACGCGGTCTTGATCAGCCCGCTCGCCCCGGCCGCCCGGTCCAGGTGGCCGACGTTCGTCTTGACCGACCCGATCGCGCAGTAGCGGCGCTCGCTGGTCGGGCCGAAGGCGCGGGCGAGCGCGGCCACCTCGATCGGGTCGCCCAGCTCGGTGGCGGTGCCGTGCGCCTCGACGTAGCTGATGTCCTCGCCGGTGACGCCGGCGTCGGCCATCGCGTCGGCGATCACCCGCGACTGGCCGACGACGCTGGGCGCGGTGTAGCCGACCTTGAGCGCGCCGTCGTTGTTCATCGCCGTGCCGCGGATCACCGCCCAGACGTGGTCGCCGTCGCGCAGCGCGTCCGGCAGCCGCTTGAGCAGGACGGCGGCGGCGCCGTCGCCGAACATGCTGCCCTTGGCCCGCGCGTCGAACGTGCGCACGTGCCCGTCGGGCGACTCCTGCCCGCCCGGCCCGTACAGGTGGCCGACGCGGTCCGGCACCCGGATGGAGACGCCGCCCGCCAGCGCGAGCTCGCACTCGCCGTTGCGCAGCGACTGCACCGCCAGGTGCGCGGCGACCAGCGACGTGGAGCAGAACGTCTGCACGGCGACGCTCGGCCCGTGCAGGTCGAGCAGGTACGACACGGTCGTGGGCAGCGCGTCCTTGTCGTTGCCCATGATCACTTCGAAGTCGCTGAAGCCAGCCTTGCCGCCCGCGCCCAGCAGGTGGTCGGTCATCCTCAGCAGGTAGGTGCTGATGTTGGCGCCGCCGAACACGCCGACCCGGCCCCGCCGCTCCGGCGCGGCGTACCCAGCCTGCTCCAGCGCCTCCCAGCACACCTCCAGGAACGCCCGCTGCTGCGGGTCGGTGATGGCGGCCATGCGCGGGCTCATCCCGAAGAACGCCGCGTCGAAGCCCCCGACGTCGTCCAGCACCGGCCGCGCCGGCACGTACGCCGGGTCGCGCACCTGCTCGGGGTCGGCCCCGGCGGTCAGTAGCTCGTCCTCGGAGAAGAACGTGATCGACTCGACGCCCTCGCGCAGGTTCCGCCAGAACGCGTCCACGTCCGGCGCGCCGGGGAAACGGCCCGCCATCCCGACGATCGCGATCCGCCGGTCGTCGTCCTCGGTGACGCGCTCCACCCGCGCGGCCCGTACGGGCTCGGCCTGCGGCGCGGCGGTGGAACGGCGCTCGTCGAGCACGGCGGCCAGCGTGGCGACCGTGGGCGCCTCGAACAGGGTCACCGTCGGCACCGCGATCCCGTGCCGCTTCTTCACCAGCGCCAGCATCTGCAGCGCCACCAGGGAGTTGCCGCCGAGGTCGAAGAAGTTGTCCCGGGTGCCGACGGGCTCCACGCCCAGCACCTCCGACCAGAGCGCCGCCAGGTCCCGCTCGGCCTGCGTGATCGGGGCCGTGTACGGCTGGGGCAGCTCGGGGCGGGGGAAGCGGTCGCCGCTCCCGGCCGCCTCCGGGCCCGGCGCGCTCATGGCACGCGGGAGCCGGTCGTCGAGGCCGCCCGCGGCGACCACGACGTGCGGGGCGGCGCCGGCCCGGACCCGGTCGAAGGCCGCCAGGGCCTCCTCCGCCGTCATCGAGTGCGCCGCCATCGCCGCGCCCAGGCCGCCCTCGATGCGGTCGAGCGTCACCGCCCAGGTGTCCCAGCTCGCGGCCGTCCACCGGGTGGCGCCGCCGTGGTGGCGGTGGGCGATCGCCGTCAGCGCCGCGTTCGCGGCGGCGTAGCTGCCGAACGTGATGCCGCCCAGCAGCGACGACGTGGAGGCGAACAGCACGCAGAAGTCCGGCGTCAGCTCCGTGCCCGCCAGCGCCTCGGCCAGCGCCAGCGCGCCGCCGACCTTGGCGTCGAAGTGCCGGGCCACCGCGTCCGCGTCCAGCTCGCGCAGCGGGCGGAACGTGTCGGGCGTGGTCACGGCGGCGGCGTGCACGACGCCGTCCAGCCGGTCCAGCCCGGCCAGCAGCGCGCGCACGGCGGCCGGGTCGGTGACGTCCACGCGGGGCGCGCTCACCTCGACGCCCAACTCCCGCAGCGCGTCGACCGCGTGCCGCCGCGGGTGGCCCGGGTCGTCCGGCACGCCGCCCCGGCTGGCCAGGACCAGCCTGCCCGCCCCGGCGCGGGCCAGGTGCCCGGCCAGCAGCAGGCCCACGTCCCCGAGCCCGCCCGTCACCAGGTACGTCCCACCCCGCCGCACCGGGGCCCCGTCCGCCGGGGTGGCGTCGTCGGGGGTGTAGGCGCGGGTCAGGCGGGTGCCGTGGCGGTAGGCGACGAAGACGTCGCCGGGCGGGGTGCGGAGCTCCGCCTCCAGCGCCTCGGCCACCTCGGCGGCGTCCGCGTCCCCGGCCACGTCCACGGTGGCGCAGTCGAGGTTCAGGTACTCCTGGTTGGCGACCATCGGCAGCGTCGCGGCGGCGGCCATCCCCGGGTCGGGGCGCTCCCCGGCGGCCACGGCCTGCCCGCCGCGCGTCACGACGATCACCCGCGCGGCCGTCTCGGCGGTCGCCTCCCCCCAGGCCGCCAGCATCGCCGCCACGGGCAACACCGCCCCCCGCCCATCCCCTCCCATGACAGCGGCCCCTTCGGGGAGCGCACGCCCGTCGGGGGTTGCGGGCTCGTCGGTGGTGGAGGGGCCTGTGGGGGTGGTGTGGTGGGCGTTGCCGCCGTCGGGGCCGATGCCGTCGCGGTCGTCGCCGCCGTCCGGGCCGACCTCGCCGTCCTGTCCGTCGCGGTCGTCGCCGCCGTCCGGGCCGGCGCCGCCGTCGGGGCCGGGGGTTCCGGCCGGGACGGTGGGGGATGCGGCCCCGTTCGGGAGGCTGGGTCCGTTCGCCAGGATCGCTTCGCCGTACGGGACGGTCCCGCCGTACGAGGTGGCGGGGCCGGTCGGTGGGGTGAGGAGGCGGAGGTCGAGGATCGTGAGGCCGTCCGTCGTGAGGCGGGTGGCGAGGGCGGCGGGGTCGGCGGGGTCGAACGTGCAGCCGTCGGGGGTCTCGGTGAAGGCGTCGCCGGGGACTGCGGTGACGACGTCGGCGCCGGTGGCGCGGAGGGACCGGGCGAGGGTGTCGCCGGCGCCGCCGGGGCCGTCGGTGAGGAGGACGTAGCGGGTGGCCTGGAGCTCGGACGACGCGGGCGGGGCGGGGGTCCAGCGGGGGGACAGCAGGGACACGTGCCCGGCCCGGGGCGCGGCGTCCGCGGGGAGCTCGGCGGCGGGCGAGGCGGCGGCGGGGAGGGTGGGGGTTGCGGGCGGGTTCACCCAGAAGCGCTCGCGCTGGAACGGGTAGGTGGGCAGCCCGACCTTGGCGACGGGCCGGTCCTGCCGGTAGCCGGCCCAGTCGACGGGGACGCCCGCGAGCCAGAGCCGCCCGGCGGCCTCGGCGAGCACGGCGCGGGCGGGGCGCGGGTCGGCGGCGCCGGGCAGGGTGGCGACGACGAGCGGCCAGCGGTCCGGCGGGCAGTCGGCGTGGCCGCGCGCCATGGCGCCCAGCGACTGGCCGGGCCCGATCTCCAGGAGCGCGGGTTCGCCGTCGTGCCGCAGGAGGGTGCGCAGCATGTCGTGGAAGCGGACGGGCTCGCACATGTGGCGGGCCCAGTAGGCGGGGTCGGTGACGTGCCCGGCCGTGGCGATCTCGCCGGTGACGTTGGACACGTACGGGATCTGGGGCGGGTGGAGGGTGACGTGGGCGGCGATCCACGCGGTGAGGCGGTCCCGGAGGGGTTCCATCATCGCGGAGTGGAAGGCGTGGGTGGTGGCGAGCGGCCGGCACGGCACCGCGTCGGCCTCCAGGAGCGCCCGGGCGGCGGCGACGGCCTGCGGTTCGCCGGACAGGACGGTGAGCTCGGGGCCGTTGACGGCGCCGACGCCGACGCCGGTGATGCCGGCGCGGCGGATGCGGTCCAGGACGTCGGCGGCGGCCAGCGGCACGGCGGCCATGGCGCCTTCGGGGAGTTCGCCGATGAGGCGGGCGCGGTGGGTGACGAGGGCGACGGCGTCGTCGAGGGTGAGCACGCCGGCCAGGCAGGCGGCGACGTACTCGCCGAGGCTGTAGCCGGCCAGGATCGCCGGCTCGACGCCCCACGACCGGACGAGCGTGGCGAGCGCGTACTCGACGGCGAACAGGGCGGGCTGGAGCGTCTCGGTGGGGGTGGCGGCGGGCTCGGCGGTGCGGCCGAGCAGGGCGCCGAGCCCGCCGCCGGTGCCGGGGCCGGGGCGGGGGGCGAGCA
>NZ_JAHKRO010000003.1 GCF_019396325.1 Nonomuraea ceibae
ACTCGCCCGATTCCGCCGACGCCCTTCTGCAGGATCTGCGTACCGGCATGGACGCGGTGGCCGGTGACGTCCGCGAGCTGGTGCACGGGCTGCGCCCGCCCGCGCTCGACGATCTGGGCCTGGCCCGCGCGCTGCGTGAGCTGGCGGGGCCGCAGGTGCCGGTGCGGGTCGAGGGGGCGCTGTCGGATCTGCCGGCGGCCGTCGAGGTGGCCGTCTACCGGATCGTCCAGGAGGCGCTGACCA
This sequence comes from Nonomuraea ceibae, assembly GCF_019396325.1. Classification (GTDB taxonomy): domain Bacteria; phylum Actinomycetota; class Actinomycetes; order Streptosporangiales; family Streptosporangiaceae; genus Nonomuraea; species Nonomuraea ceibae. The sequence continues at coordinate 244 of NZ_JAHKRO010000003.1, forward strand.
ACATCCGTCGGCACGCCGAGGCCGAGACCGTCACCGTCACGCTGCGCCGGGAACGGTGCGTGCTGCGGGTGACCGTCACCGACGACGGGCGTGGCCTGCCCGAGTCCCACCGGCCCGGCGTCGGGCTCTCCTCGATGCGGGAGCGGGCGGCGGAACTGGGCGGCATCTGCGTCATCACCGGCGAACCGGGCCGGGGGACGCGGGTGGAGGTGATGCTGCCCCTGCCGACGGTGGCCTCGGCGGGGGTGCCGGCCGGGGCGGCGGTGCGTGCAGAAAGTAGGAAAAGTAGGTAAAGTCATACCCATGACCGGAAAAATGATCGAAGGGCCGGACGGCCGGTACATCGTGGGCACCGTGAAGATCAGCGAGAAGGGTCAGATCGTCATCCCCAAGGACGCCCGTGACCTGCTCGGCATCGAGCCCGGCGACACGCTGCTCGTCCTCGTCGACCCCAAGCAGGGCATCGCGCTCGTCGACAACGAGAGGTTCCGGCAGTTCGCCACCGGAGTCCTCGCCGCGCAGAGCGAGCCGGAGCAGTGACCCCACCGGTGAACCCCTACCACGGCCTGCGCGAGCCGCTGCCCGCCGCGCTGTCCGGCTTCCGCCAGGAGTCCGCCGAGCTCGACGGCGTGCTGATCAACTACGTCCGCGGCCCCGAGTCGGGTGTCCCGCTCCTGCTGATCCCCGGCCAGATGAGCCTGTGGAGCAGCTACCGCAGCGTCATGCCCGAGCTCGCCCGCCGCTTCACCGTCTACGCCGTCGACGTCCGGGGCCACGGAGCCTCCTCGTGGACCCCGGGCCACTACTCGTGGGACTCCGCCGGCGGTGACCTGGCGCGATTCCTGCGCGACGTCATCGGCAGGCCCGCGATCGTCAGCGGCAACTCCTCAGGCGGCGTCCTCGCCCTGTGGTGCGCCGCCAACGTCCCCGACCTGGTCGCCGCCACCGTCCTGGAGGACCCGCCGATCTTCTCGGTCGAGATGCCGCGCTTCCGCGACCGCGACCGCTGGGTCTACGCCAGCCTCGTCCACACCGCCGAGGTCGCCGAGAACGGCCGCCCGGCCGACATCTTCCGCCAGGACATCCCGATCGCCGAGGACAAGAGCATCCGGATGCCCGACCGGTTCGTCGACCTCCTCGACCGCCTGGTCACCCGGCACGCCCGCCGTCACCCCGGCCGCCCCGCGAGCCTCGGCGTCCGCTGGCTGCCGCGCTCCCTGGACGAGACGATCCGGGCGGTCTCGATGTTCGACCCCGACTTCGCCAGGGCGTTCGTCGACGGCCGCTTCTACGGCGACTTCTCCCACGAGGCCGCCCTCCGGGCGGTGAGCGGCCCCGTCCTCCTCATGCACGCCAACTGGAACCGCTTCGTCAAGCACGGCCTCGTCGGCGCGATGGACGACGACGACGCCCGCCGTGTCCGCGACCTCGCCCCCCAGACCGTCTACCGCCGCATCGACGCCAGGCACGTCATCCACGACGACAAACCCCGCGCCTTCCTCACGGCCCTGACGGACTTCGCCTCACACGCGCGGGTCTAGCACTCCCCGCGCCACGTCACCTTGGTCACCGTACGGATCGAGGCCGGCGGCGCCGAGATGTTCCCCTTGCCGTCCGGGTCACCGAAGTGCACGCACCGCGTCCCGACGAACGCGACCGTGAGGTTGACGTGGTCGTAGCCCTCCTGCGCGTAGGCGTTGTTGAAGTAGGACCGGGCGGAGACGCTGCCGCTCCAGTTCTGGTTCGTCTTGTACGACATGCCCTCGCTCTGGTTGTAGCCGTAGTAGAAGCAGATGTAGCCCTTCGGGCAGCTCTCGGCGGCCTGCCCCCCCGACGGCACCACCGCCAGCCCCCCGAACGCGACGGCGGCGGCCAGTGCGGTGAAGACTCGATTACGCATGTGTCACCCTTCTCGGTAAGAACCCCGTGAGGTGATCTTCACGCGCCCCGCTTCCCCTGTGAACCTGTGTCCTTACAGGGGGATCACCCTGGGCAGGATCGGGGCGTCGAACCAGGTGGGCTTGTGCTTGCGCAGCAGGGCTTCGCCGTCGCGCTGCCAGGAGAAGCCGGGCTTGTTCAGCAGCTTGCGGAAGACCTGGTCGGCCTTGGCCGGGTCCGGGGCGGCCAGGCGGCGCAGGATGCCGGGGCCGGTGTCGGCGCCGCGCAGGTAGCCGCTGATCACGTCGCGGTACGGGCGGCGGACCAGGAGCGACGGGTCGGCGAACGCCGCCTGGGCGAGGTCGAAGCCCGGGAAGAAGCTGAGCCCCTCCTCCTCGTCGAAGACGACAGCGAGGCTGGGCACGCCGGACAGGCCGAGGTCGGGCAGCTCGGGCTCACGCCATGCGCCGGGCTCGCCGCCGTTGCGTTCGTGGTCGTGGCGATAGAAGGCCAGGATCGTCTCCTGGACCGCGTCGCCGGCGACGATCACCAGGTCGCTGCCGTACAGGTCGATGAAGGAGGCGCGCTGCCGCGCCTGGAGGGCGCGGGCCTGGGCGAGTTTGTCCGGGTTGCGGAAGACCATGCGGGGGTTCTGCAGCTGGAGGGTGCGCACGCCGGCGAGGACGGCGGCGACGTCGTCGGCGGAGTAGGCCGTCGCGGCGCCGCTGATCATCCAGTCGTCGCCGACGGGCACGAGGCCGCCGACCATGACGACGCCGGGCGTGAGCTGTTCGACGCCCTCGGCGCCCATGTTGGACCTGATCCGGTAGGTCAGCTCGTCGACGTGGTTGACGGCGATGACGCCGTCGTCGCCGTACGGCTCCTTGATCTCGAACACGCCCTGGACGTAGTCGGCCCACGACAGCAGCAGCGCCCGGTCCGCGCCGGTGAAGCGCTCGGCGAACGAGCCGAGGACGGTCTGGCCGCCTTCGAGGCGTTCGGTGAGGACGAAGGCGTCGAGAGCGGTCGAGAAGACCATCTCGTCACTGACCCCGTCGGGGAACGCGCGCTGGATCATGTTCCTGGTGGCCCGCTGGAACCTCGGCGACCTCGCGTACTCCGACAGCTCGCCCTTGAGCTCCCCGGCCCGCTGCATCAGATCCATGCGCCCAACCTAGCGCCGGGCCGTCGCCGAAGTCCGGGAAAAGATGACAGACGCTGTCGGGTATCGCGGTTACGTTCGGCTCATGCACAACACGTTGAAGGGCAAGGTCGCGCTGGTCGCCGGGGGGACGCGGGGCGCCGGTCGGGGCATCGCGACAGAACTCGGGGCGGCGGGGGCGACGGTGTACGTGACCGGCAGGACCACCGGCGAGAGCCGCTCGGAGTACGGCAGGCCGGAGACCATCGAGGAGACCGCCGCCCTGGTGACCGAGGCAGGCGGGGAGGGCATCCCCGTCCGGGTGGACCATCTCGAACGCGACGAGGTGCGCGCCCTCGTCGAGCGGATCGAACGCGAGCAGGGGCGGCTGGACATCCTGGTCAACGACATCTGGGGCGGCGAACTGCTGGCCGAATGGGACACGCCGCTGTGGGAGCACGACCTGGACAAGGGGCTGCGGCTGCTCCGCCTGGCCATCGACACGCACATCATCACCAGCCACTACGCGCTTCCGCTGCTGATCCGGCGGCCGGGCGGCCTCGTGGTCGAGATGACCGACGGGACGAAGGCGTACAACGACGACAACTACCGGGTGTCCTTCTTCTACGACCACGCCAAGAGCGCGGTGATCAGGCTCGGCTTCGCGCAGGCGCACGAGCTGCGGCAGCACGGCTGCGCGGCGGTGACGCTGACGCCGGGCTGGCTCAGGTCGGAGATGATGCTGGACCTGTTCGAGGTGACGGAGGACAACTGGCGCGACGCCACCGCCCGCGAACCGCACTTCGTGATCTCCGAGACGCCCCGCTACGTTGGCCGGGCCGTCGCCGCGCTGGCGACGGACCCGGACGTGATGCGCTGGAGCGGCCAATCGCTGTCCAGCGGGCAGCTCGCCCGCGAGTACGGGTTCACCGACGTGGACGGCTCCCAGCCGGACTGCTGGCGCTACCTCGTCGAGGTGCAGGACCCGGGCCGCCCCGCCGACGCCACCGGCTACCGCTGAGCGGGCAGGGTCAGGATCACCAGCACGAGCGCCAGGGCGGTGATGCCCAGGCCGACCGTGAAGGCGGCTCCCATGCCGTCGGCGACGGCGACGGCGCTCCCCGTGCTTCCGGCGCTTCCCGTGTTCCCGGCGACCGAGGCGTACACGCTGGACAGGATCGCGATGCCGAGTGACGCGCCGGTGAGCATCGCGGTCTGGAGCACCCCGGCGGCCGCGCCCGTGTCGGCGGGGGCGACGGTGGACATGATCGCCAGGTTGAACGGCACGACGACGAGCCCGAGCCCGGCCCCTACCAGCAGCAGGGGGCCGGCGATGCCGGGGACGTACCCGGTCGTCGCGGAGATCGGGACCAGCCAGGCGACGCCCGCTCCGATCAGGGCCACGCCGGTGATCGCGACGGCCCTGGCGGTGAGCCGGGTGATCACCCTGGGCGCGCTCTGCGCGGTCAGCAGCATGCCGAGCGCCATGGGCAGGAACGCCAGGCCCGCTTGCAGCGCGTTGTGGCCGAGGACTTCCTGAAGGAACTGCACGATGAGGAACTGCGTGCTCATCGTCACCATGGGGAGCAGCAGGAGCCCGGCGAAGGCGCCGGCGCGGGCGCGGTCGGCGAACAGCCGCAGCGGCAGGATCGGCTGCCGCGCCCGCGCCTCGACCCGGACGAAGGCGGCCAGCAGCCCGGCGCCGCACGCCAGCGCGACGAGCGCGGCGGCGTCCCGCCAGCCGTGCTCGGCGGCGCGGGCCAGCGCGAAGGCCACCGCGCCGAGCCCGGCGACCGAGGTCAGCGCCCCTGCCACGTCGAAGCGCCCGGGCCGGCGCGGCGCCTCGGCGAGGACGCGCGGCGCCAGCGCGATCACGACCAGCCCGATCGGCACGTTGACGAACAGCACCCAGCGCCAGGACAGCGCCGTGGTGATGATCCCGCCCAGGACCAGCCCGAGCGTCATGGCCGACGCGGTGACCGACGAGTAGACGCCGAGCGCCTTCGCCCGGCCCTCACCCTGGAAGTTCGTGGTCAGCAGCGCGAGCGTGCTCGGCGCGGCCAGCGCGGCGCCGAGTCCTTGCAGGGCGCGGGCGGCGACGAGCCATCCGGGAGCGGTCGCCAGCCCGCCGGCCAGGGAGGCGACGGTGAACACCGACATGCCCGCGAGGAACATCCGGCGGTGGCCGAGGATGTCGCCCGCACGGCCACCCAGCAGCAGCAGACCGGCGTAGACGAGCAGGAAGGCGTTGCTGACCCACGACAGCCCGGCCGGGGTGAACCCGAGCCCGCCCCGGATCTCGGGCAGCGCGACGTTGACGATCGTCGCGTCGAGCATCAGCACCAGTTCGCAGGACACGATGACGGCCAGCGTCACCGCGCCGGCGCTGCGGACGGCGGTTCTTTCGCGCAGGCGGGACACATTCACTCCTCAATAGGGAACCAGGTGGTTCACTATAGGCCGAGGGTAGGGTGGGATCGCAAGGAGGAGGTGCTGATGGCCACCACGGCCGAACGGTCCGCCCGGCCCGAGCCCGCGGAGCCTGCCGAGCCCGTCGAGCCGCTGGAGTCCCGCGAGCCGCCCGCGTCACGGCGGCGCGGCGAGGAGCTCCGGCGAGTGATCTTCGATGCGGTCATCGAGCAGCTCGGGACCGTCGGCTACGCCAAGCTGAGCACCAACCGGATCGCCGCGGCGGCGGGCACCGGCAAGGCGGCCCTCTACCGGCGCTGGCGCAACAAGGACGAGCTCATCCGCGACGCGCTGCGCGAGCTGATCCCCGGCCCGCCCGAGGTCACCCCGGCCACGCCGCTGCGCGACGGCCTGGTGATGCTGCTCTCCTACCTGAACCGGGTGCTGTACGACTCCAACGGCGCGGCCTTCCAGGCGGTCGCCGCCGCGGGCGTGGCGCAGACCACGCAGCTACGCGCCCTCTTCCGCGAATCGGCCACGGAGCCGTGCGAGAGGCGCATCGCCGAGCTGATCGGCATGCACGGCGGCGCCGCCCCGGGCCGCAACGAGACGGCGATCGCCACGGCGGGGCCCGCGATGATCTTCTACCACTGCCTCAGCGGTCAGCCCAGGAGCACCGACGAGCAGATCGAAGCGATCGTCGACGACCTGCTGCTGCCCCTCATCGGCGCCTGACGCCGCCGCCTCCGCTCAGTCGAAGTCGAAAATGGAGTGCTTGTCGTAGAAGTGGAGGATGTAGCGGCAGCGTATGCAGATCATCAGCGTCATCCGGTGGGAGGTCATCCCCCACCGGCTGTCGAGGCGGCCCTGCTCCTGCTGGAACTCGGTGCCCTGGCAGAGGGGACAGGCGAGCTGAGGTCTCGTCATGTCCGGTGAACGCGCGGCCTGGGCGCCCGGGTTCCGGGCCGCTTGGTGGCCCAGGCGATCCGCTCCTTGGCCGTCCCGCGCAACCCCGGCTTGGCCCGGCGCGCCACGTACTCCAGCTGGGCCAGCGCCGTGGCCGTGCCGATGTCGCCGAGCACGCCGGTGACGTCCTTGGAGATGTTCGCCGGGCCGTTCAGCGCCAGGCAGCCGAGCCGGCCGGTGACCTCGTCGTCGGCCAGCCAGATGAGCTGATCGACCACCCAGCGGTTGCCGGACGGCGCCCCGGCGGCCTCCCACGCCTCGTACACCGCCCAGCCGAACGCCGCCAGCGACGTGCGTTCGCACAGGTCGAGCACGTCCTGCAGGCCGGGATAGATCTCGGCCGGGGCGTTCCACTGGACGCCGGGCGACAGCGTGAGCGCGCCGACCAGGTTGCGCACCGCGTCGGCGGGCAGCGGCCGGCCGTCGCGCAGCCTGACCTCGGGCAGCGTGTCCACGTCGAGCCAGGAGAGGGCGCGCGGCCTGCTGGTCGGCGCGCCCCCGTCCAGGATCAGCGTGACAGCGTCCGCGACCTCGTCGCCGTAGGTCCTGGCGGCCGCCACCACGGCCGCCCTGCCGTGCCCGGAGACGATGTGGAACAGCGCCGCCCCCGCCTTGTCGCGTGCGGCCCGCCTGGTGCCGAGCGCGTCCGGCACCAGGTACGGCACCGCCGCCGTCCCGTGCCGGGCGAACCACTCCCGGGCATGGTGGCGCGTCGCCGCCCTGCCGAGCCAGGCGGCCATCAACCGGGCCACCTCGACGTCGCGGAACGGCATCAGCGCCCAGCCGGACCGGTGCGTCTTCGCGTTGGGGAACACCACGGGAAGGGCGTCGGCCTCGAACCGCACGGTGACGGTCCGCAGGATCGAGAAGTCGGACGAACGCCTGAGCTTCAGCTTCCAGCTCCCCAGCAGCGGCCGGACCAGCTCCTCCGGAGCCAGCTCGAACAGCGAGAACTGCGCCGATTCGCGGACGATCCGCCCGTTCACGAACTCCCGTACGACACCCTCCCACCCCTCCCGCTGGAGGACCTCCTTGAGCTCGGCCGTCAGATGGGAACGGCCGGGAAGTCCTTGCCTGAGCTCCTCGCGTTCCCCCGGTAACCAGTCGACCACCCGTCCCGCGGGAGGCAGCAGCCCCGGGATCACCGGGGGCTTCCGCTCCCACGGGGGAGTGACCAGAAGGGGAGGAAGCGCGTCGCGCATATGTCAGCCTTTCGAGCACAGGACTTCGGCGACGGCATTCCTACCGAAGCCCGGTATGTCGCGAGCATGTCGTCTCCGGGGCACGGCTCCACCGGTGGGGACGACCGCCTACAGAGGACAGGTGCCGCCGGCGTAGACACGAATACCGGAGATCTTGCGCGGCTGCGAGTAGGTTTCCGTCTCGCCCGGCTGCAGACAGCCGATGTTCACGCCCTCGGCGGGGACCAGACGCGCCGCGTACGGGCTGCTGTTACGCGCGGACGTGATCTCGCGCGCCAGCGGGATGTAGCCGGGCGACGGGGTGACGCAGACGGACTGGATGCCGGAGTAGAGGCAGATGGAACCGCTGGTGGCGGCGGCGGGTGCAGTCATCCCGATCGCGGCCAGGAGCGCGGCGGCGGCGATGCCCGCCGGCAGGTGTTTCCGTGCTCGCATTCTCGGACCCTCCTCATCGGATTCGTGGTCGTGAGAAACGATAGATCGGGCCGCTTTACTTTTGATTTCACCGCACTTTCGGCACCGGGTCGGCTCCCGCCCGCTGCCCGGAATTCTTCAGCGAAGGGCGCCGAAGACGAGCCGGATCATCGAACGGGCGAGCGCCTCCGGGTCGCCGCCGGAGCTCTCCGGCAGGGCGCCGCTCAGCCACAGACTTGCGAAGCCGTGGGCCAGCGACCAGGCGGCGATCGTGGTCATCCGGTCGTGCTCCGCGCCGGGTGACAGCGTCCGCGCGCTGTCGACGAGCACCCCGGCCGCCCGCTCCTGCGCGCTCCGCACGCCCGGGTCGTCGGCGCGGTAGAGCTCGGGCCGGAACATCACCTCGAAATAGGGTCGATGGTCAATGGCGAACCGGACATAGGCGACACCCACCTCCCATACGTCGGCCGCCGCCGCCTCCAGCGCGTCGGAGAACAGTGTGAAGCCCTCGACCGCCACGGCCGTCAGCAGCCCCTGCTTGTCGCCGAAGTGGTGGGCGGGGGCGGCGTGCGAGACGCCCGCGCGGCGTGCCAGCTCGCGCAGGCTCCACCCGGCCGGGCCGGACTCGCCGATGGCCTGGAGCGCGGCGTCGATGATGACGCGCCGCAGGTTGCCGTGGTGGTAGGACGGCTGGCTGATCTCCCTCACCTCCGCTGTGACGCTCTCACCCTATCTTGACGTTGACAAGATAGCGACCTGTCCTCCAATCTTGCCGATGACAAGATTGGAGGACGGGATGGTTCCGTTCATCGCCCTCACGGGCGGCTTCGTCGTCCTGCGACTGCTCGGCGTGGCCGGTGTCGACGCCCTGGACGCCTGGCAGCCCGCCCTGCGCGGCGCGCTCGCCCTGATGCTCGTCTTCACCGGGGTGCCGCACTTCCTGCCCTCGTGGCGGCGCGACTTCGCCGCGATGGTCCCGCCGGTGTTTCCGCGCCCCGCCCTGCTGGTCACCCTCACCGGCGTCCTGGAGCTGGCCGGCGCCGCCGGGCTCCTGATCCCGCGCCTGGCCCCCTACGCGGGCGCCTGCCTGGCCCTGCTCATGATCGCCATGTTCCCCGCCAACGTCTCGGCCGCCCGCCGCGGCCTCACCCTCGGCGGGAAGCCCGTCACGCCACTGCCCGCCCGTACGGCCCTGCAGGTGCTCTTCGTCGCCGCCGCCATCGCCTCGGCCGTGTGAGCCCGCACCGAAGGACATCGCCATGAACCATTGCGAAGCCCCCGACATCGACTACATCGACCACACCGTCCTCATCACCACCGACCTCCCCGCCGCCTCGGCCCGCTTCGGGGCGCTCGGCTTCACCCTCAGCCCCGCCTCGCCCCACCACCTGGCCGAACACCCCGGGGGCCCGCTGATGCCCACCTGCACCGCCAACCGGTGCGCCTACTTCGGCCGCTCGTTCATCGAACTGCTCGGCATCGTCGACCCTGCCGCCCCCGACCCGTGGGGCGTACACCACCTGCGGCGCACCTACCGCGGCCTCTTGATGACGCTCGGCTCCCGCGACATCCGCACCACCGCTGCCCGGCTCAACGCCGCCGGACTCGCCTCCACCGGCATCCGCGCCCTCGAACGCCAGGTCGACACCCCCGACGGCCCCCGCACCGTGCGCGCCGACAGTGTCCGCGTCGACCCCGCCCACACCCCCGGCGGCGCCCTCCAGGCAACCCAGCAGCTCACTCCCCAGCACGTCCACCAGTCCCGTTACCTCGACCATCCGAACGGCGCCGTGGGCCTGCACAGCGTGCTGCTCGTGGTGCCCGACGACGAGCTGGACGTGCACGAGGAACGCCACGCCCGCATCCTGGACACCGACGTATGGATCGACGGCACCCGGCGGGTGCTGCCCCTGCGGGAGGGGCGCGTCGAGATCATCCCGCACTCGTCCCTGGACGAGGTCCTCCCCGGGCACGTCCTGCCCGGCCTGCCCCTGCTGGCGGCCCACACCGTGGCCGTACGCGACCTGGGGCACGCCCGCAAGCTCGTCGAGGGCAACCAGATCGCCACCCGCGCCACGCCGGACGGCTTCTACGTCCCGGCCGACGACGCCTGCGGCGTCCCCCTCGCCTTCACCCAGGCCGGGACCACCGGCTGAGGCGCGGGGAAGGCGCCTGCCCGCCACCCGGTTCCGGTGGCGGGCGGGCGATCTCAGGTCACGCCGGGGACGAGGGGCCGATGACGCGGTCCGGGGTGTCGAGCCAGATCTGCTGCCCTTCGCCGGTGACCGTGACGCCGTAGCGGTCGCGGGCCGGCCGGCCCCATTCCACCCAGGTCAGGTACGCGTCGGTGACCTCGTCCCACAGCCGTCTAGTCCCATGGCTCGCCACGGCGAACCCGCGGCGGTCCTGTCGGTATCCGGTCGTCGCCCATGATCCGTCGCCGTCCCATACCCGTACCTCCATCGTGTCGTCACCTTCACTGGTCGTCGCGCTCACCACGCCGGGCACCAGGGCGGCTATGGCCACGTCGGCTCCGTAGTCGTCCCAGGCGACGTCGCGGGGGTCGATCGGCGTGGTGCGGTGTTCGGGGCGGTCGCCGAGGCGGTCGGGGACCGGGTGGCGCTGGGCGCGCATCAACATGTAGCCGGCCGATCCCACGAGCCGTCCGACCGCGCGGTCGCGGCCCACGGTGAGCCGCAGCAGGTGGCCGTACGCCCAGCCGGGTGACCACGGCGTCACGATGACGCCGCCGGGGCGGGTCTGCTCGACCCACGCCCACGGGACGCGCTGGACGCCGCAGGTCGCGTGCACGCGATCGTACGGAGCTCCGGCCGCGTGGCCGAGCGCGCCGTCGCCGACCACCAGGTGCGGGCTCCGGCCGCAGACGACGAGGTTCTTGGCGGCCTGGTCGGCGACCGCCGGGTCCACCTCCACGGTGGTGACATGGTCGTCCCCCAGCCGGGCCGACAGCAGGGCCGCCGTCCAGCCGGTGCCGACGTCCAGCACCCGCTGCCCGTCGTGGACGTACAGGTGGGCGAGCGAGGCGAACACGGCGCCTGGGGCCGAGAGCGACGACGTCCACGAGCCCTCGCCCGTCGCCGGGTCGCCCGCGCCGTCGTCGGCCTGGGTGATCAGGGAGGCGTCGGAGTAGACGCCCTCCCACCAGGCGTCGGGGTCGGTGTCGTACGCCTTCCGCCACTCGGGCGGCAGGTCACCGGCCGCCTCGAGCCGCTCGGCCAGGAGCCCACGGAGCCCGGCCTCGGTCATGTCGATCTCCCTCGCCTGGACGGACGCCCAGCGTGACCGTATGACTACCGCGGTGGTTGGGCAAGGCGTCCGTCAGGCTAGACATGCGTGGCCCTGCGGGAGGTTGTGCGGTCGAGGAGGATGAGCGGGATGAGGGCGGCGGCCAGGGCGGCGCCGATCCAGGGGACGGCGGTGAGGTCGGCGCCGGTGTTGAGTGCGGCGCCGGCGAGCACCGGGACGAGGCTGATGCCGAGCTGGAACGCGGACACCGTCGTCGCTCCGGCGAGCGTCGGCGCGGCCGAGGCGATGGCGAAGACGCGGGCGTAGATGGCCGGGTTCAGGACGAACCCGGCGATCCCGAGGAGCAGGACGAGGGGGACGACGGCGAGCGCGTACCGGGCGAGAAGGGCGAGCAGGACGGACACGACGAGGATCCCGATCGCCCCGGTCAGCAGCGCGTGGAAGGGGCGCCGGTCGGCGATCCTGCCGCCGGCGGACAGCCCGGCGAACGCGCCGATGCCGAACAGCGCGAGGACCGCGGGCACCCAGACGCCGGGCAGGCCGGTGACGCCGGTCAGCAGCGCCGCCAGGTAGTTGAACGAGATCATGTACGCGGCGGTGCTGAGGATGGTGGCGGCGAAGACCGTCCACAGCTGTGGGCGGCGCAGGGTGCGCAGCTCGCGGCGTACGCTCGGCTCCACGCCCGCGCTGGTGGCGGGCATCGCGACCAGGGCGGTGACCGCTCCGGCGACGGTCAGGGCGACGACGAGCCAGAAGCCGCCGCGCCAGCCCGCGAGGTGGCTGACCAGCGCGCCGGCCGGGCCGCCGGCGATCATCGCGAGGCTGAGCCCGCTGACGACGACGCCGGACGCGCGCGCGGTGCGGTCGGGCGTGACGAGGCCGACGGCGGTGACGGCGGCGACGGCCCAGTAGCCCGCGTAGGCGAGGCCGCTGGCGAAGCGGCTGGCCAGCAGCACCGGGTAGTCGTCGGTCACCAGCCCGATCGCCACCGAGGCGGCGAAGACGGCCTGGGTGGTCACCAGCGTGGTGCGTCGCGGCCAGCGCAGGCTCAGGATGGCGAAGGGCGGCCCGCCGACGACGACGCCGATGGCGAAGGCGGAGATCAGCGCGCCGGCGGCGGGCAGCGTGATGCGCAGGTCGTCGGCGACCGCGGGCAGCACCCCGGCCAGCAGGAACTCCGCGCTGCCCATCGCGAACAGGCTGAAGGCCAGCAGGTAGACGCCGAACGGCAGCCTTCCCCGCGGGGCCGGTGGGGGACCGTCGGCCTGCCGTGTGCTGTCGCCGCCCGGTTCCTCGGTTGTCTTGATCACGGTGATCACCTCCGCGCCGATGGTGCTGGGGACGCGGATCAGGCAGCAACTTACGTTGCCATTTCTGGGACGCGGGCGGTGGAATGGACTTATGGACGAGCAATCCCCGGACCGGCCGCCGATCGCCGCGACGCTGGCCGAGGTCGGCCCCCGGCTCCGGCGCATCCGCGAGCGGCGCGAGGTCAGCCTGTCGGCGCTGGCCGAGGCCACCGGCATCTCCAGGAGCACGCTGTCCAGGCTGGAGACGGGCCAGCGCCGCCCCAGCCTGGAGCTCCTGCTGCCGATCGCGCTGGCCCACCAGGTGCCGCTGGACGAGCTGGTCGGCGCGCCGGCGGTCGGCGACCCGCGCGTCCACGTCAGGCCGCGGGTGCACAACGGCCGTACGGTGATCCCGCTGACCACCCAGCCGGGGCCGCTGCAGGCGTGGAAGTCGATCATTCCGGCCGACCAGAACCGGCCCGAGCTGGTCACGCACGAGGGTTACGAGTGGCTGTACGTGCTGTCCGGGCGCATGCGGCTCGTCGTGGGCGACCGCGACCTGGTCATGAAGGCGGGGGAGGCGGCCGAGTTCGACACCCGGCTGCCGCACTGGTTCGGGCCCGCGGGGGAGTCGCCGGTGGAGGTGATCAACCTGTTCGGCCGCCAGGGGGAGCGCATGCACGTCCGCGCGAGGCCGCGTTCACGGTGAGGGGTCCAGGGCGGCGGTGATCTGGCGGGCGGTCTGCGCGGCGACGCGCGGGCTGGTGGCGGCGTACGCGGTGTAGGCGTTGAGGCCCGTCGCCAGCGCCCAGCCGCGCCCGCGCAGCCAGGTGGCGTCGTCCACGCCGAGCGCCGCGCGGAAGACGGCCCGGCTGCCGGGCGACATCAGCGTGAAGGCGATCATCAGGTCGCAGGCCGGATCGCCCACGGCGAGCCCGCCGAAGTCGATCACCGCGCTCAGCCGCCCGCCGTCGACCAGCAGGTTGCCGGTGTGGAAGTCGCCGTGCACCCACACCGGCGGACGGTCCCAGGCGGGCGCGGCCAGCGCCGCGTCCCACAGCGCGGTCATCGCGGCGGCGTCGAACACGCCGCCGGTCGCGGCGATCGCCGCCCGCGTGTCGCGGTCGCGGCCGGACAGCGGCTCGGTGCGCAGCCCGGCGCGCGGCGGCACGGGGGTGAGCCGTTGCAGCGCGGTCAGGAACGCCGCCAGCTCGACGGCGGCCTCGGCGGAGTCGCCCAGCGTCTCGACGGTCGCCACCTCGCCGGTCAGCCAGCGCGACACCGCCCACGGCCACGGGTAGCCGAAGGCGGGCTCGCCGACCGCGACCGGCGCCGGGACCGCGAGCGGCAGGTGCGGGGCCAGCCGGGGCAGCCACGCGGCCTCCTTCGCGGCCTGCCCGATGGCGCCGTCGTGGCGGGGCAGCCGTACGGACAGCTTCTCGCCCAGCCGGTAGATCACGTGGTCGGAGCCGGCCGGGTCGAGCAGCTCCAGCGGCAGCCCGGCCCACTGCGGGAACTGCGTGTCGACCAGGCGTCTGGCCAGCTTGTCGTCGATCAAGGGCACGTACGGCTCCTGCGGTCGGGACGGGTCCGGACCATCTCAGCCCGTACGCGGGCCCCTTGTCGACCGGATTTCGCCGCCGAAGAAGTCGGTCTCCGGGTTCTGCATGTACTCCATGGCCGCCGCGAACCCGGGGTCGCTCCAGCGGCGCTCCAGCTCCTCGGCCGTCACGTCCTCGATGCGGGTCTGGATCCACCACAGATTGCCGTACGGGTCGCGCACCCGGCCTACGAGGTCGCCGAAGGCCAGGTGGGTGACCTCGCTGACCACCACGCCGCCGGCCTTGAGCGCCTGCCGCAGCACGGCCCGCGCGTCCTCGACGTACAGGCGCAGGAACGCGGGCGTCGGCGGCCAGCCGGGGGGCGAGTCGAACAGCATCACGATCGCGTCGCCGATCCGCACCTCGGCGTGGCCGATGACGCCGCTGTCGTCGACGACGCGGCCCAGCTCCTCGGCGCCGAACGCCTCCGTCAGGTAGTCGATGAGGGCGGCGGTGTCGGGGGAGATGATCCACGGCGTCACCGTCGTGTAGCCCTCGGGCTTGAAGTTCGTCATGCCCTCGACCGTAGGAGCCGTATAGGTCAGTTTCTGTCCTGAGCGGCACGCAGGGTTCTGGCGGCCAGGGCGCGCAGGTGTTCGACCAGCTCGGGCGGCTCGTGCACGTCGAACTCGTAGCCGATCGCCAGCAGCCGGAACGCCAGCCAGTCCAGCGTGTCGCCGCGGCTGCGGATCAGGCAGCGGCGCTCGTCCAGGGGCTCCAGCTCGGTCGCGTCGCCGAGCCGCACCGCGACCTGCTCGATCGGCGCGTGCAGCGTGGCGACCGCCTGGTAGGTGGGCGCGAGCGCGTTCAGCCGGGAGGTGACGAAGTCGGCGGCGTCGTCGGCGGGGAGCTGCCGGGGCGTGGCGCGGGCGCCGGTCGGCCGGGGCTCCTCGACGCGGTCGACGCGGAACGTGCGCCAGTCGTCCCTGTCCAGGTCGTACGCCACCAGGTACCAGCGGCGGCCCACCGTGACCAGGCGGTGCGGCTCCACGTGACGCCTGCTCTCCCGCTCCGCCCGGTACAGGAAGCGCAGGCGCTCGCCGTGCGCGGCGGCCGTGGCGAGCACGGTCAGGAGCTCCGGGTCGATGCCCGGCCCGGAGAGCTGCGGCGCGGGCGCGGTGGCGGTGTTCAGCGCGCCGACGCGGTGGCGCAGCCGCGACGGCAGCACCTGTTGCAGCTTGGCCATGGCGCGGACCGACGCCTCGTCGATGCCGTCGACGGCGTGCCGGGTCACGGTGCGCAGGCCGACCGTGATGGCCACCGCCTCCTCGTCGTCGAGCAGCAGCGGCGGCATCGCGGTGCCCGCGACCAGGCGGTAACCGCCGTCGCCGCCCCGGGTGGCCTCGACGGGGTAGCCGAGCCCGCGCAGCCGTTCGATGTCGCGGCGAATGGTGCGCCCGCTGACCCCCAGACGTTCGGCCAGCTCGCTGCCGGGCCATTCGCGCGGGGACTGCAGCAGGGACAGGAGCTTCAGCAGTCGTGCGGAAGTGCCGGACATGCTCCCCAGGATGCCACCGGGGTCAGGCGGCGCACATGCAGACGACGCCCTTCTCGATCCACTCGCGGCCCTCCCAGTCCGGATGCCGTTCGATCATCAGGGCCGTGATCTCGGCGACCATCGTCTCCTCGCTCATCGCGGAGTCGCGGCGCGCCCAGGTCTCGTCGCGCAGCAGCCGCAGGTAGTCGCGCACGTCGGCCAGCAGCTCCGGCCCGCCGCAGTCGCCGTGACCGGGCACCACCACCCGCGGGCGCGTGGCGATCAGCCGTTCCATCACGCCGATCCAGCCGAGGCCGGACACGTCCGTGTCGTGCGGCGGGAACCACGGGAAGATCGCGAACTGCCCCGCCTCGACCAGGTCGCCGGTGAACATCACCCCGGCGTCCGGCACCGTCACCACCTGGTCGCCGCGGCTGTGCGCCCGCCCGGTGGCCTCCAGCCGCACCGTCCGCCCGCCCAGGTCGAGCTCGTACGAGCTGTCGTAGACCAGGTCGGGCACGGGCAGCTCGACGCCCTCCAGCTGCCGGGCCACCGGCTCGCCGAGCCCCCGGAACATCTCCAGGTAGCCCGCGCCCTTGGCGGCCAGGTCCTCAGCCTGGGCCCGATTGATCAGGTACGTGGCCTCGCCCGCGAACGTCTGGGCGCCGAAGGCGTGCTCGGGGTGGAAGTGGGTGCTGGTCAGGTAGAGCCTGCGGCCCCTGGCGTACTCGGCGGCGAAGCCCAGCACGGTCTCGGCGTTGCGCGGGCCCATTCCGGTCTCGATCACCAGCACGGAGTGCGTACCGCCGACGAGGCCGACGTTGGGCACGAGCTGGACGCGCCGGTCCGGGATCACCACCAGGTCGCGGGCGAGTTCCCGCACGTCGGTGAGCTGCACGACGGGTTCGGTCATGGGGCCGGTCATGGAGTCGGTCATGGGGTCCAGTGCAGCGCGCGGCGCGCGGCGGCGTCCAACACCGGTCGCGCAGCGCCGATACCGTCCGGGTATGGTCGCCGGTGATGGACCTGCGTTCGCTGCGCTACTTCGTGGCGGTGGCCGAAGAACGACACTTCGGGCGCGCCGCCGCGCGGCTGCACATGACCCAGCCGCCGCTGAGCCGGGCCGTCAAACGGCTGGAGGCCGATCTCGGCGCCGTCCTGCTGCACCGCACGCCCACCGGGGTCACGCTCACCGACGCCGGAGCCGTCCTGTACGACGAGGCGCGGGCGCTGCTGGAACAGGCCGAGCGGCTGCGCGCCAGGGTCTCCACCGCCACGCTCACCATCGGCACGCTGGCCGACAGCGTCGAACAGGCGGGCGACCGGCTCGTCGCCGGGTTCCGGGCGCGGCACCCGGCGGTCCGCATCCACATCCGCGAGGCCGACTTCACCGACCCGACCGCCGGGCTGCGGGCCGGGCTGGTCGACGTCGCGCTCACCCGGACCCCGTTCGACGAGGCCGGCATCGCGGTGCGCGTGCTCCGTACCGACCCCGTCGGGGTGGTCCTGCGCGCCGACGACCCGCTCGCCGGGCGCGACAGCCTGCGCCTGCGCGATCTCGACGGGCGGCGCTGGTTCCGGCTGCCCGAGGGGACCGACCCCGTGTGGCGCGCCTACTGGGTCCGCGGCGACGGCCCCGTGGTGCGCACCGCCCAGGAGTGCATGCAGGCCGTGCTGTGGAACGGCACGGTCGGGCTCACGCCGCTGGCCCACGAGCTGCCCGACGGGCTCACGTCCGTCCCGCTCACCGACCTGCCGCCCAGCCGTCTCGTCCTCGCCTGGCGGCGCGGCGACGCCAACCCGCTCGTCAGGTCCCTCGTCGCCTTGCCGGATTTTCTTCAGAAAAAAGCTCCCGGCCGTGTCAAGGACGCGCAAGCGGCTACGACCTCCTCATGAAAACGAGCCTCACGAGCTGAAGGAAAGACCATGAGCAAGGTGACCTGTGACCTGGCGATCTCCCTCGACGGCTACGCCGCCGGGCCGAACCAGACTCTGGAGAACCCGTTCGGCGACGGCGTCGGCGACAGCCTGCACGAGTGGATGTTCGCCGACCCCGAGGCCGAGGAGGTCAAGGCCATCACCACGGCCGGCGCGTACATCATGGGACGCAACATGTTCAGCCCCGGCCGCGGCGAGTGGGACCTCGACTGGAAGGGCTGGTGGGGCGACGAGCCGCCCTACCACGCGCCGGTCTTCGTCCTCACCCACCACGGGCGCGAGCCGCTGGAGATGCTCGGCGGCACCACCTTCCACTTCGTCACCGACGGCATCGAATCGGCCCTCGACCAGGCACGCAAGGTCGCGGGCGCGGCCGACGTCGCCATCGCGGGCGGCGCCCGCACGGTGAACCAGTATCTGGCCGCCGGGCTGATCGACGAGCTGCGGCTGCACATCGCGCCCGTGGTCATCGGGGCGGGGGAGCGGCTGTTCGACGGGGTGGGGCCGATGACGCTCGAACCCGTCAAGGTCTCCGGCAACAGCATGGTCACCCACGTGACCTACCAGCGACCTGGGTCTGCGGCCTGACATACCCAGGTCTACTTTCCGGTCGGCAGCGCTCGACCCGGGACTGATGAGGTACGCGCCCGAATTCGATGAACTTGGGCGCATGATCGAGCTCAGCAACCTCACCAAGGCCTACCGGGATGTGAAGGCGCTCGACGACGTGTCGTTCACCGTCGAGGCGGGCAGCGTGACCGGGTTCCTCGGGCCCAACGGCGCGGGCAAGTCGACCGCGCTGCGCATCCTGGCCGGTCTCGCGCGGCCCACCTCGGGCTCCGCCACCGTGCTCGGGCAGCCCTACGCCGCGCTGCCCAACCCGGCCGCCCAGGTCGGCATGCTGCTCGACGCCGGAGCCCAGCATCCTGGCCGCACCGGGCGGGAGGTGCTCACGCTCGGCGCGATGACGCTCGGGCTGCCCGGAAGGCGCGTCGAGGAGGTGCTCGACCTCGTCGGCCTGTCACGCAAGGAGAGCCGCCGCACCGTGGGCGGCTACTCCCTCGGCATGCGCCAGCGGCTCGGCATCGGCCACGCGCTGCTCGGCAGCCCCCGCGCGCTCATCCTCGACGAGCCCGCCAACGGCCTCGACCCGCAGGGCATCCAGTGGATGCGCGGGCTGCTGCGCGGCCTCGCCGACGCGGGCTGCGCCGTGCTGCTCAGCTCCCACCTGCTGCACGAGGTGGAGCAGGTCGCCGACGACCTCGTGCTGATCGGGCGGGGCCGCGTCCTCGCCCACGGCAGCCCCGCCCAGCTCAGCCAGGGCCGCACCCTCGAAGAGACCTTCCTCGACCTGACCTCCCACGCCGACCGGAGCCACGCATGACCGCCACCGCCGCGCCGATCCCGTTCCCCAGACTGCTGGCCGTCGAGACGCGCAAGCTCTTCGACACCCGCAGCGGCAAGGTCATGACCGCGATCCTGGCCGCCCTGACCGTCGCCGCCATCGCCGCCCGCGGCCTGGTCGCCGGTCCCGACTACCAGCTGCTCCTCGGCACCGCCGGGATCGGCTACGGCACGCTGCTGCCGGTGCTCGGCATCCTCACCGTCACCGGCGAGTGGAGCCACCGCACCGCGCTGACGACGTTCGCGCTCGAACCCCGGCGGTGGCGGGTGATGGCGGCCAAGTGCGTTCCGCCGCTGGTCACGGCCGTGGTCGCCGTCGCGTTCGCGATGCTGGTCGCGGTCCCGGTCACCGCCGTGATCGCCGGGGTCGAGGGCGTGGCGGCCTCCTGGGAGATCGACGTGGCCGCCCTGCTCGGCTGGACCGTCAGCTGCGTGCTCGGCGTCGCCATGGGGCTGGCGCTCGGGCTGCTGCTGCTCAACGCGCCCGCCGCGATCGTCATCACCCTGACCTCGACCCTCGTGTGGAGCACTGTCCGCCTGCTCGGCGACGTCGGCGCGACGCTCGCCGAATGGCTCGACCTCAACACCGCCGCCACGCCTCTCATGGACGGTGAGCTGACCGGTGGTGACGCCCTGCGGCTCGCCGTGGCGGCGACGTTCTGGATCGTGCTGCCGGGGGTGGCCGGGATGATCCGGGTGGCTCGCAAGGAAGTGACCTGACATGGGGTGGCTTGAGGTGGTTACGATCACCGGATGTCCAAGAAGGCGCCGATCTCCCGCCGGGTGCTGCGGGTGATCGCTGCGGGGGTCAGCGTGTGCGCCCTGGTCGCCGGGGCGCTGGCCGACTACGGCGAGCTGGCCGGGTTGCCGGTCGGCACGCCGTGGACCAAGCGCTACGCGTTCGGGCTGATGCCCATCGGTGACGCCTTCCTGGCGTGGTCGAAGACGGCCCTGCCGTGGGTGACGCCGCCGCCGTCCCCGCCGGAGGCGACCGTCTCGCCCTGGTGGCGGGCGCCGTTGCCGGCGCTGCTGCTGGCGATCGGGGCCGCCCCCTGGCTCCCGGCCGTGATCCGCCGCCGCCGGGCGGCACGGGCGGTGCGCGCAGTACGAGAGTGAGCCCGCCGGCGGGGGCTTCCGGAGCGGTGCGGATTCCCTGACCCGGGCCCGCCGGGGATGGGCGCTGGGCCTAGGGAAACGCGGCGTACCAGGCATTTCTGGGTGGAAAAGCGTTGGGATTCTGTCGGTGCCGAGTGGTAGAAAACAGGGTCGTTGTCCGCCATACCGCGGCCGGGGGGCTTGCACGTGACCACCACGAGTTCGGAGTTCTCCGTCGACGGTCCCCGCTACAACCGGCGCGGCCCGGTGCGCTGGCTGTGGTCACACCTGCGCCGCCACCCGCTCCAGCTGCTCGGCTTCCTCGGCGGGTCGCTGGTCATGGTGGTGCTCAACGCCATGGTGCCGCAGTTCACCGGCGGGGCGTTCGACGCCGTGCTGGGGGAGCGGGCCGAGGCGATCCACGCGCTCGGGATGATCGCGCTCACACTGCTGGCCGTGGTGACCGTTCGGGGGCTGTTCGACCTGGTGGCGCGGCTGTCGAGCGAGGTGCTGGCCAAGCGGCTGGAGCGCGACGCGCGTGACGAGCTCTACGTCAGCCTGCTGGGCAAGAGCCAGACCTACCACAACCGGCAGCGCGTCGGCGATCTGATGGCCCGGGCGGCCAACGACATCCGGCAGTTGTCCATCATGATCACGCCGGGGGTCGACCTGATCGTCGACTCC
Organism: Nonomuraea ceibae; assembly: GCF_019396325.1. GTDB lineage: Bacteria > Actinomycetota > Actinomycetes > Streptosporangiales > Streptosporangiaceae > Nonomuraea > Nonomuraea ceibae. The sequence continues at coordinate 21,009 of NZ_JAHKRO010000003.1, forward strand.
GGGCTCACCGGGCTGGTGCCGCTGTTCTTCATCGGCGCGATCGATCCGCGGCTGCTGCTGGTGCCGGGGGTGTTCGCGGTGCTGTTCGCGGGCGCGCTGTGGCACTACATGCGGCAGCTCAATCCGGTGGCCACGCGGATGCGGGAGGAGTTCGGCGACCTCAACGCCGGGCTCAACCAGGCCGTGCGCGGCATCGAGGTCATCAAGGTGACCGCGCAGGAGGGACAGGAACGGCGCAGGTTCCAGGTGAACGCCCGCCGCTACCGCGACTCGTTCGTACGCAACGGGCTGGTGCAGGCCCGCTACCTGCCGACCCTGCTGTTCGCGTTCGCGATGGCCGGAGGGCTGTGGCACGGCCTCCACCTCCAGGGCACCGGCGTGATCACGCTGGGCGAGCTGGTGTCGTTCATGGGGCTGCTGGCCATGCTGGGGTTCCCGACGCAGATGTCGATCTTCACGTTCTCGCTGGTGCAGCTCGGCATCGTGTCGTCCCGGCGCATCCTGAACGTCATCACCTCGGAGACCGAGCTGGAGCAGCGGGCCGACGCCCACAGCGCGCCGATCACCGGCGAGATCGCCTTCGAGAACGTGACCTTCGGGCACGACGAAGGCGACCCGGTGCTGCGCGGCGTGACGTTCACCGTGAAACCGGGCGAGACGGTGGCCATCGTCGGCGAGACCGGGTCCGGCAAGAGCACGCTGACGAAGCTGGTGCCCCGCATCTACGACGTCACCAAGGGGCGCATCCTCGTCGACGGGGTCGACGTGCGCGACTGGGACCTCGACTCGCTGCGTTCGCAGATCTCCACGATCGAGCAGGACATCGTGCTGTTCTCCCGCTCGGTCGCCGAGAACATCGCCTTCAGCCTCGGGCAGCGGGCCGACCGTGAGGCCGTCGTCCGGGCGGCCGAGGACGCGCAGGCGGCCGAGTTCATCGCCGAGCTCGACGACGGCTACGACACCGTCATCGGCGAGCGGGGCGTCACGCTGTCAGGCGGGCAACGGCAGCGGCTGGCGATCGCGCGGGCGCTGCTGACCGACCCGGCGATCCTCGTGCTCGACGACTCGACCAGCGCCATCGACTCCGCCACCGAGGACAAGATCCAGCAGGCGATCGGGCGCATCCTCGACGGGCGCACCACGCTGCTCATCACCCACCGGCTCTCGCAGATCCGATGGGCCGACAAGGTCCTGCTGCTCAGGCGCGGCGAGCTGGTCGACTACGGCACCCACGACGAGCTCATCGAGCGCAGCCGCCTCTACCGGCGGATCTTCTCCCACTACGACGAAGCCGGCGTGAACGACGCTCCCGTCCACGAGACGACCGAAGCAACCGATACGGCCGAGACGGCTGGAACGGCGGAAGCTGCCGAGCTGGCCTCCTCGCCCGGAGCGGCCGGGACGGCGGAAGGCTCCGAGGCGGCCGGAGCCACCGAGGCGGTCGACGCCGCAGAGGCGGCCGACGCCGCTGAGGGGACTGAGAACGTCCGGGGTGGGGCGCGGGCGTGGGGAGGGCAGCGCTGATGGGGTTCCTGATGGACGGCCTTGAGGCCGAGGACTACGACCGCACCTACAACGACCGCGATCTGCTTCGCCGCATCCTGTCCTACTTCCGCCCCAAGCTGGGCGCGATGTTCGTGGTCGCGACGATGATCGTGCTGACGTCGATGACGCAGGCGGCGATGCCGCTGGTGGCGAGCTGGGCCGTCGACGCGATCAGCGACGGGACGATCGGCGAGGTGGGCTGGCAGCTCACGCTGGCCCTGCTGCTGGCGGGGGCGCTGGGCTGGGCGTTCAACTACGTACGGCAGCGCAACAGCTCCAGGGTCACCGGGGACGTGGTGTTGCGCCTGCGTGAGGACGCGTTCGACGCGGTGCTGGAGCGTGACCTGTCGTTCTATGACGAGACGCCGTCCGGCAAGATCGTCAGCCGGGTGACGTCCGACACCGACGATTTCGCGACGGTGTCGACGTTGACGATGGACCTGATCAGCCAGGTGCTGATGGTGGGGTTCGTCACGGTGCTGCTGTTCGTCCGGAGTGTGGAGCTGGCGCTGCTGACGCTGCTGGTGGTGCCGGTCGTGATGGGGCTGGCGCTGCTGTTCAGGCGGTTGGCGCGGGCCAGCACCCGTAAGGCGCAGCGGTCGCTGAGCCGGGTCAACGCCAACCTCCAGGAGACCATGGGCGGCATCGCCGTGGCCAAGAACTTCCGCCAGGAGCAGCAGGTCTACGACGAGTTCCGGCCGATCAACCGGCAGAGCTATCAGGTGACGCTGCGGCAGGGGTTCGTGTTCTCGGCGATCTTCCCGGTGCTGTTCCTGGTGGCGGGGCTGGCGTCGGTCGCGCTGGTGAAGTTCGGCGGTGACGCGGTGCTCGGCGGCGGGCTGACGGCCGGTGACTGGTACCTGTTCCTGCAGGGGGTGTCGCTCTTCTGGTTCCCGCTGACGTCGATCGCGGCGTTCTGGTCGCAGTTCCAGCAGGGGCTGTCGGCGTCGGAGCGGGTGTTCGCGCTGATCGACGCGCCGCCCCGGGTGGTGCAGACGGCGGCGGACGACCCGGGCAGGCTGGCGGGCCGGATCGAGTTCCGGAAGGTGACGTTCGGCTACGACGCCGCCCACCCGGTGCTGCGTGACTTCGACCTGGTGATCGAGGCCGGCGAGACGGTGGCGCTGGTGGGCCACACGGGCGCGGGCAAGTCGACGCTGAGCAAGCTGATCACCCGGTTCTACGAGTTCCAGGCGGGTGAGCTGCTGATCGACGGGCGGGACATCCGCAGCCTCGACCTGCCCGCCTACCGCAGGCAGATCGGTGCGGTCCCGCAGGCTCCGTTCCTGTTCAGCGGCACGGTGGCCGACAACATCCGCTATCCGAGGCCGACGGCGACCGACGAGGAGGTGCTGGCCGCGGCGACGGCGGTGGGCGGCGGCGACTGGGTGGACGCGCTGCCGCACGGGCTGCTGACCGACGTGGGCGAGCACGGCAGCGCCCTGTCGATGGGCCAGCGCCAGCTCGTCGCCCTGGCCAGGCTGCTCGTGCAGGACCCGGCGATCGTGGTGCTCGACGAGGCCACGGCCAGCGTCGACCCGTTGACGGAGGCCCAGATCCAGGAGGGTCTCGATCTGGTGCTGGCGGGCCGTACGTCGATCGTGATCGCGCACAGGCTGTCGACGATCGAGCACGTGGACCGCATCATCGTGCTCGACCACGGCCGGATCGTCGAGGAGGGCGACCACGCGACGCTGCTGGCGCGGGGTGGCCGCTACTGCCAGGTGTACAACACGTACTTCCGTCACCAGTCGCCCAACTATCGGGCGGGCACCGGCTTCGTCCCCGTGGGAGCCCCAGTCGATTGAATGATTCATGTTTCCGTTCCGGTGTTTTCCCCCGGTCAGCGGAATTTCCGAAACATTCTGTAGTGGGATGATTACGGGGAATTTCAGGCTTGACAGGCGCTTTGTTGGGGCCGAAGCTTCATGAAGACGGCGCTGATCGAGCGTTTGTCAGCCGCCATTCGCAGCGTTCGCGGAATTTCCTGTGGCGTTCTGTTGGACGCTCGGTGGCTGGGGGGTGGAAGGGTGTTGCGGCGGCCTCTTCGGGGGTCGCCGCAACGCCTATAAATCGGAATAAATTCCCCCGATATAATCGCCGGGCGCCCTCTTTTACCCGGGGCATGCGTTTGCCGGGCGGACCCGTGGCAGAGAACAACGGGCATGAGAAGAATCGCAGCCGCGCTGCTCGCTGCCGCCTGCGCGGGGCCGGTATTCCTTCCCTCGCCCGCCGCCACCGCGCACACCGCGCACACCGTGAAACCGGAGCGCGCCGCGTTCACCCAGCCGCCGGAGCCGAAACTCCGCGCCGACCGCACCGGCCGCCACGGCCGCCCTGACCGCCACGGCCACGCTGACCGCCACGGCCGCGCTGACCGCGCCGGCCGCCACGGCCGCTCCGATCGGCTGGATCGGTTGCGGCGGGCGATGGCCAAGTTCCGCGATCCCCGGGTCGCCGAGCGGTACGGCTATCGGCCCACGGACAACTGCGCGGAGCATCCGTACAAGGACGCGAGCGGCAGGCGGCTCGGCGGGATGGGCTATCACTACGTCAACCCCGCGCTGGCCGGGGACCAGGACATCAACCTGTACCGGCCGGAGGTGCTGGTCTACGTCCCGGACGGGCGCGGCGGGCGCAGGCTGGGGGCGGTCGAGTACTTCAAGAACGACCGCGACCAGCTCATCGCGACGGCCGACGACCGCCCCCGGCTGCTCGGCCGCCCGTTCCAGGGGCCGATGGAGCCGCACGAGGACGGCATGGCGATCCACTACGACCTGCACATCTGGCTGTTCAAGCGCAATCCCAAGGGCCCGTTCGAGCCGTGGAACACGCGCGTGACCTGCCCGGCGGGGGACGTCCGGCGCTGACGAAGGCGGCCCGGTCAGCAGGCCGGGCTGTCGCCGGTGACCCTGCCGTCCAGGGCCTCCCGCAGCATGTCAGCCGACGACAGGAACGTGTCGCGTACCACCTGCTGCTCCCACACGCCGCGCGCGCACCGCCGGAACGACTCGCTGAACTGGGCGTAGTAGGGCGACTTGGGTCTCGGCTCGGCCTGCTCGACCGACTGCCTGGTCGCGGCGGCGAGCTGGGCGAGCTCCTGCGCGGTCGGTGCGATGATCTCCGCGCCGCCCTCGTACCGGCACGGCGCGCCGCGGCCCGCCCGGAAGCCGTCGTAGACCGAGGCCAGCACCGGCCCGTAGCCGCCGCAGGCGAACAGGTGGGACTGCACCTCGTCACCGGTGAGGTGCTCGATGAGGTGTTTGGCCGGTTGCAGCTTGTCCGGGGGGATGTGCGCGGAGATGGCCAGCACCGAGCCGCCGAGGACGCCGCCGCGCCCCGGCGGGGCGTGCACCTGGAAGCGCAGCTTGCCGTGCTCGTCGCGCATGCGCGGGTCGGCCGCGAGCTGGTGGTAGGCGATCGGCCAGTTGCGCATGTAGGAGACGGGCCGGACGCCGACCCAGCCGTCCTTGAACGCGGTGGTGCTCGCGTCCTCGTCCAGGTGGAGGGATTCGCGCAGCACGGGCACGTCGGCGCCGGTGCCGAACGCCTTGCGGGTGGGCGACTTCAGCGCTCCCCAGCTCGCCTCGTCGAGGACGACGCCGGTGCGCTCGGAGCCGTCGAGCACCCGCCCGCCGCCGAACTCGATCGCCTCCAGGAAGTTGATGGTGCCGGCCTCCTTGTCGTCGAGCTGCAGCAGGTAGCCGCCGGAGGTCACGTCGGTCCGGCGGTACTCCAGCGGCGCGTCGGCGGCGAACGGCACGCCGTACTGCTTCCCGTCGATCTGGGCCGCCCGCAGCGGGCCGGGCAGGAACGTGCCGGGGTCGTCCAGGTCGATCGGCCGGATGTAGCCGTGCCTGGCGAACTCGGCCACCCACGCCAGGTCGAGCACGAGCACGTGATACTGGCAGCTGCCGGCCTGGGCCAGCGCGGCCATCTGGGCGCGCCGCACGTCGGTGCTGCCGGACAGCTCCAGGAGCTTGGCGGGCGGATGGCCGGGCGGCTTCCTGACGCGGTTCCACTCGTCGAACTTCTCGCGCCGGACGCTGCCGGTGCTGATGTCGTCGCCGGTGGCCACGAGCAGGGCGCCCTCGTCGCCGCAGTCGGCGGGGGCCGTCGTCGGCACCGGGACCGGCGTGACGGGCGGCGTCGGCTTGGCGGCCGGCGGCGCGGCGCCCGAGGGCCAGAACACCCGCATCGTGAACGCCACCACGAGCGCGCACGCGAACAGCACCGCGAAGGGGCGCAGGTCCTCGCTTCTCATCGCCAGCTCCGAACCGTGATGATCGCCCGGGTGATCGTCTCCGTCACCCGGTCGCCCGCCAGCACGCAGTGGTACGGCTTGCCGGTGCCGATCAGCTCCGGCACCGCGCACCGGTTCTGGCCGAAGACGACCACGTACAGGCCGGAGACCGAGGAGGCGTCCTGGAGCGCCCTGCCGATGGCCAGGGCCGCGCCGTCGCCGTTCTCGTTGTCGAACAGGCGGCCGTCGGTGAGCAGCACGACGGGCGAGGCCGCCGACGTGCCCCGGTCACCGAGCCTGCGGAGCGCGGCGGAGACGGGCGCGTCCCAGCGGTCGAACGGGGTGTCCTCGATCATGGCGGACACGGCGCCGAGCTGTTTGCGCGTGCTCTGGGCGGCGATCGCGGTCACGTCCGCCCGGCCGCCGGCCTCCGGGCTGCCCAGCGCGAGCACCTCGACGTGGTCGCGCGGGCCGAGGATGCGGCTCTGGCCGCGCAGCGCCTCGGCGGCCTGGACCCGTACGGGCCGGTCCGCCGAGCCGGAGGTGTCGACGAGCAGCCGCAGGTCGAGCTCGGGCCGCAGGTGGTCGAGCAGCCGGGTCTCCAGCTGGGCGAGCCTGCCCTTGTCGGCCTTGACCGTGCCCGCCACCTGGGTGCCGGGGAAGAGCTGCCGCGCCTTGAGCCATTCGCCGAACTTCCTGACGAGCTCCTGCCGCCCCTTGGACGCCTGGCCGCGCAGGCTCACGCCGACGTAGTGGTATTCGAGCTTGCTGAACGCCGGGTGGTGGACCGCGATGAGCCGTTCGCCGCCGCCGGTGCCCGCGCAGCCGGGCACCCGGCCCGCGTTGTAGTCGTCGACGCTGTGGCTGGGGACGAGCAGGGCGATCTTCGGGCCGCCGGGCAGCTCCCGCGCGGCGGCGTTGGGCGCCGACAGCCGGCTGAACTCGCACAGCAGCGCGGTGACGGTGTCGGCGCCGAGCCCTTCGGCGACGAGCTCGTTCTCCAGCTTCTCGTACGCGCCGGGCGACAGCTTCAGCCCCCGGACCAGGTCGTCGGTGCCGATCAGCGCGCTCATCGAGGTCTCGGGGAACGGCCGGGCGATCGTCATGCCCATCTTGTCGCGCAGCGTCGCCCACACCTCGGACAGGGGATAGCGGTCGGGGTACTTCTGGTGGTCGAGCAGCTCCTCGCGGCGGCTCTCGGTCATCGCCAGAACCAGCTCGTCCTGGCCGACGACGAGGTCGGAGCCGCCGTCGCCGAGCCAGGGGACGCCGTCACCGCGCAGCTCGTCGGGGCCGGTCGAGGAGGTGGCCACCCAGGCGTCCGGCTGGAGGTCGTACAGGCGGGCGTAAGGGCGGCCGCGCCGGTCCTCGACGCGCTCCCAGTTGTTGGCGAACGCGTCACGCAGGTGGATCGGGGGAGGCGCGGCGGCCACCGTCATGTGGACGGCCGGGCATCCCTCGGCGTCGCGGTTGTCGTGCACGTACTGCCTGGTGAGCCGGTCGAGCCCGGCCAGGTTCTCGGGGGCGGTGATCAGCCGCAGCTCGGTCGGGGCGGGGCAGGCGCGCTCGGGCTCCGGGCTGATCAGGAAGCCCGCCCACAGGCCGGTGAGCGCCACGAGCACGCCCGACGCGATGCGTGAATGCCGCCTGACGAATATCGGAATGACTCTAATGAGAGATATGGCAAGAAAAAAGAGCGCGATGCCGCCGATCGTCAACAGGGACACATAGGGCGGCAGCGTGTCGTAGAAATTGATGAGCGGCTGAAGAAGGAAGCCCAGGACGGTGCCCACGACGGCCGCGATCATCGGCTCTCCGATGCGCTCCCACCGTCTTCGGTTATCTGGCTGATTATCGCCAAAACGTGCCATATGAGGGGATGCCTTCATGTGATCCGGGATACAGCCGAGCCTAATCCCAAACGAGCACCCGCACGCCCCGGTTCGCCGACGGCTGTTTTCCCGATTTCCGGCGGGTGACCTTCGAAGCCTTTACAGTCCTCACCACCTGCACATGTCGAGGGCTCCACGGGGGCGGCGGTGGAACTGCAAGAGGTGCTGGCGGAGCTCGCGATCAGGGACCGCCTCCGGCGCGGCAGGATCCGGTACGGCAGGCGTACCGGCCCCCTGGTGCTCCAGATCGAGGGCGGCGAGGCCGAGACCCGGGCGTGGCTGGAGGAGTTCCACCGGTCCTACTCGGGCGTCGCGCCCGTCAACGAGCCGGCCGACGTGCCCGCCGCGCCCAAGCAGGTCGCCGACGAGCTGCTCGACATCGCCCAGGGCTGCGGCTACGACGGGCGGCCCGCCTACCACCTGCCGATCGTGTTCCCCCGGTTCGCCGTCGCCTACACGGTGCTCGTCGCCTGGGAGCCGGACGAGTCGCGGCGCACCAGGGCCGACCTCAACGCCGAGCTGGAGGAACGGGTCAAGCAGGCGATCGGCGAGGCCCGGCGTGACGTGCTGCGCCGGGTGCGCCAGCGCTTCGGCGGGCTGACCCGCGACCCGTACGTGGAACAGCAGCTCGGCGGGCTGGTGGGGTTCGTGCTGCGGGTGGCGGGGGCGTTCCGGTTCCCGCACTTCCGCACCGTGCGCTGGTATCGCACCAAGGGATTCGGCACCCGGCCGCTGCGCACCACTCGGGTGCTCATCCGCGAGCTGGCCACCTGGCGGAAGAAGGAGGCGCACGAGCAGGAGCTCCTGCTGGTCGACGCGATGCTGGCCGACATCGACGCCCACTACGGGCTCTTCCGCCGGCTCAACCGGGCGCGCCGGCCCGTCGTGCTGCTGCCGGCCGTGGACCGGGTGCCCGCCCGGCGCGTGATCAGGGACACGCTGCTCGCCGCCTACGACGGCAAGTCACGCGGCCTGCGCGTGCATCCCGTCGTCATCGCCACCTCCGCGCCCGGCGGGGCGCCGCCGCCGCGCGGCGACAACGAGCCCGTCGCGGCCGGCGCGCTGGCCGAGGCCGTTCCCGCGCTGTTCGCGCGGCGGCGCGAGGTCGCCGAGGAACGCAGCCGCGACCGCGACGTACCGCTGCCCAGCAGGCTGCTGCGGGTGACGCTCGGCGCCGGCGCCCCCGCCAGGAAGCAGCGCGTCGGACGCGTAGGCCCGGTCACCGCCGCGACCGTCGCGCTGGCCGGGGCGGGCCTGCTCGGCTACGCCGCGTTCGTCGTGTCCGGGCCCGAGAGCTGCGGCGAAGGGCTGGAGTTGATCGGCGCCGAGTGCGTGGGCGTCTCCGACGGCACCGACGTGTTCATGCCCGCCGTCAAGGGCATGCGCGAGGTGTTCGGCAGGATCGAGGCGGAGAACGAGCGGATCGCGACCGCCGAGCACGCGACCGTCGCGCTGATGATCCCGATGGAGTCCGGCATCCCGGCCGTACGGGAGCAGATCCTCAGCGAGGTGCAAGGCGCCTACCTGGCCCAGCTCCGCGTCAACGGCCCCGAATCCGCCAAGCCGCCCATCCGCCTCGTCCTGGCCAACCCGGGGAACGGCTACGCCCACTGGCGCGCCGCCGTGGACAAGCTCGTCACCCGCGAACCCCGGCTGCGCGTCGTCGCCGGGTTCAACCTGAGCCTCGGCGACACCCGTGCGGCGATGGCCCACCTCGCGCAGCAGGGCATCCCCGTCGTCGCTGGCCTCGTCACCTCCGGCGACTTCGCCAACCCCGAATCCCAGAACCGGGCGGCGGACCCGTTCCCCGGGCTGACCCGCGTCGTCTCGACCGCCCGGCAGCAGGCCGACGCCCTGCTCCGCGCCGACCCCGCCCTCGCGGGCGCCGGGACCGCGCTCGTCGCCGACACCCGGCCCGGCGACAACTACAACGCCTCCCTGCGCCAGGCGTTCACCGAAGCCAGGAAGGGCAGGACCGGCTCCGGGGTGCAGGACATGACCTTCGCCTCACCGGGGCTGGAGGAAGCCGGCATCACCCCGAACAAGTTCGCCGACTTCGCGCTCAACCTCTGCCAGTCCAACGCCCGATTCGTCTACTTCGCCGGCCGGGCCTTCCACCTGAAGCTCTTCATCAAGACCCTCGCCGGCACGTACTGCGCCGGCAAGAAGTCCTACACCGTGATCACCGGCTCCGACGCGACCACGCTCGCCAGCCGCCTCAGCGACGCCGAACGCGCCCTGCTCCGCGGCGACCCCGGCGTCGGCAGGCCCGCCGTCTCCGTCGAGTACGCCGCCCCCGCCCACCCCGACGCCTGGACCGCCCAGGGCCCCGACGTACCCCGCTACCTCGCCGAACCCCGCCAGGCCATGCTGGAGCTCCGCGAGTCCGCCGCCGCGCTCGGCAACGTGGACCTGACCGACGGCCGCGCCATCGTCACCCACGACGTCATCCTCACCGCCGCCCGCGAACTGGCCAAGGCCGTCGCCCTCTACGGCACCGAGCTCCCCACCACCGACCAGATCAAGGACGGCCTCCCCAGCCTGCACGCCGCCTACCGCATCCAGGGAGCCAGCGGCTGGATCTGCCTCACCAACGCCGGCAACCCGTACAACAAGGCGCTCCCGGTCGTCCGCCTCGACGCCGCCACCGGCCGCCCCCACCTCAAGACCGTGGCCTGGCCCCTGGGCACACCCCCCGAGAACAACTGCGTCGTCCCCCAGACCACCCCCTGACAGGCCGGCACTCAGTGGCGGAGATCGCATAGCTGGACCAGAAGTTCGCGGCTCAGACTCGATCGGCTGCTCGATCAGGGCGGGCAGCCGCCGCCGGAGCCCGGTAGGCCAGGCGGCGCAGCAGGATCTCGGCGGGGCCGCGGTGCCCGGCCCGGCGCATGAGCTCGGCGGCGGCGATCGACGCCACCCAGGTGGCGACCGCCACGCCCGAGGCGCCCGCGAGGCCGAGGTCGTCCTGGAGGCCGAGCCCGTACGGGAAGAAGACGGCGACGAACACGATCGACTGGAAGAGGTAGAAGCTCATCGACCGCTGGCCGAGCGCCTGGACGGCGGTGGACACGGCGTTGCCGGGCCGCAGGGCGACGAGGGCGATGATCGCGGCCATGCCGATGCCGCCCGCGTAGCCGGTGAGCGGTTGGGCGATCGCGGCGGCCCACAGGGCGGCGGCCGAGGGGTCGGCCCAGAGCCCGGTCTGCATGAGCGCGGCCGGGAGGGCTCCGGCGACGGACACGACCGTCGTCACCCAGGCGGCGCGGACGAGGAACGGCCGGTCGGGCTCCTCCAGCAGCCGTCGCCGGGCGGCCCAGACGCCGGCGAGCACCCCGGGCACCACCATGAAGACGCCCGCGACCAGCGCGAACGGCCAGGCCGTCAGCCGTTCCGCGAGCAGCTCGGCGAACCCCTTGGTGCCGGCGGCGATGCTTCCGGCCTCGTACGTGGACCTGCCCTGCGACATGGGGAACCACATGGCGAGCGCGACCAGGGCGGTGCTGGGCACCAGGACGATCCCGGCGGTCACCAGGAGCGTCGAGTCCTTGGCCCGCACCAGGCCGGCGAGGAGCACGGACGTGATCCCGTACACGGCCAGGATGTCGAGCGGCACGAGCACCGCCACGTGCGCGAACCCGATCGCGACCAGCCACCACCCGCGCCGGCGCAGCAGCTTGCGCACGGCCGCCGGCTCGCCGCCCCGCGCCGCCTGCCGCTGCGACAACTGCACCAGCGCGTAGCCGAACAGGAACGCGAACAGCGGCCGGGCGTGGTTGTTGACGAAGAACTGGTGGAAGACGCCGACGACGTCGTTGAGCAGGCCGGGCCCCCGGCCGACCGTCTCGACGTAGAGCGGGGCGTGCGCGAGCGCGATGGCCAGCAGCATGATCCCGCGAGCCAGGTCGGGCGCGGGCGCCCGTTCCGCCGATGATGTGGGAATGCCCTGCATGCCTTGGTCCTCCTCAGCCGGATACCCCTGGACGGTAACCGGCCAGGTCAGGAGGCTGGAATGCTGCTGGGCTCAGAATGGGGGTGCAGCTAGGTGCACTCCCGCTCTCGCCCGGGCACGCCCGGTGGTGCGACGATCGGCGCATGAGAGCACTGGTGGTCAGGGGCGGCTGGACAGGGCACGTGCCGGTCGAGGCGACGGAGCTGTTCATCCCCTTCCTGGAGAAGAACGGGTACGAGGTGCACCGGGCCGAGTCGCCGGCCGTTTATGCGGATTCGTCGTTCATGTCCGGCGTGGATCTCGTCGTGCAGTGCTACACGATGGGCACGATCGAGCCGGACGAACTGCGCGGGCTGGAAACCGCCGTCCGCGCCGGGACCGGGCTGGCGGGCTGGCACGGCGGCATCGCCGACTCCTTCCGCGCCTCCTCCGACTACCTGCACCTGATCGGCGGCCAGTTCGCCTGCCATCCCGGCAGGCACCCCGACGAGGAAGGCGCGGGCACCGAGGAGCACAACTTCGTCCCGTACACCGTGAACATGCTCCCCGAGGCCGCCGACCACCCCATCACGGCCGGGATCGCGGACTTCGACCTGGTCACCGAGCAGTACTGGGTGCTGACGGACGACTATGTCGACGTGCTCGCCACCACCACGCAGCGGGTCCGGCCGTGGGACCCGTGGCACCGGGAGGTCACCTCGCCGGCGATCTGGACGCGGCGGTGGGGCGACGGCCGCATCTTCGTGGCGACCCCCGGGCACAGCCTCGACGTGCTGCGGCACGACAGCGTCCGCACCGTCATCGAACGCGGCATGCTGTGGGCCGCCCGCTGATCACAGGTTGACCAGGCCGACGCCGACCAGGACGAGGCTCGCGAAACAGGCCACGGCCCGCACGGTGTTCCAGAGCACCCAGCGCGGCGAGTAGTCCTTCCACGGCAGCGTGCCCGCGTCGACGGCGTTGTTCATCGGCACGTTGATGCCCGCCGTGACCAGGAACGAGCCGACGAAGTTCACCCCGGCGGCGACGAAGAACCACATCGCCGCCGGGCCGTCCGCCAGCAGCCCCGCCACCAGCGTCACCAGCGGCGCCCCGATGAACGCGACGTAGAGCCAGGGGTTGAGGATCTTGCGGTTGATGCTGCGCATCACCGTTTCGGCCTGCGCGGGCTCGACGGCGTTGAGCGCCGGCATGACGGACATGGAGAAGGCGTAGAAGAGGCCCGCGAGGGCGCCGTGCAGCACGAGAGCGAGGAGAGGCAGAACGAGCATGCTGGAATCATGACGCACCCGGGATGAGACGGTCCATGCACACCCCGCTCAATCCCATACGCGAGAGTCCACGGGATGACAGTTGTCATTCGCAGCCGGTGACAGCATGATCTATTTCGGGGACTGCGCGCCGGGCGAGGATATGGGCATGACGAACAAGCAGACCACCTCCCCCAACTGGAAGCTCGGCATGGCGGCCGGCACGGCGATCGGCCTCGGCTTCGGCACCGCCATCGGTGACCTCCTGCTCGGCGTGTCGCTGGCCCTCTGCTTCGGCGTCGCGCTCTCGTACGCCTTCGGAGCCAAGGACGCGCAGCGGGCCGAGCAGGCCGAGCAGGGCTGACGGAGCCGGTGCCGCGCTCGCGGCGGGCTCTTGAACGGGTGCCCGAAGTGGTGGACTCTGGCGGCCTGATGGTCATTCCTGATCGGAGGCCGCATGAGTTCCGTCTACGAGGGCGATCCGCACGGCCGGCAGGCGCCGACGTCGGGGCTCGCCACCGCCAGCCTCGTGTTCGGGATCATCGGGCTGATCGGCTGCGGGTGCCTGTTCGGCATCCCGTCGATCGTGGCCATCGTGCTGGGGCACGCGGCCACCGGCAAGACGCGGCCGGGGCTCAGGGGCGGGCACGGCCTGGCGGTCGCCGGGCTGATCCTCGGCTACGTGGTGCTCGTGCCGGCCTCTTCTCGGCACTGGGCGCATGATGGCCCCTGCCTGCCGCTTCTGGGCGGGCAAATGTAGATCATGTATGGTGAGCGCGGCATATCCACCAACGGCCTGGAGCCCGCCGTGCCGCACATGTCCCGCCGCCAGGTTCTCTCCCTGCTCCCCGCCGCCGGCCTCCTCTCCCTGACCTCTCCCGCGCGTGCCTCCGCCGTGTCCGCCCTCGCCGGGACGGATCACGCGCGGCTGCTGGCCAACACCGTGTCGATTTTCGCCGGCACCCCGGACGTCAACGCCCGCCCCGAGGTCGCGGGCAAGGTCGCCGCGATCGTCAGGACCGCCGCGCAGCGGCTGACCGCGATGGACCAGGCGGGCGACGGCGAGCTGTTCGCCGGTCTCGCGCTCGGCTCGAACGACGTCAACCTGCGGCAGGCGTACCAGTATCTGTACGAGATCGCGCTCGCGGCCCGCACCCCGGGCGGCGAGCTCGACGGGGACGCCACGGCGCAGCGCCGCGTCGCCGACGGCCTGCGCTGGTTGCACGAGCGCCACTTCGGCGACCAGGCGGCCGGCTACTACGGCAACTGGCACAACTGGGAGATCGGCATCCCCACCCACGTCACCCGAACGCTGGTGCTGCTGCCCGAAGCCGTGCGCGGCGACCTGACCGCCACGTACCTCCCGACGATGGACGCCTACCTGCGCAATGGCAAGAACGGCGACGTCGACCTCGACTCGCGCTTCCACACCGGCGCGAACCTGGCCGACATCACCGCCAACCGCATCCTCCAGGGCGCGCTCACCGGCGACGACGCCCGCGTCGGCAAGGCCGTCGCCGACCAGGCCACGGTCTTCGCCACGATCGACCCGTACGCCCTCAAGCACGGCGTCACCGACGGCTACTACCGTGACGGCTCGTTCATCCAGCACCATTCGGTCGCGTACACCGGCTCCTACGGCCGCATCCTGCTCACCCGCGTGGTGCAGACGCTCAAGATGCTGGAGGGCGCGACCGGCGACGGCGGGGCCGGGCTGGCCCAGGTGGTGTACCGGTGGGTGGCCGACGGGTTCGCCCCGCTGATCTTCGAGGGCTGGATGATGGAGATCGTCAAGGGGCGGGCGGTGTCGCGCACCGCCACCGGCTACACCGACGTCGGCGTGATCGTGGAGGCCATCGCCGACCTGACCGGCCACGTCGGGGCCGCCGAGGCGCTCGCGCTGAAGAAGTACGTCCGCCACCTCCCGGCCGCCGACACCGCCGCGTTCGTCTCGCCGGTCAGCCTGGCCCGTTACGCCGACATCCGCGCCGACACCGCCGTCCCGGCCGCCGACCTGAACGCGCCGGAGCGCTCGGTGGCGTTCAACGCCATGGACCGCGCCGTCCACCGCCGCCCCGGCTACGCGTTCGCGCTGGCGCGCAGCTCGGAGCGGATCAGCAAGTACGAGTACATGAACGGCGAGAACCTGATGCCCTGGTTCCAGGGCGACGGCGCCTACTACCTCTACCTCGCGGGCGAGGACCAGCGCGAGGTGTTCGGCGTCGACTACTACACGGCCGTCTCCCCGTACCGGCTGGCCGGCGTCACCGCGCCGGTGGAGGAGCGGCGGACGGTGCCCGACCTGTACGGGCGGTTCTGGTACGAGAACCCGGGGCACCCGCTCGGCTTCACCTCGTCGTCAGAGTCGCAGAACACCTACGTGTACTTCCCGCGCGGCGGCAACGCGTTCTCCGGCGGGGCCACGCTGGGGGCGTACGGCGTGGCGGGCATGGTGCAGTCGGACGACGTGGCCTACACCGCCAAGCAGGAGGGCGTGCTGCCCGGCGACTTCGTCGCCTACCGCAACGCGCGGGCGACCAAGTCGTGGTTCATGCTGGACGACGAGGTCGTGGTGCTGGTGGCGGGCGTCTCGGGCCAGGGCGGGCGCGACGCGGTGACCACGGTCGACAGCCGCATCGCCGCCCCGGGCGACACCGTCGCGCTCACCGGCGAGGGCTGGGACGGCGGCGCCTGGCAGCCGGGCGCCGCGACGCCGCCGCGCTGGCTGCGTTACGCCAACGCCGCCCGGGGCACCGCGATCGGCTACGCCTTCCTCACCAGGCAGCCGGTCACCGCCGGGCTGGAGACGGTGACGCGCAGCCGCCGGGTCGTCCGCGCGTCCAACCCGGACACGGCGGTGACCAAGAACGTGTTCACCGCCTCGATCACCCATCCCGCCGACGGCGGCGTCCCGGCCGTCGCGTACGCGCTGGTGCCGAACGTGACCGAGGCCCGCATGCGCGGTTACGCGCCTCCGGAGGTGCTGGCCAACGACCGGCACGTGCAGGCGGTCAAGCACGAAGGGCTCGGCCTCGTCGCGGCCAACGTGTTCGCCGACGGCCCTCGCCACGTCGAGCGCCTGGTCGTGGACGGCCCCGCGTCCGTGATCGTCCGGCGTGGCAGCCGTACGACGGTCGCCCTGTCGGACCCGACGATGAAGCGCGACAGCGTCTCCGTCGTCATCCACGGCCGGCCGCTGCGGCTGGTCACCGCCGACGAGGGCGTCACGGTGCGGCGGGTGCCCGGCGGCACGCTCGTGCGGGCGGCCACCCGCCACGCCTACGGCCGCACGTTCACCGCCACCCTCCACTGACCTCCGGACCTGTCCGCGGCGCCCGCTACGGTGGACGCCATGACCGACGCCACGACCGATGCCACCGCCGGCCCGCCGTGGGAGCCGCCCCTCGCCGGCACCGAGGCCGAGCACCTCGTCGGCGCGCTCGACCGGCTGCGCACCACCTTCCGCTGGAAGGCCGACGGCCTCGACGCCGCCGGCCTGCGGGCCCGCGTCGGCGCGTCCTCGCTGACGATCGGCGGCCTGCTCAAGCACCTCGCCGTCGTGGAGGACTACACGTTCACCCGAAAGCTGCGCGGCGAGCCGTTCGACACCGGCGAGTGGGACAGCCCCGAGTGGCCGTTCACCTCGGCCGCCCGTGACACCCCCGCCGAGCTCTACGCCCGGTGGGACGCCGCGGTCGAGCGCTCGCGCGAGCGGCTGGCCGCCGCCCTGGCCGACGGCGGCCTCGACCAGCTCGCCCACGTCTCCACCCCCGACGGCCGGCACGCCAGCCTCCGCCGCCTCCTCTGCGACCTCATCGAGGAGTACGGCCGCCACACCGGCCACGCCGACCTGCTCCGCGAGTCCGTCGACGGCCTGGTCGGCGAGGACCCGCCGGAGGGGTGGAAGCCGATCAGCTGACCGGTCTCACGGCTCCAGCGCGAAGATCACCCACGACTCGCCCGGGGCCAGGCCGGCCAGCTCGCGCCCGCACTCGCGCAGCACCTGGGGGCCCGAGGTGATGTGCGCCGTGCCGGCGTGGACGTCCCTGAACAGCCGCTGGACCAGCCCGTCGCGCAGCGCCGAGGTGCCGCCCGACGCGTAGACGAACCGGGCCACCTCGGCGACCGTCGAGGTGACGTGGTTGAGCGCGAGCCGCACCATCGTCTCCTGGCGCACGTCGAGCGTCCCGCCCGAGTCCAGCGTGCGTTCGGCGTCGGCCCACGTCTCGTGCACCAGCGCCTTCGCCGCCCGGTACGCGGCCTCGGTCCTGGCGAAGTCGGCGTGGAAGGCGTCGCTGCCCGCGATCTGGCCGGGCCGCCCGGCCCGCGCCCCGGCGTAGCCGATCAGCTCGTCCAGCAGGCGGCGGCCCACGCCGAGCGCCCAGCCCGAATGGCAGATCAGCGCCTGGTCGAGCAGGCCCAGCCGATAGAGGGCGCCGCCGCGCAGCGGCTCGCTCTGCGTGAAGAGGTGCGTCTGCGACTCCGGCACGAAGGCGCCGTCGATGGCGTAGTCGATGCTGCCCGTCGCGCGCAGCCCCAGCACGTCCCAGTTGCCGAGCTGCTCGGCGTCCTCGATCGGCGTGATGAAGATGCGCACCTCGTCGGTGCCCTCGACGGCGCCCAGGCTGTGCACGTACTGGGCGTGCCGCATGCCCGAGGCGAAGCTCCACCGGCCGCTCAGCCGGAACCCGCCGTCCTCGCGCACGGCCGCGCCCGGCCGGGTGCCCTGGCCTGCGAAGAGCGGCATCCGGGGGCCCTTGAAGATCCGCTCCACGGCCTCGTCGCCCAGGTAGGCGCCCGCCGTGCCGTTCTCCAGCGTGGTGGCCATGACGACCCAGCCCGTCGACGGGTCGGCGTAGGAGAGCTCGGCGAACACGTCGAGCAGCTCGCGGGGTGACAGTTCCGCGCCGCCGAGCGGGACGGGCACCCAGATCCCGAAAAGTCCTGCTTCGTGGAGGGCGTCCACGACCGGCTCCGTGAGCTTCCCCTGCGCCTCGGCCGCGGCGGCGTCACGCTCGATCAGCGGGCGCAACGCGCGCGCCCGGTCCAGTACGTCGGTTCCGGCGGTGTGCAGTCGCGGCGTGTCGCTCATGTCCAGGTGCTCCTGTTCGTGATCGTCGGCCTCTCCCTCCGTCAGATCACGTAACGCCCCCCTTGTCCAGAGCCCGCCCTACGTGAGCTCCAGCACGAGCGTCGCCCGCCGCACGGCGCGCCGTCCGCGAAGCCTCGCGATCTCCTGCCGGTCCATGCTGTCGATTCTGCGGCATCGGCTGACCAGGTCATATGATCCGTTGGTGGAATATTTCATATATTGCCGGGACCGGACCGGTTCGATGCCTCGGCGGATGGAACTGGTCGAGGCGCACTGGTCGTTCATGGACCCGTACGGCGACGCGATGATCGCGCGCGGGCCGACGCTGTTGGATGACGAGACGGCGACCGGCAGCATGCACGTCGTCGACCTGCCGGACGCCGCCGCCGCGCGGGCGTTCGCGTTCGACGAGCCGAACTACCGGGCGGGCGTGTACGGCGACGTGCTGATGCGCCGCTGGCGGACGATCGCCGGCGGCCGGATGTGGGACTACACCGGCGGCGTCGACGGCTACGAGCGCTTCCTCGTCATCGGTCACGCCAGGCTGGGCCAGGGCGCCGCCCGCGAGAGCCTGGACGACGACTACCGCCGCTACCTGACCGGCCCCGGCCTGGGGGATCGGGTGATCGTCGCGGGCACGCTGCTGTCGGAGGACGGCGCCGAATGGATGGGCACCGCTCTCATGGTCGAGCTGCCGGACCGCGAGGCCGCCGAGGCCATGCTGCCGCAGGGCCCCGGCGGGCGGGCCGGGCTGTACGAGAGCGTGGAGGTGCACAGCTGGGAGTTCGGCGGCAGGCGCTAGGCGGGCGCCGGTCAAGTTCGGGTCGCTAGCCGGTGGTCCAGGGGCGGAGCTTCTCCGGGTTCCGGACCGCCCAGATGTGCTTGATCCGCTCGCCGACGACCTCGAACGCCACGACCACCACGATGACGCCGTCCAGCTCCGCCACCAGCCCCGGCTGCCCGTTGACCGTGCGCTCCAGGACCGACAGGCCGCGGTTGGCGAGCCTGGCGAACGTGTGCGCGATCTGCTCGTTGCCGTGGATCGGCCGGAGGATGGCGCTGGCGAGGCCGCCGCCGTCGGCGATGCCCGTGGCGTCCGGGTCGAGGAGCCCGATGAGCGCGTCGATGTCCTGGCGCTCCCACGCCTCCTTGAACTTCCTGACCACGTCGGCCTGCCGGGCGGGCGGGGTCGGCGGGTCGGCGGGGGAGCGGGCCGCGCGGACGCGCCGCCGCGCCGACGAGGCGAGCTGGCGGCAGGCCGCGGGCGTGCGGCCGACGATCTCGGCCACCTCCGCGAACGGGTAGCGGAACACGTCGTGCAGGATGAACGCCACCCGTTCGGCCGGCGTCATCGAGTCGAGCACGACGAGGAAGGCCATGTTGACCGACTCGTCCAGCGTCACCCGGTCGGCCGGGTCGCCTCCGGCGGGCGTGCTGGTCCACTCGCTGCTGTCGGGCAGCGGCTCGGGAATCCACTCGCCCACGTACCGCTCCCGCCTGGCCCGCGCCGACCTGAGCAGGTCGAGGCAGATGCGGCTGGCCACCTTCGTCAGCCACCCGCCGGGGTTGCCGACCTCCTCCTGCTGCTCGCGCGACATGGCGTACCAGCGGGCGTACGTCTCCTGCACGACGTCCTCGGCGTCGGCCAGCGAGCCCAGGAGCCGGTAGGCGAGGTTGATCAGCTGACGCCGCTCGCTCATGATCGCGCTGAGGCCCGGGTCGGGCGGGCTGGTCATCCTGGCTCCCTCGGTCGCTACTGCCCTCCCTACCCCGACGCGGCAGCGGGCCTGAATGTGAGGTGCTTTGCGGAGAACGTCACATCAGTAGCATGTGCCCCATGCATCCCCCCGCACCGCACCAACAGTGGACCCAGCCGGGGCAGGCGCACCTGGCCCTCGACATCAAGGCGCACGCGCTCGGGTTCATGCTCAAGATGATCTCCCCGGTGATCGTCCTCAACGGCCACCGGATGCTGGGGCGGTGGGGGCGCAACGTGATCCCGCTCCCGCCCGGCCAGTATCACCTGCACGTCCACCTGCCATACCTGATGCCGGCGCAGATCGGGCCGGCGGACGTGTCGATCTGGCTGCAGCCGGGCGGGACGCTGGACGTGGAGTACCGCGCGCCCCTGTTCGCCTACTCCAAGGGCGCCCTCGGCCCCGCGCCCCAGCCGTGGAACGGCCTGGGATGCATGATCGGCCTGCTGGCCGTCGCGGGTGGCCTGCTGCTGGTGCTCGTGCTGGTGATCATCTCGGCTGTCGTGTTCTCCTGAGCCGCCGTCATCGGTGCTGCAGCCACCAGACCGCCAGCCCGATCAGCGCCGACCCGGCCGCGGCGGCGAGCCCGCGTACGAGGGCGAACAGGGCGGTGCGGCTGAGCCTGGCGATGGTCGCGCGCTTGCCGGCCATGGGGTTCTCCTTGCTCTCGTCCGGAAGTGGATGAAGCGCAACAATGGATCAGGAACGCGGCGGCGCACCGGGAATGGGGGCGATGAGGGCAGAAGACGTGACGCGGCTGGTCGGAGGCCCGCCCGCGGCGCCCGCAGCGGGCGCCGGGCAGCGGCTGCGTGACGAGCTGGCGGCGCTGGAGGAGCGGGCGCGGCGGGCCCGCAAGGCCGACGGCGAGCCGGCCTCGCGCAAGGCGGCCGTCCGCGAGGTGCGCCGCCGCACCGGGGCCACCCTGCACGACCAGCGCATCGCCTCGTGGCTGCACCCCGACCCGGCCAGGAGGCGCGTGCCCGGCGACTCCGACCGCGTCTGGGACCTCATCGAGATCTGGAGCGAGTGGGCCCGGGTGCGGCCGAACCGGCAGCGGTGGAACGACCTCGTCGAAGCCGCCCAGGACGAGCGCCGTCCCGTTGCGACCGCGGCCGCGCCGCCGGGCAGGCCGCTGTCCCGGGTGGCGGACCCGTTCGCGCTGGGCGTGCACCAGGCCGTCGAGGTCAGCGGCCACGGCGGCCTCCCGGAGCTGCCGCCGTACCTGCCCCGCGAGCACGACCAGCGGCTGGGCGAGGTCGCGCGGCGCGCGGCCGGAGGCAGGAGCGGGCTGGCCGTCCTGGTCGGCGAGTCCTCGGTGGGCAAGACCCGCGCCTGCTGGGAGTGCCTCAGGACGCTGCCCGCGAGCTGGCGGCTGTGGGCGCCGGAGTCCGCGGAGGCGCTCCTGGCCGAGCTGGACGCGGTCGCGCCGCGTACCGTCGTGTGGCTGAACGAGTCGCAGCGGTTCCTGCTCAAGTCCGACCACGTCGCCGGCCGGCTGCGCGAGCTGCTGCACGACCCCGACCGGGCGCCGGTCCTGGTGCTGGGGACGCTGTGGCCGCAGCACTGGGACACGCTCACCACGCCGCCGCCGCAGCCCGAGGCCGAGGACCCGTACGAGCGCAGCCGCCGCCTGCTGATCGGCGGCGCGATCCGGGTGCGCCCGGCCTTCTCCACCGCCGAGCTGTCCGCGGTCCGGGCCGCCGCCGACGCCGGCCCCCAGCTCCGGCAGGCCCTCGACGGGGCCGAGCGGGGGCGGATC
This sequence comes from Nonomuraea ceibae, assembly GCF_019396325.1. Classification (GTDB taxonomy): domain Bacteria; phylum Actinomycetota; class Actinomycetes; order Streptosporangiales; family Streptosporangiaceae; genus Nonomuraea; species Nonomuraea ceibae. Next base: position 42,499 of record NZ_JAHKRO010000003.1, read on the forward strand.
ACCCAGTATCTGGCGGGCGTCCCGGTGCTCATGGAGCGCTACGACAACGCCCCCGCGGCGGCCCGCGCGCTGATCCACGCGGCCATGGACGCCCGCCGCCTCGGGGCCGGGGTCGCGCTGCCGCTGGGGCTGCTCCGCGACGCCGCCCCCGGCTACCTCACCGACCAGGAGTGGAACGAGGCCGGCGACGACTGGCTGGAGCGCGCGCTGGCCTACACGTCGGCGCCGTGCCGGGGTGTGGCCGGGCCGCTCACCCTCAACCGCCCACGTCCGGACGAACCCGCCGGAACGCCGAGCTGCCGGCTGGCCGACTACCTCGAACAGCACGGCAGGCAGAGCCGCCGGTTCGCGGTGCCGCCCGAGGCGTTCTGGCGGGCGGCGGCCCGGCACGTCACCTCGGCGGACGACCTCCACGCCCTGGCCACCGCCGCCCTGGAGCGGCTGCGCTACCGCCAGGCGGCCCTGATCGCCGGCCGGGCCGCGTCCGCGGGACGGTTCGACGCGCTGTACAGGGTCGCGCTGGAGCTGGAGACCGGCGGCAACCGGGACGGCGCGGAACGGCTCTACCGGATCGGGGCGGAGGCCGGGGACCCCAGCGGCTTCTACGGGCTCGCCATGCTCCGCGAGGAGGAGGGCGACCAGGCCGAGGCCCAGCGGATCGTCCTCGCGGCCGGTGACGAGCTGGTGGAACGGTACGTCGAGGCCCACTGGCGGTTCGGGAACACCGCCCACGCCGAGCGGTTCGCCGTCCGGGCCTACGGTCTCGGGCATCGGCGCGGGCTCTGGGCGATCGCCGCCCGCATTCCGATCGGTGATCGGGAAGGTCAGCGCCGGTTGTACCAGGTCGCCGCCGACGCGGGGGAGACGGACGCGTTGGCGCTGCTGGCGGCGGTGACGGACGATCCGGCCGAGGCGGAGCGGCTCTACCGGGCCGCCGCCGACGCGGGCGTCGTCGCCGCGATGTGGGAGATGGCCTGGCGCTCGGACGCGGAGTGCGAGCATTACGTCACGCTGGCCCTGGCCGCCGACGACCTGATCCCGCGCCACGCGCACGCCGAGAGCCTGGTGGTCAGGCGCGAGCAGGCAGGCGACCGGCAGGGCGCCGAGCGGCTGAACGCCGTCTTCGCGGCGGCCGGGCTCAGCGTGCTCGACCGGATCGCCGAGCTGCGGATGGACGCCGGGGACGACGCGGCCGTCATGCCGCTGGCGCCGGAGCTGGCCGCCGGGGGATTCACGGGGCCCCTGGGACGGCTGGCGCTGCGCCGCGCCGACGCGGGCGACGCACCCGGCGCGGAACGGGTCGCGTTCCTGGCCCGCGACGCCGGTGACGTACGGCCGCTGCGCACGCTGGCCCGGCGGGCCGGGTCCGGGCGGGAGGCGGAACGCCTCTGCCTCCTGGCGGGGGACCACGCCGGGCTCCGGGCGATCGCCAGGTGGCACGAACGGCGCGGGGATCCCGGCGAGGCGGCGCGCGTCCACCGGGCGGGCGCGGACGCGGGCGACCTGCTCGCCCTGCAGGCGCTGGCCCGCCTGCGCGAGGCCGCGGGGCACCCCGACGAGGCCGAACGCCTGGCCGCCAGGGCCGCGGCGATGGGCGACCCGCGGGCCCTGCGCACGCTCGCCTGGATGCGGGAGCGGCGCGGCGACGGCCGGGAGGCCGAACGGCTCGCCGCCGAGGCCGCGGCACGCGGGAGCACGGCCGCCCTGCGCTCCCTGGCCGTCCTGCGCGAGCGCGCGGGCGACCACGCCGCCGCAGAGTCGCTCGCGCATCGCGCGGCCCGTCACGGGGACGGCCACGCGCTGGCGGTGCTGGCGCGCCTGCGGCGGCGAGCCGGCGCCCGCGAGCAGGCGGCCCGGCTGGCGGAGAGCGCGGCGGCGGTGAAGCCGGCCGCGATCACGCCCAGCCGGGCGGTGGCCGAGCCCGCACCACGGCGGAAGGTGGCGCTGCCACCCCGCGACCCCTTCGCCGACGAGGTCAACTCGCTCCTGGACCTGGCCTGGCGCAGCCCCGAGGCCGAGGCCGAGGAGCTGATCCGCCGGGCCGCCGACGCCGGCTACGGTTACCCGCTGCTGCGCCTGGCCGCGGAGCAGGGGTGGGACCTGCTGCCGCGCTACGGCCTCGACACCGACGGGCGGACCGCCGAGCCCTGGTGAGCCCGGGGCCCTGCCCGGCGGCTCCTAGTCCTCCTCGGCGAACACCACCTCGCGGCGCTTGCGGATCGCCGGCAGCACGGCGACCACCAGCGCCGCTGCCGCCAGGGCCAGCAGCACTGCCGAGATCGGCCGCGTCAGGAACACCGTCGCGTCGCCGCGCTCGATGATGAGCGCCCGCCGCAGGTTCTCCTCCAGCAGCGGCCCGAGCACGAAGCCGAGCAGCAGCGGCGCCGGCTCGCACCCGCACTTGATCAGCACGTACCCGAGCAGCCCGAAGAACACGATCGCGTACACGTCGTAGGCGTTGAACCCGAGCGAGTACGTCCCGATCGCCGCGAACAGGATGATCATCGGGAACAGCACCTGGTACGGGATCCGCAGCATCCGCACCCAGAGCCCGATCAGCGGCAGGTTCAGCAGCACGAGCAGCACGTTGCCGATCCACATCGACGCGATCAGGCCCCAGAACAGCGCGGGCTCCTCGGTGATGACGTTCGGCCCGGGGGTGATGCCGTGGACGATGAACGCGCCGATCATCAGCGCCATCACGGGATGGGCGGGCAGCCCCAGCGTCAGCAGCGGGATGAACGACGTCTGCGCGGCGGCGTTGTTGGCCGACTCGGGCCCGGCGACGCCTTCGATGGCGCCGTGCCCGAACTCCTCGGGCCGCTTGGAGACGCGCTTCTCGACGGCGTAGGAGGTGAACGAGGCCAGCACGTGACCGCCGCCGGGCAGGACGCCGAGCGCGGCGCCCAGACCGGTGCCGCGCAGGATCGGGCCGACGATCCGGCGCCGGTCCTCGCGGGTCGGCCACAGGTTCTTGACCTTGCTGACGATCGCGGTGCGGGTCTGCTCGTTCTCCAGGTTGCGCAGGATCTCGGCCACGCCGAACATGCCGACGGCGACCGACACGAAGTCGATCCCGCCGTACAGCTCGCGCTGGCCGAACGTGAACCGGGGCGTACCGGTGTAGATGTCCTGGCCGACGGTGCCGAGCAGGACGCCCAGGAAGATCATGGCCAGGGCCTTGAGCGCCGAGCCGCGCGCCAGCGCGATCGACACGATCAGACCGAGCAGCACCAGCGAGAAGTACTCCGCCGGGCCGAACTGCAACGCGACCCTGGCCAGCGGCGGGGCCGCGACCGCGAGTACGACGGTGGCCACGGTCCCGGCGATGAACGAGCCGACCGCGGCCGTGGCCAGCGCGGCGCCGGCCCGTCCCTGCCGGGCCATCTCGTGCCCGTCGAGCGCGGTGACGGCCGCCGACGACTCGCCGGGCAGGTTGATCAGGATGGCGGTCGTCGAGCCGCCGTACTGCGCGCCGTAGTAGATGCCCGCCAGCATGATCAGTGCCGTGACGGGCTCGAAGCTGAACGTGATCGGCAGCAGCATCGCCACCGTCGCCGTCGGCCCGATGCCGGGCAGCACGCCGACAGCCGTCCCGAGCAGCACACCCACGAAGCAGTAGAGGACGTTCTGGACGAGCAGGGCGGTCGAGAGGCCCAGCGCGAGGTTGTCGAGTAGTTCCATGCCTCAATCCGGATTCCGCGTCAGAATCCCAGCCACGGGCCCCAGAGCGGGAGCCGTAGCTGCAGTCCGACGACGAAGATGAGCGTGGCCGCGAGGGTCAGCCCGGCGGCCACCGCCACGGCCATGAGCGGCCGTACGCGCTTGCTGGCCACCGTGGTGAGCAGGGCGGTCACCAACGACGCCGGGACGAACCCGAGCCCCCGTACGGTGAAGCCGAAGAACACCAGCGCGAGCACGATGACGCCGACCGCCCGCCACGGGATCGGCCCGAACGCGATCACCTCGCCGGCCACCAGGCCCTTGACCACGATGGCCAGGCCCAGGGCCGCCACGACCGCGCCGACCAGCAGCGGGAAGGCGCCGGGGCCCATCCGCAGCGGGGTGCCCAGCTCGTAGCCGAGCGACCCTGCCACGAACGCGCCACCGATCAGGATGAACACGACCCCGGCGAGTACGTCCGGGAAGGACCGGCGACGCTCCACGTCAGGACGCCTTGATCCCGGCGTCGGCGATGACCTTGCCCCAGGTGGTGAGCTGCTCCTCCAGCTTGGCGCGGTGCGCCTGCGGGGTCGCCGCCTCGGCCGCGACCGGCGCGGTGCCGAGCTTGGCCATCTGGTCGATGACCTTCTGGTCGGCCAGCGCGGACTTCAGCGCCTCGGACAGCTTCTGGACGACGTCCTGCGGCGTGCCCTTCGGGGTGTACAGGCCGTGCCACACGCTGACCTTGAGCCCGGGCAGCCCGGCCTCGGTGGTCGTGGGCACGTCGGGCAGGCTCTTGACCCGCTCGGGCGTGGTGACCGCGTACGCCTTGACCTCTCCGGCGGAGATCTGGCCGCTGGTGTTGGTCGTCTGGTCGCACATGAAGTCGACCTGGCCGCCGACGAGGTCGGTCAGCGCGGGCCCGGTGCCCTCGTACGGGACCTCCTGGAGCTTGACCCCGGTGGCCGTCTGGAACAGCAGGCCGCACAGGTGGGAGGCGGCGCCGATGCCGGCGTTGGCCATCGTGACCTTGTCGGCGTTGGACTTCACGTGCGCCACGAGGTCCTGGAGCGTCGCGGGGGCGAAGTCCTTGCGGGCGACGACCGTCATCGGCACCTCGGTGACGAGCCCGACCGTCTCGAAGTTCTCCAGCGGCTGGTAGCCGAGGTCCTGGTAGAGGGCGGGCGCGGTGGACATGCCGATGTGGTGCATGAGCACGGTGTAGCCGTCGGGCTCGCCGCGGGCGACCTCGCCGGCGCCGATGGTGCCGCCCGCGCCCTCGACGTTCTGGACGACGATCTTCGCGCCGAGCTTGGCGGCCATCGGTTCGGCGATCATGCGGGTGACGGTGTCGGTCGGGCCGCCCGCGCTGAACGGCACGACGAACGTGATGTTCTGGCTGGGGTAGGCGCCGCCCTCGCCGCCTCCGCCGGTCGCGCCGCCCCCGCCGCCGTTGCCGGAACAGGCGGCGGCGAGCGAGACGACGCCGATCACGGCGATCATCCGGGCGGCGGCTGGATACCTGCTGGTCGTTCTCATATCGGGGCTCCTCGTCAGTGCGCGGCCTCAGTCTGGGGTGACAAAGGCGCGCATGGTGTCAGAGGAATCCCAAGGAATGCGGTGAATGTCAGAGAAATCCCAAGAAACGGCATGGCCCGGCCGCTGGCCCCGGCCGTACAATCCGGTATGCGGATCACCATCATCGAGGATGACGACCGCGTGGCGCGGGGTCTGGCGACCGTCCTGGCCCAGGCGGGCTTCGAGGTGCACCGCCTCGCCACGGCGGCCGAGGCCGTGCGCGCGGCCCCGTCCGACGTCGTCCTCGTCGACCTGGGCCTGCCCGACGGCGACGGCCTCGACGTGATCCGCAAGCTGCGCGACCGCCCCGAGACCGCCGTCATCGCCGTGACCGCCCGCTCCGAGGAGCACGAGCGCGTCCGCGGGCTGCGCGCCGGGGCCGACGACTACATCGTCAAGCCGTTCGGCGTCCCCGAGCTGCTGGCCAGGATCGACGCCGTCCTGCGGCGCACCCGGGTCGCCCGCGCGATGAGCCACCCCGACGGGCCCCTCGTCGTCGGCCCGATGCGCATCGGCGTCGGCACCCGCGAGGTCACCGTCGACGACGTCCCGGTGACGCTGACCCGCAAGGAGTTCGAGCTGCTCCTGCTGCTGGCCCGCCGGGCGCCCAACGTCGTCAGCCGCGACGTCATCCTCGACCAGATCTGGGGCGCCACCTGGGAGTCGTCGAGCCGCACCCTCGACACCCACATCGCCGCGCTCCGCCACAAACTGGGGCCCGCCACGCTGATCCGCACCATCCACGGGGTCGGCTACCGGCTGACGGCGGAGCCGGACGGCTGACGTCCCGTGCACCGCCGCCTGCTCGTCGTCCTGGTGCCCCTCGCGGTCCTGCTCGTCGCGGCCCTCGGGGTCCCGCTCGGCGTCACCGTCGCCGAGCGCGAGATGCAGGAGACGTACGTGGACCGGCTCAACGACGTCGGCAGGTTCGCGTCGCTGGCCGAGACCGCGCTGTCCACCGGGCGCACCGAGGCCCTCCAGCAGGAGCTGGCTCGCTACCACGAGCTGTACGGCATCCCCGTCGCCGTGATCGACAAATCGGGCGCCGTGCTGCTCGGCCCGGCGGACGCGTACCGGCAGGCGGCGCGGGCCGAGCCGGCCCTGCCCCGGATCGTCACCGCCGCGCTCGCCGGGGCCAGGCCCGAACCGTCCGGGGAGTGGGCGCCCTGGGACGACTCCGCCTTCGTCGTCGCCGAGCCGGTCGGCCGCGACAGCGAGGTCGTCGGCGCCGTCGTGACGATCTCCGACCTGGCCAGGACGCGCTCGCGCATCCTGCTGCGCTGGGCCCAGCTCGCCGGCCTCGGGCTGCTGCCGCTGATCGCGCTCGTCGCCGTCGCCTGGCCGGTCTCGGCGTGGGTGCTGCGGCCCGTACGCGAACTCGACGCGGCCAGCTCGCGCATCTCCCAGGGCGACCTCACGATCCGCGCCGACGCCGAGGCCGGGCCGCCCGAGCTGCGGCGGCTGGCCGAGTCGTTCAACACGATGATGGACGCGGTCGAGAACGCCGTGCAGCGCCAGCGCGCGTTCGTGTCGGACGCCTCCCACCAGTTGCGCAACCCGCTGACCAGCCTGCGGCTGGCCGTGGAGAGCCTGGAGCCGCACCTGCGGGCGGGCGACGACGGGCGGCAGGCGTACGACGTCGCGGTCGACGAGCTCAAGGCGATGCAGCGGATGCTGAACTCGCTGCAGGCCAGCGCCCGGATGGAGAGCATCCGCACGGCCTCGCCGGTGGACCTCGACGCGGTGCTGGCCACCCGCGTCGACCGGTGGCGGGCGCTGACGGCGACCGCCGGGCAGAGGCTGGCAGTGGAGGTGCCGCCGGGGCTGCGGCTGCTGGAGCCGTCCGGCGGGCTGGGCAGCATCCTGGACGAGCTGATCAGCAACGCGCTGCGGCTGTCGGACGCGCGGGTGGTGCGGGTGAGCGCCGCCGAGGCGGGCGGCGTCGTCGCGATCGCCGTCCGCGACGACGGCCAGGGCATCGAGCCGGCCGAGCGCGAGCAGGCGCTGCGCCGGTTCTGGCGCGCGCCCAAGCACCAGAACGTCACCGGCACCGGCCTGGGGCTGGCCATCTGCGCCGACCTCGTCGGCGCGGCCGGGGGCGAGCTGCGGCTGGAGGACGGCCTGCCGCGCCCCGACGGCACCGGCCACGGCTTCGCCGCCGTGGTCGCGCTGCCCCTCGTGCCCGGCTGACCTGTCCCCGGCCGCACCGCTCAGCGCTTGCGGTCGCGGAACCAGGCCGCCGCCCCCGGATGCAGCGGCGCCGTCGCCGTGGAGATCCCGGTGCGCACGTTGATGTGCCACGCCTCGGGCACCGCCGCGGGCCCGGCGCGGGTGAAGATCGTGTCGGTGATGGCGTGCACCAGCTCGTCCGGCAGGTCGTTGCGGACGAGCAGCACGTTCGGCACCGCGACCGTGCGCGCCGCGGGCACCCCCGCGTAGGCCGTCGACGGGATCATGGCAGGCGTGTACGGGCCCGGGAACGCCGTGATGAGCGCCCCCGCCTGGGCGGCCAGCGGGATCAGCCGGATCGCGTGCTTCTGCGCCAGCTCCGTGATCGCCGGCGTCGGGACGCCCGTCAGCGAGAACATCGCGTCGATCCGGCCGTCACGCAACGCCGCCGCCGACTCCGCCTGGCTCAGGTACAGCCACTCCAGCTCCAGCCGGGCCAGCTCCAGCGCCCGCCGCGAGGTGAACTCCGTGCCCGAATCGCGGGCCCCCAGCGACACCCGCCTGCCCGCCAGGTCCGCGAACTCGCCGATCGGCGACCCGGCCATTACCACCAGGTGCAGATGGCTGTCGTACAGGCGGCAGATCGCCGAGACGCCGTCCGGCGCGCGGCCGTCGGTCGTGATCAGCGCGTCCAGGCTCGTCAGCCCGAGCTGCGCCTCACCGGCCCGCAGCATCCGGATGTTGTCGGTCGACGCCCCGCTCGGCACCGTCGTCACCGTCACGCCCGGCACCTGCTCGGAGACGCGCCCGGCCAGCACGCCGCCGATCCGCCGGTACACCGCTCCCTCCGGGCCCGTGGCCAGCCGCAGCCGCGCCGGCTCCACCTCCGGCCGCCGCGCGCAACCGGCGGCCAGCCCTCCGGCGGCGAGCAGCACCGCCCGCCGGCTGAACGTCGGCTGCACCATGCCGAGATGATGGTGGGCCCGCCCGGCGTGATGCAATATGCCCCGTGAAGCAGATGAGACGGCTGACCGGCGAGATGCTTCTCTACTGCTTCGCCGTCGTCCTGGCCACCGGCGCCTACCTCGCCTGGTTCCGGCCCGACGGCGGCACGGTCGTGTACGACGGCCCCTACGAGCCGTTGCGCGGCGTCGAGCTGAGCTCCGCCTACGCGGCCGCGCTGGACACGGGGCTCGCCACACCGGGCGGCCTGGCGATCCGCCACCTGCATCACAGCTCCTCGATGCTGCTGGCGGCGGGCGTCGCGGTCTGGGTGCTGCTCGGCCTGTTCCGCTACGTGCCGGCGCTGCTGGCGGCGGGGCCGGCCGCGCTCGCCGTCGTGACCGGCGAGCGAGCCGGTGACGTCGAGGGGCACGTTCCGCACCTGGCCGCCGCCCTGGCCCTGGGGGCCGCGCTCGCGTTCTCCGTCCGCCGTGAGTCGGCCCGCACGGCGCGGGCGCCGGCGTACGTGCTGCTGGTCGCCGCGCTCGCCGTGTCGGTCATCCTCTGGCAGGGCTGGTGAGCGTCAGGGGCGTTCGACGCGGGTGGGGTTGCCGCGGACGAGCTCGTCGTGGACGCGGTGCCGGGCGGCGATGAGGGCGCGGCCGGCCGCCTCGTCGTCGCGTTCGAGGCGCTCGCGCAGCAGGCGCATGGCGATGCGGCGGTTGAGGCTGAACTGGCGCTCGGTGTCGACCACGACGACGATCCCGGTGGGCCGGTGGGTGGCCCGCACGGCGGTGCTGGCCTTGTTGCGGTGCTGGCCGCCGGGGCCGCCGGTGCGGCAGGGCACGACGTCGACGTCGTCCTCGGCGAAGGCCGTGCGCGGGGCGTCGACCTGGCACGGCCGGGCGGTCACGTACCAGTTCTTGCGCCCGGCGGAGGCCCGGTAGGGGCTGGGGGCCTGCCAGCACAGGGTCCCGGTCCAGGAGGCGGCGAACGTCTCGGCGTCCGCGCCGGTGATCCTGACCAGCACCGACCGGTACGTGCCGGGCCGCTCGCCGGGGACGGTCTCGGCGCGGTGGGTCTCCAGCTTGTGCCGGGCGGCGTCGGCTTCGAGCCGGCGCAGCAGCCGGGCGAGCGCCCACGCGCACTCCTGCGGGCCGCGTCCGGCCGACAGGAGCAGGTGGACGGTCACGACCGGCCCCGCTTGCGGCGGCGCTCGGGCGCGGAGCCGAGATCGGCCGTCTTGTACGTGACCAGCGGGACCGTCGTGGCGATCGGGGTGGCCAGGTCGTGCTCGACCAGGTCGGAGATCACCTGCTCGATGCGCTTGTAGGCGGTCGGCGCCTCCTCGAACAGAAGCTGGCGGTCGCCGCAGACCACCAGCGAGCCGAGCGGTGTGCGGCGCAGCTCCTCGACGGTGTGCTTGGCCCGGCCCCGGCGCAGCGCGTCGGCGCGCGACATCTTGCGGCCCGCGCCGTGCGCGACGGAGTGGCCGGCGTCCGGCCCCGAGTGGGCGGCCACCAGGTAGGAGTGGGTGCCTCGGGTGCCGGCGATGAGCACGTCGCGGCCGTCGCCCGGCGCGGCCCCCTTGCGGTGCAGGTAGAGGCCGTCGCGGACCTCGACGAGGTTGTGGCACTGATCGACGACCGGCTCGGCGGGCCGGGCCCCCAGGGCGTGGGCGACCCGGGCGGCCAGCAGCCGCCGGTTGAGCGATCCCCAGCGCACGGCCTCGTCGTGCACGGCCAGGTAGGCGTCGGGGTCGGGGGCCGGGCCCGCGCCGTGGACCTCGGTGTGCGCCCGCAGGATCCGCTCGCCCAGCCCCCGCGAGCCGCTGTGGACGATGAGCACCAGGTCGCCGGCGGCGAGCCCGAGGCGGTCGGCGTGGTCGAACTCGAAGACGGTGCCGATCCGCGCCAGCTCGACGAAGTGGTTGCCCCGGCCGACCGTGCCGAGGCCCTCGTGGTGACCGGCGGGGATCTCGCCGTCGAGCACGTCCCAGGCCGGGTCGTCGGCGTCGCGTACGGGATCGAGCGGGCGGTCGAGGTCGGGGAAGCGGGCGGCGAGCTTCTCGGGCACGGCGCGCTTGAGCCTGAAGGGGAAGACGGCGATGCCGCAGCCGATGTCGGAGCCCACCAGGAACGGGTAGAGCACGCTCGACGTCATCGCCGCGCCGATCGGGGCGCCCTTGCCGGGGTGCAGATCGGGCATCGCGGCGACGTGCCTCATGCCGTCGAGGGCGGCCACCTGGTGACACTGGGTGAGGGCGTCGGACTCGATCCAGCTTGCGGGGGAGGCGAACACGGAGACCGTGGCCGGGTGGTGGTGCGACAAAGACGCTCTCTTCGCTGAACGGGTGCTGGCATTTCGGAATGGCAGCACCACGGTCGCCGAGCCGTGCCGCGAGAGGCAAACGATTTTCCGCCAGGCACGCAGGAGCCCCCTGGCTCAAAGAGCCGGGGGGCGCCCAGGTCTCAGCGTGTCACGCGTAGAGGAAGTAGTAGTGATACTGGCTCTTCCACTCGCATCTATACCCGTTCCACCAGCCCTGCTCGTCGCCGTAGTCGCCGTATCGCTGGCATTCCGAGTGCTCCCGGTAGATGCCGTTGAGCGTTTCGGCCTGCGCCGGAGTGGCGCCGAGCGATAACGACAATCCGAGGGCCAGAACGGCCGGGACGAGAACTGCGCGAACCTTGCGCATCAATCCTCCTAAGACGGGGTGGATCACGGCGGTCAAGATATCACTGACCGTGTGCCAGGAAAAATGTCATTCGGTGCTGCGTTGTCGCCGCGTAATACGGCCTTCTGGGCCCTTCTTCATGTTTTGTTCCCGTCTAATGCCGGATGAGCTGTTTCGCCCATCGGTAGGGGTGCAAGTCACCAGGATCGAAACGGTTCGCCGAAAACTTTGACCACCGTCACGTACGTGTCATATCGTCGCCTCGCCCACATCGAGGCGAGGCCAAGCCGGCGGGGAAAACGGCGATCATCCGAACACCGGAGGCTCACCTATGCATGCTCGAATCCGCCCGGCCGCCGTCCTCGGCATGGTCCTCACCATGCTGGCGACCTTCGGTGTCTCACTCGCGCTCTCACCACCGGCCCAGGCCGCCCAGGTGATCGCCGACATCCCGTACGCCTCCGAGGACCCCGTCGGCTCCCGGGGGCACCTGCTGGACCTCTACCTGCCGACCGGCGGCCTCACCCCCAGGCCGCTGCTGATCTGGCACAAGGGCTCGGCCTGGTCGAGCGACGAGGGCAAGAGCGGCGCCGCCGACATCGCCGCCGTCTTCAACGCCAAGGGCTGGGCGGTGGCCGGCGTCAGCGTCCGCTCCAGCACCCAGGCGGTCTTCCCGGCGCAGGTGCACGACATCAAGGCGGCCATCCGCTGGCTGCGCCACAACGCCCCCGCCTACCAGCTCGACCCGAACCGCTTCGCCATGATGGGCGACTCCTCGGGCGGCTGGCTGACGGAGATGGCCACGTTCACCGGCGGCGTGGCGGCGCTGGAGGGCACCGTCGGCGCGACCGGCGTCTCCAGCTCCGTGCAGGCCGGGCTCGCCTTCTTCAGCCCGACCGACTTCCTCCAGATGAACGCCCAGAACCTGCCCGGCGGCGGGCTGGACCACAACTCGCCGATCTCGCCCGAATCCCTCCTGGTCGGCTGCGCCATCCAGACCTGCCCCGCCACGGTGGCGCAGGCCAACCCGATCAACTACGTCGACGCCAACGACCCGCCGGTGCTGTTCCTGCACGGCCAGGCCGACTTCCTGGTGCCCCACGGGCAGAGCGTGCTGCTCTACAACAAGATCAAGTCGGTCTGCGGCAACGGCCAGTTCATCTCCATCCCCGGCGCCGACCACGGCCGGGCCGACGTCATGGACCCCGCCCGGTTCGGCACCCAGACCAGCTACGCCACCACCAACTGCGGCGAGGCCATCCTGGCGGGCGGGGGCGCCCCCAACCCGACCTGGGACACCTTCGAGATGTTCCTGCGCGGCGCGCTCAAGATGGGCACCTCGTGCCAGGTCACCTGGCAGGCCAGCAACTGGAGCGGCGGCTTCAACGGCACCGTGACCATCAAGAACACCGGCACCACGCCCATCAGCGGCTGGCGCCTGTCGTGGAACTGGGCCGGCAACCAGCAGGTGACCGCCTTCTGGAACACCAACCTGACCCAGACCGGCACCCAGGTGGTCGCTCGCGATGCCGGCCACAACGCCAACATCGGCCCGAGCTCCAGCGTCAGTTTCGGGTACGAGGCCAGCGTCACCGGCACGAACGCCCCGCCCGCCGAGTTCAGGCTCAACGGCATCCCCTGCGCCCGCGTCATCGTGTGAGCCCCGGCGCCCGCGGCCCAGGTCGCGGGCGCCAATTTCGGAAAGCCGTAATGGAACCGTCCAATCGGCGGAACCGCAGCTCGGCCGAGAAATGTGCATTTCAAAAATGAACACGTTCCGCCGGGTTGCGGTCACGGAATGAGGCCGTCCAGATTTCGGACCTTATATTGCTTTACCCGAAGGGCGGCCCTATCCTTTCCCCTGTGATCGCCGAGGACAGAGAGAGGGCGCTCGTGACGGCATCGACCGGCGGGAATCGCGCAACTCGACATCGCAAAAACGCCTGACCGCCGACTTCCGAAATTCACGACGCTCTCGTCCGCCGGCCGCCTTTTCCGGCCTCACGCGCCGACTCGCTGCCGCTGGCCGGCTGACTCCGCTTTCCCCTGGTGCTCCGTCCGCACGACGGCGCCCTTGCCATGCTCAGAGTTAGGGGACGTGTGCGTACTTCCAACATGTTCGTCAGGAGCCTCGGCGTTCACGTGCCGGACGCCGTGACCGTCGAGCAGGCGGTCAGCGAAGGCCTGTACCCGGCCGACGAGGCCGAGAAGTTCCAGCAGATCGGCGCCGCCGTCGCCGGCGACATGCCCGCCCCGGAGATGGCCAGGCGCGCCGTCGTGGACGCCTACGAGCGCTGGGGTGAGTCCTCCCCGCGCGAGCTCGACCTGCTGCTCTACCCGTCGGTCTGGCACCAGGGCCCCAACGGCTGGCAGCCGCAGCACTACCTGCAGATGCACCTGCTCGGCGGCGGCGTGCCCGCGTACGAGATCCGCAGCGGCTGCGTCGGCATGATCAGCTCGCTGGAGCTGGCCGCCAGCTACCTCCAGGCCGACCCGGGCCGCGAGACCGCGATGGTCGTCTCCGCCGACAACCATGGCACCCCGCTGGTCGACCGCTGGCGCATGACGCCCGGCGCGCTCATCGGCGACGCCGCCTGCGCGCTCGTCCTCGGCAAGGACTACGGCATGGCCCAGCTCCTGTCGGTGAACGCCACGACGATCCCCGAGGCCGACGCGGTCAACGACGGCGCCTACCCGCTGTTCCCCCCGGACGCCACCGTCGGCCGGGGGCTCAGCTTCGGTGACCGGCACGAGGAGTTCCGCCAGCGGCTCCTCAAGGAACGCGGCACCGGCATCCACCTGACGATCCAGAAGACGATGATGCAGCAGGTCGAGCAGACCCTGGACGAGGCCGGGATCGAGCTGTCCGACATCACCCGGGTGGCCTTCCCGCACGGCCGCCGCGAGGACCTGGACGGGCAGATGTCCTGGCTCGGCATCGAGGTCGAGCAGACCACCTGGGACTACGGCAGGCGCGTCGGCCACTGCGGCGCCGTCGACCAGTTCATCGCCTTCGAGCACCTGATCGCCACCGGCGGGCTCGTGCCCGGCGACCACCTGCTCGTGGTGGGCTTCGGCTCCGGGACGTCGGTCGCCGCGGCGGCGTTCAAGGTGCTCGCGCCCGCCCCCGTGACGAAAGAGGCACGCGCATGACGATCGGACAGACCACCGGCGAGACCACGTACCGGCTGGTCGCCTTCATCCAGGACAACCTCGTCCCGGACGACGCCGACCTGGAGGTCGACGAGGCCACCCCGCTCCTGACGTCCGGCCTGCTGGACTCCCTGCGGACCGCGCGCCTGCTCAACTTCATCCGGAAGGAGCTCGGCGTCCCGGTTCCGGCCGCGAAGCTCGACCCCGAGAACTTCCGCGACGTCACCACGATCGTCGCGATGCTCGACGAACTCGCCTCGGCATGACCCCGCCCGGCACGTACGTCAGCGGGGTGGGAGCCTTCGTCCCCCGCACGGTCGTCAGCGTCGAGAAGGCCGTCGCCAAGGGCTGGTACCCGGCCGAGGAGGCGGAGCTGCACAACCTGGCCGGGGCCGCGGTGGCCGGCGACCTGCCCGCGCCCGAGATGGCGCTGCACGCGGCGCAGAGCGCGCTCAAGCGCAGCGGGCGCGCCCCCGCCGACCTCGACCTCCTGCTGTACGCCTCCACCTGGCACCAGGGGCCCGACGGCTGGCCCCCGCACTCCTACCTGCAACGCCACCTCGTCGGCGGCGACGTCCTGGCCACCGAGATCCGGCAGGGCTGCAACGGGATGTTCACCGCCCTGGAGCTCGCCGCCGGCTACCTCGGCGCCGACCCCGCCCGGCAGGCCGCCCTGCTCGTCGCCGCCGACAACTACGGCACCCCGCTGATGGACCGGTGGCGCATGGGCCCCGGCTACGTCGGCGGCGACGCCGCCAGCGCGCTCGTGCTCACCAGGGAGCCCGGCTTCGCCCGCCTGATGTCGGTGCGCACGGTGACCGTCGCCGAGGCCGAGGAGCTGCACCGGGGCACCGAGCCCCTGTTCCCGCCCGGCGTCACCGTCGGGCGCAAGTTCAGCTTCGCGGCCAGGAACGACCAGTTCCGGAACCAGGTCATGCCCCAGGGCGAGAGCACGGCCGCCCTGTTCAAGATCCAGCGGGCGCTCATGGAGATCGTCGAACGCGTCCTCGACGAGAGCGGGATCGAGGCCCGCGACCTCACCCGGGTCGCCTTCATGAACTACTCCGAGGAGATCGTCGAACAGCGCTGCATGGCCCTGCTCGACCTGCCCATGTCACGTTCCACCTGGGAGTACGGGCGCACCATCGGCCACTGCGGGGCCAGCGACCAGGTCCTCGCCCTCGACCGGCTGCTCACCACCGGGCAGCTCGGCCCCGGGGACCACCTGCTGATGCTCGGCACCGGCCCCGGAGTCACGGTCTCCGGCGCCGTGATCAAGATCCTCGACACGCCTCCGTGGTGCTGAGAGCCGTCACCGAAACCGCGTAGTCATCGAAGGGAAACGAGCGCGATGGTCGATAGTCCGAGCGGGATCCGGCCGGAACCGGTGGCGGTGGTCGGGATCGGTTGCCGCTTCCCCGGCGACGCCGGCTCACCTGACGCGTTCTGGGACCTGCTGTGCGACGGCCGCAACACCACCCGGCCGCTGCCCGCCGAACGCTGGCTCCCGTACGAGAACCGCAGCCCCGAGGACGCCGCCGCGCTGCGCGACGCCGTGCGCCACGGCAGTTTCCTGAGCGACGTCGAGGGCTTCGACGCCGAGTTCTTCGGGCTGTCGCCGCGCGAGGCCGAGCTGATGGACCCGCAGCAGCGGATCCTCATGGAGACCGCGTGGGAGGCGCTCGAACACGCCGGCCTGCCCCCGCACGAGCTGGCCGGCACCGACGCCGGGGTGTTCGTCGGCGTGTGCACCGCCGACTACGGCAGCCGCCTGCTGGAGGACCTGCCCCAGATCGAGGCGTGGACCGGCATCGGCGCCGCGACCTGCGCCGTCGCCAACCGCATCTCCTACTCCCTCGACCTGCGCGGGCCCAGCATGGCCGTCGACACCGCCTGCTCGGCGTCGCTGGTCGCGCTCCACCTGGCCGCGCAGAGCCTGCGGCTCGGCGAGAGCGACGTCGCCCTGGCCGGCGGCGTCAACCTGCTCGTCACCCCCGGCCAGACCCTCACGCTCGGCACCGCCGGAGCCCTGGCCCCCGACGGCCGGTCCAAGTCGTTCGACGCCGCCGCCGACGGCTACGGGCGCGGCGAGGGCTGCGGCGTCGTCGTGCTCAAACGGCTGTCCGACGCCCGCCGCGACGGCGACCGCGTCCTCGCGCTCGTCATCGGCAGCGCCGTCAACCAGGACGGGCACACCAACGGCATCATGGCGCCGTGCGGCGAGGCCCAGGAACACGTGATGACCAGGGCGCTGCGCCAGGCACGCGTCTCGCCCGCCACGGTCGGCTACGTCGAGGCGCACGGCACCGGCACCCGCCTCGGCGACCCGCTGGAGGCCGGCGCCCTCGCCGCCGTCTACGGCACCGGCCGCGCGCCCGGCGACCCGTGCCTCATCGGCTCGGTCAAGTCCAACATCGGCCACCTCGAAGGCGCCGCCGGCATCGCCGGGATCATCAAGGCGGTGCTCGCCCTCCACCGCGGCGAGATCCCGCCGACCGTCCTGACCACCCCGAACCCGGCCATCGACTGGGACAGCTCCGGGCTCAGCGTCGTCACCGAACGGACGGCCTGGCCCGAGAGCGACCACCCCCGCCGGGCGGGCGTCTCCAGCTTCGGCTACGGCGGCACGGTCGCGCACATCCTCCTCGAACAGGCCCCTGCGGAAGCGGCCAAGCCGCCGGCGGGCGAGCCGGCCGCGGCGCGGCAGGGGGAGCCGTCCGGGGCGCGCCTGTTCCCGGTGTCGGCCGCCTCAGAGGCGGCGCTGCGCCAGTACGCGGGCACGCTCGCCGAACAGCTCAAGCGCCTCGACCTCGCCTCGGCCGGGCACACGCTCGCCCTGCGGCGCACCCACCTCGGCCGCCGAGCCGTCGTCATCGGCGCCGGCCACGACGAGGTGACCACCGGCCTGCGCAGGCTCGCCGACGACCTGCCGTCCGAATCCGTCCTCACCGGCGACGTGCTGCCCGACCTGGGCCCCGGCCCCGTCTGGGTGTTCTCCGGACAGGGGTGCCAGTGGCGCGGCATGGGCCGCGACCTGCTCGCCGAACCCGAGTTCGCCGCCGTCGTCGACGAGATCGAGCCGATCTTCGCCGAGGAGATCGGCTTCTCCCCCCGGCAGGTCCTCACCGAGGGCGCCCTGGACGGCATCGACCGCGTCCAGACCATGATCTTCGTCATGCAGCTGGGACTCGCCCGGCTCTGGAACGCGCACGGCGTGCGGCCGACGGCCGTCATCGGCCACTCCGTCGGCGAGATCGCGGCGGCCGTGACAGCCGGCGCGATGAGCGTCGCCGACGGCGCGCGCCTGATCTGCCGCCGCTCCCGGCTGCTGCGCCAGGCCGAGGGCAAGGGGGCCATGGTGATGGCCGGCCTGCCGTTCGAGGAGGCGGCCGAGCGGCTCGCCGGCCGTACCGACCTGGTCGCCGCCATCGCCTCCGCGCCCGGCTCCACCGTGCTGTCCGGCGACGTCGCCGCCGTCGAGGCGGTCCTGAACGAGTGGCCCGCCGAAGGCATCGTGGTCCGCCGGGTCGCCTCCGACGTGGCCTTCCACAGCCCCCAGATGGAACCGCTGGCCGTCGAGCTCGCGGCCTCGCTGGCCGGCCTCCCGTTCGGTGCGCCCCGCATCCCCATGTACACCACCGCGCTGCCCGACCCCAGGTCGACGCCCGTCCTGGACAGCGCCTACTGGGCGGTCAACCTCCGCGACCCGGTACGCCTCGCCGCCGCCACGACGGCCGCCGCGCAGGACGGCTACCGGGCGTTCCTGGAGATCTCCCCGCATCCCGTGGTCGCCCACTCCGTCACCGAGACGCTGGAGGAGGCCGGGTTCGAGGACGTCTTCGTCGGCACGACGCTCCGCCGCAACCAGCCCGAACAGGCGACGTTCCTGACCGCGCTGGGCCTGGCGCACTGCCACGGCATCGACGTGGACTGGCGGCGACTGCAGCCCGGCGGCGGCCTGGCCGACCTGCCGCCCTACGCCTGGCAGCACCGCCGCCACTGGCGCGACGCCTCCGGCGGCGACGACAACCGCGGCCACGACGTACGCTCCCACACCCTGCTCGGCGCCGGCACGACCCTCGCGGGCAGCGCGACACGCCTGTGGCGCACCAGCCTGGAGGACGCGAACCGCCCCTACCCGGGCAGCCACGCCGTCAGCGGCATCGAGATCGTGCCTGCCGCGGTCCTGGTGAACACATTCCTGGAGGCGGCAGGTACGGGAGCGGCCGGTACGGGGGCGGCCGGTACGGGGGCGGCCGGTTCGGGGGAGGGCGCTTCGCCGCCCGTACTCTCCGACGTGGAGATGATGCACCCCCTGATGACCGCCGAACGCCGGCAGATCCAGGTCGTCCACGAGCCTCCCGCGATCCGGCTCGCCGCCCGCACGCCCGCCACCCCCGGCGAACCCGAACCCACCTGGCTCGTCCACGTCACCGCGTCGACGACCACCGCGTCGACGGCTGCCGCGTCGACGACCACCGCGTCGACGGCCGCCGATTCGACCGGCGCGGCCACCCGGGCCCCGGACGGCGCACTGCCCGACGCGGACGCGGCCGGACTCACCCCGATCGACCCCGGCTTCGTCCACGCCCGGCTGGCCGCCGTCGGCGTCCCCACCACGGGCTTCGACTGGACGATCGAGACCCTTCTGGGCCGTGACGGCGCCCTCCGCGCGACCGTCCACACCCCGCACCCCGCCGACACGCCCCCCACCTGGGCGCCGGCGCTCGACGCGGTGATGTCCGTGGCCCCCTGCGTGTTCCCCGGCGACCCGGTGCTGCGCATGGTCGTGCACATCGACGAGGTGGCGCTGACCGGCGCCCCGCCGGACACCGTCATCATCGACGCCGCCGTGGACCCGGCAGCCGACGACACGGTCCTCGCGCTCCTGGCCGACGCCGACGGTCACGTGATCGGCCACCTGACCGGCCTGCGCTACCCGGTCATCGACGCACCCGTGGCGGCCGAGGACGACCTCCAGGAGCCCGCGGAATCGCTCGCCGGGCTGTCACCGGAGAAGCTGCGCGCGTACGTCCTCGACGAGACCCGCGCGGAGATCGCGTCGGTGATGCGGCTCGCCCCGGCGGACCTGGCGATCCGCCGCCCCCTCGTCGAGCAGGGGCTCGACTCGGTGATGACCGTCATGGTCAGGCGCCGCCTGGACAAGCGCTTCGGCTGCCGCCTCCCCGCGACCCTGCTGTGGCAGCAACCCACCATCTCCGCCATCGCCGACCACCTGACCACCCTGCTCACCCCCGCCCAGGACTGACCCGCCCGGCCGGCGCACCCGCGTCGGCCGGCCCCGGATCGTCAGCTCACCCCGGGCGAAGGTCATGCCGTCGTGCCCTCGCCCGAAATCAGCCGGCCGAGCCAGGGGAGAGCGGACCGTACCGCAAGTACGAATAAAGGGCATCGGTCGGCAACGCAGCCCAATTACCCGGATAAATCTCCCCATGCTCCGGTTCAGAGCAGCAGGTGATGTAATGCGTCATGAACCGATGAATCTGAACCGGCGTACGAATCTCCACGGCATTCGGAGGAATCTGCAATTCTTGGAACGTGTGCCCCGAGTATGAGTATGCGAGCCGCCGATCACGCGAACGCGCCTCGTTGGCCGTACGCGCGTTCCACACGCTGACCCGCAGGGACAGCGAATCCACCAGCCACAACTCGTAGTCGTCGCGATGATCGGCGAGGTGGGTGATGTAGCGGCCCATGACGGTCCGCGCGACCACCTCGGCCCGCTCGGCGAACGTGATCCCGTCGGAGTGCTCGCTGGGCGCCGGGTGCCAGCCCTTGGCATGCTGGTCGGTGTATTCGACCAGGTAGACGAACTCGTCGGCGATCTCGGGTGCGCCCGACTCGTCGAGTTGATCGGCCGCCATCGCCGAGAGCCGAGCCCAGTCAGCGATGCCCGCATACAGCGTCGCCTGCTGCCTGGACGGCGGAACCCCGTCCTGGGGGGTGGTCTCGTCCAGGTTCGGCATGTTGAGCAGGGCCGCGACCTGGTGGAGCCGGCGAGGGGGAACCAGACGGTCCCGCGCTTCGGTGAGATCGTTCGTCACGGCCTTCAGTGTGGCGTGGCACCCAATGGCGAGTCATAGGAAAGCCCAAAAGATCTTCCTAGCGCGCTTCCCCGTAGGCCGAATGCGGGCTTCAGGGCCCTATTTATCCAGAAATATCCGGACAGTAGCCGGGCGCACGAATGGCACTGGCACGAAATTGTCGGTGGGGCGGCCTAGCGTCCTCGGCATGACCACACCGAGCAGCCGACCCCCCATGTCCGCTTTAGCGCGGAACGTCATCGACGGATGGCGAAGCTAACCACCGCGCTACTTTTTGTCAGATTGACAAAAACGTACAGTCGGCCCCATGAGCGACGACGCATGGGAGCCGCCGGCCATCTTGCTCGCCGTTGACCTGGTGATCCTTACCTTGCGAGAAGCGCGTCTGCACGTGCTGCTCGTCGAGCGCGGCATCGAGCCGTACAAGGGCGCCCAGGCCCTGCCGGGCGGATTCCTTCAGCACTCACAAGAAAGCCTCGTCGCCGCGGCTCATCGCGAGCTCGCGGAGGAGGCCGACCTGGATGTGGAGACGCTTTGCCTGGAACAGCTCGGTGTCTACGACGATCCCGGCCGCGACCCCCGCGGCCGGGTGGTGAGCGTCGCCTTCCTGGCCATCGCCCCGAGGCTGCCCGAGCCGACCGCCGGGACCGACGCCGCCGACGCCGGATGGCAGCCCACAGACCGCGTGCTCTCCGGCGAGCTGAACCTCGCCTTCGACCACCGGCGCATCGTCACCGACGGCGTCGAGCGCGCCCGGGCCAAGCTCGAACACTCCGCACTCGCCACGGCTTTCGTCGGTCCGACGTTCACGATCACCGACCTCCAGGACGTGTACGAGGCGGTCTGGGGGATGCCCCTCGACCCCCGGAACTTCTACCGAAAGATCAAGAAAACTGATGGCTTCATCGTCCCGGCCGGTTCGGCACGCAAGGCCGCGACCGGCCGACCCGCCCGGCTGTTCAGAGCCGGGCCTCGTGAGGCGCTCTACCCCCCGATGATCCGTCCCGCCGATCCGCCGAACGGAAAGGAGCAGGCGCAGTGAGCCCAGTCGTGATCCTCACCGCCCTAGACCTGGAATACCAGGCGATCAAAGAGAAGCTGACCGGCCTACGCCTGCACCGGCACCCGCAAGGCACCCTGTTCGAGGTGGGCCGCCTGGCGAACCGGCGAGGTCGCGTCGCCCTCGCGCACGTCGGCAAGGGCAACCATTCGGCCGCGGTGCTGGCCGAACGCGCCATCGCCGAGTTCCGGCCGGCAGCTCTGCTCTTCGTGGGCGTGGCCGGCGCGCTGCACACGCACATCGCGCTCGGGGACGTCGTGGTAGCCACGCACGTGTACGCCTTCCACGGCGGTACGAGCGAGGACGACGGATTCAAGAGCCGCCCCCGCGTCTGGCAGACCTCACACGCCGCTGAGCAGATCGCCCAGCACCTGCACCGCAGCGGCTCCTGGGCCGACGATCTGGATCCCCGCCCGCAGGTGCACTTCGGGCCCATCGCCGCAGGGGAGGTGGTCCTGAACTCCCGGCTCTCCGAGCACGCCCGCTGGATTCGCGACCACTACAACGACGCGCGCGCGATCGAGATGGAAGGCGCCGGCGTCGCACAGGCCGGTCACCTGAACCGGGCACTGCCCGTCGTCGTCGTCCGCGGCATCAGTGACCGGGCCGACGGCACCAAGGAAGCCACGGACGGCCAGCAGTGGCAGCCGAGAGCCGCGGCCAACGCGGCCACGTTCGCCGCGGCGCTGGCCGAGGAGTTGTCCACCGAAGAACTCGCGACAAGGAGCACCACCATGCCTGAGACCACCAGGAACATCGCCACGGGAAACGCCCGCGTCGGAGTGCAGGCGGGCAGCGTGCACGGCGGAGTGCGGATCGCCCCCGAGACTTCCCAGCCGGAGGGCCTGCCTCAGGCGCTGGCCGGGTTCCGTTCCAGCCTGTGGCAGGCCTGGGCCGACGGACGCCTGGACGAGGCGACGTACAAGGCAGCCGAAGCGGAGCTCGTCGCCGCCGACCAGGCGCTGGAGGCGAAGTCCGCGGAGCGCAAGAACACGCTGACCTTGGCGCTGAAGAAGCTCCGCGGGCTCGTCGGCGACCTGGCCGACCTGGCCGCGCAGTTGGCCGTCATCATCACCCTGGCCCAATCCCTGTCATGACGGACCCAGGACCCCACGTCGAGAACGTGGCCACAGACTCTCATGTCGCCGTGCAGGCAGGGACGGTTCACGTCGATGCCATCTACATGACGACACCGCACGATCCGCCCGAGACCAAGTTCCGGGCCGGTGTCTCCTTCCTCAAAGGCCGCATGCCAGGACCGGCGCGCCACCTCATCAACGAGGCCAGGGTCGGCTACGCCACCAACGAGGTCTACTTCTACTGGCTGCTCGCCATGGTGAGCGGCCGGACGCGGCACGAGCTGACCAAGGACGAGATCGCCCAGCTGCGGGACCGGCGTGCCATCATGCGGCTCTCGGGTGAAGACCCGTGGCGCGACGGCGTACGCATCATCGACCGTCTCCTCGAGTCGGCGGGCAAACCCGAGGAGGACATCCGTGTCGTGGTCAAGGACCTCGACGCGCTCCGCGAACCACAGCGCAGCCTGATCCTGGAGCATCTGGAGCTGTATCTCGAGGGCCCCATCGAGGACCATCTGTGGCGTCTCGCGCTGACGAAGGCCAGGACCGAGCAGATGGCAGGGGGACGGAAGGACCGGATCTGGAAGTTCTTCCACCCGGCCCCGAAAGAGCCACTGCCCTGGATCCCGAGGCCCCCTGACATCCCGTTGTCCACGCGAGCCGGTGCAGTGACGGCCGCGGTCACGTTGGTCATGGCCACTGCCTACCTCGGCCACCTGATCCTGCAGACCGGCCGCATCCTCCTCGTGCTCGCGTACACGCTCGGCGTCGCCGGCGCCTACGTCGGTGCGCGTAACGCCGCGGACTGGCATTTCCGTGTGGTGCGCCGCCGTGCCAAGGACCGGCAGTATCTGGGGCCCACGACCAAGGCCGAGCGCGGCAGCTTCGCGAAGAGGGCGGAGCACCGCATCGACCACTACTTCGCCACGTACCTGCCGCCGGGTGTGGACCGTGACAACTGGATGGTCCATACCAGGGGCATCCGCTGCAGCCTGCGCGACGAACTCGCGGAGGTCTACGGAGAAACACGGGCCGGGGTCGAGAGGATCGCCTGGCTCATCCGGCATCGAGCGAGCGACGCCAGCACCCGCCAAAGAGAAGGCACACTGTGGAGCTATCGTGCGGAACTCGCCACCCCGACACGGACGAAAGCCCTGGCGATACTAGGGGTCCTCACCCTCGCAGGCGCAGGCGGATGGGCTGCGATCGGCGCCGTACCGGTCGAGCCTCTGCGCGCGATCGGCGCGATCACCCTTCTGTTGATCTCCGCCTGGGTCGGTGCCCGCGCCTGGCTCCACATCGTCCTTGAGCGCCGCCGCTACGCCGCGGACCAGCTCGAAAGCGACCAGACCCTGAAGTCCGACCTGGCAGCCCTGGACCGTTGGCGCGCGAAAATGGCGGACAAACCTCGTGATGAGGAGATAGCGGACTGGCTGGACTGCGACCGGAAAGTACTCCTCGACAAGGCGTTGCGGCACTACAGGCTCACCATGAGCCACGTCATCGCTCACGCCTTCATCGAGGCCCCCGCCCGATCGAGCGCCCGCGCGCGCATGAGGGGCGGCCCGTGGCGCTACAAGAAGTATCAGCTCCTGGTCTTCCTCATCACCCAGGAAGGCGTCCGCCAGCTCACGGTCACCCTCGACTTCCTGAACGCCACCTTCCACGACGAGCAGCGGCTCAACTACCGCTTCGAAGCCGTCGCCTCCGTACAGGTCAGCCAATCGGACAACGACGAGCGCACCTTCGAGCTCACTCTCGTCAACGGCGACAAGATCAGCGTCGAGGTGAGCTCCGGGTTCGAGGACCTCCAGCAGGACGAAAACCCTGGCCGGGTGTCCGAAGTGTCCCTGGACGCCGCCGGCCTCCCACACACCCTCCACGTCCTGGAAGGAATCGCCGCAGAGGGGAAAGGCTGGGTCGAACAGCAAGAACTGCGCACGGGCCACCTGACGGCCGCGTTGGCGGATCACGCATGAAGCGCGCTCTGGCCGAGTTTTCCCGGATCGCCCCTCGGCCAGGCTTCCTGCGTCATCCTAGGCGTACAGTCAGCGTCGCCGTCTCCACGGAGGGTCACGCATGTCGCTCTTCCCCTCGTCGGCATCCGATTCGCAAGTGTCGCTACGCAAGCTGGCGACCACCGATTTCCTGGTGGTCGACGCACCTCCCGCCGCCGGCGCGGCGCAGGAGGTCAGGTTCCTGGTCGTCCGTACCTCCAGGGACGGCATCGTCGGGTTGCTGCGCGGCGGTTCCACGGCAGGCTCGGATCAGGCCCCGGCGGCGGGGGCGTTGGTCGTGCCGGAGGAGACCCCGATCGGGGACCTGCTCGCGCCGGGCGCGGCGAGCCTGTTCGACATCGATCCCGACCCGGCCGGGGTGGTGCTCGTCTCGCCCACGGGAGCGCCGACGGCTGTCGTGCCCCAGGAGGTCATCGACGACTTCTTCGCCACGCAGGCCGCCGAGCGCTCGCTCGGTCCCGGGGGAGAGGCGGGCGACAACCGGTTCCCCGATCTGCCGGATCAGGGCCGGCCGCACTACCGGCTGCTGTGCCGGGAGCCCGGGTGCGGCTGGCCGAACGAGGTCACCGAATGGAACCGGCTCCGCCCGCTGAAATGCGGCAACCCGGTCATGGAGCACGACATCCGGCTGTACGCGTAACCCGGGGCGACGCTGATGCTGCCGTTGCTGACAGGCCCGGTCGATCGTCGTTTCATGCTGACCGCGGTGCTCCCCGCGCTCCTCCTCTGCGCCGGACTGTTACTCCTCTGGGCGTACGTGACCGGCCTCTCCCAAGCGCTGGCCGGGTGGAAGGCGCTCGACGCCACCGTCCAATGGCTGCGCTGCGGAGCGTTCGCCGTCGTCGTCGCGTTCGTCTCGCTGCTGCTCACCGCGGCGCAGCCCAAGCTGGTCGAGCTGTTCGCCGGAACGTGGCCGACACCTCTCGGGCGGGCCGCGGCGCGCGTCTGGTCCGCCTACCACAGGGCGCGGCTGCGGCGCTGGAAACGCCTCAGCCGCACCGGATCGCGGCACCAGCAGGCCCGCGCCCGCAAGGCGCTCTCCACCGTCTACCCGTCCCCCGACGTGCCCGAAGAGGTGCTGCCGACCCGGTTCGGCAACGCGCTGCGCCGCTCCGAGCAGTACGCGCGCGCTCGCTACGGCATCAGGCCGAGCTCGGTGTGGCCCCGCCTGCAGCCGATGCTCACCCAGCAGTCCCTCGTCGACCTCGCCGCCGCCCGCACGAACATGATCCTGATGCTCACCCTCACCGTGGTCGCCTGCGTGTTCACGGTCGCCGCGCTGGCGGCCCTGGCGCTCTCCGGCCGCGAGAGCCTTCCGACGGCCGTGTGCGCCGCGACGGGCCTGGTCGTCGGCCTGGCCGCGCACCGCGCAGCCACCCCCGCGGCGGTGCTGTACGGCGGGCATGTCGAGGTCGCGTTCGACCTGCACCGGCGCACCCTGCTCGGGCAGCTCGGGATCGAGCCGCCGGACACGCTGCAGGACGAGATCGTCCTCTGGGAGCGGCTCGCCGCCTTCTGGGACGACGGCATCCCCTTCGACGTTCCCTGGAGTGCCGGATGACTCTCGCCGACCCGCTGTGGTGGTGCTGTTTCGGCGTCGCCGTGGCCATCTGCGTGGCCGAACACCGGCGGACCCGGCCGCGTCGCCGCAGCAGGATGCCCGCGTGGCGCCGCAGGGCCGTCCGCAACAAGCAGGCGCTCTCAGCACTGCTCGTCATAGCGATCTTGGCCGCCGTCCTCCTCGTCCTCACCCCGGTCATGCGGCCCGTAGCGGACACGGTGGCCGGAGCCGTCGTGCTCGGCGCGCTGCTGGGGCTGCTCTCCTTCGCCGGCCTGACGTACCTGCCGGTGGCGGCCACGATCACGTACGGTCCCGTCCTGGGAGACGAAACGCTCTGGGCGGCCGTGGCG
Source organism: Nonomuraea ceibae (assembly GCF_019396325.1). Taxonomy (GTDB): domain Bacteria; phylum Actinomycetota; class Actinomycetes; order Streptosporangiales; family Streptosporangiaceae; genus Nonomuraea; species Nonomuraea ceibae. The sequence continues at coordinate 68,814 of NZ_JAHKRO010000003.1, forward strand.
CTGCCGGTCGTCGCCGCCGGAGCGCTCGGCGAACTCGCTGACTGGTGCATGACCTCCCGCGGCTGGAGCCGCGATCCGGGCTGGCGACTCGAACGGCTCCGGTGGGCGACCTGGTCACTCCGGTCACGCAACGAGCAGCGTACGGCCGACCGCGAGCGAGGCAGAGCGGACCAGATCGCCCGCCAGCGGACGATTCTCACCGTCCCACCCAGCCGATGGGGTGTCTTCAGCCGGACGCTGCTGTGGTCGCTGATGATTCTGCCCGGCGCCGTGGTCGTGCTGGTCTCGGCGGGGACGTTGGCAGGGGCAGTGCCGTCCGGGCTGCCGCCCGGCTTCCTGATGGCCTCGCTGCTGGGAGGCTGGCTCGCGATCCTGGTGGTTGCCGCGTTCATCACCGTCACCAGCGGTGACGCACCGCTCGCCCGGGAGGCGCTGTCCGTCGGAGCCGTCGCCGAACTGGCCCTGATGGCGTATCTCGTCGCGGGCCCGTTCGGTGACTGGCTGGCCTCGGCCTGGCCACGGGACGGGTCGCCGCTGTGGACCCTGGCCGTCGTGGGCGTCTACCTCCTGGACTCCCACGCCCACAGGCCGCTCCGCACGTCCGTCCCGGCGATCAACGCCGTGTACGCGGTGGTCATGTTCCCGGTCGGGCTGCTGGCGCTCACGCTGTCGGACAGAGGACTGACGCTGCTGCTCATCGGCACGCTCGTCCACCCCCATCCCGGCATCGTCATGGCCGGGCTGACGCTCAGCATGATCTACGTGTTCCGTGCCGGGCTGGTGATGTGGCGTCTGCCGAACCCGAGGGTGACGATCGCCCAGCTGCGCCGCAGCCCCGAACTGCAGCGGCTCAAGCTCTGGGGATCGTGGCTGCACACGTGGGAGAGCGGACTCCCGCAGCGCAGAGGCATGGATCTCATCCGATGGCTGGGGATCGTCCCGCTCCAGATGAGCCAGGGCGTGCCCGTACACCGCCGGGGTGCGGTCCACCAGCAGCCGGGGCTGTCCGACCAGCACATGCTGCCGCTGTTCGACCTGGTGGAGGAAGGGTTGGAGCTGGCCGGGCGGGTGGCAGAACGCCAGCCGGACGCCGTCCAGGACAAGATCTTCGAGGCCATCCGCGCGGAACGGGGATGGGCGACGCTGATGCACTCGCAGACCCTGCTCGCCCTGCGCCGGATCGAGGAGGCGGAGATCCTCGGCGCGCAGGCCGTGGAGCTGTTCGACCGCACCGAGCGGCGGTCCGCCGCCGCACTTGCCCGGGTCGCGCACGGCCTGACCCTGGCCGAGCTCGGCAGGGACGGCGACGCGCTGCGGCTCCTGCGCGGCGTGGCCGAGGACACGGCGATCGATCCCGGGGTGCGGGAGCTGGCGGCCCGCCGCGGGGTCCCCCTTGCCCCGCCCGGGGCGGACCGGGCCTCCTGGCTCGAGCTCGCGGGAAGCGTACAGTCCCCGGCGGCTTTCAAGGCGTTGCTGAGCGAGGACGAGGAGCCGCGCGGTGAGCGATATCCGCCGCTCACCCGGCACGCGATCCTCGCCGTCGGCCGGCGGATACTCAAGCGGCTGCGCCGGTCGGCCGCCGACGGGACGGCGCTCTATCCGACACCGTTCACCGCGCACCTCGAACTGCTCGCGGGCGCCCGCGAGGACGCGTCCGACGGCCGGACCCGACGGGCGCGGCGGGAGCTGCGGCGAGCCCTGGCCTGGGCCAAGGCCAACGGCCAGCGGCTGGCGGCGGCCGAGACCGGCATCGAGCTCGCCCGCCTGGACCGCATGGTCGACCCCGGCAGCGCCTACCGGCTGCTGTCCGAGGCGCGGGCCACGCTGGAGGAACTGCGCGCCGACTACCTGGAGCCCGACGCCCGGATCACGCAGGGCAGGCTGCTCGCCGAGGCGTGCGGCATGACGGTGGACCTGCTGACCGCCGGTGTGCCCGGCCCGGCCCGGCTGTGGCCGGCGGATCCCGCCGCCGCCGCGCTGGAGGTGAGCGAGCTCGGGCGGGCGCGTGTCCTGCTGGAACTCCTGGGCGACGGCGTGCTGAGCAGGGCGAGCGGGCACTGGGCGGCGGCCGAGCGCCGCGCGATCGAGGCCGAGACCGCGGCGCGTACCAAGGTGTCCGGCACGGACGGCGCCGCCAGGGCCGCGGCGATCGGCACGTGGCGCACCGCGCTGCGGGAGCTGAACGAGGTCTGGGCAGGCATGGAACGCCAATCAGCGGCACCGGAGCTGGCCGAGTACGCGGCGCTTCGCCGGGGCACCCCGGCCGGAACGAGCGAGATCCGCGCGCTCCTCACCGGGTCCGCGACACTGCTGCTCGCCTTCCACGTCACCGAGGGGCCCGTGGTCACCTTCGGCGTCACCGGCGCGCACGACGGGGTCCGGGTGATCCGCGACCCGCACTCCGGCCTGAAGGCACGGACCCCGGATCAGCGCCCTGGCCAGGCTCCGGGCACGCCGAAGGAGCTGGCGAGCCGGTTCCTGGCCGAGGCCGGGGAGAACTACGCGGGCCTGCCGGCCCCCGCGCTCCGCTGGAGCGAACCGGGTGACGTCATCTGCCTGGTCCCGCACGGCCCACTGCACCAGGTGCCGCTCGGCGCGCTCGACCTCGATCTCGGCGACGGGGTCACGGGCCCTCTGATCACCCGCAACCCGGTGGTCTACCTGCCCAGCGCCTCGGCGCTCCGGCACGTCCGAGCGCGTACGAAGCCGCGTACGGGGCCGCGAACAGGGGCCCGGCGCGCCGGGGCGATCGTCGTGGCGGACACGATGGCCGACGCGCCCGTGGTGCACGGCCGCCTCCAGGCCGCCGATCTGGCTGCCCGGTTCGGCGCCCGCGTCCTCAGCGGAGCCGAGGTCACCAAGGAGCGGGTCCTCGCCACCCTCGCCGAACAGGGCCGCCTCGACGTGCTGCATCTGGCCTGTCACGGGTTCTTCGACTCCGAGGAGCCGCTCAGGTCCGGCGTTCACCTGGCGGGAGGCGACCTCCTTACCGCGGCGGACATCCTCGACCTGCGCCTGGACGCCGACCTGGTGACGCTCGCGGCCTGCGACAGCGGGCTCGGCAGGCGCCGCCCCGGCGACGAGCTCATCGGCCTCACCCGCTCGCTCCTCTACGCCGGAGCGGCGTCCGTGCTGGTCACGCTCTGGAAAGTGGAGGAGATCTCGACCGTGCTCCTGCTGCGCGAGTTCTACGCCCGGTGGGCGTCCGGCACGTCGAAGGCCGAAGCGCTTCGCCAGGCCCAGCTCTCGCTCGCGGCCCTCCGCCCGGACCGGCTGATCTCCTACCACCAGCAGATCCGCGCCGAGCTCGGCTCATCGGACGCCGGCACGCGACGACAGCTCGACCGCGGATTCGCCGACGCGCTGCTCAAGGCCCGCCGGTTCGCCGAGGCGTACGCGGCCTACGAGGAACTGCTCGCGGCCGCCGTGCCGGACTCGCCGGAGACCCTGGAGCTCACCGCCCTGCTCGCGCGCTCCCGCCGGGCGAGCCGGGCAACGCCCGCGCCGACCGGCTACCGGCCTTACGCCGATCCGTACTATTGGGCGGGGTTCACCCTGGTGGGCGCCTGGCAGTGACCTTGGGCCGCGGTGAGTGGACGGCCATCGCGTGATCCTTCGAACGGTGTGCATCCACGAAGGAGGCCAGGCGATGGCCGCAGATCACAGTCTGACGGCCGAGCAGTCGCCGGCCAGGCAGATCGGGACCGGGGACTCCGACTTGTTGCACGCGGGCCTCAGGTCTGATCGGCGGCTGCCGAGCCGTCCGAATCCCGGGTCACGGGTTCCGGGCCGTTGCGGAACCGGTAGCCGGTCGACCGGAGATGCCGGTATTCGAGCACGGCCAGCACCAGGGCCGTGGCGGCGCCGCAGAGGTTCAGCGTGAGCCACAGCCAGTCGGGCACGCCCTTGGTGTCGCGCGCGATGAGCTCCTGGCCGCTGATCAGCAGCATGAGCACCGTTGTGCCGATCGGCGCGAGCAGCGGATGGACCTCGCCCATCCAGAACCCGGTGCGCGCCGCCCAGTAGATCGTGCAATACCAGAGGCCGAAGAACCAGGGAACGAGGACGATCGCCGCGAGTATCGCCACGAGAACCCAGAGTGCCGCGCTCCCTGAGGCGTTGATGTCGATGTCACTGGTGAACTCGGCCTCACCATTGGCCAGCGAGGCGAAACTGAGGTTGCTGGCCGCGGCGAAAATCAACACGATCGGCAGGTAGAAAAGGGCCAGCGCGAGCACCGAGCGCCCGATCAGCCGCAGCACGCCGGGCAGCAGCTGGGCGCGGAGCCCGGAGCGCGTGACGACGAATATCGCGAGCAGCGCCAGCGGCAACAGAATGACGGCAAGCCGCCCGGTCTCCATCGCCTTCTGGATGATGTTGCCCCAGACGTCCTGGTAGTGGGAGGTCGCCACCAGGATCACGCCGAGGCCGACAATCGACCGCCAGAACGCCAGCCGGTCCAGCATCCGGTCCTTGGGCGACGGGCCGACCCGGGGCTTGTACAGGAACTTCGCGGTCATCCAGGGAAAGAGCACGGTGGCGATGACGCGCCAGGTCGATTTGCGGCCACCGGGCTCGAGCCTCTGACCGTCGTTCGTCTGCACTGCGGACATCTGGCTCCTCTGCGATATCAACCCGGTACCGCGGACCCCTCGTCTAGCAGGTTGACCGTATAACCAGCGAGTTGGTTCGCACATCCGGTCAAATGTGAGTGGAGTCACAAAGTGCTTGGCGAGCCGACCAACTCGGACAGCATCGCAGGGCATTCCCCGTAGCCTGACTGCTCTATGCCTGATCTGAGCGACTGAGGTGAGGACCGGGTGGCTCAGCCGGCGGTTGCCTTGGCGTAGTGGAATACCTCAGGTGGGAGCCGGTGGTCCAGGCGCCAGACGAAGCGGACGGGTCGCTCGCCCTCGTGGCTCACGTACCGCATCGGCCCCGCGTACGTGTACGGCGGGGCGCCCAGTCCCTCGTCGCGCTTGGACTGCCTGATGAGGAGGTGGATCGTGGATTCGCCCGTCACGTAGCGGCGGGCGGTGGCAGCCGACGAGCGGAGGGTGCTCTGCGACTCCCACTGGAACAAGTCCTCGCTGATCGCCCGGTCGGCGTAGAGCGTGGTGGGGGAGTAGTGGTCCTCCACCTTGTCGATGGTGACGAAGAACAGGTCCGCCCGGTGCTCCTGCACGTATTTGACGCCCTCCCGCATGTGCGCGGGCTTGTCGATGCCGAAGGCGGCCAGCACCTCGTTCTTGCTGTAGCGGGCGTGCACGTGTAGAGGCACGACGGGGTCCAGCGGCGGGGCCACGTGTCGCAGGCCGGAGCGGAGCACGTTCGCCAGCTCTTTCAGCTCATCCGCGCGAGCACCCGTGAGGCGAGCGAACCGGGTCTCCATCCCGGAGATCGGTTCGGTGCCGCCCCACAGCATCGCGTCCAGCATCGCCATCAGGCGTAGCTCGCGCGGCGATTGCGGAGCCTTTCCGGCCAGCACCTCGGTGAGGAAGGCCAGGCGTTCGACGTCGTCGATGTGCAACATCCGGCCGAAGGCCCGTCCGAGCGCCTCGTCACCCGGCGTGCTGCTGAAGCCGGCCGCGTGCCGCAGCGAGGCCCAGCCCTGGCGGCTGCGACGGTAGAGGTCTTCGACGTCCAGCCCGGTCTCCTGCAGGAACGTGGGCAGATTGACGTCTCCGAGGTCGCGGAGTTCTCGTGCCAGGTCCCGCCAGCTGAGGTTGAGGGCCTGCCGGACATTGTCGAGGACGAGCCGGCGTACGTCCCGGTCCAGGTCGATCACGCAACCTGCCGGCAGCGTGGGGAAGCCCTGCTCGATTTCCCGGGCGATGCCGGTACGGCTGGCGCCGGTGAGCGCTCGGTAGCGCCGGTCGAAGCGGAACTGTTTGTGCTGGTGGCCGACGAAGTCGAGCACGGTCAAGCACGGCTTGTCCTCGGCCAGCCGTAGCCCACGGCCGAGCTGCTGCAGGAAGACGGTGGCGCTGTCGGTAGGCCGCAGGAACAGTACGGTGTCGATCTCCGGGACGTCAACGCCCTCGTTGAAGAGGTCGACGGTGAACACGGCGTTGATCTTGCGGTCTCGCAGGTCACGCAGTGCCTGGTCCCGCTCGTCACGCAGGCTGTGCGCGGTGACGGCGACGGAGGGGAGCCCGGCTCGGGTGAAGCGGTCGGCCATGAAGCGGGCATGGTCGATGCTCACGCAGAAGCCGAGGGCGCGCATCCGCCCGACGTCGCCGATCTTGCGTTGCAATGCCTCCAGGACCACGGCGGCACGGCGGTCGTTGCCGGTATAGACGTTGGAGAGCTGGCCCACGTCATACCCCTGGCCCCGGCGCCAGCCGATCTGACGCAGGTCGGTGCCGTCGTGGACGCCGAAATACTGGAACGGGGCCAGCAGTCCGCGTTCCAGCGCCTCCCACAGGCGGAGTTCGGCGGCGATACGGCCACCGAACCAGTGCTTGATGTCCTGGCCATCGGCGCGTTCCGGTGTGGCGGTCAGGCCCAGGAGCACCTTGGGCCGAACTCCGGTGAGCAGTTTCCGGTACGTGGTGGCCTCGGCGTGGTGGAATTCGTCCACGATCACCATGTCGTAGCGGTCAGGCTCAAGGAGCGGGTTGGCGTCCAAGCTCTGGATCGAGGCGAACACGTGCCGCCACTGCTCGGGGCGGGCGCCGTCCACGTACAGCTCGCCGAACGTCTCATCTCGCATCACCTGCCGGAAAGTGAGCAGGCTCTGCCGCAGAATTTCCTTGCGGTGAGCGACGAACAGCACCGACTCCGCCTGCCCGGCCGCGCGCAGCCGCCGGTAATCGAGCGCGGCGACGACGGTCTTGCCGGTGCCGGTGGCCATGACGACGAGGTTGTGCCACCGGTTGTGGATCTGCCGTTCGGCGTCGAGCTCGTCGAGAATTTCGCGCTGGTAGGAGTACGGCCGGACGTCCACGTGCGCGAAGTCGAGCACGACGGCCCGCCCGCCGGCCCGTTCGGCGGACAGGGCGCGGTCCAGCCGCTCGGCGTCATGCTCCGGGTCGTAGGGCTCGAACGACGGATCGCCCCAGTAGTCGTCGAAAGTGGCGGCGAACGTGTCGATCAGGTGTGGCTGTTCGGCCTGGGCGAGGCGGACGTTCCACTCAAGGCCGTGACTGAGAGCGGTGCGCGACAGGTTGGAGGAGCCGACGTAGGCGGTGGACAGGCCGTTGCCGCGGTGAAACAGCCACGCCTTGGCGTGCAGCCTGGTCATCCGGGTGTCGTAGGAGACGCGGATCTCGGCGCCCATGCCCGCCAGCCGGTCCAGCGCAAGGCGGTCGGTGGCGCCGATGTACGTGGTGGTGACCACGCGCAACCTGCCGCCACGCTTTAGGAATTCGTGGATCTCCTCGGCCAGGACGCGCACGCCGTTCCACTTCACGAACGCGCACAGCAGGTCGACGTGATCGGCGGAGGCCAGCTCGCGCTTGAGCTCATGGCCGATCTCCGGCTGTCCGCGGCCGTTGACCAGCAAGGCGCTTCCGGTGAGAGGGACCACCGGCCGCGCTGGGAAGCGCACGCGCCCGCCCGCGTCCCGGCCCCTGGCGATGCCCAGCAACTCATCTGCGGCTTCAACGAGTTCCTCGGGCGAAGCGGCCTCGGGCACCAGTTCACCGATCAAGTCGGCGACCCGGTTGACGATCTCCACCTGCCGCGCCAGCCGCACCGTGTCGCTCTCACCCCGCACCGAGCGGAGCGCCCGGCGAGTGAGGGCAGCCAGATGCCGGGCCAGTGTCTCGTGAGAGTCGGCGAGATCCAAGGACCGGCGATCGATCAGGTCGCGATCGGACACCGCACGCAGCAAGGCGCCCACCTCGCGGGTGATCAGATGCTGGTAGACACCCGGCTGAAGATCGCTCACCTCGGCGACTATAGGACGCGGCCGGCCAGAGCGGTATGCCTTTGCCGAGGTCGAAAAGTGCCTCCCTACTGCGGCTGATGGTGAACTGGATCAAGTGGTCGACTAGATCTGGCGCTGGGGCAGGGGCGGTGAGCGCACCTGTACGAGTGGCTGCTTCTTCTGTGCGTCCTGGCACATTTGCAGCGGCACGACAACCCGTCTAGGCAGAGCCTGGGAACTGCTTAAGGGAGTACGGACCGTCCTGCGACACGAGCGCCGACCATCCCGTCTACCTCATGATCGACAGCCTCTGGCTGTTGAGACTCGCCGTGGGGCAGAGAGTCAGCGCCCGAAGCTGGGCCACTGGACGAGGGCCAGGCCGCCGGACGCGTACACCCTGATCTGGCCGGCCATGTCGGAGGAGCCTGGCCCGCTGTGCGCATCGCCGCTACCTCTGGACGCCAACTTCGCTTCGTCTCTCCACCAGGACCTGCTGCACAGGTCGCCGCGTGTGCAGGCCACAGCGCGGAGGTCCACTTACATGTCTACGCCAAGTGCATCGTCGGGCACGACGAAGGTGCCAAGCGTCGCATCCCTCTGAGTACGTGGGAGCCCTATCGCCGACCTGCACATTACCCCAGGCGGCAGAGGCCGTTCTGAAGCACTTCTATGAACCGGACATTACGGGCTTGCTGGGGGCTGGAGCGTGGAGGCGGTGCAGCACATCGGATCGTGGCAACAGTGTGGCGTGTCCAGAGCCGTGCGCACGTACAAGACTGCAGCGTCCCCCTAAATATGTCGAGCAACAATATGTTCTTTGTTTGAATACGCGATCGCCCACAGTCTGCGGAGGGCGACTGTCCAGATGCAATGCCAGCCCCACAGAATGATAAGAATATCAAGCCTTACTCGTAGAAAAAGGCCATGTTAACTTCGCTCCGGAACTCCCTCAAGTGCGTGGAGGTAAAGTGGCGGATCATTCTTCACAGTTAGCAGGCGGGACCGCGGCAAGGCGGATAACGTTCCTGGCCATGGTGGCGCTACTGCTGCCGTTATCGGCGTTCAGCCTCGCGGGTTCCCCCGCTGTAGCATCTTCCGCTCAGACCGAGACCATGGTACTGGCCGCAGAGTCGCAACCGAAAGTCCACCGTCCAGCACTGGAAAGACTCAAGCGAAACGCGGCTCGCAAGGGGATCTCCCTGGAGCACGCCGTGGCCGCTTACATCGCGCACAAGGCAAAGACGGATCCGGCGGCGACCGCGAACTGGCCAGACGGCCCCGTCGATATCCCCGACGTCACCATCGATGATCTTTCCGCCGCGCACCTCGAAGTCCTGAAGGGTATGGCGCAGGCCCAAGGCGTCAGTTTCAGCGAGGCCATCGAGCGCCACGGATCATGGCCAGCGGCCAAACAGAAGCTGGTCCAGCTCCAGCGCACCTTCAAGGGCGATTTTGCTGGTGGCGAGCGCGCCGCCGACGGCTCGCAGGTCTGGCTCGGCTTCAAGGGGGATATCCCGGCGCCGGCCGTAGAAACTGCCAAAACCCTGCCCTTCCGGGTGGAGCTACAGGGCCGCCTGGGCTACACCGAGGCCGAGCTGAACGACACGAAGAAGCGTGTGCACCATGCCTTACGGGACGACCCTCGCTTCTCTGATGTGGCCAGCTACTACGACGCCAAGACCGGTACTGTGCACAGCCTCGTCGTCCCCGCACCCGCAGCTAAAGCGTCCGTCCAGGAGGACGCCGTCAGTTCGGCGGTGACCTCGCTGGTGACCAATCCGTCCATCACCGTGGACGTGACGGTCACGGAGAAGCCTGTCGCATCCAACTTCTCATCCACCACCACCGCCTCGGCCACCACCTCTGCCGCGGACCCGTACATTCGGGGTGGGGGGAACCTCGGAGACTGCACGTCCAACTTCAATGTGGTAGCCACCTGGGACTATGAGACGCGGCGCCATGCCACGGCTGGGCACTGCTCTAATGGCGCACCGACGAGAACATACTGCAACTATCCCGTTGATGGAGGCAACTGCACCGGGATCAGCTTGACCAACTCATGCTGGTTGGGTTGCGACTACGGTGAAGCTGCGCTGTACACCCGGGGAGGTCTAACGCTCACCCGGACCTTCTACTGGAGTTCCAACCAGAAGGCATACGTGGATGCCGAGGATCCCATCCAGTGGGTCGGTGATGCCGTATGCAAGTGGGGGAAGAGCACCGGGACAACTTGCGGTACTGTGCAGAGAACCAACTGGTCCAACGGCACCGTAGATAATCTCTACGTCACCAACGAACGTGCCGGGACCAAATGTGCCGGTGGTGACAGCGGCGGCCCCGCCTTCACGGGAGGCCCGTCAACAGGCTTCACCGCATATGGCATCGTCGTCGGAGAGGGTGCACTCGCTGGCGAGACGGCACTGTACTGCGCGTACAGCCACGTGACGGTGTACCGCGACGCCTTCGGCTACAGGATTTGGAACCGCGAATAGAGGGGCAAGGAGTAGCGTAGAGGGCTGGACCGCGGCCTTATAAGGCGGTCCAACCCTCCTCGCCAGAAGGGTGGTCTCCGTGAGACGAGTGTCCGCAATCGCTGCGATGCTTGTGGCGGCCGTGAGTCTAGTGGCCTGCACTGCAGACGCTCGCCGAAGCGGGTCATCATCCGCTGCCGCTCCGCCTGAACCGTGCCCGTCGGACAAGGTATGCCACGCCGTTATCGGCACCGATCCGGCCATCGCTGTATACCACGGGGAGTTCTACTCCACCTTGATGCCGTTGACGGCACGGCTTGAGTGGGTGGAGAGTGAGTCGTGTCTTGTGGTTACGAGACATGGTGATCACGATCGTCAACTCAGAACGCTGATTCCCCTATGGCCCGAGGGGACGAAACCGGTCCGAGCGTCAGACGGCAGACGAGGCATCGAGATTCGCCAAATTGGACAGATTTTCGAGGGTGCATTATTTACGGCAGATGGCTCGGACTATCCGCCTAACCTCAAGCCGCCCGTCCCCGGAATCTCTACGCTTACTCAGCCGCCTGGCACGTGTACCGCCCATGACGGATTCTTCATTGTCGAACCATCTGGCATTGGACGTTTGAAAAGTTAGTTTCGCGGGCCCTCTACGTTAGATGCGGCGCATAGCGCACTTGGCTGTAGTGGGGCATGCCAGGAGTCGTGCTAACGCATTTGGCGCGATCAGCCGCAAACGATCAGCAGCAGCCGGACATCGCCGGACACAAGAAGGCCATCAGCCAACGCTTTCCCGGGTCAATCCCTCTTTGTCGCTGCTGGACGATGGGGTCTCGGCTGGATTTGAACCTGTGGCACCCGCTTTAGGAGAGTGGGGGTTGTATCCGTCTCTTTAGGTGGTCTGAGCTGGGCAAATAGCCTACGGGATGCACAAGGTGTACAAGATCATCCCATGTATATCCCCAGCGCTTGGATCGTGAGGGCAACACGCGACCTGAAGCACAAGCCGGCATCTAGACGGAAGCCGCGGCAGTAGTTGAAGATCTTCGCAAGCTTGCCGTCGCGCACCATCAGGTGACCTAAGAACCCCTCCTAGTCAGCTCGTGAGGCGCGCAAGGGAAACTCCTGCAGCGATCTGGTTGGCCAAGGACTGTATGTCGGCGAAGAGACTCTCTGGATCTTGGTTGAGGTTGAGGGAATGACAGACGATGTCGATGCCGGTGTCAGCGATGGGGAAGGTCGTGGGAGCCGCGTTGCCTTTGGCGTAGATCAAGTGCCCACGGCGTACTCCCAGCACGGTGCAGTACACAAGCATCTGGCGGATGTCATCGAGGCCGCCGCCGCCTCGCTCCTTCTCCTGCGAGTATTTGGCATCGACCACTACGCCGGCGCGTTCAACGGGCCCAGGCCGGTACCAGACAAGATCCGGATGCATGGGGAGTCCCGGGGCCAGGAAAATTCCAGGCTTGTCATACCTCCCGCCGAGCATGCGCTTGAGCCGGCTGCCAATGGTGATGCGGACAAAGTTTTCGAACACGTCCTCCATGTCGACTACGAAGCCGTTGCAGGAGATCCGACGACCTTCTCCTTGGTCGACCGAGGTCTGGCGCAGCGTGAGCTCCGCCAGCTTGAGAGCTGTGGCGTAACGAGCGTTTAGCCGGTTGATCGTCGGGAGAGGCCCTACAGTGGGCGTGACCTTGGCGAGTTTGGCGAGCAAGAGACGGAGTCTCCGGCGTGACTCGGCGTCCACGCCCGGCACGGACATCATGCGAAGGACCGCCGCTTTCAAGATCTGGTTCTCTGGGATGTCCGGCGTGCGGTCGCTGTAGCGGATCTGGAGCGGAGTCTGCAATCCGTGCCCGCGATAGAGTTGGTCGGTCTCGCGGAGCCTGCCTCGCAGCACGGTGGAGACCTCATCACGCTCGCGGTAGCCGTACAAGAGCCCAGGTTTAAGGGCCGCGTCGATTTGCCGCCACAGTGGTTGAGCAAAGGCGGGTACGAGTCCCAGTTCTTCCTCAAGGAGGACCTCGTCGTGCTGCCATGGTTCCCTCAGCCCTTCGGTGTAACCGAGGAGGAAGAGCACCCTTCTGATGGGAAACTTGGGCGCGACATGCACGTCACGGCCGCCGATCCGCGCCGAGCCGACCTTGTTGTTCCCCTTGACCTGCCATTTGCCAGAACTCGCGTAGGCCAGCTTTACCAGTCCCAACCTGGACGCCTTAAGGGCCTCTGCTTCCGCATCCGCTAGTTTGTACGGCGAGCCCTTGCCGATCTCGGAGACCGTGATGGGCTCCGGCATGGTCATTCCTCTGACCCGTTGATCGCCTGGCGAAGAACATCAAGGCCATAGCGGCCTTCCACGTCGGTGTTGGAGCCGAAGTTGAGCTCACGGAGCAGAGGCAGGATGTCGGCGTTCCACACCTCGTCCATGGCATCGTTGTCCTCGTACAGGTGCTGGCGCATGACGTAAGAGGGTCCGATCGCTTGATCGCGTCCTTCCGGCAGGTCGTCGGCCATGCGGCGGTTGAGCTCGGCCAGCACATGGGGGATGTCCGACTCGATCTCTTGATCTCTCAACCAGCGCTCCAGCAGTCCCTGGGTGGGCTCCTTGTCTGGGTGGAGTTCGAAGAAGGCGAATCTGCGGCGCATCGCCTGATCGGGGAGCGCGATCGAGCGGTCGGTCGTGTTCATCGTCCCGATGATGAACAGGTTTTCCGGCAGGCTGAAAGGCGAGTCGGGGGAGTACTGCAGGCTGACCTGCTGACTCCGGTACTCCAGCAGGAAGTAGAGCTCGCCGAAGACCTTGTCGAGTTGCGCCCGGTTGATTTCATCGATGATCAGGATGTACGGCGTGCTCGGGTCGTCCTGCGCTTGCTCGGCAAGCTTACGGAAGGGCCCGGCGGTGAGCGCGAAGAAGATCGTCCCACTGCTCCCCTGCTGTGGTCGAAACCCCTCGATGAAGTCCTCGTAAGTGAACGACGGATGGAACTGCACTAGTTTGACCGCCTGGTCCTCGGTCAGGTGCCGGGCCAGTTTCAAGGCGAGATAGGTCTTGCCGGTGCCTGGCGGGCCGTACAAGATGATCTGCTTGCGTCGCCAGAGCAACTGTTCCAGGCGGCTCAGCCAGCCGTGATTGTCAGAGTGGAGTGCCTTGGCCAGGGTCTCGTCGACGTGGTTGAACTGCAGTGGGAGCCTCTCCGGGGGAGCTTCCTCCTCCGGGTGGGTGTACGGCTGGGCGAGCCGGTGCAACTCGTCGATCGCCGAGGTCAGGTCGACCACATAGTCCTGGCTCTGGAGCAGTGCGGGAATCGGTGACGGTAGAGCGCGTAGGTCAAGCGGCGTGCTGACGTTGAACCATTCCACGGTTCGACGGAGATTGGAAAGCCCACCCTGCGATTCGGTGAACCGTGCCTCGCCCGTGAGCCGTCCGAGGTACACATGACCACGGGTGGTCGTGAGCACAAGATCACCTATACGCATTTGGCGAATGAAGCGGGCAAACTCGGCGAGCCGCTGCTCCTGGAATGCGTAGGACTTGTGCTGGTATCCCTCGCGGACCGCTTTGCGCAGCGCATCGAAGGTAAGGTTGGCCGCTGCGGGATCGAGCTGGGATGCCGCCAACGACACCCATCCCTCACGTAGCCAATCATCGACCAGGTTGTAGCCCTCGACTCCCGTACCACGCACCATCCAGGCCCTCTGCATGCCGACGATGTCCGCCCCGGTGAGTTCCTTGCGCAGCTCCCAGAGACTTCGTAGAGCGATCGCGTCGAGCCTCTGCTGCGGAGCGGCCACTCCATCGAGGAACTTAAGACCTTCGCCCTCCAGGCGTTGCTGCAGATCCACACCCCGATAGTTGAAGTGGAGCATGCCCTCTACAGGGAGGCGGCCATCGTGCGTGAGGACGCGATAGGAGGCGGGGACGTTTACCTTGGCATTGGCCAGGAAGTGGGCGACCTCGCGGCCGGAGGCACCAGTGAGCTCAGCTAGATCATCATGAGAAGTCCACTGGCCTGCCTCGACTAACCCGATGGCGTCCACAATAAACCACTGAACGTCGCTGAGATTTTCCAGAGCCTGCTTGCGCTGTTCGTCAATCTCCCGGTACAGACGCTTCAACTCTCGAGCGAGTTCGCTCTCGTCTCGATATCTGTCGAGCGCCTCGATGCCCGCGTCGGTGATTGTCCAGCCGCCGGTCTTCTTCAGCCATCCAACTGTGGCGGCGTCACCGGTCCAAAAGTGCAGGGCCGTCTCCCACCGGGACTGACCACCGCGGCTATGCTCGAGCTCATACGGGGTCGGCGATACCCGTTCTCGTACCTCACCGATCACACGCGCAGCGGCCAGAGGCTCCGGGTGATCTCGGAGTACCTCCAGAGCATTTCGAAGATAGAGCCCGTAGCGGATCTGCTCGGCCACCTGGATCTCCTTCAGCCCTCGACCTTCGCTGGGTGTCGCGGCTCCCGGTCGCTTAGCGGGGCCAGAACCGTTTGGTACAGCCCGCCGGACCTGAGGTCTCCGCCATAGAAACGTAGATCTCCATGATGGCCTTTCCGCCCGAGCGAACACCTGTGTTCCGTATAACTCAGTGGACTGGAGACCCGAAAGTCGGGACTGACCTGGGCAGACATGGCTGATTCTGGCTGCACCCCCTACGGGGACGACTGGCCACGGCGTGCAGTCCGGCGAGGTGAGGAAGTGTCCCAGGCCATGGCGCCCGCCTGGCCTCGTACCAATGCCTCACGGCGCATCACCCCCTGCGCCGCAGCCAACACCTCATCCCAAATCTCATCCGCTGTGATTGCCCCGGCATCTACCGTCTCGGTGTAGCCACCCTGCGGCATCATCTCTGCCGACACTGCCGCCCCCAAACGCCGTACATCGTGCAGATGCCGCAACACCCGTCTCTCCACCGCACGCGCCATCTCACCGGTCGGGCACTCGAGCGTGCTGACCACCTGCCATCCCCACACCTCATGATCCTCTAACCGTGATTTCCCCGCGTTCATGATCCCGACTTTGTGCGCACGCAGCGCTTGCGATGTCACCAGATAAACCACCGCCGGACGATCGGCCCGGAAATGCTCTGTCGCATGCGCATACTTCAGTCGGTAGTACTTCGATGCTGTTTCCTCTGGCAATCGTCCCGTTCGTGCAAGCTCTGCCGTGCCTTCCGCTGTCAGACGTGTCCCATCGATAACCCGAGACACCAGCACATACACCCCTCGGCCATCGATGGCCTTAACCTCCAGGGTCGCCACTCGCAACCCCAGTTGCCTGGCCGCCATGCGTGCTGCCGCACGCGCCCGCACTAGCCCTCCAAAACGTTCCAGTTCATGTGGGCCGATTTCCAACGCTACTATCTCGACTGCATCCTGTTCCGGGGCCTCCGCCTCTACCCGCGAACTGATCAACCTTGACATGGTTCGCACCTGGTCCATCGACGGTCGGAACTGCATTCCTGGCGTGGATAACGCCCGACGCCGTCCATTTGCCCCTAGCGACGACGACACCGCAAACCGCGACGTGCCGATCAGCGTCAGCAACTCCCCACGCCCTTCGACGTCATCGCCCGGCAACTCGCCTACAAATGACCAGCCTGGAACCTCGCGCCTCGTCGCATCGCCTACATCGCCGAGGAACCAGCCGTTAACCACGCCTCCCGGGTTGCCACATTTCACGCACCACAGCTCTGGCCGTGCCGCCCATTTGCGAGCTTTCGCCACGCTCACCGCATAGCCCCACCAGTCGTGGCTCAAGCACCACGCCACCGCCACCAGCTCTACTCGACCACGCAGCCACACACCGGACTCGGCCTCGAACTGAACTGCTGCCGCAGAAAAGGGCAACCCTAGTGAACCTGCCGAACGCAGATCCACAACAGCAGTTCGGACCGCCTCGGTGCGCTCACCCTTAGGCGTCCGCTCCCGCACTTCAACAATCGCGTTCAGCCATACGTCGCTCAATTTGCCCTCCTCTATTCGTACCAGTGGGCCAGACCGCGTGCCCCCAACCGAAGTGATCTTAATGCCGCTGAATGCTCCCAGCGGTGCCCCAACGACCGCTCATTCTGGATGCGAGTGATTTACTGTAGTCGGATGTCAGCGGAATGCCCAGCAGCCTGGTTTGCCGTGAGCAGGACCTGTGTGCCGCCCGCCGGCGCGCGGGTGAGGCAGATGCGAGGCCTTAGTCAATGCCTAACTGCTTCGCTGCTGCGGCGACTATGCGTCCCCGGGACACCAATCGATAGGCCGAGGCTTACGGGCGTCCCAGTGCCTTCAGCTCGGCCAGATGGTCGCGCCATCCATGCCCGGTCTGCTTCGTTGAGGGTGGCGACTCGGTCGATGGTTTCTGTCAACCGGAGGAACGGGTCCAGGCGGCCGACGCCGAAGGCGGTGGGGTGGGAGGTCATGTAGGCGGCGCAGTATGGTAGCCACCAGCAAGACGGCGCCGTGTTGGTGGGGTGGCAGTTCGCCATCAGGTGACCGCGCGGCCGTCGACCCCGATGGGCTGGTCGACGCCTGGCAACGGTGGGTACGTGGTGGGCTTTGAGCCAGCTGGCCACTGCTACTTCCCGGGTGGCGGCGAGGGAGACGTAACCGATGAGGCCGCCGGGAAGCCGGTACAGGACGTTCACGACCAGCCGCATCAACTCAGCTCCGGCGGGGTCGAGTCGGGCTCGGCGGCTCGCTGTGTCGAGTACGACCCGCGCCTCGGCCTCGGCGTTGCTGGCTTGGGGCATGCCTGGATCGCCTCACGGATGCAGTGCCGCGCCTCGGCCACCGATGTCGGCTCTTGTGGAGCTGGCGAGTCTGACAAGCTCTCTCATGTCGTCCTGCGCCCGGTGGGACCGCACTATCTCGGCGTCGGTACGGCGTGTGCTCCGATGGTGGCGGCTTCGTCGGAGTCTCCGGTCGGCATGGTGAGGGAGGCGGGCTGATGCCGGCGCCCCCGGCAGTGTGCTGGTTCAGGATTCGAACCTGCGGCACTCGCTGTAGGAGAGAGGCACCTGCAAGGCTGGCTCATGTGCTCTGAGCTGCGAAGGTGCTTGGTGTCACCCGCGCCATCTGGGAGATCATCCCGTGCATGTCCCCTGGGCCCCGTCGAGGTTCGTTAGGTGGTGGCTTTCGTTGGCCCGCTCGTGCTGCAGGGGCGAGAGGGATGAGGCTCGGCTCTGAGCGCCTCGCTCGAGCATGTGCACGTGCCACCCGTCTGGCACCGCCCCTGCGCCCGGATCGGGTGGGCTTTGGGGCGGTGTGTCGGGCCTCGCGGAACACATCGCCGGCGTGGTCCGATCGCCTCGGGCGCTCGCCGCAATGTCACATTCCTGATGCAGGGATCGCTGTAAAGTCTTTGATACAGAGCAGCACCGGGATGATCGGGAACGAGCACGCATGGCCGAGTCGGCAGAGGCATTCAGGAAGACGACGGCGCGGATCGTCTGGGACACCGCGGACAAGTACCTGCGTAACATCGTCGACGAGGAGGACTACGGCGACTACATCCTGCCATTCACGGTGCTCCGGCGCCTGGAGTGCATGCTCGCTGGCACCAAGGACGAGGTGATCAAGTACGTCGATGCGTTCGGCGGGATGCCTCAGCACCTGATCGACATCGCGGTTAAGGACCGATTCGGGCTTGGCTTTTACAACGTCTCGCCGCTCAACCTCGCCACGATCGCGTCGGTCGACGACAACGTGGACAAGTCCCTCAAGAGCTACATCGACGGGTTCTCGAACAACATCGCCGACATCTGGGTCTCCTTCGACTTCAACCGGCGCGCGAAAGTACTCGCCGACGCCAATCGACTCCACGCCGTCGTCAAGCACTTCTCCACGCTCGACCTAAGCCCGAGCAGCCTGAGCAACACAGGCATGGGCGACGTCTTCGAGGACGTCATGTACCGCGCCTTCAACAAGAAGGGCAAGGCCGCCGGTAACTTCTACACTCCGCGAGACGCCATCAACCTGATGGTGGACATCCTGATCGCGAACGACGACGACACCCTCGCGGGAGAGGGCACGGCGCGTTCGATCTACGACCCGACGGCCGGCTCCGGTGGCATGCTGCTCATCGCCCAGGAAGCGCTGCGGCGCATGAACGAAACGATCGACGTCACGCTCTACGGCCAGGAGCTCATGCCCTCCGCGTTCGCCCTCGGCAAGGCGGACCTGCTCATCCAGGGCGGTCGCCCGGACGCGATTAGGCAGGGCAACACCCTCGTCGAGGACCTCTACGAGGGGCAGACCTTCGACTACGTCCTCTCGAATCCCCCGTTCGGCATCGACTGGGAGGTCGAGGAGAAGCCCGTGCGTGACCAGGCGAAGACGCCCGGCTCCCGCTTCAGCCATGGCCTCCCCAGCATCAGCGACGGGCAAATGCTGTTCCTGGCGCACTGCGCGTCGAAACTCAGTCCGCCCGGAAAGAACGGCCAGGGTGGACGCGCCGCGGTCGTCTCCAACGCGGCCCCGCTCTTCAACGGCGACAAGGGGCCGACGGCGATCCGTCAGTGGCTCCTTGACGAGGACCTCATCGACGCCATCATCGCCCTGCCGCCCAGCATGTTCTACGGGACCGGCATCCCTACCTACGTCTGGTTCCTCGACACGAACAAGGAACCGGAGCGCAAGGGCAAGATCCAGCTGATCGACGGATCGGGCCAATGGACTTTGCTGCGCAGGCCCATGGGCGAGAAGCGCCGGGAGATGCGTGCCGCAGACCGGGATCCGGTGCTCGAGGCGTACAAGGCCTTCGACCACGCGGATCCTAAGATTTCCCGCGTGATGACTCCGGACGACTTCAAGTTCCGGGACGTTCCCGTCTACAAGCAGGCGCGCCTGGCTGCCCGATTCAGCGAAGAGGCGCACGAGGCGCTGCGCGAACGGAAGGACTTCACGGACGAGCACGTCGCCGTGCTCGAATCGCTTAGCGGCACGAGCTGGAACGACCTTCCCAAGACCTTCCCGCAGGCTGCGAAGGCAGCTGGGCTGAAGGCTCCGCTGGGCCTAGTAGACGCCGTGATGAAGGCGATGGCCGTGCCCGACGACTCAGCGCCGCCAGCCGTCGACCGGAAGGGCAACGCGGTCACTTCGAGCGGATGGAAGATCACCGAGCGCGTGCCGCTCAGCGATGACCTCGCCGAGCACATGGCGCGCGAGGTGGTGCCGTTCTCTCCTGACGCCCAGTGGGACGAGAGCAAGGCGAAGCACGGCAACGAGATCCCGTTCACGAGGATCTTCTACACGCCGCGGGCACCGCGACCGCTCGACGAGATCGACTCCGAGGTACAGAGGCTCATGGGCGAACTCGCTGACATGTTCAAGCTGGTGAGCGATCAGTGACCGATCAGGCAGTCCACAAGTCGCTGCTCGAGAGCTCCGCCTTCGTCATGGCTCCGATCGGATCCATCGTCGTAGAGCGGAACGAGAAAGTCGGTGAGACGGAGTTCTCCGCGCTGTCGGTCGGGAAGCTGGGCGTGACGCCCCAGCTCGCTGGCGTCGCCAAGTCACAGACCGAAGGCGATCGGAAGCTAGTGCGCGCCGGAGATCTGGTCATCAACTCGCGATCCGACCGGCGCGGGGCTTCTGGGCTGGCTTACCAGGACGGGAGCGTCTCTGTCGTCTACTCCGTCATGACGCCAAGGCCGGATCTCCTGGTTCCGGAGTACGGCCATCATCTGTTCCGCAGCATCCCGTTCCAGGAGGAGTTCTTCCGTTGGGGCACGGGGATCGTCGACGACCTGTGGTCCACCAACTTCACTCGGATGTCACGCATTCGCGTCCCCTTGCCGCCGTTGGAAGTCCAGCGCGAACTCGCGGCCCGGCTCGACGAGGCCGATGACATGATCGCGAAGCTCGATGAGCTGACCGACGCACTGCGTGCACGGGCAATCGACACGGCTGCGCTGTTCGGTCTCTCCGAGGAGGACTCGCGCCGAGGCGAAGATGCGCAATCTCCGCTGTCCGGGATACCTGAGCATTGGGACCGCACGAAGTTCGGCTACGACTTCACCGAGAGCACCGAGCGGAACGGCGAGAACCCGCCAGGGCCCCTTCTCTCGATCTCCGAGTACCGGGGAGTCGAGCTGAATACGCGGACGGATGGTCAACAGGCGTCCCTGGACGTGGCGAAGTACCGGGTAGTGAGGCCGAACCAACTCGCCGCCAACATGATGTGGCTGAATCACGGCGGGCTCGGCGTTTCGTCGCTCACTGGTTACATCAGCCCTGACTACAAGGCGTTCTGGATCTCGCCGCGATTCCATCCGCGCTACGTGCACCACCTTCTCCGCAGCCCCCGATATGTTGACTACTTCGGAGCCATCGGCACAGGAGTCCGCCCCAACGCCCAGCGAGTCACGAAGACCGCACTCGACATGATGCCACTGCCGCTGCCCCCCATGGACGAGCAGCAACGCATCGCGGACTATCTCGACGGGGTGACGGGTCGCATTGACGGCATGCTGTCGAAGATCGCCAGCCTTCGAGACCTTCTCGTGGAGCGGTCTTCCGCGTTCCTGCTCGACGTCGTTACCGGACGGAAGGAAATCGCGTGAGCCACGCGCAGCTGATGGAGCGCGAGTTCGAGGAGAATATCTGCGCCGAGCTGGCCGAGTGCGGCTGGCTGTATGAGGACGACGGGAGGCCGACGGGCCGCTGGGACGTCGGCCTCGCGATCGCGCCGGCCGACGTGCTCCATTGGCTGAGCACTCAGTACCCGGACGAGTACGAGAAGGCCGTCCCCGGCGACCTGGTCGACGGGCAGAGGGCCGACGCTGAGCGGAAGCTCCTCGAGCACATCACCAAGGAACTCGCCAAGGCCACAAGGATGGACCCGACGACCGGGCACCCTGTCGGCGGCCTGCTCGGTGTGCTGCGCAACGGCTTCTCCTACGCCCAGATCGGCCGCCCCGCGGCGAAGTTCGGCCCGATGATGGCTTTCCCCCCGGCGAATCCGAACCTGACCGAGGTCGTAGAAGCGGCCGAGTCGGTCCGACTGCGGGTCCTGCGCCAGGTGCGCTTCGATACGAAGACCAACGAGAGCATCGACGTCGTGCTCCTCGCCAACGGTCTGCCGGTCGTCACCCTGGAACTCAAGACCGACAACACGCAGACCGTTAACCACGCGATCCGCCAGTACAAGGAGGACCGCAAGCCGGGGAGGAGCCGCCCGCTGCTCGCGCCCGGGCGCGCCCTCGTCCACTTCGCGGTCTCCAACGACCTCGTCTACATGACGACCAAGCTCCAGGGCGGGGACACCGTCTTCCTGCCCTTCAACCAGGGCAACGACGGCCACGCGGGCAACCCGCCGTCGGGCACCGGCTCGTCGACGAACTACCTGTGGCGCGAGATCCTCGCGCGCGCGACCTTCATGCGGGTCCTCAAGGACTTCGCGCTCTTCGAGCCCAGCAAGTCCGGCAAGAAGGACGAGGGCCGCCTCGTCTTCCCCCGGTTCCACCAGCTGCGCGCCGTCGAGCGCGTCGTCGCCGACATCGAGGCGAACGGGACCGGCAAGCGCTACCTGATCTGGCACTCGGCTGGCTCGGGCAAGACCAAGACGATCACCTGGCTCAGCCACCGCCTGATCCGCCACATGAGCGCCGACTCGAAGTCGACGTTCGACTCGGTCATTGTCGTCACCGACCGCACGGTCCTCGACGAGAATATCCGCGACGACATGAACCTGGTGCAGTCGAGTAAGGGGCTCGTCGTCGC
The DNA here is from genome assembly GCF_019396325.1 of Nonomuraea ceibae. Taxonomy (GTDB): domain Bacteria; phylum Actinomycetota; class Actinomycetes; order Streptosporangiales; family Streptosporangiaceae; genus Nonomuraea; species Nonomuraea ceibae. Next base: position 90,872 of record NZ_JAHKRO010000003.1, read on the forward strand.
CGTCGGCGAGAAGTCCGGCGCCAAGTCGCCGCAGTTGAAGAAGGCGCTACTCGAGGGCGACCACATCATCACCTGCACCCTGCAGACGTTCCCCGAGGTCATGAAGCTCATCGAGGACACCCAGGAGCTGCGCGGGCGGCGCTGGGCCGTGGTCGCGGACGAGGCGCACTCCTCGCAATCGGGCTCCGCCTCGCGCCAGCTCAAGGAGCTGCTCGTCGACGCCGAGCTGGATGTAGGGGAGGACGACATCAGCGCTGACGACCTCCTCATGGCCAAGGACTCGGCCATCGCTGCGTCGAGCAACATCACCTTTATCGCTCTGACCGCAACCCCGAAGGCGAAGACGCTGCGCCTGTTTGGCACCCAGCGCGAGGACCGCTGGGAGGCTTTCGACACGTACACGATGGCCCAGGCGATCGAGGAGGGCTTCATCCTCGACGTGCTGACGAACTACTCGACCTATGACATGTTCCTCCGCGTAAAGGGCACGCTCGAGGGAAAGGCCTCCGAGAGCGAGATCCAGGTCAACACCGGCGAGGCTGTCTCGAGTATCGTCCGCTACGCGAGGCTCCACCCGACCGCGATCGCACAGAAGGTGCGGGTCGTCGTCGAACACTTCCAGCGCAACGTCAGCCACATGCTCGGCGGCCAGGCGCGCGCCATGGTCGTGACGAGCTCGCGCATGGAGGCGCTGAGCTGGTCACGCAAGATGGACGCGTACATCGCCGAAAAGGGGTACGAGCTGCACACACTGGCCGCGTTCTCGGGGGCGCTCACCGACGAGGACGGCGAGAGCGTCACTGAGGTGTCGGTGAACGGCGTGAGCGACGTCGGCAGGGCGTTTCGCGAGGAGGGCGTCTACCGCGTCCTCATCGTCGCGAACAAGTTCCAGACCGGCTTCGACGAGCCGCGCCTCATGGCGATGTACGTCGACAAGAAGCTCTCCGGCGTCGCCACCGTGCAGACCCTCTCCCGGCTGAATCGGATCTACCCTGGCAAGACCGCACCGATGGTCGTTGACTTCCGCAACACCCCGGCGAGTGTCCAGAAAGACTTCAAGCTCTATTACTCCGACGCGCACGTCGACGGCGACATCGATCCCAATGCGCTGATCACGGTGGGAGAGCGGCTCGACACGGCCGGACTCTACACGCACGAAGAGATGGACGCCGTCGCCGACGCATTCCTCCAGGACGCCGGCGGCGAGGCGATCGCCAAGGCCCTGTCTCCGATTAAGAACCGGTGGAGCGGCCAGTGGCGTCAGGCTGTGCTCTCCAAGGACAAGGCGCAGAAGGAGTCCCTGGAGTCTTTCCGGGCCGATGTACTCGGGTACCGCAACGCCTGGCAATTCCTCAGCCAGATCGTCGATTACCAGGATCCTGAGCTGCACCGGCGCGCGATTTTGGCGACGCTGCTCGCCCGCAACCTCCAGACCGTCGGTAGCGACTACGACGACAGCTTCCTCGAGGGCGTGCAGCTCTCCGGCGTCAAGCTTGTGCCCTCCGCCATCAACGAGGACCACTCGCTGAGCGAGGGGAGCGGCGAGGGCATCAAGCTCCCGATCTTCGACGGCGAGCACACGGGCAGCGCCGCGCCGAAGCGCGGCCCGCTCGACGAGGCCATAGACAAGGTCAACGAAATGTTTAAGGCCAAGGGCATCGACGTCAGCCCCAAGAGCGTCTCCGGGTTCATCACGACCTTCTGGGGCTTTCTCGACGCGAACGAGGAGGCGGTGGCGATGGCGAAGAACAACACCGTCGCCCAGCTCAAGGCGTCCGAGGGCTTCAGTGGTGCTGTCGGGCTCGCGGTTCTGAAGACGGTGAACGAGTCGAAAGAGATCCAGTCGTACATGACCGATCCGGCGTTCATCGGACAGATCGCCGACATCGCGGCGGACGCCCTCCACGCCCAGCACAGCTCCGACCCGGACGCGGGCTCCGAGGCCGAGGGGTAAGGCGCATGGACGAGGAGTCCGAGGCGAGCCTCGGTGACGTCATCCGCGAGGTCCGCAAGAAGCAGGGGTGGTCGCAGGGGGAGCTCGGCGAGAAGTCCGGGGTATCGCGCCCGACCATCGCGCGCATCGAGGCGAACAATGACGTCACGACTGCGACCATCGCCAAGGTCGCTCGTGCCCTCGGCCTGAAGCTCGAGCTGAGGGACGACGACTGATCATGCGGGCCGACGCGAGCACGTCCGACCACCGCCGTTTTCGGAGCTCGTCGGTACGGTCGGTGTAACGGCTGCGAAAGGATGAACTATGGCGTTGACGACGTCCCTTGCGGGCCGAGTCCGGAACACGAGCCTGCCCAAGAGCCACGCGCTCCTGCCGCTCCTAGAGGCGATCGTCAACGGCATCCAGGCAATCGACGCTCGGCGCGACGGCTCCGGCAAGCCCGGCCAGATCGACGTGAGGGTGCATCGTGACTCACAGGCGGAGCTGGACTTCGGCCCCGTGGGGCCCGGGCGTGCCCCCATGAAGCCGATCATCGGCTTCACCGTCGCGGACGACGGCGTGGGATTCACGGCGCAGAACATGTCCTCGTTTGAGACCTTGGACAGTGACTTCAAGTCCGACCTCGGCTGCCGCGGCATCGGGCGGCTCCTGTGGCTCAAGGCGTTCGACAGGGTGTCGGTCCGCAGCGCGTACGAGGACGAGGACGGGAAGCTCCGGGGACGCCAGTTCAAGTTCTCGGTCGAGCGCGAGGTCGAGCACGACGGCGGCACAGACGGGTTCGCGCGCCCAGGCGCGGTCGTGCGCCTCGACGGTTTCAAGGAGTCGTTCCAGCAGCACGCGCCGAAGGGCGTCGACGCCATCGCGCGCGAGGTGTTCGAACACTGCATCTGGTACTTTCTCCGGCCAGGCGGAGCGCCCGTCGTGACGGTCGCGGACGACGACGAGTCGGTGTCGCTGGCCAGCCTGATGGACGAGTTCGTCGATTCGGCGATGTCGTCGTCGACGATCGAGGTTAAGGGCCAGAAGTTTGACATGCTGAACCTCCGTCTGAAGTCTTCCACGCGACACTCCGTCCCCCGCCTTCATTGGTGCGCAGCGAGCCGCGTCGTCATCGAGGAGAACCTGAGCGGGAAGGTGCCGGGACTCCACGGCAAGCTGAAGGATAAGAACTCCGGCGAGTTCGTCTACGCGTGCTACCTGACCTCGAACTTCCTCGACGAGCGCGTCCGCTCCGATCGGACGGCCTTTGACATCAGCGACCGCATCGCGGGCGAGCCGCTCGTCGACGATCTCTCGCTGGACGACATCCGCGAAGCCGTCCTCGAAGAGATTGGGGAGATCCTGAAGGATCCGCTTGAATCGGCCCGCGAGCAGGGCAAGCAGCGGCTCCACGACTTCGTGAGCAAGCGTGCCCCGCGATACCGACCTGTGCTGGCCAAGATCGAGGAGCGCGGTATTACGGTCGATCCGTCGGTCAAGGACCAGGACCTTGAGCTTCAGCTCCACCGGCACCTACAGAAGATCGAGTCCGAAGCGTTCGTGCAGGGGCAGGAGATCTTCGCAGAGGCCGATGCGGAGCCGGCGGAGGACTACGCGGAGCGGCTCGCCGCCTACCTCAGCACCGTCAGCGAGATCAACCAGTCGGATCTGGCCGCGTACGTTTCGCGCCGCCGGACGGTGCTGGATCTGCTCGGGCGTCTGATCCGCGCGGATAAGGACGGGAAGTACAGCCGAGAGGACGCGATCCACTCGCTGATCGTCCCCATGCGGACGGACTCCAACGAGGTCGCCTCTGACGGGTCGAACCTGTGGATCATCGACGAGAGGCTTGCGTTCCACGACTACCTCGCCTCCGACAAGACGCTGAAGAGCATGCCGATCACGGGGTCCCAATCCACAAAGGAACCCGACATACTTGCGACCCGGCTCATCGACTTGCCGGTGCTCGCGGCGGAGGGGCAGAAGCTGCCGCTGCCGTCGATTGTCGTAGTCGAGATCAAGCGCCCAATGCGCAAGGACGCCACCGAGGACAAGAACCCGATCCAGCAGTGTCTCGATTACGTGAAGAGGATTCGCGCAGGGGGAGTGATGACGGCGACGGGGAGGCCGATCCCGCCGACTCACGAGCCGCCAGCCTTCTGCTACATCATCTCCGACCTCACTGACAGGATGATCGAGCGGTGCGAGATCTCGAACCTGCGGCCGACCCACGACGGCCTCGGGTACTTCGGCTTCAACGACTCCGCCAAGGCGTACATCGAGGTCATGAGCTTCGACGGGCTGGTCAACTCCGCCACGGAGCGGAACAGGGCGTTCTTCGACAAGCTGGGGCTGCCAAGCTAGGGCGCGTATGTCTACGGTCCAGTGAGGTTCGAAGCTGGAGGCATCGGGAGAATCGAAGCGTTGAGCTGCCCCGTCTATAGCACAAACGATGCATGCCGATGCCGCTATGCCAGGGGACCTGGCACCGGTGATTACCCGAGGCAACCCGGTGGCAAGTCGACCCGGAGCGCAGGCCCGTCAGGGCCGAGCACCGGGGCGGCGCGGCAGTCGATCGCCCTGACCCCGTATGGCGGAACCGAAGTCAGCGATCGTCACGGCCTCAGCCTGGGCTGCCCGCTCCGGTCGATGACCTGCTATTGGACCAAGGCGTGACGCAATTGGGTCTGATGTACACGCGGCGTGACGGTGCAGGGGGGCGCAGCCCCTTGCAGCTCTCCCGATGATGCCTCAGCGACCTGAACGGCGCGCCCTGACCATCGTGCTGGCTGCGCCGGTCTTCTATCGTCTGGCGTTCCATCTCGGTGGTTTGGAGCGCGCGGGCGGCGCCGGCCGGGACCGGCCGAAGAGCCGCAGCCCGGCCGGCTGGTCGACCGCCGCGCGATGCGGGCCGCCGTAGGCGGGCCGCCTTGAAACCGTGGAGAAAAGTCTCATCCGGTTGAGCATCCATGCCGCTGACCTGTGGTTCTCATGGTCTCTACGGCTCTGTGGTGGCCTGTTTGGAGAGGCTCAGTTCTCGGGCGCCCCGGACTCGCCGGCTGGGTTGACGAAGCTTCCGAGGTTCGCCACTGTGTAGATCAAACCCTCTTCGCGTAGCTGGCGTATCGCCTTGCGGATCGTGTCCCGGGCTACACCGAACTCCTGGACGAGGCGGACCTCCGACACCAGATGCTTGGGCGGGTATTCGCCGCTGGCGATGCGCGAGCGGAGCACATCGGCGACCTGTTGCCAGCGAGGGCGGTCGGGCTCGAAGTCCATCACGGTGTAAGGGTAGAAAGGGGACGCTACAGGTCTTCATTCGCCTCTACCGATCTATATCGATCCCTCGGTACCCCTAGGGGTAGACAGGCTTCCTCTGTTGCTCCTACGCTCGGGGGTATGCGACTACTCGGCTGCGTCCCTATCGCGCTTCGCACTATGCGGCTTGGCCGGTCCACCGACCATCGCGACGGGGATTCGATCCCTGCCGGGGGATGCTGTGATCATTCTCCGTACGTCGAGATCACGAGGCTCGACCGCTGGGCGCTTGGGGTGCGCCTCGAAACGCTAGCTGTCCCGCTCTGGGGACAAGGGCGCTCGGTGGTGCTGCTGTGAGCTGCGCCGTCCTACAGTTCGAGTACCACGGTCTGCACGCGATCACTACGCAAGACCACGCTGAGCCGGTTGACTGGGCGCCCAGCGTCAAGCGCACCGATCGGATCCGGGTTCGCGAGCACACCTGTATCTGTCGGAGTCCGATCTTTGAACTCTGTACGGCTGGAGGCCTCTGGTTTGTCCGGCGTCTCACTGATGAGGACGAGGCCGCGGTCGAGAGCGCTCGGGTCTCCGCCCGCGTTGCCCGAGACCTATGGGACCGAATCCTGAGTGGTCAGGCGCGGTGAATGAAGACTGTCGTCCTGCCGATCACTGAATGCGCATGCAATCTGGCGTGCTATGGCTTCCGGAGCGATCTCGTCAGTCTCATAGCGGCAGTAAAACAGGCTGTCGTCGTGAGCGCGCCGATCGGCCAAGGTCTCATCCCACGCGCGTAACCGTTGACTCGTGTCGTCATCCAGGCGTTGGCGCGAGCGCCTCTCGCATACCTCGCGCGACACCCAGAGCAGGGCCACCAGCCATGGCCCTGCATCGTTCAGGCGGTGGATGTCGGGGATGTTACCCATGTGGACGATGGGTATCTGCCCGGCTGTAGTCATCCGCTCCACCTGGTAGCGGTCGACGGCGTACGTGTTTCCGTACCGTTGGGTCTCGACGAGTAGTCGTCCGGCGTTCCGCAGCTCGGCCATGCGCTCGGCGCTGATGAACTCGTACTCGCTGCCCCGCCGGTCGCCGGCCTTGAGCTTGCGCAGCAGCACGAACCGGGGATCCAGAACCGTCAGCGCGGCCGTCACCGTGCTCTTGCCGCTGGCCGGCGGCCCGTACAGCACAACGCCCTTCACATCAGAATCCGTTTCAGCGTCTGACGAGTCTGGTCGGCAAGGCTGATCGCAGCTCCGAGGCGGTTGTCCACGGTGGCGTGCGCAGTGGGTGGTGCCGCATCCGTGTCGAGTCCGGCGGCGTACTCCTCCCAGTTCTGAAGCTTCCATGCGTCGCGCGGGGCGCCGCGGAACTCGATGTACTCGCGCATGGATTCGACGTCGCAGCGTACCCACACCACCGCCACATCGATCCCCTTGGCTGCGCACCGGTTCGTCAGTCTCGACACCCAATCGGGATCGGCCAGTTCGGCGATGAACGGTGCGGAGAGGATGGCCGACGTACCCACCTTGAGATTGTCGAAGGCGGTCTCCATCAGGCACCGGTACTCCAGCGGCCGTACTTCGCGCAGATAGAGGTCCGTGTGCCGGTCGTGCGGGTCACCGCCGAGTGAGACGAGCAGCCGTTCGACCATGGCGCGGGTCAGTGAGTCCTTGTCCAGGAACGCCCAGCCGGTGATGTCCGACAGGAACCGGGAGAACTCCGTCTTGCCCGATCCGGCGTAGCCGCCGACGAGCGTCAGGATCGGCTTGGGACTGCCCTTGCCGTGTCGGCGTCGCCAGGCGTCAACGACGCGGTTGAGAAGAGCGTTCTGCTCGGCGTTGGATGGGGCGCCGGAGACTTTGACGAGGGTCTGTTCGATGACCTGCGCGGCGGCGTTGTCAGCGGCGGGGTCGGAGGGTTGAGGCAAATCCGAGATGGAATTTTCCACTTCGGTTATTTCGCCGGGGAGCGGTAGCCGGAAACCAAGGGTTGGCTCATTTGCCTGATATAGGAGGCAATAGGCACGTCGGTAGTGAGGTCCGGGATATACCGATCCCTGTTCGTGTGCCCAGAGTGTCTGAAAATTAGCGGCAGGGGCGGACAGGCCGTGCCGGTGTGCGACCTGACGTAGCTGATCGCCTGCGGCTTCCAAGGTGAGGCCGTGGGCTTCGCGGTGCTGCCGCAGGACCAGGGGCTGCCATCCGGGGCGGTGAATTGTCTTCATCGCATCCTTTTGTGCACTTCGAGGGGGCGGGCGTATGTAAGCGCATGTGTAACCGCCGTGCAGGCAGCAATGAAGGAGCTTAGCTAACGCTCCGTGATACTCGACAGCGCGAATGCGCGATGAACTTACGGCATCCCGCCGGGGATAACGACCAGCCAGAAATGGGGTGCCGAAGTGACCACAAACGAGCGGATTTTGGGTGAGCTTCAGGCCATTCGGTCTGAGATGGAAGAGCTGGCTTGCCGAGTCAGCGAGATCGCTTCGGCCCTTGGAACACGGCCTTCTCCAGATCGGCGATCCGGTCGCCCAGGACCGCCAGAGTGTTCCGCATCTGAGCGAGCTGCTCCATGACCGCCGACGAGGCCGGCTCTTCGGCGGAGAGCGCGGCGGCGGCGTCTTCACGTACGAACACGCCCTTGCCCTGCTGGCCGACGATCAGGTTCTCGGTGCGGAGAACGCTGATCGCCGCCTTGACCACGCTGGCGGATACGTCGTAGCGCTGGCAGAGCTGGGCCGTCGAAGGCAGCGCAGCGCCGGGGGTGAGTGAGCCCGTTCTGATCTGCGCGCGCAGGTCGTCGGCTATCTGGAGGTAGCCGGGCCGACCGGACTTCTCGACCATCCAACGCCTTCCGTGGGGTGCTTACCCCTCCAGTTCAGCACAGCCGCCCGGACATGCCAACCAAGTCTTCGTGGAAGCCCTTGACAACTTAGAATTCCAAGCGTTCTATGTATTCATAGCGTTACGCCTCGACCACTCAAAGGAACCAACCATGCGCACCATCCCCATCCCTGTGGACACCAGCAAGCTCGCTATCACCTGCGTGAAGGCCCCGCGCCCGCGCGTCCTCAACCGCGACACCGGCGAGATCAAGACCGACAAGAACGGCAACACCGTCTACGAAGTCACCGTCTCCGTGGAAGACGAGTTCGGCCGGATCGAGCTCGTCAAGATCGGCATCACGGGGGAGCCGCCCATCAAGGCCGGCCACGCCGTCAACGCGGTCGGCCTGCTCGGCTACGTCTGGGAGATCGCCGGCAAGTGGGGCATCTCCTACCGTGCCACCGCGCTCCTCCCGCTACAGGAGGCCGCGGATGCCTGACGAGTTCTACGCGGTGCTCGGAGTCTTGGCCGCACTCGCGGCCGGACTCTGGGCCTGGCGCCGCTGGCATCACCGCTCGTTCTGGCTGGCTCTCGGCTATCCACTGACCGCCATTTCCATCCTGGCCACCTGGCGCAAGGTCGCCCTCGGCTGCGGGCTGACCAAGAAGCGGCAACGGTTCTGGTTCACCACCGTCCCCGGCCTGGTCGCCTCGACCGGCGTCGTCCGGGTGAAGCGCAAGTTCCAGCGCATCGCCGTCGACACCAAGCCATTCATGTGGCTGCCCATGCCGACCCGCCACGGCTGGCGCGTCACCCTGCACACCCTGGAAGGACAGATCCCGGCCGACTACGCCGACGTAGCCGAACGGCTCGCGCACTCTTGGGGCGTCCACGCCGTACGGGTCACCTCCGACAAGCCAGGACGGGTACGGCTGGCCGCGACCATCCGCGACCCACTGGTCAAGGTCGACGAACTACCGCCCTCGACCGAACTGCTCAAGGTCACCGTCGGCAGGCTGGAGACCGGCGGCCCCTGGGTCGTCGACTTCAAAACCGTCCCGCACTGGCTCAACGCCGGGGCCACACAGTCCGGCAAATCCAACCTGGCCAACGCCCTCATCGTCGGCCTCGCGCCGCAACCGGTCGCCCTGGTCGGCTTCGACCTCAAGGGCGGCGTCGAGTTCACCCCGTACGCGCCCCGCCTGTCAGCCCTGGCCACCACCCGGGCCGAATGCGGCGGGCTGCTCGATGACCTGGTGGCGCTCATGACGGACCGCATGGGCGTATGCCGGATGGCCTCGGCGCGCAACATCTGGCAACTGCCGCCCGCCATGCGGCCGGTGCCGGTCGTGGTCCTGGTCGACGAGTTGGCCGAGCTCTATCTGATGGCCGACAAGTCGGAGAAGGACGAGATCGCCAAGACCTCCACCGCGCTGCTGCGGGTCGCGCAGCTCGGGCGGGCGTTCGGCATCTACCTGTTCTGCTGCGGCCAGCGCATCGGCTCAGATCTCGGCCCCGGCGTCACCGCCCTGCGCGCCCAGTGCTCAGGCCGGGTCTGCCACCGGGTCAACGATCCCGAGACAGCGACCATGACGCTGGGCGACCTCGACCCCGCCGCGCTCGACTCCGCTCGCGCCATCGCCGCGGAGACACCCGGCGTCGCGATCGTGGCGAGCCAGGACGGCCAGTGGTATCGCGCCCGCTCCTTCTACGTCAGCGAAGCCGCGGCCGAACACGCCGCCCACACCTACGCCGACCGAGCCCCGTCCTGGGCCGATGTCATGGCCGCCCAACCCCACCAAGCACCCGACTCCCGAACCGCCTGACCGCCTGACCAAGAAGGGAGGAACCATGATGCGCCGCTGCGCCGCCTGGCTGCTCGACACCGGCCCCGTCCTCGTCCTGGCGCTCATCGCGGGCGCGGGCTCGTTCACCCACATCCGCGACACCGCCACCGAGCACGGCCAGCACGGATGGATGGCCTGGGCCGTAGCCGTGTGCATCGACCTCACCTGCGTCATGGCCGCCCGCGAACGCCAGCGCGACAAAAAGACCGGCCGAGTACGGCGCGGCCCGCTGTCCTGGCCCGTCCTCGTCCTGGCCGGCGGCATCGTCCTGTCCCTGGCCGCGAACCTGCAACAAGCCGACCCAACCGTGTGGGGCTGGATCACAGCCGCCACCCCGGCCGCCGCGTTCCTCGTCGCCGTCTCCATGCTCGAACGCCGCGCCACCACACCCAGCCCCGAACCGTCCCCGGACGTCCCGCAGACGTCCTCGTCCTGGACGACGGCGTCCCCGTCCGTCCCCGTCCGTCCCCAAGCCGTCCCGTACGAGGACCGTCCCGCCCTCGTCCCCGCCCACGAGGACGACGAGCAGGACGACGGCCCGACACCCGACCCAGCACTCGTCGACTACGCCCGCCGTGTCGCCGACGACCATCACACCGCCCACGGCCGGCCCATCACCCGCGACCAACTCCGCGCCCGCCTGGGCGTCTCCAACCAACTCGCCTCAGACCTGCTCCGCACCCTACGCACCCGATGAACAGGAGATCACCGATGACCGACGACCGCACCGCTCTCATTCACGGCCTCATTCGCCTGGCGGTCTTCCTCCAGGCCAACCCCGACGTACCCGCCCCGCGCGGCACCACCGTCCACCACTTCCCCAGGGATGTAGACGACAACGAGATGCGCGCGCAGATTGACGCCATAGCCGACGTGCTGGGCACTCCGATCGACTCGGATGGCGGCCACTACGGCACGTCGAAGCTCTTCGGCCCCGTCGAGTACCGCGCCGTGGCCATCCTCTCCGACGCCCGCACCCGCTACGCCGCCCACGACAGCTACTACGGCTGCATCACGCCCGACAGCCCCGCTTAGGAGGTATCCAGCATGCGTATCCGCCTCGAAGGAAACCGCGCCGAAATCACCCTCGGCATGATTCACCTGCGCGAGGTCTTCGACGTCACCTCGATGTCGCGGGCCTACCCGGACCGCGCCCGGCCTCGCAACTACCGCATGTACGTCACCATCACGCCGCGCAAGAGCCGGTGATGACCATGACCGAACAGCCCTGGGCCGACTGGGTCCAGATCCTCGACGCCATCCCGATCGCCAGCTACCGGTGCTGCACCTGTAACGGCATCGGCCTCACCGACAACAACACCTGTGCCGACTGCCATGGCAGTGGCCTCGACAACCACGGCGCTTAACCCGTGCTGTAGCGCCCCCCGCCTGGCCACACATCCGCCAAGACGTCCGCCAGGCCGGGGGCCATCCCACACCAGATGACTGGATAGGACGGTTCCATCTTGCCCTGCCTTGCCCACTCCCACGCTGTAGCCGGGATGATCGACCGGCTCAACCACCCCGACTACGACCGCTGGGCCGCACAGATCAAGCGCTCCGGCGGCTGCCGCCAGCCCATCCACCTACGCGGCAAGGTCGAACACTACGACCAGGCCACCGGCCACCTTCTGCACCGCTACACCACCCGCACCGAACCGGACGGCATCCTGCGCGTCCCCTGCAAGACTCGCCGTGCCACTCGCTGCCCTGCCTGCGCCGAGACGTACCGCGCCGACACGTACCAGCTCGTCCGTGCAGGGCTGGTCGGAGGCAAAGGCGTGCCGGAAACGGTCAGCGCGCACCCGTGCCTGTTCGTCACCCTGACCGCTCCTTCCTTCGGCGCGGTGCACGTCCGCCGGGAGAAGAACGGCAAAGTCCTGCCCTGCCACGCCCGCCGTAACGCCGAGACCTGCCCGCACGGACAGGTGATGTCCTGCACCGCTCGGCACTCCGCCGACGATCCCCGGCTCGGTGAGCCGCTCTGCTCCGACTGCTACGACTATGAGGGCTCGGTCCTGTTTAACGCCGTCAGCCCGGAGCTGTGGCGGCGCTTCACTGAAGCCCTCCGCCGGCGCTTCGCCAAACTCTCCGGCCTCACCCTCAAAGCCCTGCGCGAGCAGGCCGTCATCTCCTTCGCCAAGGTCGCTGAATACCAGCGGCGCGGCGTCGTTCACTTCCATGCCGTGATTCGCCTCGACGGACCGGACGGCCCTGCCTCGCCGCCCCCGGCCTGGGCAAGCGCCGACGTTCTGGCCGACGCCGTTCAGCACGCGGCGGCTGTCGTGACGACCGACGTGAAGCCGCTCGGCCGTACCTTCCGCTGGGGGAGTCAGCTTGACGTCCGCCGAATCACCATGGACGGCGACCTTACTGACCAGGCCGTAGCCGCCTACATCGCCAAGTACGCCACCAAGGCCGCCGAATGCGTCGGCACTCTCGACCGGCGCATCCAACCCCTCGACGACCTCGATGCGCTCCCGATCCGGCCACACGCCCGCCGTCTGATCGCCGAATGCATGCGCCTCGACGACCTGGCCGACCTCCGACTCGCCCAGTGGGCCCACATGCTCGGCTTTCGCGGTCACTTCTCCACCAAGTCACGCCGCTACTCCACCACCCTCGGCCAACTCCGCGCCGCACGCGAGGAACACATGCGTGCCGAAAACATCACCACCGGCCGCCTGCCCCTCTTCGACGAGGACACCGTCCTCGTGATCGCCCACTGGGAGTACGCCGGACAGGGATTGTCCGCCGGCGAACTGCTCCTCGCCGCAGCCATCACCGGTACCCAGCTTCCAACTGCTGAGAGTGGTGCCCGATGAGCAGGCGTGACGAACTGCTGACCGTCCCGGAGGTCCTCGCCGAACTGGGTGGAGTCTCCCGCCGCACCTTCTACCGCTGGCGGGAACTCGGCCGCGCGCCGGTCTGCATCCAACTGCCCAACCTCGAACTCCGCATCTGGCGGAGCGACCTCATGTCCTGGCTCGACTCGCGACGGGAGGCAGCGTGAACACCACCTACGACGTGAAGTTCGCCCAGATCCAGCAGCGTTCCAACGGCGGCACGCCAACCTATGTCGCTCGCTGGCGGGTGGCTGGCAAGGAGAAGTCGAAGAGTTTCCGCACCAAGGGACTCGCGAACGCCTTCATGTCCGACCTACGACAGGCGGCCAAGACGGGGGAGGAGTTCGACGTCGCCACCGGATTGCCGGTGTCGATGCTGGCGCCGGAGTCCTTGGGGCCGTCGTTCCTGGAGTTCGCACAGGCGTACGTCCTTCGACGCTGGCACTCCTCGGCCGCTCGCACCCGGGAGACAGATGCCTACGCGCTCCTGTCCCTAATCCCTGCCCTCGTATCAGACGCACCCCGCCGACCTGCCGCCGAAGATCTGCGGGAGGTCCTGCGGATCCATGCCCTCCTTCCTGAGAAGCGGCGGGACGAGCTGACGACGGCACAAGCCGCGGCCTTGGGTTGGCTGGAGCGGGCGTCCCTCCCGCTTTCAGACCTTTGCGAGGCTCGTATTCTTCGTATGGCCCTCGACGCGATCTCGGTGACCTTCGCGGGCGTACCGGCGGGAGCGAACACGGTCCGCCGGAAGCGGGCCGTCCTCCATCATCTCCTGGAGCACGCAGTCGAGCAGAAGGTGTTCGGCAGCAACCCGCTAGACGCGATCAAGTGGACGCCACCGAAGGCCGTGATGGTCGTCGACCCTCGAACGGTGGTGAACCCGGCCCAAGCCAGTCAGCTCCTCGACGCCATACCCAGGGTCGGCCGCAGGCGTGGTCCTCGCCTCAAGGCGCTGTTCGCCTGCATCTACTATGCCGCCCTCCGGCCAGAGGAAGCGGCGGACCTGCGGTTGAGGAACTGCACCTTGCCCGAATCGGGCTGGGGCCTGATCGTCTTGGAGCGGGCGCGACCTCAAGCGACGAAGCGCTGGACCAACTCCGGCGAAACGCACGAGTCGCGCAGCTTGAAGCACCGCGCCGACAAGGAAACGCGCGAGATCCCGATCCCGCCCGTCCTGGTCGCCATGCTCCGCGAGCACGTCGCCGAGTTCGGAACCGCGAAGGACGGACGGATCTTCCAAACGCGTACGGGCGGGACCTATTCCAGCTCCGCGCACTCCTACGTGTGGCAAGAGGCTCGAAAGCTCGCCCTGAACCCGGCGCAGGTCGCCTCGTCGCTGGCGGCAAGGCCGTACGACCTCCGCCATGCGGCGGTCTCGCTCTGGTTGAACGCCGGCGTCCCGGCACCCGAGGTCGCCAAGCGAGCGGGTCACAGCGTTGACGTCCTGCTGCGGGTCTATGCCAAATGCATGGACGGCCAGCAGGAGCAGATCAACAGCAAAATCAACGACGCGTTGGACCCATAGCCGCACGTTTCGAGCTGCTTCGGCCCCGGTAAGCACCGGGGCCGAAGCATTCCAACTGCTTGCCGAACCGAGTCGCTCCCACAGAACCCTGCCACGCTCCGCCACACTCAACGCACGAATAGTGACCAGGAGAACTATGCGCGAAGAGCACAACGACCCCACGCAAGCAGCGGGAGAACAGCCCCTACTGCGTCGTCCGCCCTACGGAATGACGATGCCAAGGAAGGCGAGGCCAACCGGTGCATCAGACGGCCTCAGGTGGCGGAGATACGCAACTCCAACGCCTCCGAGGGAATCCACCCTGACTACAGCAGACCGTCTCACCAGAGCCGCGCTTATTGTCGGCTTCCTAGCTTGCGCTGCCCTGGGTATCTGGTCGAGTACGTGGGGACTCAACAGCAATGCCCTACGGCCCCGGGCCGCTGCGCAGCCAGCGCCGGTCCCCACCGCGATTGCGCGTGCCGACGGTGGCGTGGCAGCCCATACCAAAGTCACGTCCAGTGCCGCGCCTTCGACTGAGCCCGACCGCCGCCGCGAGACGTCGAAGACCAGGAAGCATGGCCGGGCGGCGATCAAAGGGGAGTCCCGCCAGCGAAGCGAGGAAATTCGAGTCGAATCACGGCGGAAACAACCTCGTATCGCCAGCAGGAAAGACAGCGGCTCAAGCAAAACGGCAAGACGCGGCGACGGAGCAGGGGGCCGTACGGTTGCTGCGAAGTGTGATCAGCTTTTCCCGCCAGCTCGCCCAGGGTTCCGTATGCGCAATCGCGTATGCCATGCGATCTATGGATAGCGGTCAGGTTTTCGGGTCGAGGAGTACCGGGCGGAGCTGTCTCACGAACTCGACCACGTCTGCTTGGTGATCGCGACCTGGTGCGCCTTGGTAGAGCCGGATAGAGAGTGTCTTGGTGCCGTCCGATGTCCAGGCGGACACGTAGGCCCCCGAGGGGCGCCCATCTGCATCCTTCAGGATGGCGCTGTACCCGGGGCCCAGCTCGCCTGGCAGCGAGACTCCCTTATCGGCAGCCTTCGCATTCTCCAGCTCCTGAACCGAAGGGACCGCAGGATCGTCCAGCTCGATCTCCAGCCGTACACGTTCGCTCGACTCGGCAGACTTGGTCACCACACAGTGGGAGAAGTTCTCAACCGCACCCGTGCCGCTCGCGTAGAAGGTGCTCAAACCCGTCACCCGTGCGATCGCGTCCGCGGAAAGCATGCCGCACTCGCCGTGCGCTGCAGTGACAGTGCCCAAGGGACGTCTGTCCGGTGGTGGATCGAGAGGCGTTGAGCAGGCCGCGAGGACGAAGGCCGCGGTCAGAAGCAGTGGGGCGGATGCTCGGGCCCTCATTCTCTGGCCTCCGGGTATGTCGGTGTTCGCAGCCTGAATCCCGCTCGGAAAGACAGGTCGGTTGCGTGGAACACGCGGGAAGCCGGCGAGTGCTTCAGCCACTCGATATAAGCATGCTCCTGCGCGGTGGTCATGGCGCTTCGGGGAATGATCTGGCCGTCCTTGAGGAAATCTCCGGCTGATCCCTTGGCGTAGTTCTCGTGCGCGTATGGGTGTGTGACGGCTGGAACCGAGCTGTCACCGAACAGGCCATGCCGCATCATCGCCCCGGCCGTGATATCCCGGAACATGTTCTGCGTCATGTCGGTCGCGGTGACGGCATCGCGACGAGCCTTCTCTCCCTCGTTGAACTCGATCCCATCGCTGACGTAGCTCTCGATGAACTCGAACGTCGGGGCTGTCCACTGGCCTGCCGGTGTAAGAGTCAGCTTGAGGGTTCGGGTGACGGCATCCTTGAGCGCTTCGTTGTTCTTGTCGTTGCGGTCCGCCTCGTTGATGTTGGCGACGTTTCCGGCATCGGCGATCAGATAGAGCGAGTTGCTGAGGTCGAACACTCGGGCGTTGAACTCTTGAGAGCTGCTGCCGCTCATACGGCTCTCGATCAGCTTTTGCCGCTGCACGTCCATTTCCGCATCGCTTGCCTGAGGATGGCTGTCGTGCCAGGCTGCGAGGTCGGATTCGACGGACCTCTTGATCTGAGCGGCCTGAGCGTCCAGAACCATCTGGCTGTACTCCCCATGGGCTTCAGCGACCGTCTTGAACGCCTTGTCATCGCTGAAGGCCCACGTCATGGCGGCTTTGACGTCGTCGCGCTCGAACGTGGCGCCATACGGCTGCTTGCCCGGAAGATTCGGGTCCGCGTCCGGCTTGGCCGTCACGCCCATGCTCTCCTTGACCTCGTCGTCTGCGATGCGATGGACATCACCGATGTAGGCGGCGAACACGCGGGCAGCGCTTTGCTTCGTGTCGGGGAGCGTCTTATGAGCTTTTCGATCGGCCCAGAAGTGAACGGCCCAGGAAGCGATCAGGGCCGACTTGTAGCCACGTGACGTGCCCGGTGGCTGCCCGTTGTCTCGGTACGTCATGGTCGCCGCCTCGATGGCGCGCCCCACCTCGTGATTCCCGCCGCTCCACCGGTTCTGCTGCATCAGGAAAGCCAGCGGCTTCCTGGTGGGGTCGGTGAAAAAGTCCTGCGCCACGCGTGGATTGTTGGCCAGTGCGGCTGCGATACCCGGGCCGAACCCCATCATGGGCTGCCGCTCACCGGGAGGCTTCTGCGTGTTGTCGTAGACCTTGTTCGTCAGGTCTCGGACGAAAGCGTCATCGAAGACGCCATGCTGGAGCAGCCTGTTGACTACCAAGCCGGTCAGCGCCTCATCCTGATTCGCCACCAGTTCGTCGGTGTATCCCTTGGGCAGTCGCATGTCGCCGACCCCGCGCGAGGCTGTCCCCAGGGCAACGCTCAAGGCCGCTGCCAGTCGGTCCACGTCGGTAGAGGGCGGATCCTTCCAGTCGCGACTGTGCGGGTTGCCTTGCGAGAAACGGTGGAAGTCGGCCAACAGCGCTTTGAGCTCCCGGGGGCGCATTTCATTGGCGAACGCCACGGCGAAATAGGGGTCTTGCTGGTGCTTGGCCAGCAGGTCGAGAACTTCAGCGGTTGCGGCCTTGTCGCTGAAGTCTCGTTGCTTCCATGCTTGCCGAAGCTTGTCGGCCAGCGATTTGGCGACGGCCGCGCCGCCGGCCGGTGAGTGGGAGACCCATAGAGACTCGTCCGCCCACACGATCCCCTTGTCGAGGCCGATCTTCTGAGTGGCGATGATGAGGTCCAGGCGGCGCTGGAGGTCGGGGGCGCGTTCGGCGATCTGAAAGCCGATGTCCCTGAGAAGGCCAGGGCCACTCATGGCGGTGCCGATCGACCGCAGGGCATTGCCGATCTGCGCGTCCAGGTCTGGCCAGGTCCGTTCCAGACGTTTGATCTCGCCGATGAGCTGCGTCATCAACGTGGGGTCGATACCGATACTCGTCGGAGGTGGGCTCATCAGGAAGCCCTACCGGGTTCGGTGGCGGCTGCGCCGTCGACCAGCGCCAGAGCCCGGTTGAAGACGTTCTTGTAGGCCGCTTCCCACGCCTTGCAGTCCTCGATGAGCCTGTCCGCCGCCCGGCCCTTCATAGCTCCGCTTTCGAGCAGGCCGATGAGCTTGCGCACGTCATTGGCGTGCTGGTCACGTAACTGCTCGATCGTGCGTCGGGCAGCGTTGATCTGCTCTTGTGTCGCCATCATCCTCGGATCCTTCGGATCTTTGAGACGGCTATCCCTGGGATCAATGTGACGATAAGGGGCGTTCGAGTGTTCGTCGAGGGAGACTACCGAAGAGGTATGAAAGGCAACGGGCTGTTCAGCTACTGCGTACTACGCAAGTAGGCGATCCCTGGAATGACGTCGGTG
The DNA here is from genome assembly GCF_019396325.1 of Nonomuraea ceibae. Lineage (GTDB taxonomy): Bacteria > Actinomycetota > Actinomycetes > Streptosporangiales > Streptosporangiaceae > Nonomuraea > Nonomuraea ceibae. The sequence continues at coordinate 108,903 of NZ_JAHKRO010000003.1, forward strand.
ACGACGTGGTCAGCACGATGCTCGTGGCCCTGCCATGTCCCTCGGTCGACCCAAATCGTGCGTAGGCCGGTCGCCTGGCCCCCTTGTATGTCCGCGATGAGGTTGTCGCCGACCATCCAACCGCCCTCGGCGATGCTGGCTCCACACCGTTCGGCGGCGATGTGGAAGAGCCGGCTTTCCGGCTTGCGGATGCCCTCGACGCCCGACACCGCGTACCCGTCCACCGCGTCGGCGAGGCCGGTCCGCTGGAGCTTGGCGAGTTGGTTGTCGGCCATGCCGTTCGTCACGATCCCGACTCGCCATCCCGCAGCGCGGAGCTCGGTCAACGCTTCTCGCACGCCCGGGTAACAACGTACGAGGTGCGGTATGCGCTTGCGGTAAGCGGCCCAGAGTTCGTCGATGCCCTCGGGCAGCGCGAAGTGCTTGCGTATCTTGCGGAAGAAGGCCTCTCGATGCGGGTGCATGTCTCGGTTTTGAGAGGCGAGCCAGGCGACCCCGTCCGGGCCCAGCCGCCGCTGCTCCGTGAACTCCTCGGCCCAGTGCAGGAACGCGGCATCGAGGTCGATGAGAGTCCTGTCGAGGTCGAAGAGGGCCAGACGCTGCACGTGGACACCCTAGGCGCAGGCGTTTCGACGGCAACAGTGCGGCCCTCAAAACCGGTCTTGACCTCGGAGAACGCGCCCAAGATCATCCCGCACATATCCCGTGATCAAGGTCTTGTGGCTGCATACGGGTGCACTCGGCGACCTATCCAAGGTCTAGAAAGCAAGAGACCTGCAGTCGAGAAACCGCAGGTCAGATGGCGAAAAGCCTGGTGGAGATGAGTGCCCCCGGCAGGATTCGAACCTGCGGCACCCGCTTTAGGAGAGCGGTGCTCTATCCCCTGAGCTACGGAGGCGGACGAAGTAAGCCTAGCGAAAGACTGCCACTGCGTGGGCCCTCAGCCCCCACCAACTTCACCGAGGCCCTGCATCCAGGCCGTGCCGTGCCATGGGTGCGCAGGCGGGCGGTAAACACATGGCAACCGGTTACCGGCCGTGGTGTCGCCCGCGGTTACGGTCGGCGCGTGGACAGTAGGCGACGTAGGCAGGCGCGTAGGCGGCCCGTGGTGTTGTTCGCGGCGTTGCTCGCGCCTGCGATCTTCGCCGGCGGGTTGCTGGCGGGGGAGATGTCTCAGTACCAGCACGAGGGCAAGAGGGGCCGGGAGCGGGAGTTCAAGGTGTTCGCTCCGGTGCTGGTGCCTCCGCCTGCGCATCCGGCGCGGCAGTACGTGGCGGCGATGCCTGCGCCTGTCACAGAGGCGGAGACGGAGGCTGGGGTGGAGGTGGTGGACGTTCCCGGGGAGCCGGCGGTGCAGGAGGTGGGGATTACGAGGGATAGTTCGGCGCCGCCAGTCCAGGAGGCGGCCCCGGAGCCTTCGGATCGGGCGCCGGCAGCGCCGTCCGATTCGCAGTCCGATTGCCCGGGGGAGTGGGTGGACACGTGGCTGTGGGAGCTCTGCAGGGAGCATGAGCGGCAGCCGGCGGTGAGCCTCACGGGCGATTTGGCGTCGGGGTTGTGACGGGATCAGGGATCAGGGCGTATGGGCGTACGGGAGCGCACAGGGTGACGTGAAGGCACGTCAGGTGACATGGGGGCGTCACGACTGAGGCCAACCCCTTGAAGCCGGTGCAAGGCGGTATCGGTGCTCCATCGTCTTAGAGCGGTGAACGGGTCGGCATGGCAGCGGAGCCCCGGGTCGGACAGAGGGTCGCCGTACGACCGTATCGGATCTTCGATGGCGCTCCCACAAGCACCCACAAGCCCCCGCAAGCCGCCACGGCATCCCCGAAGCCACACCCCAACCCACACCTCACAAGCCAGGAGCAGTACAAAAGCGTCGTTTGCCTCATAACGGCTCTTCGGAGTTCGGTCCGGGCACTCGGGGGGCTGTAGTAACGTGCGTGCCGGACGCGGGTAACGAGTTTGCAAACGGAGGAGTCGAACGTGCCAGCCCCTCGATCAGCAGGTCTGATCGCGGTCGTCGTGGCGATGACTTCCCTGCTGGGCGCTCCTGCCGAAGCCCGGCAGGCCCAGGACACCCGCCAGGCCCTGGGGACCCGTTCCGACCCCGCCAATCTCACCGAGCTGCGCAAGGAAGCCGAGCGGGCGGCGCAGGAGCTCGAGGAAGCCAACAAGGCGCTGATCAAGCGGCGTACCGAGTTCGAGGCGGCCGAGAAGGAGCTGGAGGGCAAACTGCAGGCCCTCGCGAAGGCCGAGCGGCACCTGGCCCAGATCCGGCAGCCGGTGTCGCAGATGGCCGAGCTGCTCTACATCCAGCCGCTGGCCAGTGACACGATCGTGCCGTTCCTGGCGGGAGACGCCGATGCCGACACCCTGCGGACCATGGCCAACATCAACCACATCGTCATGGTGCGGCAGCAGGCGGTCGACCGGAGCACCGCGCTGATTCAGCAGACGGAGAGGCTGGCCGCCGAGGCGCAGGAGCTGCGCGCGGGGAACCTGCTGGCCGAGGCGCAGATGGCCGCCGAGGTGGATCTGCTCAGGAAGCGGTCGGACAAGGTGGTCAAGTCGCTCACCGCGGCCCTGGTGAAGATGGGCATCAAGATCGACAAGGTGGGCCGGGCGGCGCTGGGGTGCAACCCGCTGCGGGCGGCGACGGCGGGGGAGTATCCGAACGGGCTGATTCCCAAGAGCATGCTCTGCCCGCTCCAGCAGAAGGGGTTCAGCCTGCGGGCCGACGCGACGATCGCGTTCGTCAGCCTGAACGAGGCGTTCAAGCGGCAGTTCGGCAAGCAGATGTGCGTGACCGACGCCTATCGGAGCCTGGCCGAGCAGCAGTCGGTCTATTACCGGCGGCCGGGGTTCGCGGCGGTGCCGGGGCGCAGCAATCACGGGCTCGGGCTGGCTGTAGACCTCTGCGGGGGCGTGGAGCGGTTCCGGTCCCCGGAGTTCAACTGGCTGGAGAAGAACGGCAAGAGGTACGGGTGGTTCCACCCGGACTGGGCCTACAGCAGCCCGTTCGAGCCGTGGCACTGGGAGTACGACCCGAAGATGGACACCCTGCCCTAGGGCGCCGGGGTGAGCTCGGCGGTGCAGTGGGCACAGCGGGTGGCGGCCTTGGGGATCTCCGAGAGGCATTCGGGGCAGGCCCGGTGGGTGATCTCCTCGCGGGCCTCGGCGCGGTCCTTGAAGTGGGTGTAGGGCTTGACGATCAGGAAGTAGATCACGGTGGCCATCACCAGGAACGACACCAGGGCGTTGATGAAGTTGCCGTACATGAAGTTGGACTGGCCGATGGTGATCTTCAGGGACGAGAAGTCGGGCAGGCCGCCGAACGCCGAGATCAGCGGCGTCAGCAGGTCGGCCACGAACGACTGGACGACGGCGTTGAAGGCCGCGCCGATGACCACGGCGATGGCGAGGTCGATGACGTTCCCGCGCATCAGGAACTTCTTGAATCCACTCATGCCAACAGAGAGTAATGGATCGATCACTCTGTGATGGTGATCGACAGGTGCCCTCCTGCCTGGGCGCCGGCCAGGTCGGCGGCCTGGGACCGTGTGGTGGACAGGACCACCAGGGCGCCGTGGTCGCTGGGGGCGTCGGGGATGGTGAGGACCGTCACGTCGTCGGCGACGAGCGCGGCGGGGGCGCCGTCGCGGGCGGCCAGCACGCCGATCGTGGAGCCGGGGGAGATCAGGCGCACGACGTCGGGGTCGGAGATGCGTACGGGCGTGGCGACGGCGCCGGGAGGCAGGCGGAGGGAGTGGAGCAGGCGGACGTCCGTCAGCGGCTCGCCGCGGCGCATCGCGCCGGCCAGGACCCGGCCCACCGCGCCCGAGCGCAGGGCGCCGTCGGGCGGGTGGGGGAGCGGGACCGCGCGCAGGTCGCCGGGGCGCAGCACGCCGGGGGCGAGGTCGCGGGCGGCGACCAGCACCGTGGGGCCCGGAGCGGGCCGCAGGGCGACGAAGGCGGCCAGGACGCCCGCTGCGGCCAGGGCGGCCGCGACGAGGCGGCGGCGGCGCTCGCAGCGCCGCAGCCACAGGCGGATCACGGCAGCTCGAAGGGGAGCTTGATGCCGTCGAGGGCCGCGCCGCAGGGGCAGGAGCGCTCCTCGGGCAAGGACCGGACGGCGTCGGCGACCAGCGAGCGCATGCGGGTGACGTTGCGCGCGAAGAACTCCAGGACCTCGTCGTGCGTGACGCCCTGGCCCGCCTCCACACCGGCGTCGTGGTCGGTCACCAGGGACAGGGACGTGTAACACAGGGCCAGCTCGCGAGCCAGGACGGCCTCGGGGAAGCCGGTCATGCCGACGATGGCCCAGCCGTTGCGCTGGAACCACTGCGACTCGGCCCGGGTGGAGAAGCGCGGCCCCTCGATGACGACCAGGGTGCCGCCGTCGAGCGTCTCCCACTCGCCGGCCCGCGCCGCGGCGACGGCGACCGCGCGGCCGGCGGGGCAGTAGGGGTCGGCGAAGGAGACGTGCACGGCGCCGCCGGTGTCGTAATAGGTCTGGACGCGGCCGGAGGTGCGGTCGACCAGCTGGTCGGGCACGACGATCGCGCCGGGGCCCAGCTCGGCCCGGAGCGAGCCGACGGCGCTGGGGGCGAGGACCTGGCGCACGCCGAGCGAGCGCAGCGCCCACAGGTTGGCCCGGTAGGGGATGCGGTGGGGAGGGAAGCGGTGGTCGCGGCCGTGCCGGGGGACGAACGCGACCTGGCGCGAGCCGATGCGGCCCACGGTGACGGTGTCGCTGGGCGGGCCGTAGGGGGTCGTGACCTCGACCTCCTCCGCGTCGTCGAGCAGGGAGTAGAAGCCGGAACCGCCGATGACGCCGATGTCTGCGCGAGTGAGCATGGCGCCGACATTAGCGGCGCGCCGGGTGGCCGCCGAGACCCCGAACCCCGTTCTGTGGATAACCGGCAGCGGAACGTGTTCGAATCCTCACGATGAGTATGATCGCAGGCATGCGGCAACGTGGCCTGGGGCTCATCATCGTCGCGCTCATGCTCGGCATGCTGCTGGCAGCGCTCGATCAGACGATCGTGTCCACGGCGCTGCCGACGATCGTGAGCGACCTCGGCGGGCTGGAGCACCTGTCGTGGGTGGTGACGGGCTACATGCTGGCCGCCACCGTGTCGACGCCGCTGTGGGGCAAGCTGGGCGACCAGTACGGGCGCAAGAGACTGTTCCTGGCCGCGATCGTGATCTTCCTGGCGGGGTCGGCGCTGTGCGGGCTGAGCCAGAGCATGGGGCAGCTCATCGCGTTCCGGGCGATCCAGGGGCTCGGCGGCGGCGGGCTGATGGTGCTGGCCCAGGCGATCGTCGGTGACGTGGTGTCGGCCCGCGACCGGGGGAAGTACCAGGGGTTCTTCGGGGCGGTGTTCGCGGTGTCGAGCATCGTGGGGCCGCTGCTCGGCGGGCTGTTCGTCGACCATCTGTCGTGGCACTGGGTGTTCTACGTCAACCTGCCGCTCGGCGCGGTCGCGCTGCTGGTGATCGTGGCGGCGCTGCCCGGCGACGCGAGCCGCACCCGCCACACGATCGACTACGCGGGCGTGGCGCTGCTCGGCGGGGCGACCACGTGCCTGGTGCTGATCACGACGTGGGGCGGCAACACCTACGCGTGGACCGAGCCGGTGATCATCGGCCTGGCGGTCGCGGCGGTCGTGCTGGTGGCCGGCTGGATCCGGGCGGAGCGGCGGGCCAGGGAGCCGGTGCTGCCGCTCGGGCTGTTCCGCAACAGGGCGTTCGCGATGTCGTCGGTGGTCGGGTTCGTGGTCGGGTTCGGGATGTTCGGCGCGCTCACGTACCTGCCGCTCTACCTGCAGATCGTGCACGGGGTGACGCCGACGCTGTCGGGGGTGTTCCTGCTGCCGATGATGGCGGGGACGCTGACGCTCTCCATCGTGAGCGGATTCGTCATCTCGAAGACTGGCAAATACCGATATTTCCCGATCGCCGGCACCGCGATCGCCAGCGTCGGCATGTTCCTGCTGTCCACGCTCACCGAGCACAGCGGCACCGCCGTCATGGCCGCCTACCTGCTGATCCTCGGCATCGGGCTGGGCATGACCATGCAGGTCCTGGTGATCGTCGTGCAGAACGCCGTCGACTTCAAGGATCTCGGCGTGGCCACCTCCGGGGCGACCTTCTTCCGTTCGATCGGCGGCTCGTTCGGGGTGGCGACGCTGGGCTCGGTCTTCGCGGCCACGCTGAGCACCGACGTGGCCCAGGTGCTGCGCACGACCACGCTGCCGCCCGGCTTCGACCCGGCGCAGATCCAGCGCGACCCGACCGCGATCCAGCGGCTGCCGTCCGACCTCGCCGCCGACTTCCTGCACGTCTACGCCGACGCGATCGCCGCGGTGTTCCGGGTGGCGGCGCCGATCATGCTGGTGGCGTTCGTGCTGACCTGGTTCATCCCGGAGCACCGGCTCAGGCAGACCACCCGGGCCTCCGACATCGGCGAGGGGCTCGGCGCCACGTCGGCAGAGCGGTCGTCGCTGGCCGAGGTCGAGCGGGGCCTCGTCCGGCTGGCGGACGCCGACCTGCGCAAGGGCTACTACGCGCGGATGGGCGACTTGGCCGGGCTGGAGGGCATGCGGCCCGAAGGCGTGTGGATCATCGCCAGGCTGGGCGGCGAGGGCTGGGTCAAGGCCGTCGACCTGGCCGAGCGCGCCCAGGTCAGCAGGGCGCGCGGCAGACCGTACGTGGACCGGCTCGTCGCCGACGGCTACGTGGAGCGGTCGGCGGACGAGGAGTGGCTGCGGCTCACCGAGCGCGGGCAGGCGGCGGCGCTGCGGCTGCTGCGCAGCTCGCGCGAGGCCCTGGGCCGGCTGGTGGCCGACTGGGGGCCGCACCCGCAACTGGAGGAGCTCCTCGACCGGATCGCCCCGGAGCTGCTGGGCGCAGCGGGCGACAGGCCCCGCTAGCTCGTCAGTTGGACGCGGCGGCCGGAGCGGGCTTCGACTCGGCGGGCTTCGACGACGACTCGGCCGACTTGGACTCCGCGGGCTTCGAGGAAGCCGTGGCCGGAGCGGACGTCGACGACGAGCGGTTGTCGGTCTTGTAGAAGCCGGAGCCCTTGAACACGATGCCCACGGCGGAGAACACCTTGCGCAGGTTGCCCTGGCACGCCGGGCACACGGTCAGCGCATCGTCGGTGAACTTCTGAACGACTTCGAGCTGCTCACCGCAGTCGTTGCAGGCGTACTGGTAGGTCGGCACGCGCTCCTCCTTCAGGGGTTTGGCACTCGAGCGATGCGACTGCTAATGGTAACCGATACGGTCAAACGACTATTCCACTCCCCGCTCCCCGTACCATCCGGCCAGCTTGCCGCGGCGGCTGACGGCGCGCATGCGGGTCTCGGCCTGGTCGCGGCAGGCGGCGGTGGTGACGAGCAGGATCTGGTCGTCGACGCGGACGCGGGTGTTGGCGGCCGGCACGAACGACCTGCCCTCGCGGACGATGAGCGTCACCTGGGCGCCGGCCGGGAGCCGCAGTTCGAAGATCTCCACGCCGTGCAGCTTGGAGCCGGGCGGGACCTTGATCTGGAGCAGGTCGGCGTTGAGCTCCTCCAGCGGCGCCGACTCCACCTCCAGGTCGTGCGCCTCGCCGGGCGCGGCCACCTTGAGCAGCCGGGCCGCGAAAGGCAGCGTCGGCCCCTGGAGCAGCGTGAACACGATGACGATCACGAACACCTGGTTGAAGATGTCCTTGGAGCCGGGGACGTCGGCCGCCCACGGGATCGTCGCTAGCACGATGGGGATCGCGCCGCGCAGCCCGGCCCACGACAGGAACGCCTGCTCGCGCCAGGTGATCGTGGCCAGCCGGCCCACGCGGGCGACGGCCGCGCTGACCATCACCGACAGCGGCCTGGCCACCAGCGCGAGCACGGTGCCGGCGATCAGGCCGGGCACGATGGCCGACGGCATCTCCTTGGGGCTGGCCAGCATGCCGAGCATGACGAACAGCCCGATCTGCGCCAGCCAGGCCGCCGCCTCCGCGAAGCCCCTGGTCGCCGCCCGGTGGGGGAGCCGCGAGTTGCCGAGGATGAGCGCGGTCACGTACACCGCGAGGAATCCCGAGCCGTGCAGCATGACGGCGCCGCCGTAGGAGGCGAGGGAGAGCGCCAGGACGGCGATCGGGTAGAGGCCGGACACCGGCAGGGCGATGCGGCGCAGCGCGTAGGCGCCGGCGGGGCCGACGGCGAGGCCGACGCCGCCGCCGATGAGCAGCTCCAGCGTCGTCTCCAGCAGGAACGAGCCCATGCTGGGGGTCGGCTGGGCGGCGCTGCTCAGCAGCACGACGGCGATCACGGTGGGGGCGTCGTTGAAGCCGGACTCGGCCTCCAGGGTGCCGGACAGCTTGGAGGGCAGCGGCAGCCTGCGCAGCACGGAGAACACGGCCGCGGCGTCGGTGGGGGCGAGCACCGCGCCGAGGATCAGCGCGGTGGTCAGGCCGACGCCGAGCAGCGCCTGCACGGCCGCCGCGACGACGACGATGCTGACCGCGACGCCGATCGTGGCCAGGATGAGCGCCATCGGGACCGCACGGCGTACGTGGTTCCAGTTGGTGGTCAGGCCGCCCTCGGCCAGGATCACCGCGAGCGCGATCAGGCCGATGCGCTGGGCGACCTCCGGGTCGCTGAACGGGATGCCGAACCCCGCGTCGCCCAGCAGCAGGCCGAACCCGAGGAAGAGGAGCAGGCTGGGCAGGCCGCTGCGGTGGGCGACCCGTACGGACACGACTGCGGCGATGACGATGGCAGCGCCGAGAAGGAGCCAGACATCAAGCGTCATCCAGTCCCCTCTGTGCGTGCGTAGTCACTTTAGACTAGTCAGTCCCTCGGGGGTGATCGCAAAGCGGACCCGGCGATCATGCGGCTCGGCGGGCACGTCCTCGCGCAGCTCGCCGTCGTGGAGCAGGGCGACCGTGGGCACGTTCGGCCCGACCCTGCTCAGGGCCCGGTCGTACGATCCCCCGCCGCGCCCGAGACGTACCCCGGTGTGCCGGTCGACGGCCAGCGCCGGGACGATCACCAGCGCGGCCGTGCGGATCGCGCCGGTGCCGCGCCGCGTGTCGACCGGCTCCATCAGCCCGAACCGGCCCGGCGCCAGCGTGTCGGGCCCGTCGTACACCGCCCAGTCGAGGTCGTCGTCCTCGCGCAGGACCGGCAGCATCACGGTCGCGCCGTGCTTCCACAGCGCGAACACCAGCCCGTGCGTCTCCGGCTCGGTGCCGATCGACCAGTAGCAGGCGACGAGCCCGGCCATCTGGACCCACGGCTGGTCAAGGAGGGTTTCGCGGATCTTGATGGAGTTGGCGCGCAATTGGCCGGGAGTGAGGGAGGCACGCGCCGAAATCAGCTCACGGCGCAGGTTGAGCTTGTCCACAGGGTCCTCCACTAGGGTCTACTCATGGCTGACTTCGACCCTGTGACGAAAGCCGTGGTGCCCGCCGCGGGTCTGGGCACCCGGTTCCTTCCGGCGACCAAGGCGACACCCAAGGAGATGTTGCCCATCGTCGACAAGCCCGCCATCCAGTATGTCGTTGAGGAGGCGGCCTCCGCCGGGCTCCTCGACGTGCTGATGGTCACGGGCAAGAACAAACGGTCGATCGAGGACCATTTCGACCGCGCGTTCGAGCTGGAGGAGGTGCTCGAAGCCAAGGGCGACGAGCACCGGTTGTCCCAGGTCCGTGAGCCGGCCTCGCTGGCGACCCTGCACTACGTGCGGCAGGGCGAGCCGAAGGGGCTCGGGCACGCGGTGCTCTGCGCCAAGCAGCACGTCGGCGACCATCCGTTCGCGTGCCTGCTCGGTGACGACCTGATCGACAGGCGTGACCCGCTGCTGCAGCGCATGATCCAGGTGCGCGACACGTTCGGCGGCAGCGTCATCGCGCTGATGGAGGTGCCCAAGGAGCAGGTGTCCCTCTACGGCGTGGCGACGATCGAGGCGACCGACGAGGACGACGTCGTCCGCGTGACCGACCTGGTGGAGAAGCCGCCGGTCGACGAGGCGCCGTCCAATTGGGCGATCATTGGGCGTTATGTCATCGACCCGGCCGTGTTCGAGGTGCTGGAGAACACGCCGCCCGGGCGCGGCAACGAGATCCAGCTCACCGACGCGCTGCGCACGCTGGCCGGGCGCGACTCCAGCGAGGGCGGGCCGGTCCACGGCGTGCTGTTCCGGGGCCGCCGCTACGACACCGGTGACAAGCTCGACTATCTGCGCACCGTGGTGAAGTTCGCCGCGGACCGGCCCGATCTGGCTCCCGAGTTCCTGCCGTGGTTGCGAGAGTTCCTCGATGAAGTCGGTTGATCAGCACCTCGCTGACATCCTGTCCACCGTGCGGCCGCTCGCGCCGCTCGAGGTGGAGCTGGAGAGCGCGCTCGGCACGACACTGGCGGAGGAGATCGTCTCGCCGGTGCCGCTGCCGCCGTTCAACAACTCCGCCATGGACGGCTATGCCGTACGCGCCGTCGACGTCCAGGACGTGCCCGTCACGCTCCCGGTGATCGACGACGTGGCCGCCGGGGCCGGCGAGATGCTCGCCATCGGCCCCGGGCACGCCGCGCGGATCATGACCGGCGGGCCCATGCCCGCCGGGGCCGACGCGGTGGTGCCCGTGGAGTGGACCGACGGCGGCAAGGTCTCCGTCCGCGTCGACCGCGCCGCCTCCGTCGGCAACGCGATCCGGCTGGCCGGCGAGGACGTGGCGGCCGGTGACACGGTGCTCCGGCCGGGCACCGTGATCGGCCCCGCTCAGCTCGGCATCATCGCGGGCGTCGGCCGCCGCCGGGTTCTCGTACGCCCCCGGCCCCGCGTCGTCGTGCTGGCCACCGGGGCCGAGCTGGTCGAGCCGGGGCTGCCGCTCGGCCACGGGCAGATCTGGGACTCCAACAGCTTCACGCTCACCGCCGCCGTGCGCGAGGCGGGCGGCGACGGCTTCCGCGCGCCGACCGTGGGCGACGACCCGGCCGCGTTCCTGGAGCAGCTCGACGCCCAGCTCGTCCGCGCCGACGCCGTGATCACCAGCGGCGGGGTGTCGATGGGCGCGTACGAGCCGGTCAAGGAGGCCCTGGGGCCGCTGGGCACCGTACGGTTCGAGAAGGTCGCCATGCAGCCCGGCATGCCGCAGGGCTTCGGCGTGGTGGGCGACGACCAGGTGCCGGTGTTCGCGTTGCCCGGCAATCCGGTCTCGTCGTTCGTCTCCTTCATGCTCTTCGTACGGCCCGCGCTGCGGCGGATGCGTGGGCTGGAGGCCGGGTTCCCGGAGACGACGGCCGTCCGGCTCGGCGCCGACGTGCGCTCGCCGGAGGGCAAGAGGTCGTTCCTGCGCGGGCGGCTGGCCGGCGACGTCGTCGAGCCGGTGCGCGGGCAGGGCTCCCACCAGCTCGCGGCGCTGGCCTCGGCGGACGCGCTGATCGTGGTGCCCGAAGAAGTCACGGCGCTGACCGCCGGAGAGGAAGTGCGGGTGATCCGGCTTTGAGCGAGTTCACGCATCTGGACGAGACCGGCGCGGCGCGGATGGTGGACGTCTCCGCCAAGGACGTCAGCGTCCGCACCGCCACGGCGACCGGGCGGGTGCTGCTGTCCGGTGAGGTCGTGGAGCTGCTGCGGTCCGGCGAGGTGCCCAAGGGCGACGCGCTGGGCGTGGCCCGCATTGCCGGGATCATGGGCGCGAAGCGGACGCCCGACCTGGTGCCGCTCTGCCATCCGATCGCGCTGCACGGGGTGAAGGTCAGCCTCGACGTGGAGGACTGGGGCGTGGCGATCACCTGCCGGGTGAAGACGGCCGACCGCACCGGCGTCGAGATGGAGGCGCTGACCGCCGTCACCGTGGCGGGGCTGGCGCTGGTGGACATGGTGAAGGCCGTCGATCCGGCCGCCGTGATCAGTGACGTGCGGGTGGAGGAGAAGACCGGGGGCAAGACCGGGATCTGGAGGCGGGGATGATCCGGGCACTGGTGGTGACGGTCTCGAACCGCGCCTTCACCGGCGTTTACGCCGATAAATCAGGACCTGTCCTGGTTTCCCTGCTCCAGGACGCCGGGTGCACCGTCGACGGCCCCACCGTGGTGCCCGACGGCGACGCCGTCGAGACCGCCCTGCGCGAAGGCGTCGCCTCCGGCTACGACGTGATCGTGACCACCGGCGGCACCGGCCTCACCCCGACCGACCTGACGCCCGAGATGACCGCCCGGGTGATCACCCGCGAGATCCCCGGCATCGCCGAGACCATCCGCCAGGCCAACCGCGACCAGGTTCCCACCGCCGTCCTGTCCCGCGGCCTCGCCGGGCAGGCCGGCAACACGCTGATCGTCAACCTGCCCGGCTCGACCGGCGGTGTACGCGACGGGGTGGCCGTCCTCGCGCCCATCCTGCGCCACGCCGTCGACCAGATCCGCGGCGGCGACCACCCCGGTTCCTGACCCGTGGCGGCATCGCGCCGGTTGGGGGGATGATGGTGTGGTGGATCGACTACGCGGCTGGCCTGCGGCGCTGAGCGAAGGTCCGGTCGGCCTCCGGCCGCTCCGGCTGGCGGACGTGCGCGTATGGCGCGACACCCGGGTGCGCAACGCCGACTGGCTCCGCCCCTGGGAACCCAGCAACCCGGAGACCCCGCTGTTCAAGACCGGGCTCAGCCCGTACGTCTCCATGGTCGGCACCCTGCGCCGCGAAGCCCGCCAGGGGCTCGCCCTGCCGTGGGTCGTCACGTACGGCGGCCGGTTCGCCGGCCAGCTCACCATCGGCGCCATCGTCTGGGGCTCGGCCCGCTCCGCCCAGGTCGGCTACTGGATCGACGGCGCGCTCGCCGGCCGCGGCATCACCCCGACCGCCCTCGCCCTGGCCGTCGACCACTGCTTCTTCACCACCGGACTGCATCGGCTCGAAGCAAACATCCGCCCCGAGAACCAGGCAAGCCGTAGGGTGGTTGAGAAGCTCGGCTTCAGGGAAGAAGGCATACGGCGTCGCCAACTCCACATCGACGGAGCCTGGCGCGACCACATCTGCTACGCGCTGACCGTCGAGGACGTCCCCGGCGGCCTGCTGGTGCAGTGGCGTCGCGCGCGTGAGTCAGCGGCTCACGGTGGTTCTCCGGTTGAAGAGGTTTGACGATCTCGCGACACACCGCACCGAATGCTCGTCAATCAGTGACACGCGGTCTTACGGTGCGTGACGTGAGCACTTTGAAGACGCCGATGACCCACAGGCGTCTTCATGCTGCCCGGAGGTGGCCGTGAGCGGTGCCCTCCTCTACCTTGCCATCGTCATCATGTGGCTGTGCGTCCTGGTCCCCATGTGGCTGCGCCGGGACAAGACGAACCTCGCCGAACTGGCCGAACTCGAGGAACACTACACCGGCGAACACCAGCTCCCCGACCTGACCCGCTCGCCCCAGGACTCGGGCACGGGCCTGGAGGACGACGCGCCGCCGGCCGACTACGTCGACCCCCGCCAGTTCCGCGCCCGCCGCCGCGCGATCATCGTAGCGCGGCGCAGACGGTTGCTGTTCTTCACGCTGCTGCTGGTGGCGGCCTCCATCGCGACGGCCGCCTTCCAGCTCATCCCGTGGTGGGCCGTGGCCCCCTCGGGCGTGATCATGATCGGCTACCTGGCGTTCCTGCGGATGGCCGTACAGGTCGACCGCGAACGCCGCCAGCGCGCCGCCCGAGCCCGCGAACGCGCCCGCCGCATCCGCGAACGCCGCGCCGCCGAGCTCGCCGCCCAGCAGGCGGAGGCGGAGATCATCGAGTTCGAGGCCCGGCAGGCGGACGTCCTCTTCGACCAGTACGCCGAACCGCCCCGGCGCGCGGTGGGCGACTGACGGGGTGCGCGACCGAAAGGGTGGCGCGAGGACCCTCTGGAGTTTGCTAATCTGGTCGAGTCCTTGGGGATGTAGCGCAGTCCGGTAGCGCACTTCGTTCGCATCGAAGGGGTCAGGGGTTCGAATCCCCTCATCTCCACCCAGGTCGAAGGCCGCTTCCGAGTGATCGGGAGCGGCCTTTGCGTTACTAGGCGAGTAACTGAGTGACTGTCCGGTTGAATGCGAAGATGATCAATCGGCTGGTGGCGGCGACCGTGAGTGCGGCGCGCCGAGGCCATCGGGGTGCAAGGTGATGGTGGTCTGAGCACAGATGTGTGCTGGGTCGCCCTTGCCTCTGGGGGCGGAAGGGGTTCGTCGGCGGGCAGGGGGACGGTCGGCTTGGCAGTGCCGTGGGCGGCGCGCTGGCGGCTGTTGGTCAGGTCCACCGCGGTGGGTGGCGCGGCCGGGCTGCGGTGGAGGCGGTTGAGGCGGGGGCAGGTCACCGAGGGGGAGGTGCCGGCGGCCGGGTATTGCAGCCGGATCCGTCTCTGGGTGCCGGCGCCTTGCTTGAGCTTGAGCCAGTAGGGCTCGCGGGCGGCGATCAGTTGGGTGAGCTGCTCGGGTGGCCTGCGGATGATCTGATCGTCCAGACCGGTGGTGGCCTGGGCCAGCCGTTCGGGCATGAGGGGGGGGCAGGCCAGGTTGCCGTCGATGAGCAGGGCGTTCGTGGACGCTGCCTTGGACGCCGGCTGATCCTGTTTGTAGTCCAGGACGAGTTGGTAACCCAAGGCGCGGGCGGGCCGGGGGAAATGATCGGCCCGCCTGGTCGCTATAGGCGCGGTCGACGGCGAGGATGCCGGTGGGCAGGTCGAGCGGGAGGAAGCCCTGCAGAGTGGCGATCGCGTTCGCACCGATGCGCTTGTACGGAGTGTCGATGACCAGGCAGAGCGCGAGGATGAAAAGCGTTCACGGGGTGAGCCGGGAAGCGGTCTTCCCAGCCCTTACTCCACCCCTGGGTCCGTGCCTTTCGTGAACACCCCACCAGGAAGATGCAGGTGACCGCCGTCCGGGCCATCTGACCAGCGCGGACGCTCTACTTTGCGTCTGGTGACAGACCCGAGCCCCGGGCCTTCAAAATCGGCCCCTCCGCTGCCTACGAGGCGCTGACCCAGCGCTGAGCAGCGGCTCTGCTGTCCCGCGGCCCGTTTCTGCCAGCGTGGTACTCGTTCATAATCCACTCAATGTGGGTTTCGGGCTTATGTGGTTCTGACCGCCAGAATTCCAGAGTTCGCGAATACCGCAGGGCAACCTGATTGCCCTGCGAACCCCTAGCTCAGCAACAGTGTTCGCCGTTTGGCACCGCACAGGCATTGGTGTGCTCCGGCAGTTGCCTACCGTGGCCGAGGGGCTGTGGTGGTCGAGCCCCACTCCCACAGCGCCTGCAGGACCGGTGCGAGGGCGCGGCCGCGTTCGGTGAGGGCGTAGCCCACTCTTGGCGGCCAGCCCGGCTTGCGGTGGCGGTTGAGGGCGCCGGCCTCGACCAGTTGGGTCAGCCGGTCGGTGAGGACCTTGTCGGAGAGTGTGGGCAGGGCCTGTGCGAGCTGGCTGAAGCTGCGCGGACCGTGCAGCAGTTCGAGGATGACCAGGGCGGTCCACCGTCCGCGCAACGTGGCGAGGGTGATCTCTACCGGGCACGACGGGTCGGGCTCGACCACCGGGCCCGGGCAGCTGTGCAGGAACTCGGTCGCTGTGTAGCTGACCGTTTGGTGAGCCACGTAGGGCCTCCTTAGTGTTGCCGTCACATCCCAGCATGCAGGGCCGGGAGCCGGCCCCGGACATCGGTGCGGCATGTCCGGTCAACCGGCCAGGCGACCATTCAGGCGGAGGAGCGACGTGGTGCAATCCATGGAGAAGATAGCGATCGCGGAGTTGGTGACTCGGCTCTTTCATGCGCTGGACGCGCATGATTGGGAAACGATCGGCGCACTGGCAACGGAATTCGTTGATCTTGATTACCCGTCGAAACAGGGTGGTCCGGAACGGGTGTCTGCAGGCGATTTCGTATCGGGCCTGCAGAGTTTCCTTCCTGGCTTCGATGCTACGCAACACCTGCTGGGTCCGATCGTGGTCGACCTGGGTGAGGAACCCGAGGCGACGGCGCGCTTTGACGCCCGTGTCACGCACCTGATCACCGAGGCCGCCGATGCCCCTATCTGGGTGATCGGCTGCCACTACACGCTCGGCCTCGAACGGCGAGACGGTGAGTGGAAACTGTGCTCTTCCCGTGTCCGGGTGCTGTACGAGGAGGGCAACCGCGACCTGGAAGCCGCAGCGCGTCAACGGGCGCAGCCATCGTCCCAATAGTTGCTCGCCCCTGAGGAAGTCGCCGGGGTAAGTGCTTCCGAGCTCGGCAATTACAGCGCTGTGAGGCCTGGCGGGTTGAGAATGACGTTGCTGTCATTTTCGTCGGAGGTGGTGGCCGGTGCTGCGGTCTCGGGACGACAGGCCGCGTAGGTGGCGGCCTTTCTGACGCTGCCGGCGGTTCCGAATCCGGATCTTGTACATCAACT
The DNA here is from genome assembly GCF_019396325.1 of Nonomuraea ceibae. Taxonomy (GTDB): domain Bacteria; phylum Actinomycetota; class Actinomycetes; order Streptosporangiales; family Streptosporangiaceae; genus Nonomuraea; species Nonomuraea ceibae. The sequence goes on from NZ_JAHKRO010000003.1 coordinate 125,292, forward strand.
GCGTAGGTGTCTTCGGGCGGAGGCTCGCGGTGGTCGTGGGCTTGCCGCCGGGTGCGTCCTTCGAGAGCTTCGCTTCGTCCGGCTTCGGCGCTGTGCACACCTTGGAGCCGCAGACAGGTGCTGTCAGCAGGCCAGCGCTTTCCGGACCTCATCCAGGTGCGTGACGGAGGCTGCACCGGGCAGCGGGCCGCGTACGTGCTCAGGTGTCAGCCGGATGCCCGGTGAACGCCGGCCAGTGCCGTGGCTGCCGGCAGCGGGCGAACCGCGTCGCGCGTAGCCCTCTGCCTGCAGCGATGCGTACGTGGGTGTTTTGGGCGGAACTTCGTCGGTGATGATCGCATCAAACCAGGCGTGTTGATCGAAGGAGACCCACAGCGGCTCGGTCGTTACTGGCTGGCCGGGCGGCTCGGCGCCGGCGGCCAGGGAGTGGTGTATGAGGCATATGCCGAGGACGGCCGCCGGGTGGCGATCAAGGTGCTTCACGGCGATCAGGTGGCCCAGCTCGGCCGGGAAGCGGCGGCCGCCCAGCGGGTGGCCTCGTTCTGCACCGCGCCGATCATCGAGGCCAAGCTGGAGGGCCCGCGTCCCTACATCGTCAGCGAGTACGTGGAGGGCCCGAGCCTGCGTACGGCGGGCAGGATCTTCGCGGGTGACGACCTGCACCGCCTGGCCACCGCCATCGCGACGGCGCTGACCGCCATCCACGACGCCGGGGTGATCCACCGCGACCTGAAGCCCGACAACGTGCTGCTGGGCCCGGACGGCCCTCGCGTGATCGACTTCGGCATCGCCAGGACCGCCGAGATGTCGCTCACCGCGACCGGCGTGGTGAGCGGCACGCCCACCTACATGGCCCCTGAGGTGTTCATCGGCCAGCGAGCGGACGCCTCGGCGGACGTGTTCGCCTGGGGGGCCGTCATCGTCTTCGCCGCCACCGGCCGTGATCCGTTCCACGCCGAGAACCTGGGAAGCGTCATGCACCAGGTGTTGTCGGCCACCCCCGACCTGTCCGCGCTGCCCGGCACGCTGCGCCGGTTGGTCTCCTCGGCACTGGCCAAGGAGCCGGCCCAGCGGCCGACCGCCCGCGAGCTGCTGCTGGCGCTGGTCAGCGGCGACGGCGACCTCGACACCGCCCGCCTGCTCGCCCAGGGCGGCCACCGGGCCGCCGGGATCGGCGCGCAGGGGCACGATCCCGCACTCGGCACGCTGGCCGAGCAGGCGTACGCGATGCTCGATCCGGCCGAGCGCGAGCTGGTCCCCGAAGTGTTACTGCGGCTGGTGACGGTGGACGAGGTGGGCGAGCTGTCGACCCGGCACGCCGAGCTGGCCGAGCTCCTCGAGGGGCGGGCGTCGCACGAGGTGGCCGCCGTGCGCAGGATCCTCGCCGTGTTCGGCTACTTCCTGGCCAGGCAGGACGGCGGCGTACGGCTGGCCAGGCCGGCCCTGCCCCAGGCCTGGCCGCGGTACCGCCGGTGGATCGAGACCAACCGCGACGGCCTGGCCGTACACCGGCAGATCCTCACCGCGGCGCGACGATGGCAGGCGGCGGGACGCCGGGACGGCGACCTGTTCCAAGGCAGCAGCCTGGACAGCGCGTTGGAGTGGGCGGCCACCGCCCGCCGCGACATCACCCTGTCGCCCACCGAACGTGACTTCCTGTCCGCGGCGGCCACCCTGACCAGGCACAGGGCCAGGCGGGCCCGGCTGACCTCGCTGAGCCTGGGCGGGCTGCTGGTGATCGCGCTGGTGGCCGGCGGGCTGGCCGTACAGCAGGGCGCGGTGGCCGACGACCGGGCTGAGCAGATTGCCGGGCAGCTGACCAGGTCGGAGGCGGCCAGGCTCGCGGGGGTGGCGACCACGACCCGCGGGAGCGACCCTCACCAGGCGATGCTGGCGAGCCTGGCGGCCTGGCGGCTGGACCGCACGCCGGCCACCAGGGCGGCCCTGGTGGCCTCGCTGGCGCAGCGCGAGACGGCGATGTTCCGCGACCCGTCGACCGCGGGCGACACGGTACGCGCGCTCGGCGCCGACGGCCGGACGCTGATCAGCGCCGATTCCACCGCGACGCGCGTGTGGGACGTGCGCAACGGCCGGCTCCTGCGGACACGCGCCGCCCGGCGGGCCGAGCCGATGGACAGCGTGACGCTGAGCCCGTCGGGCAAGGTGCTGGTGACCGTGACGGCCAGGCGCGCGTCCGCGGTGGACCTCGCCAGCGGCAGGAAGATCAGCGACCACGTCTTCCCCGCTGCCAAGGATTTCACGAACGAGTGGGTCGACGTGGCGTTCGAGCGGGACGATTCCGTCCTGCTCGAGGAGGCTGACCGGCGTACCCGCTGGGACCTGCGAACCGGCGCCGCCAAGGCGCTCGGGCCCGCCGCCGCGGGCACATTCAGCCGGGACGGGGCCTGGCGGGCCGCACGGCGCGGTCGCCTGCTGGAGCTGACCAACCTGCGGACCGGGGCGAAGGACTTCATCGGCGACAAGGACGGCGCCGGCACCCAGGGCACCTGGAACGGTGGCGCGGCCGTGTTCGGCGCCGGCCTCGTCGCGACGGTGGCATCGCGGTCCATCCAGTTCTGGCGCAGGTCGGACACGCAACTGCTCACCACGGTCCAGGTACGGGGAGGAGTCGACGAGGCGGTTCAGGGGGCCTTCGACGGAAGTACGTTCCGCTATCTGGTGGGTGACCAGGTTTTCTCGGTGGACGTGGCCGACCTGACCACCGAGGACGACGATCGCCTGGTGAGCGCGGCGGCGCTGAGCGGCGACGGGCGGCTCGTGGTCCGCGACGGCGAGCTGTCGACCGTCGGCGGGAGGAAGGCCGGCGCGCTGCCGGAGGCGGAGTACGCGGTATTCAGCCCGGACGCCCGTTTCGTCGCCATGTTCGGGCCCGGGGTGCGGATCGTGGACACCGCCTCGGCCGCCGTCCAGGGCACGCTGCGTACGTCCGCCGCGCAGGTGGCCTTCTCTCCCGACGGCGCCAGGCTGGTTGTGGTCACCGAGAAGGGCGGGGTCGAGCTGTGGGACCGGCAGACCGGGCGGCGCATGTGGTCGGCCGCGGCGGGCGCGGCGAAGTACGCGGCCTTCTCCTCCAACGGGCGGACGCTGGTGGTGGCGGGCGACCGCGTTCACCTGCTGGAGACGGCCGCAGGCAAGGCGCTGGGGCCGGCGTTCGGCGGCGGTGGCAGGAACGCCGAGGGGGTGCGCGCGTATTTCACCCGCTCCGGCAAGGCGGTCGTGGTGCTCGACGCGCGGCGACGGATGACGGTCTGGGACGTGGCCACGCGCCGCAGGCTCGCCACCGCGCGCGGGTTCGGCGACCCCGCCGCCTACTCGCCGCGCGAGGACCTGCTCGCCAGCCTTCAGGTGGGGGGAAGGGTGCGGCTGGTCGACGTGATGTCGGGCACGGACCTGGGCGCGCTGCTCGACCAGGGCGGCGGGCAGGACCCGGAGATCGGGGCGCCGCTCGACGTGGCGTTCACCGGCGACGGGTCGGCGGTGCTGACCGTGAACGGCAACGGCGCGGTCAGGCGGCACGCCGTGGGCGGGGAGGCGTTGGCTGCGGCGGTGTGCGCGAAGGCGGGCGGGCTGAGCGCGGCGCAGTGGCGGGTGATCGTGCCCGCGCTGCCGTACAGAAAGGCGTGTCCCTAGCCGGCGACCCCGACGAAGACGCGCGTGCGCGATGCTCGCCTTGGACGTCGGGGGTCGTACCTGGTCAGGGTGATCGGAGGAACGTCAGCGCATCGGCTGCGAAACGCGGGTCGGTGAACGTCGCGCCGTGGCTTCGGCCCGGGTAGACGATCAGCTTGGCGCCGGGGATGCCGGCCGCGGTCTGGCGGGCCAGGTCGAGGGGGTAGGCCAGGTCTTTCTGGCCCTGGATCAGCAAGGTGCGGGCGGTGATCTCCGGTAGCCGGGCGCGCAGGTCGAAGCCGATTTCGGCGTTGAGCATGGTGGCGCCGTCGGTGTGGTCCCCGCGGCCGTCGGCCAGCCAGGCCAGCGCGGCGACGAGAGTCCGGCCGATCGGCGACTCCGTCACCAGGTCGGCCAGAGGGGGGCTCGGCCGCCGGCCGCGCCTGGCGCGCTCGACGTAGGCGCGGTTGGCGCGCTCGCAGATCGGGCCCGGTGCGGCGGCCGTACCGCCCAGGACCAGGCGCGCGACCAGGCCGGGGTGGTCGGCGGCCAGTTGCAGGGCCAGGGAGCCGCCCGTCGACAGGCCCAGCACGTGCACCGGTCCGGTGAACGCGGCCTCGATCCCCTCGGCGTAGTGGGCGGCCAGTTCGGCCATGGTGGTGTCCGGAGGCAGGCCGGGACGGCGGGTGAGGGCGTGGACGGTGAAGTGCTCGGTGAAGGGCTTGACCAGCCGCATCAGGTAGCGACGGCCCCAGCCGGCCGGCACTGCGGCCTGCGGGGTGAAGAGGAGGACGATCAGCGGCGGTCCTGTCCCGAGGGAGAGGCAGGGCAGTCCGCCCAGGGAGTGCGCAACTTCCATAATGGGATTACTGTAATAGTCTGATTATCAGAATGGCAAGATGCTAGCCGTTCGCGCCCAGGCCCGACTCCCGGGCGCGGACGATGGCCTGCGAACGGTCGGCGACCTGGAGCTTGGTGAAGATGGCCGAGACGTGGTTGCGTACCGTCTTCTGACTCAGCCCGAGCCGGGCGGCGATCTGCGGATTGGTCAGGTGCCTGGCGACCAGGTCGAGGATCTCGCTCTCGCGCTGCGTCAGGCCGGGCAGCGCCGCCCCGGACCGTTCGCCGCCGCCGCTGAAGTAGTCGGCCAGGCGATGGCCGAGCGCGGGGCCGAAGACGGCGCCGCCCTCGGCCACCACCTGCACCGCACGGACGATCTCCGCCTTGCGCGCCCCCTTGAGGACGTAGCCGCGGGCCCCGGCCCGCACGGCCGCGAACACCGAGTCGTCGTCGTCGGACATGCTGAGCACCACCACCCTGATGTGCGGATGGTCGCGGACCAGCAGCTCGGTCGCCGCGATCCCGCCCATGCCCGGCATCTCCAGGTCCATCAGCACCACGTCCGGCTGCGCCCGGCCCGCCAGCGCGAGCGCCTGCTCCCCGCTGCCCGCCTCGTCGGCGACCTCGATCCCGTCGGCTCCCGACAGCAGCGCGCGCAGCCCCGCGCGGAACCCCGGATGGTCGTCAACCACCAAGATCCTGATCATCGCCGTTCCCCCTCCCACCCGCGGGCAGCTCGACCCGGACGCGGGTGCCGCCGCCGGGACGCTCCTCGACGGTGCAGGATCCTCCCAGCTCCAGGGCACGTTCGCGCATCGACGCCAGCCCGACCCCCAAGCCCGCCGCGGCGGACTCCCGCCGCCCGATCCCGCGGCCGTCGTCGCAGATCTCCAGGTTCAGCCTCCCGCCGGCGAGCTCGATCCGCAGGCGGGCGTACGTGGCTCCCGCGTGCCTGCGCGTATTGGCCAGAGCCTCGCTCGCGATCCGGTACGCGGCGACCTCGGTGGCGGCGGGCAGCACGGGCACGTCGTCCGGGGCGTGCACCTCCACGCGCAGCCCTGAGGGCTGGCGGGCGGCGTGGGCGCGCAACGCCCCGGCCAGGCCCAGCGAGTCCAGCGCCGGCGGGCGAAGCCCTTCCACCAGGGTACGCACGTCGGCCAGCGCGGCCTCGGCGTCGCCGACGATGTCGGCCAGCAGTTCCCGTACGCGCTCGTCGGCCGCCAGGTCGTGGGCGGCCTCGGCCCGCATGGTCAGCGCGGCCAGGGTCGGCCCGAGGCCGTCGTGCAGGTCGCGCCGCAGCCGGCGCCGCTCCTCCTCGCGGGCCATGACGAGCCGCTCCCGCGACCGCCGCAGGTCGGCGGAGAGCCGTGCGGCGTGCACGGCCACGGCCACCTGCCGGGCCAGGTCCGCCAGGACGCGCAGGTCACGGGGGCCGAACCCGGTCTCCCCCGGCCGGGGGCGCAGGATCAGGCCGCCGACCTGCCGGCCGTTGTGCGTCAGCGGCAGCCGGGTCAGGCCCGCGTCGCCCGTCGCGGCCGGGCCCGGCGCGGTGTAGGCGTGGCGCTCGCCCCCGGCGGTCTCCACCGCCGCGTAAGGCAGGCGCAGCGCCTCGGCGATCGACCGGGCGATCCCGGACAGCCCGGCGTCGGGGCCGGCGGCGTTCTCCAGCCTGCGGCCCAGCCGGGTGAGCGCGGCGTACGGGTCGTCGGCCTCGCCGTAGGTCAGCAGGTTGACCCAGCCCTGCAGTCGCTGGCGCAGCGGGGCGAAGGCCAGCGCGACCAGCCCGGCGGCCCCTACGGAGATCGGCAGGTCCTGGGCGGGGAAGAGCGCCCCCAGATAGCCGACCACGAGGACGTACCCGCCGGTCACGCAGCCCGACAGCAGCACGTAGACCAGCGTCCGGTTGATCACCAGGTCGATGTCGAAGAGCCGGTGACGCAGGATCGCCACGCCGATGGTGACCGGGACGAGGGCGGCGCCCAGGGCGGCGATCAGCTCCCACACGGGGTCGTGGGCGGGCCACACGGAGCCGGGGACGTCGTCGGTGAGCCCCGCCACCAGCCTGGCCCCGATCACCAGGGCCTCGATCCCGGCCCCGTAGAGCAGCCAGGCGACCTGGCGGCGTTCGGGGCCGTCGCTGCGCAGCAGCCGCCTGCCCAGCCCGGCGGCGCCGACGGCGAACACCGCCACCAGCACGCCGTCCAGCACCGGCTCCAGCACCGGCGCGACGGGGGCCAGGGCGGGCACGCCGAGCGGGTTGGGCACCCCGGCGCCGGCGCCCACCTGGGTGTCCGGCCCGGGGCGCAGCGCGCTCAGCACGGCGACGACCGCCGCGACGGCCACCGCCGCGGCCGGCCACGGGCGTAAGGAGGCGGAGGGCAGCCGCCCGCCGGGGAAGAACAGCGGGACCAGGGCCGCCGCCGTGTTGGCCGGCACCCACAGCCAGGTCTGCGGCCAGGCCAGCGGCGCGGCCAGCGGCAGCCCCGGATGGGTGATCAGCCCGAGGATCGCGTACTGGCCGGTGGCCTCGTACAGCGCGAAGCAGAACGAGGACAGCGCGAGCAGCCGGCCCACCATGTGCCCGGGCCGCCGGGCGCAGATCAGGCCGCCCACCAGGGCGCAGGCCGTCACGAACAGCAGGTGGAGCACCGGCGCCGGCGCGCTGCCGTTGGCGCCCGCCAGGGCGGCGGCCGTCGCGGCCAGGGCCAGGGTCAGCCCGCACCACCACCACGCGGCCCGGCCCGTCGCCGGCTTCACCTCGGTCGCCGTCACGATCCCTCCGATCAGGAGCCAAGGTAGCCGTTCACGAGCCCGGCGGGGAGGGACGCCGTCCTGGGACACACAGGACATTCATCCCGGCCGGGCGGTCCGGAACGATCACCGTGCAAGGCGTCGCCGCGTCCGCGACCGTCACGATGGCACTGGAGGCTCGCCGGGTCTGCCGGCGGCGCGAAACGGGCCACCGTTTAAAGTTGGACGCTCATCGAACTCTAGGGGAGTTGGGTATGCGTGCTCTGCGGATCGACCGCTTCGGAGATCTTGACGTGCTGGCGCTGGTCGACGTGCCGGAGCCCCGGCCGGCCGAGGGCGAGGTGCTGGTGCGGGTCATCGCCTCGGCCGTGAACCCGGTTGACGACAAGACGCGGGAAGGGGCCATCGGGGAGGGCACGCCGCCGTTGCCGATGACGCTGGGCTGGGAGCTGGCGGGGATCGTCGTCGACCCGGGCACGAGCGGGCTGTCCGTGGGCGAGCGGGTGTTCGGCATGTCGCACCAGCTCGCGACCGGGCGTGGCTCATGGGCCGACCTCGTCGCCATCCCGGCTGCCTCCATCGCCCAGGCGCCCACGTTGATCAGCCTGGCCGAGGCGGCGACCCTGCCCCTGCCGGGACTGACCGCGCTGCAGACCCTGGACTGGCTGCAGGTCGGCCAGGGAGACAAGCTGCTGGTGGCAGGTGCGGCGGGAGCCGTCGGCGGGCTCGCCGTGCAACTCGCGGTTGCTCGCGGAGCGCAGGTGGACGCGCTGGTGTCCAGGCAGGCGCAGGTCAAGGTGGTACGGGAACTGGGGGCCGAGCACGTCACCACCGACCGGACCACCCTGCCGGCGGGCGGCTACGACGCCGTCTTCGACACCTTCGGCGCCTTCGTCACCGACGCGGTGGCCGCCGGCGGCCGGTACGCCTCGATCGCCACTCAAGCCGGGCCCGTCCCCGACCTGTCGCATCGTCGGGTGCGCACCACGGTCAACCAGGTACGCGAGGACGGCCGCGGCCTCGCCGAACTCGCCGCGGCTGTGGACGGCGGGCGACTGAGGGCGCGGGTCGACGCGCAGTACGCCGTGCAGCACGTCAAAGCCGCGCACGAGCATTTCCGGCGGGGGAGCCTGAACGGGAAGATCGCGCTGATCTTCTGAACGGACCATCCGGGAAGGGCGCGCCGCCGCCCTCTGTCCTTTTGCAGAGGCGGTGGGGTGGACGCCGGGGAAGTTCTGCCGTTCGGCGGATAGGGCGGCGCGGGGCCGGGATCGAGGCTTGAGCCATGAGGAAGGTCATGGTGAAGTGGCCCCACTGGGCCGGGTACGCGGCGGCCGTCTGGGCGTTGGGCTACGGGGCGCTCGGGCTGTACTGGGCGCTCGGCGGCAGCGGGTTCCCCTTCGGCAGGAGCGATCCCGACTGGGAGCCGGGGCTGTCGGTGCTCGGGGAGGCGACCCCGGAGCGGGCGGGGCCGGTGATCGCGGTGCTCGGCGTGCTGGGGGCGGTCGCCGGGCTGGCGCTCGCGCGAGGGGTGCGGCGGGGCCGTGCCGTGCTGCTGGGGTTCGCCTGGGCGGCGGCGGTCGTCCTGACGGTGGTGGTCACCGACAACCGGGTGCTGATGCTGGTGGCCTATGCGCCGCTGCTGGCGGTGTTCGCCTTCACCGGGGTGCCGGGAGGGCAGCCGATGTCGGAGCTGGTGCCGTGGTCGCGGGTCAACCTGTTCGTCGTCCTGGTGGGCGGGCTGCTGTGGGCGATGGCGGCGCTGGCCTGCCAGCGGCGTACGGCGGCCAGGTGCCTGATGTGCGGGCGGGGCGCGTACGGGCCGGCACGCTGGGCCACGCCGCAGGCGGCGCGGCGCTGGGGCCGGTGGGCGGTGGTGGTCGCGGCGGCCGTCCCGGCCCTGTACGACGCCAGCCGCTTCGCCTGGGCAGCGGGCATCCCGCTGGGGATCACCGAGGAGTTCTGGCGGTGGCTGGACGAGTCGGGGCTGCGCTGGGGCGGGCTGTTCCTCAGCCTGATGGGGCTGGCCGGGGCGATTCTCACGCTGGGGCTCGTGCGGCGCTGGGGTGAGGTCTACCCGCGGTGGATCTGGTTCAGGGCGGGCCGGCCGGTGCCGCTCATGCTGGCCGTCGTTCCCGCCTCGATCGTGTCGGTGATCGTATTGTCGGGCGGGCTCACTTACTGGCGCCTGCGCATGGTGCGCGGGTTCGAGGACTGGGGCATGTGGGCGACGTGGTTGCCGCCGCTGACGTGGCCCCTGTGGGGCGTCGCGCTGGCCGCCGCCGCCCTCGCCTACTACCTGCGCCGCCGCGGGGTCTGCCGGGTGTGCGGAGGCGGTGCGCGCCGGGAAGCCGAGCCGGCGGCCGAGCGTGGTTAGGCTTTCGGCATGAGGGCGTACGGCGAGGCGGAGGGCCGGCGTGGTGACGCGGCACGCCGGCTCCCGGTGGCCTGGGGAGCGGGAGCCGCCGGGGCGCTCTCGCTGGCCGTCACGCTGGCGCATCCGCTGACCGGGACGGTCAGCGGCAGCGCGCCGTTGCAGGTGGGCGAGGTGTCGGTGCTCCTGGTCCTGACCGCTGTCACCGTCCGGCGCTCCCCAGGAGGGCGGGCGGCCGTGTGCGCGGGGCTGAGCGGGCTCGCGGTGGCCTTCATCCTGCTGCGGGCCGTGTGGCAGGGGCCGCCGCAGCTGGCGTTCGGCGCCTGTGCCGGGTGGGCGCTCGGCGCTGTGGCGGCCGTGGGGGCCGGGCTCTACCTGCGTGGGCTGGACGACAAGCGGCGGCGTGCGGTCGAGGAGGCCGAGCGGGCGCAGCGGCTCGGGCTCGCCCGTGACCTGCACGACTTCGTCGCCCACGACCTCAACGGCATGCTGGTGCAGGCGCAGGCCGCCCAGGTGGTGGCCGGCACGCTGCCGGAGCCGGTCGCCGAGGCGCTGCGGCGCATCGAGGACGCCGGGCAGCGGGCGCTGGCCTCGCTGGACCGGGCCGTGCACGCGCTGGGCGAGCGGGGGCCGGGGATCGAGGAGCTGGAGCGCCTGGCGGACGCGTTCTCGCCGGCCGTGCGGGTGGAGCTGGCCGTCGAGCCGGGCATGGCGGTACGCCACGAGGTCTCGTCGCTGGCCTACCGGGTGGTGACGGAGGCGCTGACCAACGTACGCCGGCACGCACCGCGTACCACGACCGTGCGGGTGGACATTCGTAAGGAAGGGGAGGTCCTGCGCGTACGGGTGGAGGACGACGGCGGGGGCAGGTCGCAGAGCACCAGAGCCGGCGGTTTCGGGCTGGCGAGCCTGGCCCACCTGCTGGAGGCGCGTGGCGGGAAGCTGGCGGCAGGCCCGGACCGGCGAGGCTGGCAGGTAACCGCGCGGATCCCCGCATGACGGCCGGCGGTTACGGATGACGACGCGGATTCTCATCGCCGACGACCAGGAGGACGTGCGGATCGGGTTCCGGCTGATCCTCGACGCGCAGCCGGACATGACCGTGGTGGGCGAGGCCGCCGACGGCGCGCGGGCGCTCGAGCTGGCCCGTCACCTGCGTCCCGATGTGGTGCTGGCCGACATCCGCATGCCGGGCCTGGACGGGCTGGAGGTCACCCGGCAGCTCGCCGCCGAGACCCGCGTGATCGTCGTGACCACCTTCGACCTGGACGAGTACGTCCACACCGCGCTGCGGGAAGGGGCGTGCGGCTTTCTGCTCAAACGGTCGGGCCCCACCCTGCTGGTGGAAGCGGTCCGCGCGGCGATGGCAGGTGACACGCTGATCAGCCCGCAGGTGACCCTCCGGCTGCTCCGGGGCCTGATCCGGACGGCCCCGCCGCCGCTGAAGGACCCGCTCACCGCGCGTGAGCTGGAGATCGCCCTTCTGGTGGCGCGAGGGCGCACCAACGCTGACATCGCCGCCGAGCTGGTCATCAGCCCGGGCACGGTCAAAACGCACATTGCGCATATCCAGCGCAAGGTGGGAGCCGCCAATCGGGTCGGCATCGCCGCCTGGGCCTGGAGCAGCGGTCAGGTCCGCTGAGCGCGGACCCGTCGAGCGGCTCGGGTCCTGGTTCGCGGGTCGCCTGCTTCAGGCGTCCCGGACATGGGTCAGTTGTGCTCTGGCCTCCGCGAACGCCTCCGCCTGCCGGGTCCAGTCCCCGCCGTCGAGGCTGAGCCCGACCGTGTCGGCGCCCGCCTCCGCGTAGGCGTGGAGGCGGTCCGCCACCTGTGCCGGGGTGCCGGTGACGGGTACGGCTGCCGCTTCCTCCGGGGCCATGCCGTGCACGTCCACCAGGATGCGGGTGAAGGAGGCGACGGCGGCCGGGTCGTCGACGAGGATCGCATGGCCGCCCACCGAGATCGTCGGAACCGGGCGGCCCAGCTCGTCGGCGATCTCGCGCAGCCGTGCCGCCTTCTTGCGCAGAGCCGCGGGGCTGATCAAGGAGGGCACCCAGCCGTCACCGAGGCGGACGGCGCGGCGCATCGCCGCCTCGGAGTTCCCGCCGACGAGGATGGGCGGGACCGGGGCGGCCGGGCCGAGAGTGACCTCGTCCTCGCCCAGTTGGGTCGCCTCACCACGGATCAGGCCGGGGAGCGCTTGCAGGGCTTCGTCGGCCCGGCGCCCCCGGCCCTGAACGGGCGCTCCGACCGCACGCCAGAACGGCGAGCCGGGGAAGCCGCCGATCCCTACGCCCAGGGTGACTCGGTTGCCCGACAAGTGCTGAAGTGTCTGTATCTGCGTGGCGATCCAGGCGGTCGGGCGCAGCGGGAGGCTGAGCACGCCGAACTCCAGCCCGATCGTGTCGGTCACCGTTGCGGCGGCGGACAGGACGAGCATGGCGTCGAAGCTCGGCGTCCCGTCTCCGACGATGAAGTCGGCCATGCCGAGCGAGTCGTAGCCGAGGTCCTCAAGGCGCTTCGCCATCGCGATGTCAGGCACGCCGGTCTTTGTCATGGGCAAGGTGGTGCTGATCCGCATGGTGATCCTCCTGGACGTTCGGACCGGAATTGCAGATCACGCTAGGAACTCAAGGCGGGTTGAGGTCAAATTGCGGGGCGCGTGGGGAGATCGTTCGCCGGGGGACGGAATTCCTCAAGGGAGGGAGTCCGCCTGTTCCGGGAACGGCCGGAATTGTTCAGTGAGTTGAAAGCGGGCCTGGTTGGATCTTCCGCATGGCAGAGAATTCCGGCGCGGTGGCGGACGTCTGGGCGGAACGCATGCGGGCCGCGCTGGTCGGAACGTCGGCATTGAGCATCGTGGGCACGCGCGTCCTACGCCACCTGTTCACGCTGATGGTGCCCACGACGGTGCTGTCGATCCCGGTCGGCCTGCTGGCGGCGGCGCTGTTGCCGATCGCGGCCGCCGGGCGGCTTCTGGTGGTCAACGGGCGGATCGACCTGGTCGGGGACGCGGATGTGCCGCTGTTCGCCTGGCTCGGCGTGCTGGTGCTGATCGGCGTGCCCGCCGCCGCGGTCGCCGGGGGCGCGACCATGCTCATGGCCGCGGGCCGGGTGCTGGGCTGGCCGGTGCCCTGGCGGTCCGCGCTCCGGGTGGCGGTACGTCGGGGGCGAGGGCTCACCGCGCTCGCCTTCGTCCAGGTCGCCTTCCTGGCACTGACGGCGGCTGCCGGGGTGGCGTTGACCGTGTTCGTGAACCCGTGGGCGGGCATCGCGGCGATCGTGGTCGTCGGACTGGCCCTGATGCCCGGCCTGCTGGCGATGCCCGCCATGCTGCTGGAGGAGCTGGGGCCGTTCGCGGCGCTGCGCCGGGCGTACCGGCTCGTGGCGACGATGCGGTTCACCTCGCCGCTCCTGCTGGCGATCGGCGTGATCATCCTGCCCGGCCTGGCCGCCGGCGGCTTCGACTGGGTGGCCGACCGCCTGCCCTATCCGGTGAACGTCGCGGTGAACTCGGCCGCCGCCGTCCTGCTGTCCGCGTTCCAGGCCGCCGTGCTCGCCGTGGTCTTCCTGAACCGCATCGCGAAGCAGTGGCACGAGGTGAGCCGTCCCGAACTGCGCGCCATCGTCGACCGGTTACCGGAGCGGGACGGAGCGCGTACCCGGACGGCACCGATCCTGGCGCTGCTCGTGCTGCCCGGCCTGGTGACCGGCGCCGTCGCCGCGGTGAACCCGCTGGGGTGGGTGGAGGTCTCCGACCACGTGGCCGCGTTGTCCCCGGCGGACGAAGCGGACGACGACGGCGGCGACCGCGGGCCTGTCGTGTGGTCGCGGGACCTCACGGCGCTGTACGTCTCTCCCGGGCCGAAGCTCGCGATGTACATGCAGGGCTTCGACGACGACGCGCCCAGGATGCTGACCTGCCCGGACCTCACCTGCGCCGACCTGGACATCTTCTACGCGGGCGACAACCGTACCGACCGGTTCGCCGCGACCGCGGCTCTGCCCGACGGCAGGACGGTGGTCGCCTCCTGGGACTGGGACCAGGCGGAGCGCAACTACCGGCTCCGCTTGGCGGCCTGCGACCAGGCCCGCTGCTCGGCTCCCGGGAAGCCGATCGCCTGGTGGTCCAAGGACGACGGGCAGTTCCTGTGGTCGAGGCTGGCGGTGGCGGCCCACCCGGGCGGCGTGGTCCTGGTTCAGGCCGACAGGCCCGACGACGCCAAGACGCTGACCTTCACCTCGTGCCGCGACCTCGCGTGCGCCGATCCGGTGCGGCATACCCCGGTACGGCTGAGGCGTGACATCGCGGGGACCACCGACAAGCACGCGTTGAAGGTCGCCTTCGGCCCGGACGGCCGGCCTGTCGCCGCCGTCCGTGACGGTGACAGCGGCGCGGTCTCCCTGGTGACCTGCGAGACAGCGGACTGCGCGTCGGCCACGGTGACCACACCGGGACCGCCGCTGACGGCAGCCGGGGCCCGGATGCGCGGCCTGTCCCTGGCCGTACGGCGGGACGGGCGGCCGGTCATCGCCTACGGGGACCCGGCAGCCGGCGCGATCAAGCTGCTCGACTGCCAGGACCGGGCCTGTTCCAGGGCGGAGAGCGCCACGCTCGCCGGGGATCGTCACGAGGACCCGCCCGGCCTGGTGCTCTCCGGCGACCGGGCGCTGGTGGCGACGTTCGCCGACGCGCACCTGGTCGTCCATTCCTGCCGGGGCACCGCCTGCCGGGCCACGAGGATCGCCAAGGCACGGAACGTCCCGGAGCGGCTGGCCATGTCCCTCACCGGCACCGGCCGGCCGGTGATCGCCTGGATCGACGCGAACCCGCGCGTGGACGAGTGGTCCCTGCGGGTGACCTCGCCCCTCATCTGACCGAGCCGGCGACGGTTTGCGTTTGAGCGCGCTCCAACGCCTAGCGTCCACGCCATGACAACACGGACTTGGATCATCACCGGCGCGTCCCGCGGATTCGGGCGCGCACTGGCGGAGGCGGCGCTCAAGGCGGGCGACCGCGTGGTGGCGGCGGTACGCAGGCCCGGGAGCGTGGCCGACCTGGCGGCCGAGTACCCGGACAGTTGCCTGGTCGCGGCGTTCGACGCCCGGGACGTCGCCGGGGCCGAGCGCCTCGTACGGGACAGTCTCGACCGTTTCGGTCAGATCGACGTGCTGGTCAACAACGCGGGCCGGGCCGTGGTCGGAGCGGTCGAGGAGGTCAGCGACGCGCAGTTGCGGGAGCTGATGGATCTGCACCTGTTCGGCCCTGCCGCGCTCATCCGCGCGGTGCTGCCCGCCATGCGCGAGCGGGGGACGGGGACGATCGTGCAGATGAGCAGCCAGGGCGGGCGGACGTCGTTCCCCGGCGTGTCGGCGTACTCGGCGTCGAAGTTCGCGCTCGAAGGCTGGTCGGAGGCCCTGGCCGGGGAGGTCGCGCCGTTCGGCGTCCGCGTGATGATCGTCGAGCCGAGCCGGTTCAGGACCGGTTTCAACGGGGGTGACGTGCTGGAGTTCGTCGAGCCGTCCGCGACGTACCGGGACCTGCTCGCCAACGTCCGGGCGGACATGGCCGGGACCGACGGCCGCCAGGAAGGCGACCCGGTGCGGGCGGCCGAGATCATCGTGTCCCTCGCGCACGGCGACGAGGTGCCGCTGCGGCTGCCGCTGGGGCGGGAGGCGGTCGAGCGCATCTCGGGCGCCTACCGGCGCGGCCTGGACGAGGTCGAGCGGTGGGCCGAGGTCGCCCGCAGCGCCGACTTCGCGGGTGTCCCCGCATCGGTACGGCCCGTCTAGGCTCGTGGTCATGGCTACCGACGAGCTGATGGCCAGGGCGCTGGCGGCGCTCGGGGACGATGGGCCGCTGTCGGTCGAGGCGATCCACCGCCTGGCCGACCTGGGCGATCTGCCCGAGACGATGACGATCGCCGAGGTCGCGGACCTTCTCGACATCTCGCCGCACACGCTGCGCTACTACGAGCGGGCCGGGCTGGTCGAGGTGGCCCGTGACGGCAACGGGCATCGCATCTACGACGCCGACGTGGTCCGGCGGCTGGTGTTCCTCACGCGGATGCGGCTGTCCGGCATGCCGATGCGCGACCTGCAGCACTACATCTCGCTCGTCGACTCCGGGGCGCACACGGTGCCGGAGCGGCTCGATGTGCTGGTCGAGCATCGCGACACCATCCGCCGCCGGATCCGTGAGCTCACCCTCTCCCTCACGGCGGTCGAGTACAAGATCGCCACGTACGGGGGCGCGACCGGGCCGGACGTCCAGGACCCCGGCCCGGCATGACCCCCTGACCAGGCATAGCCGACGGGATCCCGTCCGATCATCGCGATCGGGCGGGATTCGTCGTTTCAGGACCCCGGCGACGGCACCGGTGAACACTTCCGGCTCTCGTGACAAGACACAGATGACATCTCGAAGGGGGTCCCATGCTGGAAACAGATCATCTATGGTGACCGACACGTCACCAGCGGTGGTGGACTCCGAGATCATCGCAGGCTCGCTCGATGATCCGGAGAAGTTCGCCGCCCTGTTCGACCGCCATGCCGCGACGCTCTACCGGTACATCTCCTTCCGGCTCGGCCCGGAACTCGCCGAGGACCTTGTCGGGGAGACGTTCCTGATCGCCTTGCGCCGGCGCGACGCGTACGACAGCTTCTACCGCGATGCCCGGCCGTGGCTGCTGGGGATCGCGACCAGGCTCATCACCGGCCACCGCCGGACCGAGGTCAGCCGCTACCGGGCGCTGGAACGGCAGAGCCCGGCCCGGCCCGTCGAGGGGCCGGAAGAGGCGATCACCCGCGAGCTGACCGCCCAAGGGTCGCGGACGGTCCTGCTGAACGCGCTCACGCTGCTGTCGCGGGGCGACCGCGACGTCCTGCTGCTGGTCGCCTGGAGCGACATGACGTACGAGGAAGCGGCCCGCGCGCTCGGCATCCCGGTCGGCACGGTCAAGTCACGGCTCAACCGGGCCCGGCGCAAGGTCCGCCACACGCTGGGCGGAGTCAACCCATTGGAGGAGAACGATCATGGATGACCTGAAGACGCTCATCAAGGAACTGGAGCACGAGCCGCCCCGCTCCCTGGCCCGGCAACGGCTCCGGCTCGTCCGGGAGGCGACCGCGCCGCCGCCCCGGTTCGGTCGGCGCACCGGGCGGTGGCTCGCGATGGGCGCGGCCGTGGCGGCGGCCGTCGCGGTGGGCGTGGCCGTGCCTTCCCTGCTCGGTTCCGCCGAGCCTGCGTACGCCCTGACGAAGAACCAGGACGGATCGATCAACCTCAAGATCTACGACTTCCGGGACCCCGAGCACCTTGAGAAGGAGCTGGCCGATTGGGGGGTGCGGGCCGACATCACCTACCTGCCTCTCGGCAAGCGCTGCGGAAACAACCGGGCGCCCTTCCTCAAGGGTGACCACTTCGGCGCGACCAGGGAGGAGCTGTCGAGCAACGATGCCGCCACGCAGGCCAGGCTTCGGCAGAGACTGCAGAAGTCGATCTCGTACCAGGCGATTCGCCCGCAGGACGGCATCACCATCTACCCGCGCCACATCCAGCCGGGCCAGATCGCGATGATCGAGGTCAGCGAGAATCCGGTCACGCCCACGGTGGAGCGTCCCGGGGTCGCCTGGCAGTTCAGCGGGCGGCTGACGACCGGGCCCGTCGAGCCGTGCGAGGTCGTGGCGGACCCTTCGGCGGGCGACATCGGTGACGCCACGCCGCCGCCCGGCGGGTGATGCTCAGCTGAGGGCGGTCAGGGCGGTCTCGTCATGGACGCCCGCATGACGGCCGGCACCGTACGTGACGGCATGCGTACCCCGGCCATGTGGCTCAGCAGGGACGCCTGCCGGCCTTCTCCGGCGTGCGCGCCGAGACCACGCCGGCCGCGGGCTCCCTGCACCGGATCCGCACACACGCTGCGCGTCGTCCGCATACGGGTCTGCTTCGATGACGCCGTGACGGTGCGGCGAAGGCCACAGGCGCGTGAGGTCTACTGGGCGTTCGGCTGCGGGCTCTCCGCGGTCATCGCCCTGGCGTGCGCGACGTTCGGGACGTTCCTCGATATTCACCTGGTGGCTCGGGCGCAGCTCTACTGCCTGGGTGACCTGGGCTCCGGTGAGAAGTTCGCCGGCACGGGCTGGGCCCTGAGCAGGATCGTGATCTTCCCGGCCGTCTCGGTGCTGTCGGCGCTCGGCGCGCAGTCCTTCCACCTGCTGGCCCGGCTGCCGTGGCCGGCCGGGCGGGTGTGGCCGGGGGTGCTTCTGCTCGCTCTCACCGTCGCCGGCTCCGTCGCCGGGCCCGTGGCCATGACGGTGTACGACCTGGCGGGCGAGGGCACTCCCGGTGATTGCGTGCTTCCCTGGTGGCCCTCGTGGCTCCCCTCGTAGGCCACGACCGGGTCGGCCTCATCGCGCCCTGGTCAGCACGCGCTGGAGGATTTCGGCGAGCCGGCTCAGGTCTTCGGGGTCGCAGTGGGCGAACGGGGTTTCGGCGAGTGTGACGTCGATGACGCGTTCGCGTGCCTGCCGGCCTTGCTCGGTCAGCACCACGACCCGCGAACGCCGGTCGCCCGGGTCCACGGCGCGTTCCGCGTATCCGCGATCGGTCAGCTGGTTGACGACGAAGCTGAGGTTGGGCGCGTTGCAGAACAGGCGTTCCGCCAGGGCCTTCATCGACGGCGCGGGCTCCGCGGGGTCGATCGCCCAGAGCGCCTGGGCCGTCGCGTAGGTGAGGCGGAGCTCGTCGAGTGCCTTGGCGATGCGGTCACTGGTCAGCATGAAGAGCTCGTGGTTGGCCCGTACCACCTGCTCCAGCATCTGCCTCGTCATGCCGTGAGAGTACCAGTTTGTTTCGAGTCTCGAAGCTGATAGCGTCCATTTCGTTTGAGTCTCGAAGTAGATAGGAATGATCATGTACGGATACCGTGGCGTCACCGCGCTCGTCACCGGCGCGTCCAGAGGGCTCGGCACCGCCTACGCCCGCGAGCTCGCGCGGCGCGGGGCGAACCTCGTCCTCGTGGCCCGCTCCGGCGACGCGCTGGACCGGGTCGCCGGCGAGATCCGCCAGGCGCACCAGGTCGAGGTGACCCCGGTGGCCGCCGATCTCGCCGGGCCCGGCGGCGTGACGGGCCTGGTCGAGGAGCTGGACCGGCAGGGTCGTACGGTCGACCTGCTGGTCAACAACGCGGGCGCGGGCGCCGTCGGCCCGTTCCTGACCAGCTCGCTCCAGCGGAACGTCAGCTCGGTGGAGCTGAACGTCACCGCCCTGATGAAGCTGAGCCACGTGCTCGGCAGGCGCATGGTCGACCGGGGACATGGCGGGATCATCAACGTGGCCTCGACCGCCGCCTTCCAGTCGATGCCGTACCAGGCCAGCTATGCGGCGACGAAGGCGTTCGTGCTGTCGTTCACGGAGGCCCTCGCCGAGGAGCTGCGCGGCACGGGGGTCCGCGTCATGGGAGCCCATCCCGGGGCCACCGACACGTCGTTCTTCGACGGCACCTCCGCCACCATGAACCCGGCGTTCACCGACGCCCCCGAAGGCGTCGCGGCCAGAACCCTCGACGCCTTCGCCAAGGGCGCCGTCAACTCCTACCCGGGCCGTACGATCAACCGGGCGATGACCTGGGCGCCCCGCCTGCTGCCCCGCGTCACGGTCACCCGGCTGACCGGGCGCCTGAACCGGAGCCTCGGCCTCCACCGGGCCCAGGACCTCGGATAGCGGCGCTCAAGCCGCCCGGCGGCTCATGATGAGATCGGCGGGGATGCGTACCGGCAGGCACAGGGTCTGACCGTGCCGGTCGAACAGGTCGTCACGGGAGTCGAAGCAGCCCAGATCGGCCAGGACATGCCCGGACAGGTCACAGGAGGAGCAGGTGCTGCCATCCCAGCAGCGCCATCCGCCGGCTGCACGAACCCCGCCCCAGGCGCAGGGTCGTCGATTCGTTCATCGCGTACACCGGGCGTACGCGGGCCGCGATGAGCCGGTGGGCAGTGGTGAGGAAGGCGCGCTCTGTCTCAGGTGCGGCGTCGCGGATCGCGGGATCATAGCCGCGCTGCCCTATTTCTTCCCCTTGTGAATGCCGGCCACCATCACCGTCCAGCGGGCGTCAGGCGGCGCCTTGATGGTCAACGTGCGCGGTCTCGGTTTCTTGGCGGGGTAGTTGTCCAACGTGAACGTGGTATAGCCAGCGCTGCACCGCCGCGTCGTCCGGAAGCTCTCGCTGAGTACTATTGCCAGCTCCCCCCAGGAGCCGGTGCAGTCCACGGCCAGCTTGTACGAGTTCCCCACCTTCAGTTCGCCTGTCCAATCAGTCTCGCCGCTTTTGGCAATGTGGTGCAGCAGGACTTTCCCTTTCCGCTTCACCTCCTTGCGCAGATCGACCAACGGCCGCGCCGATGGGCTCTTTTCCGTAGGTACGGAGGCGCCCCTTACGCGCTCTGAGCAGGCGGTCAGCAGAAGCATGGCCGTGAGTAAAGCGACAGGAAACCGGGCGGATCGGCTGGAAAGAATCACGAAAGCACTCTAACGACGTGATGCACGCCGATAGGGGAGACCGTCTTTGCGTGCGGAAATCTGGTCAGGTGATTTCGATGTAGTCCAGTTCGGCGAACCTGGCGTGATGCTGGAAGCGCAGCGTGTTCCAGCCCTGGTTCAGCTTCACCGGGAGCGAGGCGGTCGCCCAGGTTCCCCAGCCGAGCGCGGGATATTCCAGGATTTGCCTGTCCTGGCCATTAACCGTCACGAAGTGGCGCGCGTGGCCGTCGCCGGCGCGGTAGCGCACGTGCGCGGTGTAGGTGCCGGCCTGGGGTGCCTGTACGCGGATGTCCACCCAGCTGTCGGGCTCGTTCAGATAGCCCATCGAGGCGCGGTTCGACGCGCCGTCGACACCGTTGAGCGGCACTGCCTTGTGGGGCACGCCCGCCTCGGCCTCGTAGCGGGGCGGGCCGCCCGGCAGCGCGACCCAGACGACGGCCAGCACGATCAGGGCCGCGGCGGCGGGGACGGTCGCGAGCAGCATGGTCGTACGACGTCGGGGGGCCGGGGTGACCGTGGGGGAGTGGACGGTGTCGGCAGGACGGTTCTGGAGTTGGGCGCGCAATCCCAGGGTCGCGATGACGAGCCCGGCCGCGCCGGTGAACATGCCGATCACGCTGGCCCGTTGGTCCAGCGCCTCCAGCACGTCCTCAGGCACGTGGAGCGGGTCGGTGAAGAACCAGGTCAGCGCCGAGACCCCCAGCACCGTGATCGCGGCGATCCGCACGGCCCGCCACGGCTGCGGACCGGCCGTCCGCCCCTGCTCTGCCGGATTCTTCGACATGGTTCCAGACTGCCCCTTCGATCACTCCTGGGTGCGCGTGGGTAGGGAGAATGTCACCCCCCGTACGTGGGATGGGCGGAGGTCGGGCGTTCTGGCATGGTGGGCGGGTGCGGGCGACTGCGGGTGATCGGGCTGAGCCGATCTCGACGTGCTGGAATTACTGGATCGCGGTTCCCACCGGTGATCAGGCCGGGGTCATGGCGATCCTGGGGTTGTCGTCGCCTCGGCCGGTCACGTTCGCCGAGGCGCGTGCGGGGATCGACGCCGATGGGCATGGCGAGCCGGGGGACCGTGAGCACCTTTCGCGGGTGTTCGTCTCTCCCGAGGTGGACGGCTGGACCCTGGTGATGGGGGCCTGGTGCGATCCTTGCGGTGAGCGGCATGCGGAGGTGCTGCGGTCGTGCCAGGAGCTCAGTGACCGGTACGGAGCGGCGCAGGCTTACTACTTCGGCGCGCAGGACGACGGGTCGGCCTGGCTGGTGGCGGAGAACGGCCAGGTGATCCGCCGGTACGCGGCAACGGGCGAGCCGGACGACGCCTCGCTCACCCTCGGCACTCCGCTGCCCTGCGAACGGGTGAAGCTGCTGGAGCTCGGGCTGCCGGCCGACGGTGATCTGCGGGCGGCGAGCGCCGAGCAGGTCGAGGAGTGGACGGTGGCGGCCTTCGAGCTGGCTCCCGAGGTGGCCGCCGCCTTCGGCGTCACGCCGTTCACGCTGAGCGGCGACACGAAGGTGCGGGGGACCGGCCTGCTCGCGGTCACGCCCGACGGCGCTGGGCCGTGTTGAGGAGGGCGTCCAGGAGGTCCTGGGAGGTCTGGAGTGCGGCGATCGCGTCGGCGATGCGGGTGCGTTCGTGGTGCAGGGCCTCGATGAAGGCCGGGCAGTCGGCCGGCACGGGCAGGCCGGTGTCCGTGTCGTGGACGCAGTGCAGGACACGGCCGATGACCGCGGTGGGGAGCCCGGCGGCGAGCATGGCGCGGATGTGGCGCACGGTCGCGATGTCCGCCTCGCTGTACTCGCGGTAGCCGTTGACCAGCCGGGCCGGGCTGAGGAGGCCCTGCTCCTCGTAGTAGCGAAGCAGCCGCCGGTGCACCCCGGTCCGGTGGGCGAGATCGCCGATGCGCATCCGGCTCCTTCCGCTTGACCTTCACATCGATGTGACGCCTTACCGTCCCCAATTATCACTGGTCACGAAAAAGGGGGAGATGTCGGTGTCGAGTGCGGTGATCATCGGGGCGGGGCCGGGGATCGGGCAGGCGGTGGCTCGCCGGTTCGCCAGGGAGGGGATGTCGATCGCGCTGGTCGCGCGGAGCGGGCGGACGTTGCGCGCGGTGGGGGAGGCGGTCGCCGCCGAGGGGGTTCCGGTCCTGCGGCTGGAGGCGGACAGCACCGACGAGGCCGCGCTGCGCGCCGCGCTCGACGAGGCGGTCAGGGCGCATGGCGTGCCGGACGTCGTCGTGTACAACGCCGCGATCATCCGGGCCGACCGGCCGGGCGAGCTGTCGGTGCGCGGGCACATGGAGGCGTGGGCGGTGAACGTGGTCGGCGCGCTCAACGCCGCCGCCCGGCTCGCACCCGCGATGGCGGCGCGCGGCCACGGGACGTTCCTCGTCACCGGCGGCATGCCCGAGCCCAAGCCGCAGTACGTGAGCCTCTCGCTGGGCAAGGCGGGCGTGCGGACGCTGGTCACGCTGCTCGACCAGGAGTACGGGCCCGCCGGGGTGCACGTGGCGAGCGTGACCGTGGCGGGTCCGGTCGCCCCGGGCACCGACTTCGACCCGGACGACATCGCCGAGCACTACTGGCGGCTGCACACGCAGCCACGCCCCGAGTGGGAGCGGGAAGCCCTGCACGCCGGCGGCCCCCGGTGACCGGCTCGGCGGAGGCACAGGCTCGTTGCCATGCCGGTCACCGGAAATTTCGCCATTGTTGTCCCATTGGGGGATTTCGGTCCGTACCATAATCCGCGCGGTGATCACCGGTGAGAGTCTCCGGTGCAGCTGCCGCAGGGAGCTTCACGTGCGCAAGATCGCAGCCACCACCCTCGCCGTCCTCACCCCCCTCGCCGGAGCCGCAGCCGTGGCCGGTGCCGGAGGAGCCGCCGCCGCGACCCCGGCCCCCGCCCCGACCGCGGCCGTGGCGGCGGGGAAGCCGGACCGGTCCCAGGTCGTCGTCATCGGCCACCGCGGCGCGGCGGGCCACCGCCCCGAGCACACGCAGGGCAGCTACGAGCTCGCCGTCGCCCTGGGCGCCGACTGGATCGAGCCCGACCTGGTGCCGACGAAGGACCACGTGCTGGTGGCCAGGCACGAGAACGAGATCTCCGGCACCACCGACGTGTCCCTGCGCCCCGAGTTCGCCGCGCGCAGGACCACCAAGGTCATCGACGGACGGAACGTGACCGGCTGGTTCACGGAGGACTTCACCCTGGCCGAGCTGAAGACGCTGCGCGCGGTCGAGCGGCTGCCGTCGATCCGCCAGCGCAACACCGTCTACAACGGCTACTACCAGGTGCTCACCTTCCAGGAGGTGATCGACCTGGCCGAGCGGATGTCGCGCCAGTACGGCAAGCGGGTCGGCGTGTTCCCCGAGACCAAGCACCCGACGTACTTCAGGTCCATCGGGTTGCCGCTGGAGGAGCCGCTGATCGAGACGGTCAAGCGCAACGGGCTCAACCGGCCGAACAGCCCCGTGGTGGTGCAGTCGTTCGAGCCGTCGAGCCTGAAGCGGGTGGCCAAGGACCTGCGCGTGCCGCTGTGGCAGGCGCTCGGCACCAGCGGCCAGCCGTACGACCTGAAGGCGGCCGGGGACCCGACGACGTACGCCGACATGATGAAGCCCGAGGGACTGGCGAAGATCGCCGAGTACGCGCAGTGGATCGGGCCGGACAAGTCCTCCGCCATCCCCGTCAACCCGGACGGAAGCTGGGGCAAGCCGACGACGCTGGTGTCCGACGCGCACCGGGCGGGGCTGAAGATCGGCGTCTACACCTTCCGCAGCGAGAACCAGTACCTGCCGGGGCCGCTGCGCCGGGGCCAGGTCCCGACGGACCACGGTGACGCGCTCGCCGAGTACCGCGCCCACCTGGACCTGGGCGTGGACGCCTTCGTCACCGACTACCCGGACACCGCCGCGCTGGCCAAGGCCGAGCGGGGCGGGCCGCACAAGCACGTGCAGCCGAAGCAGTTCGACAACGGCCTGCCCGAGGAGGGCCAGGAGTAGGGACGCCGGTCGAGCACGATGGAAGAAGCTGACGGGACCGCAGCCGGTGTTAGCTTTGCGAAATGTCCAACTCCGCGAAGGTTGACGACTTCCTCGACAAGCTCGACCACCCGCTGAAGGAAGAGATGGCCGCCGTCAGGGCCATCATCAGCGCGCATCCGGAAATCGAGGAAGACGTGAAATGGGGCGGCCCCAGCTTCAGCTACAAGGAGGAGCTGGCCACGTTCAACCCCAGGCTCAAGGACTGCGTCGCGGTCATCTTCCACCAGGGCGCCCTGCTGACGGACGACACCGGCCTGCTGGAGCCGGGCCCCAAGGGCAAGGCCTACGCCAAGCTGCGCAGCATGGACGAGGTCACGGCCGCCAAGGCGACGCTGGAGAAGCTGGTGAACGACTGGATCGCGCTGATGGACGCCAAATAGCGCGCAGAACAGAGGTTCCCGATCCCTGGACGGCGTCGTGGAGTCGCAGGAGGAATGGCAGGGCCCCTGGACGTTCAATCACGCGCTGAGGCCGGGGCCGGACCGCAGCGCCCGGAGCTCGGCCTGGAGGCGGGAGCGCAGGTCGGCGAGGGTGTCCATGCGTTCCTCGACGGTCCGCAGGCGCTGCTCGTACAGCTTGACGGCCGCGTCGCACGGGGGCTCGCCCGCCAGGTCTACGGTCAGGCAGCCGCTGATCTGCCGGATGTCGTCCGAGGTGAGCCCGGCGGCCAGCAGCGTGCGGATGTTGCGCACCAGGGTCTCGGCGGACGGGTCGTACTCGCGGTAGCCGTTGCCGCCCCGGACGGCGGTGAGCAGGCCCTGCTGCTCGTAGTAGCGCAGGGCGCGGGTGGTCGTCCCGGTCCGGCGGGCCAGCTCTCCGATGCGCACGGTTGCTCCCACGGTCGTCGGCCTTCCCTGTGCAGGCTAGCGGCGGCAGGCCAGCGCGAACATGGCCAGGCCGAGCAGCGTGAACCCGGAACCGGCCAGCAGCACCCCCGCCGCGCCTCCGGCGGCCAGCGCCAGCCCGCCGGCCGAGCCTGCGACGGCGATGCCGGCGTACATGGCGCTGGTGTTCAGCGCCAGGGCCTCCGTGCCGGAGGGGCCGGCGATGCGCAGCAGCCGCGCCTGGCTGGGGGCGTTGAACGCCCAGCCGCCGATCTGCCAGCAGGCCAGCACCAGGGCGAGCAGCAGCGCCGGCGTCCGGCCGGGCCACAGCCACGCCAGCGCGGTCAGCGTCAGTGTGCCCGCGCTCTGCACCGCGAGAGCCAGGAAGATCGTGCGCTCGGGGCCCAGCCGGTCGGCGCCCCGGCCGCCGAGCCACGCCCCGGCCATCCCCGCGACGCCGATCACCGCGATGAGCAGCGCGAGCCCGTACGTGGTCACCCCGGACAGAGCTTGCGCGATGGGGTCGATGTAGACGAACGTCATCAGGCCGCCGGCTGCGCCGGGCACCATGGCGGCGAGCGAGACGAGCACGGGACGGCTCGCCAGCGGGGCCAGCCGCCGCCCGAGTGTGAGGGGCGGCGCCTTGTCCAGGGCGGGCATGAACAGCCCCAGGCCGGCGGCCGTCACCAGCGCCAGGGCCGCGACGAACAGCATGGTCGAGCGCCAGCCGGACAGGCCGCCCAGCCAGGTGCCGAGCGGGACGCCCGCGAGCAGCGACAGGGTCAGCCCGGTCGCCACGGTCCCCATGAACCGGCCCGCCCGCCCAGGCGGGGCCAGGACGGCGGCGGTCGCGAACGCGGCCGGGGTGATCATGGAGGCGGTGACCGCGGCCAGGACCCGGCAGACCATCAGGGCGGTGTACGTGGGAGCGAGCGCGGCCAGGGCATTCAGCGCGGCGAAGACCGGCATCCCGCAGATCATGACGGCCCGGCGGGGCAGCCGCGCGGTCGCCACGGCGGCCAGGGGCGCGGCGGCGGCGTAGGCCAGGGAGAACGCCGTGACGAGCTGGCCGGCCGCCGATTCGGTCACCCGGAGGTCGGCGGCGATCTCGCCGAGCACGCCGGCGATGACGAAGTCGTCGGTGCCGATGACGAACGTCAGCAGCGCCAGGCAGAGCAGCCACGCGGGGGAGCGGCCGTGTCCCGTGGTGGACCGGAGGCGGGCTGCTGGGGTGGGAGCAGTCATGCCGGGACGCTAGAACGTTGACCCCGGCGTCAAGGTCAAGCCCGCTGGGGGAACCGGTCCGGGAGACCCAGGGAGACGGCGGCGACGCGGCGGGCCAGGAGGCGGGCCGGATCCAGGACGGGGACGGGCACCCGGCGGCTGTCCAGGGCGAGGACGATCTCGGTGCAGGCCGCGACCACCCGTTCGGCGCCGCGATCGGCGAGTGCGCGGGCGACCTCGGCCAGGGCGTGCCGGTGCGCCGGGGTGACGGCGCCGGCCTTGACCGCGGCGATCGCCGCCGACACGCGCTCCTGCTCGTCGCCTGACGGTTCGAGAGGTGCGACGCCCCGGCCGCGCAGCGCGTGCGCGTACAGGCCGGAGTGCAGGGTGCCGCTGGTGGCGAGCAGCCCGGCGGCGGTGACGCCGTCGGCGGCGAGGGCGTCGGCGGTGACCTCGACGATGCTGACGAGCTCGAGGCCGGCCTCGTCGGCGAGGCGGGGGACGAAGGCGTGCGCGGTGTTGCACGGCACGGCCAGCACCTCGCACCCGGCGCGGCTGAGCGCCTGGATGCCCTGCCGGAGCTGCGGGGTCGGGTCCTCGCCGAGGCCGAGCAGGCTCAGCGAGCGGTCGGGGACGCGCGGGTCGCCCCAGATGACGACCGGCACGTGGCTCTGGTCGCCGTGGGCGGGGGTCTCCTCGACGAGCTTGCCGTAGAAGTCGGCGGTGGCGGCGGGGCCCATGCCGCCCAGGACGCCGACCAGGCGCGGCGGACGGGCCGGCCGGTGGTGCGACCGGGTCACGGGATGCGTCCTCTCCTTCGCGGCCGGTGGGACAGCCGCGGGCAACAGGATCGCCGGATAAGGTGACTTTTCGCGAAAAATGCTGCAATCGGTCATCCAGGGAGGCTCGGTGCAGGAATCCGGCAGACTGCTGTCCGAGGCCGAGCTGGAGCTCATCGACGCCCTCCAGATCAACCCCCGGGCGAGCTGGGTGGACATCGGCCAGGCCACCGGCTCGGACCCGGCCACGGCGGCGCGGCGCTGGCAGCGGCTGACCGGCTCGGGCGAGGCGTGGACCACCGTCGCGCTCGGCAAACGGCAGATGCACGAGATGAGCATGGCGTTCCTGGAGATCGACTGCGCGGCGGGCGCGGCCGTCGAGGTCGCGGCGACGCTGGCCGAGGCCAGGCACCTGATCACCGTGCAGCACGTCGCCGCCGGGCACGACCTGTTCGTGATCGCCGCGGCGGCCTCGATGCCGGCGCTGGCCGACTACCTGCTCACCGACCTGCCCCGGGTGCCCGGCGTCGCCAAGGTGCGCACCCACCTGGCGACGCGCGTGTTCGAGGCGTCGTGCCGCTGGCGGCTGCGGGTGCTGCCGCAGGGCGCGGCGGCCGGGCTGGCCAGGCGGAGCGGGCCGCCCGAGTCCACCCGGCGGATGGACGGGATCGACCGGCAGCTCTTCCACGCCCTGCTGGCCGACGGCCGGGCCGGCTACGCCGAGCTGGCCGCGACCGTCGGCACCTCCGAGCGGACCGTGCAGCGCAGGCTCTCCAGACTCGTCGCCACCGAGGACATCGACTTCCGCTGCGACCTGGCCCGCTCGCACGCCGGCTGGCACTCCTCCGCCGTGCTGTGGCTGCGCCTGCCCGACCGCCTCCTGGAGGAGACCGGCACGGCGCTGCTCGGCTGGCCGGAGACCCGCACCTGCGCCGCCCTGGCCGGGACCAGCAACATGCTGCTCACCGTCGGCCTGCACGCCGTCACCGACCTGCACCCGCTGGTGATGCGCCTGGAGCGGAAGTTCCCGTACGTGACCGTCGCCGACCGGCAGGTCGTGCTGCGCCAGACCAAGCTGTACGGCAGGCTGCTCGACCCGGCGGGACGCTGTACCGGGGTCGTGCCCGTCGATCCGTGGAGCCTGGCGCCGCACCCGTGACGGGTGGGGCGGTCAGCGGGGCGGCGGGATCAGCTCGCCCAGCGACTCCCAGGCCAGCCCGGCACGCAGCACCGCCTCCTCGGACCAGGCGACCAACTGCAGGTCGCCGATCGCCAGCGCGGGCAGCCCGAGCGCGGACACCACAGCGGTGATCCGGCCGGCCTCGCCCCGGACGGCGGCCTCGTCGCAGCCCGCCCGGGGCGCGGGGCCGCCGAGCGTGGGCATGATCAGCAGGTCCAGCCCGGTCGTCCGGTCGGCGAACCCGGCCCGCGCGGCGCCCAGCGCCTCGACGGCCGCCGCGTAACGGTCGCGGCCGATCCGGCCGGCGTCGTCGAGCTTGCGGCGCACGCCGTCGCTGTAGTGACCGGCGTTCCTCGGGTAGGTGGCCTCGTGCGTGCGCCGCGCCTGCGCGCCGACGATCGTCCAGTAGGGCGCGAGGATGTCGTACGGCAGCGCGACCTCGCGGAGTCCGGCGCCGAGCCCGGCGAAGGCGGCGGCCTGCGCGCAGCCCTCGGCGACGCCGACCGTCCACCCGGCCAGGGAGGAGAGCGGGGCGACGGGGGCGCCGGACAGCACCTCCCACACCCGGGCGAGGTCGGCGACCGAGGTGGCCATCGGGCCGACCACGTCGAACATCGGCGCCAGCGGCGCGACGCCCGCGCCCGGCACCGCGCCCGCGCGGGGCCGCAGCCCGACCACGCCGCAGCAGGCCGCCGGCATCCGCACCGAGCCGCCGGTGTCGGTGCCCAGGCCGAACCTGGCGATGCCGGCCGCCAGCGCCGCCGCGGTGCCGCCGCTGGAGCCGCCGGGGGACAGGTGCGGGTGGCGCGGGTTGCGCACGTCGCCCCAGTGCGGGTTCTCGCTGGTCACACCCCAGGCGAACTCGTGCTGGTTGGCCTTGCCCACCAGCAGCGCACCGGCCGACTCCAGCACCTCGACGCACGGCGCGGTCGTCAGCGCCTCCTCGGCGCCGTACAGGATCGAGCCCCTGGTGGTGGGGAGGCCGGCCACGTCGATCATGTCCTTGGCCACGAACGTCCAGCCGTCGAGCGGCCCGCCGGGCGGCCGGGCGGGGAGCGTGGCCAGCCTGTCGATCACGGGGGCCGGGCCGGCCTCGATGAGGATGTTGTGGTCACCGTGCCGTCTGATGGCCTCGGCCGAAGTGGCGATCGCCGCCGCGCGTTCCATGGATCTCCTGTCGAAGGTGCTGTGCGGAATTGATAGCGCTCAGACCTCCAGGGCGTCCAGGAGCGCCCGCAGCCTGGCGGTCTCGCGGTCCGGCCTGACCAGGGCGAAGATGCTGCGGCTGGTGTTCAGCCAGGGCACGTCGGCGACGACGACGCCGGGGCCGTGCCGGGCCAGCGCCAGGTCGGCGACGAACGCCGCGCCCACCCCGGCCTCGATCAGCGACAGCGTGATCTTGAAGTCGTCGGAGTGGCAGGCCACCCGGGGGTGCAGGTCCCAGCGGGAGAACACGCCGTCGAAGAACGAGGCGTCGCTGCTGCCCGGGTGGTGCACGATCCACGGCAGGTCGACGAGCTGCTCGGCCCGGTACGGCGACAGGTCGGGCCAGCTCGCGGGCAGCACCAGCCGGTAGCGGTCCTCGGCGATCCACCGCCTGCTCAGCGCCGACGGCCACGACAGCCCCGAGTTGCCCACCTGGTAGACGATCGCCGCGTCCATCTCGCCGCCCGCGCCCAGGTGCGGGATGAGCTGCGACGGCTCGGCGACCGAGATCCGCACCCCGGCCAGGTCCGCCTGCTCCAGCTGCCCCAGCACCTCGGCCAGCCGGTCGGCGAAGCTCGGGAACACGCCGAGCCGGATCTGCCGCTCGCTGCCCCGGTGCACGGCCTGGACGGAGGCGATCATGCGCTCGATGTCGACCAGGACCGTCTCGGCGTGCCTGGCCAGCACCTCCGCCGCGTCGGTCGGCAGCACGCTGTGCGCCGAGCGCTCGAACAGCCGCACGCCGATCTTCTTCTCCAGCGCGGCCATCTGCTGGGAGACGGCCGAGGAGGTGTAGCCGAGCCGATTCGCCGCCGCGGCGAAGGAGCCCAACTGGATGACCTCACGCAGAGTGCGAAGGTGTTCCGGCTTCAGCATTAGCGTTCCTTGCTCTCAGGGTTGCTAAATGCCGTGTTTATAGCGCTTCCGCGTTCTTTTAGCTACTCCTACAGTGATGCTCACCGTCACTCCAGCACCCTTGAGAGTCACTTTGAGCATCCGTGTGTACCGCAACGCCGCCATCCACACCGGGGCGGACGGCCGCCCGCCGGCCCAGGCCATGGCCGTGGACGGCGAGCACCTCGTGGCCGTCGGCACCGAGGCCGAGGTCCGCGAGGCCGCGGGCCACGGCGCCGAACTCGTCGACCTGGACGGCGCCGCCGTCCTGCCCGGCCTCTACGACGCCCACATCCACACCGCCCAGTACGCCCACAGCCTCGACGCCATCGACCTGCGCGACGTCCGCTCCCTGGCCGACGCGCTCACCCTGATCGGCGCGCACGTCGCCAGGTTGCGCCCCGGCGCCTGGCTGTTCGGCGGCCGGTGGAACAGCAACACCTGGAACCCCCCGGCCCAGCCCGACCGGTACGCGCTCGACTCCGTCAGCGGCGACCTGCCGATCGCGCTGCCGAACATCGACGGCCATACCGTGTGGGCCAACTCCGCCGCCCTGCGCCTGGCCGGCATCGACGCCACCACCCCCGACCCCGTCGGCGGCGAGATCGTCAGGGACGCGAACGGCGAGCCCACCGGCATCCTGCGCGAGTCCGCCTCCTACCCGCTGCGCGCCCTCATGGTCTCCGACGACCTGAGCGACAAGCTGCGCCGCGCCCAGGACGAACTGCTCTCCCTCGGCCTCACCAGCGTGCACGACATCGACGGCGAGGACTGCCGCGACGCCTACCTGCGGCTGCGCGACGCCGGCCAGCTCAAGATCCGCGTGCACAAGGCGATCCCGACCGTCCACCTGGAAGCGGCCATCGCCGAAGGACGCCGCACCGGCCAGGGCGACGACTGGATCCGCACCGGGCCGGTCAAGATCTTCAGCGACGGCGCGCTCGGCTCGCACACCTGCCACATGAGCGAGGCGTTCGCCGGCGACTCGGACAACGTCGGCATCGCGGTCACCCCGTACGACGACCTCGTCAAGCTGTTCAGGACCGCGGCGGACGCCGGCGTCGCGATCGCCACGCACGCCATCGGCGACCAGGCCAACCACCTCGTGCTGGACGCCTACGAGGCCATCGGCCGCACCCCCGGGCTGCGCCACCGCATCGAGCACGCCCAGCACCTGCGCCCGGCCGACCTGACCAGGATGGCCAGGCTCGGCGTCGTCGCCTCCATGCAGCCCGTCCACTGCACCAGCGACATCGACCTCGTCGACTCGCTGCTCGCCGGCCACGACCTGGCCTCCTACGCCTGGCGCGGCATGCTGAACGCCGGCGTCGCGCTGGCCTTCGGCTCCGACGCCCCCGTCGAGCACCCCGATCCGTTCGCCGCGCTGTACGCCGCGGTGACCCGTACCCGCCAGGACGGCACCCCCGTCGGCGGATGGCAGCCGGAACAGCGGCTGAGCATGGCCGAAGCGATCACCGCGCACACCCTCGGCGCGGCCTACGCGGCAGGCGAGCAGGACCGCAAGGGCCTCCTCGTCCCCGGCATGCTCGCCGACTTCATCGCGGTGGACACCGACCCCTACCAGGAGTCGCCAGACGCGGTGCTGCGCACCAAGGTCATGACCACCGTTGTCGGCGGCGAAGTCCGCTGGCAGCGAGCCTGAAGGAGAGCCACCCCCCGTGAACACCCGTATCCCCACCCTGCTCGTCAGCGGCGCCCTGCTGGCCGCCAGCGCCGCCTGCGGCGCCCAGTCCCTCGACGCCGCCGCCGGTGGCGACGCGGAGCCCGCGGCGGAGGTGGTCCTCGACCAGGCCCCCGCCGAGGAGAAGGCGGCTGGCGTCATCAACGCCATCACCCCGGACAAGGAGCTCGCGGCCAAGGTCCCCGCGGACGTCAAGGCCGAGGGGCTGAAGGTCGTCTCCTCCATCGGCTACCCGCCCATGGAGCTGTGGGCGAGCGACGGCAAGACGGCCATCGGCTTCGACCCCGCGCTGGCCAGGGCCATCGCCAGGAAGCTCGGCGTCAAGTACACGCTCACGGACGAGGAGTTCAACTCCCAGATCCCCGGCGTGCTCACCGGCCGCTACGACTTCGTGATCTCCTCCATGACCGACAACGCCGAACGCCAGGCGAAGATCACCTTCGTCGACTACGTGAAGGCCGGCTCCGGCCTGCTCGTCAAGAAGGGCAACCCGGCCGGCGTCAGCACCCCCGCCGACCTGTGCGGCAAGACCGTCTCCGTCGTCGACAACGGCTCGTCCCTGGAGCTCGCCGAGAAGTACGACGCCGACTGCAAGTCCGGCGGCAAGCAGGCGCTGAACATCCTCAAGTTCCCCGGCGACACCGAGGCCATGCTCCAGGTCATCAACGGCCGCGCCCAGGCGACCATCACCGACTACGTCGTGGCCGCCTACAAGGCCGCCGACCCCAAGGTCGAGGTCGAAGCCATCGCGCTCGAAGGCACCGAAAGCCCGTGGGGAATCGGGATGAAGCCCGACAACACCGCCCTCATCGAATCGGTCAAGGGCGCGCTCGACTCCCTGATCAAGAGCGGCGAGTACGGCAAGATCCTCGCCGCCTGGAACCTCGACAAGCTCGCCGTCGAGTCGGCCGTCGTCAACGGCGGGAAGTAGCGTGCGCACCGAACCGATCGCCGGCCCGTCGGGGGCCATGATCCCCGTCGCCCGCACCCGCCACTGGGGCCGCGTCCTGTCCGCCGTGGCCGCCCTGGCGATCTTCGGCTGGCTGCTCTTCCTCATCGTCGTCAACCCGCGCCTCGACTGGAGCGCGGTGGCCACGTACCTGTTCAACGAGCGGATCCTGGCCGGCGTCTGGGTCACCGTCGAACTGTCCGTCCTGGCCACGATCCTCGGCCTGGTGCTCGGCGTGGTCATCGCGATCATGCGGCTGGCGCACAACCCGGTGCTGAGCCGGCTGGCGACGCTCTACATCTGGTTCTTCCGCGGCACGCCCGTGCTGGTCCAGCTCATCTTCTGGTACAACCTGGCCTTCCTGTTCCCGGCCCTCATCATCAAGATCCCGTTCACCTCGATCGGCCTCATGTGGGACACCAACCAGGTGATGACCGGGTTCACCGCCGCCATGCTGGGACTCGGGCTCAACCTGGCCGCCTACTTCGCCGAAACCGTGCGCGCCGGCATCCAGGCCGTCGACACCGGCCAGAGCGAGGCCGCCTACGCGCTCGGCATGACCCCGGCCAAGCGCATGCGGGTGATCGTGCTGCCCCAGGCGCTGCGCATCATCATCCCGCCGACGGGCAACGAGTTCATCTCCATGCTGAAGACCACCTCACTCGTGTACGTCGTCGCCGGGCACGACCTGATGACCAACGCGAGCCAGATCTACAAGACCAACAACATGATCATGGAGCTGCTCATCGTGGCCAGCCTCTGGTACCTGCTCCTGACCACCGTCGCCACCTTCCTGCAAGGCCGGCTGGAACGCCGCTTCGGCTCCGACGCCGTCCGGCTCGTCCGGCGCGGCGGCGTCGCCGCCAAGGTCCTGCCCAAGGTGCCCGCGTGAGCCCCGTCGTGCGCGCCACGGGCGTGCGCATGAGCTACGGCGACGTCCAGGTGCTCAACGGCGTCGACTTCGAGGTCGCCGCCGGCGAGGTCAGCTGCGTCATCGGCCCGTCCGGCTCCGGCAAGTCCACGTTCCTGCGCTGCCTCAACGGCCTCGAACCG
The DNA here is from genome assembly GCF_019396325.1 of Nonomuraea ceibae. Lineage (GTDB taxonomy): Bacteria > Actinomycetota > Actinomycetes > Streptosporangiales > Streptosporangiaceae > Nonomuraea > Nonomuraea ceibae. The sequence continues at coordinate 159,285 of NZ_JAHKRO010000003.1, forward strand.
GTGCTCGGCGGCAGCCTGCGCGTGCTCGGCGAGGAGGTCGGCCACACCCTCCGCGACGGCCGCTACCACCCCTGGTCGCCCAAGGAGTACGCGGCCTTCCGCAAGAACATCGGCATGGTGTTCCAGCGCTTCAACCTGTTCGCCCACCACAGCGCGCAGGAGAACGTCGCCTGCGGGCCCGTCCACGTCCTCGGCACCCCCAAGGACCAGGCCGGCAAGCTGGCGCTCGAACTCCTCGACCGGGTCGGCCTCGCCGACCACGCGCACAAACGGCCGCACCAGCTCTCCGGCGGCCAGCAGCAGCGGGTCGCCATCGCCAGGGCGCTCGCCATGAACCCCGCCCTGATGCTCTTCGACGAGCCCACCTCGGCGCTGGACCCCGAACTGGTCGACGAGGTCCTGGAGGTCATGCGCGACCTGGCCGCCGACGGGATGACCATGGTCGTCGTCACCCACGAGATCGCCTTCGCCCGCGAGGTCGGCGACCGGCTCACCTTCTTCGCCGACGGCGTCGTCGTCGAGCAGGGCCGCCCCGCCGAGCTCCTGGCCAACCCGGCCCACGAACGGACCAGGGCGTTCCTGTCCAGCGTCCGCGGCCCCGGCGCCCCGGAAGCGGCCCTCCGATCGGACGCCTGAGGAGTGGTCAGGCCGTGAACGTCTTGACGTAGGCGCTCACGCGGTCGGTGAGCTGGGGCTCGGAGAGGTCGAGGTGCTCGAGGATGGTGTAGCGGCCCGGACGGGTGCGCGGCGCGTACGCCACGGCCTTGGCGAAGTCGGCGTCCGACAGGCCGAGGTCGGCGGGCGTGCGCGGGAGGCCGTGGCGGCGCAGGCACGCGGAGATGAGCTCGGCCTTGGCGTCGTCGCCGCGCAGGAACGTGCAGAACAGCGCGCCCACTCCGGCGAGCTCGCCGTGGCTGGCCGTGCCGGGGAAGAGCTCGTTGACGGCGTGCATGATCTCGTGATCGCCGCCGCTGGCCGGGCGGCTGGACCCGGCCACGGCCATCGACATGCCCGACATGATCAGCGACTCGGCCAGCACGGTGAGGAACTCGTCGCCGCGCGCCGGGCCCGGCTGGTGCAGCACCACCAGAGCCGCCGACCTGGCCATCGCCACCGCCAGGCCGTCGATCTGCTCGCCTGCCTCGGCCGCGGCCAGCTCCCAGTCGGCCACCGCCGACAGGTCGCTGATCACGTCGCCGATCCCGGCCGTGGACAGCGCGGCCGGGGCGGACCGGACGCGGTCGAGGTCCACCAGGACGGCCGTCGGCATGACGACCCCGTAGGAGCCGGTGCCCGATTCGTGGCGCAGCGTGCTGACGGGTGAGGCGATGCCGTCGTGGCCCAGGCTCGTGGTCACCGCGACCATCGGGATGCCCGCCATGTGCGCGGCGAACTTGGCCACGTCGATCGTCTTGCCGCCGCCGATGCCCGCGATCGCCTCGAACTGGCCGGAGCGCAGCCGCTGCCCGAGCTCGACGGCCGAGGCCAGGCTGCCGTCGGGGATGCGGAGCACCTCGGCGCCGTCGATGCGCAGCTCGTCGCGGATGGCGTCGCCCTGGCTTGGGCCGACGGCGACGGCCACCCGGCCGCTGCGGGCGATCTGCAGATCGGACAGCAGCGTGCCCAGACCGGCGACCGCGCCGGCCCGTACGTCGATGAACAGGGGTGCGGCGAGCATGCGGGCCAGCAGGGGCATGGGTGTCCTTGTCGTCGGTGGCCAGGTGTCCGGCCGATCATAGGCCGGAGGTCCCGCCCCGCTGCACCGGACGAAAGGACGATTCCGCCCGGTCATGCGGTGGGCGTGGTCGGCGGGTGGCATTCTGGGAGGCGGCCGTCGTAAGGAGACCAGTGATGACGCAGCCCGCGTTCCGCCGCACCCCGCTCACCACGGACGAAAGGGCCCGGAGTGAGGCGGGCTTCGTGCCGCTGGTCGTCGAGCACCTCACCACCCACGGGCGGTTCCGGGTGAGCGCCGACACGCCCGAGATGGTGGAGCTGTTCCAGGCGGTCGCGCGGCAGGCGGGCGAGAGGCTGGGGCGGCCCGTGGTCAGCTACGCCAACGGCCGCTACATCGTGATCACTTTCGCCGACGAACCGGCTGAACTTCGTCCAGCAGGCCCATGACCAGGGCGTTGACCTCGTCGGGCCGGTCCAGCGGGGCCAGGTGGCCCGCGCCGGGCACGACGGCGTAGCGGCCGCCGGGGGCGAGCGAGGCGGCGCGGCGGACGACGGCCTCGTTCACGGCGGTGTCGTGCTCGCCGTGCACCCACAGCGACGGCACCGCGAGCCGGTGCAGGTGCGGCAGGTGGTTCAGCCGCATGCGGCGCGGCCCGTACGCGGTGATCTGCCAGTCGTCCAGGGCGGCCTCGCCGTGCGCGGCGCGGGCGCGCGCCTCGGCCTCGGTCATCGCCATCACCTCCGCGAAGTCGCGCGTACGCTCCCCTTCGGTGAGCGCGTCGACCATGGAACGCCGCAGGTAGGCGGAGGAGGCCAGCCACTTCATGGTCCAGCGCAGCGCGGGCCGGGAGCGCAGCGCGAGCCAGGTGACGAACTGCCAGGGGCGCACGTCGTCCAGCCCGCCCGGGTTGACCGCGACGAGCGCGCTGACCCGTTCGGGGCGGGTGAGCGCGTAGCCGGTCGCGAGGCCGCCGCCCATCGACAGGCCGACGAACGGGGCCCGGGCGACGCCGAGCCGGTCGAGCATGTCGTCGAGCACGCCTTCCAGCCGCTGCTGGTCCAGGGTGCCGGTCCAGGGGCGTGAGCCGCCGTGCCGGGGCAGGTCGGGGGCGATCACGTGCCGGGTGCCCGCCAGGGCGGGGATCAGGTGACGCCAGATGAGCGGGGCGACGTCCAGCATCGCGCCGTGCAGCAGGACCACGGGCGGGGCGGCCGGGTCTCCGCTCCGGTGCACGCTGAGCGGGCCGCCGTCGAGTCGCAGCACGGTGGTGGAGGTGGTCATGGTGCTCCCATCTGGGCGTCGAGCCGGTCGAGCAGGGTGTCGTGCGCCCGGCGCACCGCCGCCGCGTCGGCCCCGGCCGGGTCGAGCTCCCAGCCGGCGCTGATCAGCGCACTCATCTCGCGTACGGCCCGCGCGAGCCGCTCGCGGGGCAGGTCGCCCAGCACGGGGGCGGCGTTGATCAGGCCGACGGAGAAGACGGACATCACCAGCGAGGCCGCGTCGGGGTCGACGTCGCCGCGCAGCAGCCCGGCCTCGCGCAGGTCGCTCGCGTAGCCGGTCAGCCAGTCGAGGCGCGGCCCGTACCGTTCGGGGCCCTTGTCGCGTACGTAGTCGCCGAGGACGGCCGTGTCGGCCAGGTAGAAGGCGAGCATGAGCTCGTCGGCCAGCAGCGCGTCCATGCTGATGCCGTACAGCTGGGACAGCGTGACGGGGCCGTCGTGACGCTCGACGCGCCCGCGCACGGCGGCGGCCAGCTCCCGCATGGAGCGCGCCAGCACGGCGTCGAGCAGCGCCTCCTTGGAGGGGAAGTCGAGGTAGACGGCGCCCTTGCCGATGCCGGCGCGCCGGGCGATGTCGGCGATGGTGGCGCGCGGGTAGCCCTTCTCCAGGATCACGGCGCGGGCGTGGTCGAGGATCACCGCGGCGCGGTCGGGGATCGTGGGGCGTGGCATGCGGCCTCCCGGGATCGAGGTAGTGACCACACTAGCAGTTCTGGTCACTACCGCCGATCCCGGGAGGCCGGCCCGGTCAGTAGGAGCGGCCGAAGACCACCCGCTTGCCGTAGGCGGCGGGCCGGCCGCAGCGCACGCAGACGCCGCTCTCGGCGGCCCCGTCGAGCGGGACGCACCGGGGCGTCGCGCCGGTCTCGGCCTTGATGTCGTCCTCACAGGCGGGCTCGCCGCAGTGCGGGGCCAGCGCCCAGCCCGAGGCGACGGCATCGGTGAACGAGCCCCAGTCGCCGGCCGCCCGCGTGTGGGCGTCGCGGAACTCGGTGGCCCGACGCAGCAGGAACGCCTGGAAGTCGTCCAGCACCCCCGGCAGCACCTCGGCGGCCGAGTCGAGAGGGATCGGCTGCTTGCCCTCGTCGCCGAGCCGCTTGGCCATGACCACCGTGCCGGACTCCAGGTCACGCGGCCCGAGCTCCAGCCGGACCGGCACCCCGCGCAGCTCCCAGTCGTTGAACCGGTAACCCGGCGACAGATGGGCCCGGTCGTCGACGTGCACCCGCACCCCGGCCGCCCGGAGCCGCCCGGCGAGGTCGCGGGCCGCGGCCGGCACCTCGTCGCCCCGGCCGATCGGCACGATCACCACTTGGTGCGGCGCGAGGCGGGGCGGCAGCACCAGGCCCTTGTCGTCGCCGTGCGTCATGATCACGCCGCCGATCATCCGGGTCGACATGCCCCAGGACGTCGTGTGGCAGGTCTCCTGCCTGCCCGTCTCGGCGGTGTAGCGGATGTCGAACGCCTCGGCGAAGTTCGTCCCCATGTAGTGGGAGGTGCCCGCCTGGAGCGCCTTGCCGTCGCGCATCATGGCCTCGATGGTGAACGTGCGTTCCGCGCCCGCGAACCGCTCCCCGGCGGTCTTCTCGCCCGGCACCACCGGCAGCGCCGCGATGTCGCGCGCCACCTCGGCGTAGAGGTCGAGGGCCAGCATCGTCTCGCGCATCGCGTCGTCCCGGTCGGCGTGCGCCGTGTGGCCCTCCTGCCAGAGGAACTCCGTGGTGCGCAGGAACATCCGGGGCCGCATCTCCCAGCGCACCACGTTGGCCCACTGGTTGAGCAGCAGCGGCAGGTCGCGGTGGGAGGAGATCCACTTGGCCATCATCTCGCCGATGATCGTCTCGGAGGTCGGCCGCACGATCAGCGGCTCCTCCAGCTCCTTGCCGCCCGCGTGGGTGACGACCGCGAGCTCCGGCGAGAAGCCCTCGACGTGCTGGGCCTCGCGCTGCAGGTAGCTCTCCGGGATCAGCAGCGGGAAGTACGCGTTCTCGTGACCGGTGTCCTTGATCCGCCGGTCCAGCTCTCCCTGGAGCAGCTCCCACAGCCGGTAGCCATACGGTCGGATGACCATGGTGCCCTTCGCCGGTCCCCGGTCCACCAGCTGGGCCTTGGCGACCAGCTCGTTGTACCAGGCAGAGAAGTCCTCGCTCTGAGGTGTCACACCGCGTTCATCACGTCCCATCCACAGAGGATATCGGGCGCTGTCCAGGGATTTTCGGCGTTCCGGCCCGCTGCTAGGGTGCCCGCATGGCGGTGCCGGAACGGCTGGCCTGGGCCGTCGACACGCTCGACATCCAGGCGGGCGAACGGATCCTGGAGATCGGCTGCGGCCGCGGCGTGGCGGTCGAGCTGGCCTGCGACGCCGGAGCCACGGTCACCGCGATCGACCGCTCGGCCACGATGATCGAGGCCGCCCGGCAGCGCAACGCCCACCACGTCGCCGCCGGGCGGGCGATCCTGCGGACCGCGGCGCTGGCCGACGCCGACCTGCCGGAAGGCGCGTTCGGCAAGGTCTTCGCGGTCAACGTCAACGTGTTCTGGACCGGCGTCCCCGCCCGCGAGCTGGACGTGATCCGCCGGGCCCTGGCGCCGGGCGGCACGCTCTTCCTGTTCTACGAGCCGCCCGGCGCGGCCAGGCGCGACGACCTGCTGGGGCGGCTGCGGCTGGACGGGTTCGCCACCGAGGTGCTGACCGGCGGCGACACCCTGCTGTGCGTGCGCGCCCGGCCCGAGGGTCAGGTCAGCGCGTAGCCCAGCACCTGTTCGTGGACGAGACCCTCGCAGCCGGCCTGGTCGGTGACGAGGTGGTCGCCGCCCGCCGAACGGCACCGGTGCAGGGCGACGGAGCCGGGCACCTGGCTCGTGTGGATGTGGCCGACCGGCCCCATCGCGAACTGGCCCTCGCAGCCCGGGTCACGGGTGAGCATGGTGTGCGCGGCGACCTTGCACTCGTACAGCGGCACGGTGCCGGCCGCCTGGTTGCGCAGCAGCTTCCACACGCGCTCCTGGGTGAAGCCGGGCGGCAGCAGCCGGGAGGTGGCCACGTGCCCCTTGGCCGGGTCGTAGCCGCGCCGGAGCTGGGTGTGGGGCAGCAGCTCGAACCCGCACGACAGCCGGGGCGGCGACAGGTCGGCGCGGTTGGCCAGCGCCCAGGTCGCCCAGGCGGGCTTGGCCGAGCCGTCGGTACGGCGCAGGCCCACGCCGAGACCGGCGGCCGTCTCGTCCGGGTGGTCGGTCATGCGGTGCCAGATGTAGCTCTCGATGCCCGGGGTGCCGAGGACGTTGCGGAAGCTGTTGCAGAGCTGCGTGGCCTGGGCGGCCTCCGACGAGGGCGACAGGGAGTTGACGCCGCTCTCGGTGAGCTGCACCTGCCAGGCCGAGGGCGTGCCGGGGAACTGCTGCCGCAGCCAGCCCACGAGCACGCCGATGTTGCCGTAGGTGACGCGGGGGAAGTCGTCGGCGGAGAACTGCGGCGCCAGCAGGTTCGGCGGGTACGGGTGGTAGGCGACGCGCCAGGCCCGGTTGCCCGCCCGGGCGGCCAGGCCCTTGAGCACGGTCATGCCCGACAGCATGGCCTCGTGCGCGGCGGGCCGGTCGTAGGCGGTGCCGAAGTAGTGGTCGAGCGAGGTGAGGACCTTGGCGGTGGGCTGCTGGGCCATGACGGCGTCGTAGGCGGCGTTGTACGTGGCGGCGATCGCGTCGAGCCAGGCGGTGGTGTCGCAGGGCGTGCCCTGGCCGCAGCCGATGTCGAACCAGATGTTGCTGTTGACCTCGTTCATGACGACGAAGTCGGCGATGCGGCCGTTGCCGTGCTGCCCGTCGTAGCGCTGGGCGAGCATGCCGGCGAAGCGGCCGTACTCGGCGGGGTCGTTCGGCACGCAGAACTTCTCGAAGCCGGGGGCGTGCGGGGTGCAGGTGCGGCCCTGCCGCGCCCAGGCGGGGGTGCCGTAGACGACGGCGGTGACGACGAGGCCGCGGGCGGTCCAGTCCTTGACGGCGGAGTCGACGGCGGCGTTGACGGTGTAGCAGCGTCCGCCGAACTCCTGGGCGCCCGAGGCGCACGGCGGGGTCCTGACGGTGGGCTCCCAGTCGGACCAGACGAGGTTCATGGCGACGCCGCCGGCGTTGTTGCCGGATATTTCGTTCTTGTCGGGCCAGAAGTCCGGCTGGAGGCCCTTGATGCGGTAGTCGGAGCGGGTCGGGTACGGCAACGCGGCTGTGGCGTCAGCGGGGACGGCGGCGACGAGGAGTAAGAGGAAGGCGACGAGCCAACGCATGGGACCTCCTGGATTTAAACGTCTCAACAATGACGCCCAGAAGGCGGCCCGGCAAGACCCGTTTTCCTGCGAGGATCGGCTTTGAAACGCGCCTAGCCGCTCGTCGACGCCCTGACCATGAGCTCCGGCTGGAAGACGATCTCCTGGTGCCAGTGGCCCGAGTCGCCCCGCGCGTCGGTCAGCAGCAGCTCGGCGGCGGCCTGGCCGAGCTGGTGCTTCGGCTGGCGCACCGAGGTCAGCGCAGGCGACAGCAAGGCCGCGAACTCCACGTCGTCGTAGCCCATGACCGCCATGTCGTGCGGCACCGAGACGCCGCGCCGCTCCAGCCCGCGCAGCGCGCCCAGCGCCACCGTGTCGTTGACGCAGAACAGCGCCGTCGGCCCGCCGCGCGCCGGCAGCCGCTCCAGCGCGGCCTCACCCTCACGCGGGGTGAGCGCGGGCAGCGTGATCTCGGTGATCACCTCGTCGGGGTCGAGCCCGGCCGCGCGCACCGCCTTGACCAGCCCTTCCCTGCGGTCGGCGCACTGCCGCACGATCGGCGGCCCGTTGAGGAACGCGATGCGCCGGTGGCCCAGCGACAGCAGGTGCGCGCCGGCCAGCTCGCCGCCCCGGACGTTGTCGACCGCCACCGCGCACAGCTGGGAGTCGGCGCCCGGCCGGTCGAGCAGCACCATGCCGATGCCGCGCCGGCGCAGCTCGACCAGGTGGGAGATGTCCTGCCCGGCGGGCGTGATGAGGATGCCGGGCACCCGGTGCTGCTCCAGGATCTGCAGGTAGTGGGCTTCCTTCTCGATCGAGTCGCCGGAGCTGCAGAGCACGAGCAGGAGCTGCTCCTGCGACAGCCTGGTCTCGATGCCGGGCAGCACCTCGGAGAAGAACGGGTTGCCGATGTCGCGCACCATGACGCCCACCGAGCGGCCGGAGCCGCCGCGCAACTGCCGGGCGGGCGCGCTGGGCACGAAGCCGAGCGCCTTGATGGAGGCGCGCACCCGGCGCAGCGTCGGCTCGGCGACCAGCTCGGGCCGGTTGAGCACGTTGGAGACCGTGCCCACGGACACGCCGGCGTGGGCCGCGACGTCGACCATGCTGAGCCGGCGGCGCTCGGCCGGCCTGTGGATGTCGGTCACCGGGGGAAAGCCCTTCTGGTCACCTGGCTGGAAGCGTCCAGTCTACCTGTTGAAATGTTTCAGCCAACCGCGCCGTCAGGCTGGGCCTGGGAGAGCGGGCATTGACGCGGAGACCTCGGGCTGTTTACGGTGCGCAGATATTGAAATGTTTCAACTAGCTTGGGAGTCCAATGCATCTCGCCGTGACCGATCCGCGGGTGGAAGGGCTGAGCGAGCCCCTGGGCCTGGACGTGCGCGCGCCCGGCTTCTCCTGGCGGCTCACCGGCCCCGGCCGCGGGCGGGCGCAGAGCGCGTACCGGCTGATCGTGGCGCGCGAGGGCGACCCGGTGGACGACGGGGCCGAGCTGGTCTGGGACAGCGGCGACGTGACCTCGGCCGCGACGTACGACATCCCGTACGGCGGGACGGAGCTGCGGCCGCGGACCCGCTACCACTGGCGGGTCAGGGTGGCCGACGAGAGCGGCGCGTGGTCGGCGTGGAGCCCGGCGCACTGGTTCGAGACCGGGCTGGGCGACGCCGGCGGCTGGACGGCCGGCTGGATCGGCACACCCTCCGTGCCCGGCTCGGAGCGCCTGCCGTCGCTGGAGAACGTGCCGCGCGTCTGGGTGGCCGGGCCGCTCGGCCCGTCGCCGTCGGAGAGCGGGGCGTTTCGGACCCGGTTCACCGTGCCGGGCGGGGCCAGGCCGCTGTCGGCGTCGCTGGTGATCGGCGGCGGCACGGCGGTCGAGGCGTACCTGAACGGCGAGCCGGTCGCGGGGGAGACGCGTGACGGCGCGTTCGTGGCCGAGGCCGGGGACCTGGTCGCCCCGGGCGAGAACGTGCTCGCGATCAGGGCTGACGGGTCCGGGCTGTGCGTGCGGCTGGAGGTCGTGGTCGAGGGCCGGCCGGTGCTGCCGCAGCTCGTGCCGGTGGCCGGGGAGAGCGCGGTGACCGTCACGTCCGGCGGCCGGTGGCGGGCGAGCGACGAGCCCGGCGACGGGTTCGAGCAGCCGGGCTACGACGACTCCGGGTGGTCGCTGGCCGAGGAGGCGGGCCTGCACGGCGACCCGCCGCACGGCCGCGAGCCGATCGGCGACCGGCCCAGCCCCTACCTGCGCCGCGAGTTCGGCGTGCCGTCGCCGGTGCGCCGGGCCAGGCTGTACGCCACCGCGCTCGGCGTCTACGAGATGCACCTGAACGGCACCCGGGTCGGCGCCGACCACCTGGCCCCCGGCTGGACCGACTACCGCCACCGCGTCACATACCAGACCTACGACGTGACGGCGCTGGTGTCGGAGGGGCGCAACGCGATCGGCGCGGTCCTGGCCGACGGCTGGTACGCGGGCCACATCAGCTGGTTCGGGTCCTTCCAGTACGGCAGGCGGCTCGCCTTCCGCGCCGAGCTGGAGATCCTGCACGACGACGGCAGCGTGACGCGGCTGTGCACCGATCGCGACTGGCGGGCCGGGTCGGGCGCGATCCGCTACGCCGACCTGCAGAACGGCGAGCGGCAGGACCTGGCCGCCGAGCCGCTCGGCTGGACGGCGGCCGGGTTCGACGACTCCGGCTGGGCGCCGGCGGTGCCGGTGAGCCCGCCCTCGGGCCGCCTGACCGCCGCCGTCGCGCCGCCGATCCGGGTGCACGAGGAGCTGGAGCCCGTGGCCGTGTGGGAGCGGCGGCCGGGCGTGTGGATCGCCGACTTCGGGCAGAACCTGGTCGGCTGGGTCCGGCTGACCGGCCGCGCCGGGCGCGACCGGCCGGTGGTGCTGCGCCACGCCGAGGTGCTCGACCACGAGGGCGGGCTGCACCTGGCCAACCTGCGCTCGGCGCGGGCGACGGACGAGTTCCTGCCGCGCGGCGACGGGGCGGAGACGTTCGAGCCGCGCTTCACCTTCCACGGCTTCCGCTACGTCGAGGTGTCGGGGCTGCGCGAGGCCCCGGCGGAGCTCACCGCCCGGGTGGCCCACGCCGCGATGGAGCCCGCGGGCGAGTTCGCCTGCTCCGACGAGCGGCTGGACAAGCTGCAGCGCAACATCGTGTGGGGGCAGCGGGGCAACTTCGTGGCCGTCCCCACCGACTGCCCGCAGCGTGACGAGCGGCTGGGCTGGACCGGCGACATCTGGGCGTTCGCGCCCACCGCGCTGTTCAACTACGACGCCGCCGCCTTCCTGCGGAGCTGGCTGGCCGACGTGGTCGACGCGCAGGCCGACGACGGCGCGGTCACGCACGTGGCGCCCGACGTGCTGTCGGGGCGCGGGCTGTCGCCCAACGCCAAGGAGGCGGGCTCGCCCGGCTGGGGCGACGCGCTGGTGATGCTGCCGTGGGCGTTGCACCGGCTGCGCGGTGACGCCGGGGTGGTCGCCGCCTGCTTCGAGCCGATGCTGCGCTGGCTGGCGTACCTGGAGCAGCGCTCCGACAGCGGCGTCTTCCCCGAGGAGGGGTTCGGCGACTGGCTGTCGATCGGCGCCGAGACGCCCAAGCGGCTCGTCGGCACCGCGATCTTCGCGCTGTCGGCGCGGCAGCTCGCCGGGCTCGCCGCCGCGCTCGGCCGGGACGAGGACGAGCGGGCCTGCCTGGAGCTGTACGGGCGCGTCCGGCAAGCGTTCCGCGCGGCCTTCGTCGAGGGGCCCGGCGTGGTGGCGAGCGGGACGCAGACCGCGTACGTGCTGGCCATCACGGCCGGGCTGCTGGAGGAGCACGAACTGCCCAGGGCCGCCGCGCGGCTGGCCCGCGACATCGAGGCGCGCGGCGGCCACCTGTCGACGGGCTTTCTCGGCACGCCGTTCCTGCTGGACGCGCTCACCTCGACCGGGCGGCTGGACGTGGCGTACCGGCTGCTGACGCAGGACACGTTCCCGTCGTGGCTCTACCCGGTCGTGCACGGCGACGCGACGACGATGTGGGAGCGCTGGGACTCCTGGAGCCACCACCGGGGGTTGCAGGACCCGGGCATGAACTCCTTCAACCACTACGCGTACGGGGCCGTCGGCGACTGGATGTACCGGACGGTCGGAGGGCTGGCCGCCGGATCGCCCGGCTACGCCGACGTCGTGGTGCGCCCGCGCCCCGGCGGCGGCATCACGTGGGCGCGCACCGCGCACCGCACCCGGCACGGCCGGGTGGAGGTCGCCTGGCGGCAGGGGGACGACGGCTTCGCGCTGGACGTGGTGCTGCCGCCCGGCACGCGCGGCGAGGTGCACGTGCCGGCGCCGCCCGAGCGGGTGACCGAGGGCGGGGCGCCCGTGGCGGAGTCGCCGGGCGTGCTGTTCGACCGGCCCGGTGACGAGGGCGGGTCGGTCTTCCGGGTGGGCTCCGGCACGTACGCGTTCCGGACGTTTTAACGTTTCACCGTGGCCGCCCGTACATCCCGAAATGTCGGGTTTGAGGCAGCCACGGTGAACAAACCGTTATCCCAGGCTATTGACACAAATAGAGGGGATCGCGAGACTCGAAACGTGTCTGAAACGTTCAAATCAACGCAGGACACGGCAAGGTGAGAGGCAGTTCCATCGTGACCAGCACAAAGGCGCGCCGCCGGCTCCCGTGGGGCGTCTATCTTGTTCTCCTCCCCACGTTCGCCCTGCTCGCGGCGTTCGCGTACTACCCCGCGCTGAACGGCATGGTCCACTCGCTCTTCGAGTGGCGGCCGGGCTTCGAGTCGCCCTTCGTCGGTTTCGAGAACTACCTCACGATGCTCGGCGACGACCTGTGGTGGGCCTCGTTCCGCAACATCGGCGTCATCTTCGTCTGGGCCGTCACGCTCATGTGGGTGTTCCCGCTGCTGGCCGCCGAGCTGGTGATGTCGCTGTCGAGCGAGCGGCTGCGCTTCGTCTTCCGCACGCTGCTCATCCTCCCGCTCGCCTTCCCCGCGGTGGTCAACGTGCTGCTGTGGCAGTTCATGTACGACCCGCGCGACGGCGTCATCAACAGCCTGCTGCGCGCGGTGGGACTGGACGGGGTGGCCGCCAACTGGATCGGCGACCCCGACACCGCGCTGGTCGCGCTGATGACGATCGGCTTCCCCTGGGTGGCGAGCCTGCCGTTCCTGGTCTTCCTGTCGGCCCTGCAGAACGTGCCCGCGGAGATCTACCAGGCCGCCGAGGTCGACGGGGCCGGGCGGCTGCGCCGCTTCTGGAGCATCGACCTGCCGATGATGCTGCGCGACGTCAAGCTGCTGTTCGTGCTGGCGGTGATCTCGGTGCTCCAGTACGGCATGCAGGCGCACATCATGACCAAGGGCGGCCCCGACAACGCCACCCAGGTGCCGGTGCTGCGCATGCTCGACGCCGCCTTCCTGGACACGAGCTGGGGCTACGCCGCCACGCTCGGCACCGTGCTGTTCGCGCTGACGCTCGGCGTGAGCCTGGTCTCGCTGGTTCTCGGCAGGAAGGCGGGAGCGTGAGCCGCACGCGCAGGACCAACCTGGTGGCGGGCGCGGCGCTGTCGGTGCTCGCCTTCGCCGGGCTGTTCCCGTACCTGTTCATGCTGGCCGCCTCGGTCAAGGACAACGAGCAGTTCTTCGCCAGCTACTGGTCGCCGGCCTGGCCGGTCCACCTGGACAACTACGCGGTGGCCTGGGAGCAGGTCAGCCCGTACCTGTTCACCTCGTTCGTGGTGGCGGGGCTGGCCATCGCGGGCACGCTGGTGCTGGCCCCTGCCGCCGCGTTCGTCTTCGCCCGCTACCGCTTCCCGGGGCGCGGCGCGCTGTTCGGGCTGATCGCGGCGCTGCTCATGGTGCCGTCGATCACCAGCCTGATCCCGCTGTTCGTGCTGATGCGCGACCTGGGCATCCTGGACAGCCGGCTGGTGCTGATCATTCCGCACGTCACCGGCAACACGGTGTTCGGGATCGTCATCATGCGCACCTACATGGCGCAGATCCCCGAGGAGATCTTCGAGGCGGCGCGGGTGGACGGGGCCGGCGGCGTCCGCCTGTTCCTGGCCTTCATGCTGCCGCTGGCCCGGCCGGTGATCGGCACGGTGGCGCTGATGACCGTGCTGGGCGTGTGGAACGACTACTTCTGGCCGCTGCTCACCGTGCAGACCGACGAGTTCCGGACGATCCCGGCCGGCCTGGCGTTCTTCGCCAACCAGAACGTGCAGCAGTGGGGGCCGCTGTTCGCCGGATACGTGCTGGCCAGCCTGCCGCTGCTGGCGCTGTTCACGTTCCTGTCGAAGTGGTTCCTGGCCGGCATCCAGGGCGGCATCGTCTCCGGCAAGTGAGGTCATGCGGTTGTTTGAAACGTATCAACCACGAAAGGACCCAGCTCTCATGAGAACACCCCCCAAGAGCGGGCTGGCGGGCGCCGCCATGCTGCTCGCCCTGACAGGCTGCGGCCTGCTGGGCACCGGCGACAAGGGCGCGACCGGCGCCGACGGCAAGGTCACGATCACCCTGGCCGGCCCCAACCAGTGGAACTCCAGCGGCAGCACCTTCGGCCCCGCCTGGGAGGCGATCGTCGACTCCTTCGAGAAGCGCGAGCCCGGCATCGAGGTCAGGACCCAGGTGCTGCCCCTCGACGGCTTCTCCCAGACGATCACCACCCAGCTCGCCGCCGGAACCGCGCCCGAACTCGTCTTCAACCAGCCGCCGCACAAGGCGCACGAGGTGCACGCCCTCGACGCCGAGCTCCAGAAGCCCAACCCGTACGTGCCGGGCAACCAGCGCTGGCTCGACGTGTTCAAGAAGGACTACTTCGGCCCCGGCGTCGCCAAGGCGCTCAGCAAGGAGAGCGGGAAGCTGGAGTACATCCCGTTCAACCTGGTCGCGATCGGCCTGTTCTACAACAAGGACGCCTTCGCCAAGGCCGGCCTCGACGGGCCGCCGGCCACCTGGGAGGACTTCAGGAGCGCCTGCAAGAAGCTGAAGGACGCCGGCTACGACCCGGTCGCGCTCGACAAGGGCGGCATGGCCGTGGGCTGGACCTGGGAGTCGATCAGCACCCAGCTCGTCGACAAGTACCACGACGAGTGGAACTTCTTCGACGCCACCGGCAAGCCCGGCAAGGCCACCGTCGCGCCCCTGGTGACGGAGAAGTCGCTCAGCAAGGCGATCAAGGAGGGCACGCTCAGCACGAAGACGCCCGAGGTCGCCGAGGCGCTCAAGCTCTACAAGGAGTTCTTCGACTGCGGCACGCCCAACTGGACGGGCGTGGCCGACGGCGGCGCGACGGTCGGCTACCGCGACTTCGTGGCCGGCAAGGCGGCCATGTCGTGGGGCACCGACTTCGCCGTCGAGGCGCTGAAGGCGGACGCGAAGTTCCCGCTGGCCACGATGCCGTTCCCGACCATCACCAAGGCCACCACGCCGCTGTCGAGCGACGCCCCGGCCCGCTACGGCGCCTCGATCGGCGGCACCAGCTACATGATCCCGTCGACGGTCAAGGGCGAGAAGTACGCGGCGGCGGTCAAGTTCCTGCAGTACATGAGCTCCCCGGCGATCAAGCCGTGGCTGGACGCGACCGGCGGCCTGCCCGCGATCGAGGGCGTCGAGCCGTCGCCCGAGACCGCCGGGCTGCTGGAGGGCGAGTGGGGCAAGACGTTCCGGGTCACCGGGCTGCCCGGCGGGCCCGAGGGGACCTCGTTCCGCGACGTGTTCGACGGCTACCTGCTCGGCGAGCGGTCGCTGGAGGAGGAGCTGGACGACCTGGCGAAGTGGTGGGACCGCGGCGTCGAGGCCGGCATCAAGAAGAACGCCTGGGGCGACGAGGACTGGGCGAAATAGGAGGAGATGGGATGCTGCGCTTATTGACGGCCTTCGCGCTGGCCGTGCCGATGCTGTTCGCCGGCCTGCCCGCGCGGGCGGCGGCTGCCGGGGTGACCGGGGTGACCGGGGTGGAGGTCGGCGAGAGCACGGTCACCGTCACCGGCACCGCCTCCGGGCCCGCCCGGCTGTACGCGCTGGACACCTGGCAGGACGGCCACGAGGGTGAGGAGCCGGTGGCGAGCGTCGAGGCGGGCGAGTTCCGCGTCGAGGTGCCCCGGATGGAGGGGGAGCAGGACCGGCTGCACGACAAGTTCGTCGCGGTGGGGGCGGACGGGCCGCTGGGCGAGGTGCGTTACGCCGACAAGCTGACGTTCCGGCCCACCAGCCAGACCCCTTATCCCGAAATTTCGTCCAAAAAGGGTCTGCAGGTGCAGATGACCGACGACGCCGAGGAGATCGGCGTCCAGCACGCGGGCATCAACCTGGCCCTCGACTCGGTCATGATGTCCGGCCCCGGCGCGCCGGGCAACACCATCGAGTTCGTCTCGCAGGGCAGGACCTACTACTTCGACCGGGGCGCCGTCGCCGGGGTGGACTCCCAGGTCAAACCGCTGTCGGACAACGGCGTCCTGGTCAACCTGATCGTGCTGGTCTACAACAGCACCGCGCCGAACTCGGCCGCCCGCACGCTCATCCACCCCGACGCCGAGCTCGGCAAGGGCACCGTCTACGCGTTCAACACCAAGACGGCCGAGGGCGAGGCGCACTTCACCGCCGCGATGGAGTTCTTCGCCCAGCGCTACAGCCGGGCCGACGGCCAGTACGGCAGGGCGTGGGGCTGGATCGTCGGCAACGAGATCGACGCCCAGCAGTTCTGGTACAACATGGGCCCGCAGGACCGTGACGTCTTCCTCGACCAGTACACCCGCGCGATGCGGCTGACCTGGCAGGCCGTGCGCAAGTCCGACGCCGCCGCCCGCGTCTACACCTCGCTCACGCACTTCTGGACCGGCGCGGCCAACGACGACCCGAAGTACACCTACAAGGGCCGCGACGTGGTCGACGGGCTCAACGCGCTGACCAAGAGGCAGGGCGACTTCGACTGGCACATCGCCTATCACCCGTATCCGGAGAACCTGTTCAATCCGGCGTTCTGGCAGGACAAGACCGCCACGGACAGCTTCGACACGATGCGGATCACGTTCAAGAACATCGAGCTGCTGCCGCGCTACCTCGCCCAGGAGCACCTCACGTACGGCGGTGAGAGACGGCGGGTGATCCTGTCGGAGCAGGGCCTGAACTCGCAGGACTACACCGCGAAGGAGCTGAGGCTCCAGGCCGCGGCCTATGCCTACGCCTACTACAAGGTCGCCTTCGCCGACGGGATCGACTCGTTCATCCTGCACCGGCACGTCGACCACAAGCAGGAGGGCGGGCTGCGGCTCGGCCTGTGGACGTGGGACGAGGAGCACGCCTCGCCGTCCAACGCGGGCGAGCGCAAGCCGGTGCACGAGGTGTTCGCCGCCATCGACACCGCGCGGTCGCTGGAGGTGACCGAGTTCGCCAAGGAGATCATCGGGATCTCCGACTGGAAGGACGTCATCCCCGGGTTCGACCCGGCCGAGCTGGCGGTCCGCAAGCCGCCGGTGACGGTCGGCGCGCAGCTCGACGCCAAGCCGGTGGCCGAGCGGGTGATCTCCGGCTTCGAGACCGGCACGGACGGCTGGCGGCCCTCGGACAACGCCGCCGCGGTGGAGCGGGTGGCCGCCGACGGCGGGCACGCGCTGCGCGTCCGCTTCGACCGCGACCTGCCCGGCTGGTCCCAGTACGCGAAGTCGTACAAGGGCGCCGACGTGCTGTTCGGCAAGCCGCTCGACGCCTCGCGCACCGCGCGGCTCTCGGTGTCGATCCGGGTGCCGGACAGCGCCGACGACGGCTTCAAGCCGGGCAACGCGTTCTCCGCCAAGATCCGCGTGTACGGGCGCGACGGCGCCGTGGCAGAAGGCGTGGGCGCGATCGACCCCGCGCGCGGCTGGAACAGGCTCACGCTCGACCTGTCCCGCTGGGCCCCGCGTGACGCGATCTCCCGCGTCAAGGTGTGGGTACGCGGCTCGGTGGGCTCCGACTGGGCCGGCTCGTACGAGATCGACAGGCTCGGCCTGGCCGCCGCCGCGCTGCCCGCCACGGACCGGCGCAACGTCGAGATCACCGCCGCCACGGCCGAGCGCGGCCTGGTCGGCTCCACGGTCACCTTCACCGTGACCAACCGCGACGTGCTGCCGATGGCCGGCCAGGTCAGGCTCACGGCCTGCGACGGCGTCACCGTCGACCCGGCGGCGCTGCGCGTCACCGGCCTGCGCGCCGGCGCGAGCCGCACGTTCGACACCAAGCTGACCGCGTACGGGCCCGCCGACGGCGAGTATCCGGTCGTGTGCGCGTCCTACCTGCGGCAGGAGCACCGGGTGACGTTCCGGCTGCCGCCGGAGGCCGGCTACGTGCCGCCCGCGCCCGACGCCTTCGCCAACCAGGAGCTGGCCGACGGCTTCGACACGGCCGGCGACTACCAGGTGCACCGGGTGGAGCCGGAGAACAAGGAGCTGCCGCGGGTGAGCTACGCGGACGGCGCGCTGTCGGCGGGCAACGCGACGGCGGGCTGGTTCGGGCTGCTGTCGTCGGGCGTGTCGCCGCGCAACCCGGCGTTCAGCACGGCCATCACCATCCGGAAGTTCCAGGGCGACTCCACCGACATGGACACCGTCTACACGGGCCTCGTCAAGGACGGCAAAACGGACGTGGTGGCCTTCTATGTGAACACGCAGAAGTTCGCCGGCTTCGAGGTGCGCGGGCCGCAGGTGCCCGGCGGGCTGGCGGTGTTCGGCATCAAGCAGGGCGTGACGATCCCGGACGGCGGCCGGTTCGCGCTGTCGCTGGTGGGTGACCGGGCCGCCATGTACGCCGACACCGGATCGGGCTGGGAGCTGGTCACCGTGGCGACGCTGGAGCACCTGCCCGAGCTGTCGGACCCGGACGTGCGGGCCGGCTACCGCTACGGCTTCGGCGTCCGCGGCGACGCCGGCGCCTCCCCGCTGCTGCTCGACGCCGTGGAGGGCCGCAGCATCTCCTGATCCCTTGTTCCTCCATTTTGGATAGTGCTACTATCTAGCCAACAACTGGATAGTGTCACTATCCAAAAGGAGGATCGATCATGTTCATCGTCATCGGCGTCCTGGTCGGGGCGCTCCTGCTGTTCAGGTTGCTGGGTGCGCTCGGCGTCCGCCGCTTCGCCACCTGGAAGGTCAGCGCGGCGCACGGGCTCGCGGTCATGCTCGTCCTCACCGCCAGCGCCCACTTCGTCCCGGCGGGCGTCACGTTCATGCCCAACCACGCGTCGATGGTCGCCATGATGCCGCCGTTCGTCCCGTTCCCGAGCTTCATGGTGTACGCGACGGGCGTGCTGGAGCTGGCGGGCGCGGCCGGGCTCGTCCTCGGCGCCACCCGGCGGGCCGCGGGGCTCTGCCTGGCCCTGTTCTTCCTGCTGGTGCTGCCGGCCAACGTCTACGCCGCCGTCGCCGACGTGCCGGACGCCTCGCCCCTGTGGTTGCGCGTGCCGGAGCAGGTGCTCTACATCGCGGTCGCGCTGTGGGCGGCCGACGCCCATCGGCTCCCGGTGGTCAGCCGGCTGCGATCAGCTTGATCAACTGCTCGCGGAACCAGTCGTAGTCGTCCAGGGCGCCCATCAGGTG
Source organism: Nonomuraea ceibae (assembly GCF_019396325.1). GTDB lineage: Bacteria > Actinomycetota > Actinomycetes > Streptosporangiales > Streptosporangiaceae > Nonomuraea > Nonomuraea ceibae. Next base: position 178,075 of record NZ_JAHKRO010000003.1, read on the forward strand.
CTCGGAGGCGCGTTCCTCGTGGCGGGCGGCGGCCAGTGCGCCGGCGCCCGCTTCGGTGATCCGGACGAGCATGCGGCGGCGGTCGCGGTCGTCGGGGTGGCGCTCGACATGGCCGGCCTGGCGCAGGTGCTCGACGGTGCGGCTCATCGTCTGGTCGGTCACCCGGCACAGCGCCGCGATCTCCCGCTGGGAGAGCGGGCCTGCCGCCAGGTGGTGCAGGGCGATCAGCCCGGCGTGGGTCAGGCCGTGCGCCTCCAGGAACGCGTGGAAGCGCCCCTCCACGACGCGGGCCGCCACCGACAGCAGGCGCCCGGTCGGCCAGGCGGCGATGTCGCCGCGGATCGCCTCTCCCTCGTCCACCGGCACATTGTCCCGTAGTTCATAATGTTCAGCATGCTGAGCAATCGGGTCGTGCTCTGGGGAGTCGTGGCCAGCGCCGTGCTGACGGGCCTGATCTGGGTGGCGGGGCAGCGCCTCCAGGTCGAGCTGCTGCCCGACCAGGGCGCGGCCTGGTACTACTGGAAGCTGCCCGAGCCGACCGTCTGGACCCGCCTGTCGGCCTGGCTCGGCTACGCCGGACACCAGCTCGCGCTCTGGGGCGTCATCTACTACGCGCAGACCCGCGTCCGCCGCTACACCTCCGGCCTCCACCGGGTCAACGTGGTGGCGCTCGCGGTCAACTTCGGCTTCATCGTGCTGCACCAGCTCCAGACCCAGGTGTTCTACGACGGCCTCGCCCAGGACGTGTCGATCTTCAGCTCGCAGGGCTCGGTGGTGCTGCTGCTCGTCGTGGTCCTGCTCATGGAGAACCGCCGCCGCGGCCTGTTCGCCGGCCGGCCCGCGCCCATCTCCGCCGGGGTCGTCGACTTCGCCCGCCGCTACCACGGCTACCTGTTCAGCTGGGCCGCCGTCTACACGTTCTGGTACCACCCGATGGAGACCACCAGCGGGCACCTGATCGGGTTCTTCTACATGTTCCTGCTGCTGCTCCAGGGCAGCCTCTTCCTGACCCGGGCCCACACGAACCGCTGGTGGACGCTCACCCTGGAGCTGCTGGTCGCCGCGCACGGCACGCTGGTCGCCGTCATGAGCACCGGGCCCGGCGGGCTGTGGCCGATGTTCCTGTTCGGCTTCCTCGGCGTGTTCGTCCTCACCCAGATGCACGGGCTCGGCCTCGGCGTCCCGGCCCGCTGGGCGCTCGCCGCCGGCTACGTGGCCGCCGTCGTGGCCGTCTACGCGGTGCGGGGCTGGGGCAGCCTCGACGAGGTGGTGCGCATCCCGGCCATCGAATACCTGCTCGTCGCGGTGCTCGCCGCCCTGCTCTGGGGCGGGATGCGGCTGGTCGCCGCCGTGCGCGGTTAGGGTTGAGGAATGTCCCCTTTGCACTCCGCCGGTGAGCAGCGGCGGCGCGAGGAGCTGCGCGACTTCCTCAGGTCGCGGCGGGCCCGGCTGACCCCCGAGGAGGTCGGAATGCCCGGCGGCGGCCGGCGCCGGACCCCCGGACTGCGACGCGAGGAGGTCGCGGTGCTCGCCGGCGTCGGCGTGTCCTGGTACACGTGGTTGGAACAGGGGCGCGACATCCAGGTGTCCGGGGACGTGCTCGACGCCGTCAGCCGGGCGCTGCGGCTGGGCGCCATGGAACGCGAGCACCTCTACCTGCTGGCCGGGCTCAACCCGCCGCCCCGCGAGGCCGGCGACGACGGTCAGCCGCTGCGCGAGGAGCTGCTGCGGGTGCTGGAGGCGTGGTCGCCCCGGCCCGCGTACGTGCTCGACCGGCACTGGAACTTCGCCGCCGTCAACGACGCCGCGCGGGCCGTGTTCGGTTACGCGGACGAGGACCGCAACTGCCTGATCGCCTTCTTCACCAGCCCCCGCCACCGGGCGGCGTTCCGCGACTGGGCCGCCGGTGCGCCGGGCGTGGTGCGGCAGTTCCGGTGGGACATGGCCCGCTACCCGGACGATCCGGAGTTCGGCCGGCTGGCCGCCCACCTGTCGGAGTCCAGCCCCGAGTTCGCCGCGCTGTGGGCCGAGCACGAGGTCGGCGAGACCGCGCAGGGCGTCAAGGTGATCACCCACCCAGAGGTCGGCGAGCTGGTCTTCGAGTTCACCGGCGTCCCGGTGCCCGGCCGGCCCGACCACCGGCTGCTCCTGCACAACCCGCAGCCCGGCACCGGCACCGAGGAGAAGCTGACCCTGCTCGTCCGCCAGGTGCGGCTGGCCGGTTGACTGGTGGTGCCAGACCTAGGCTGAGCCGCGTCTGGATGGGTCCGCCGGGCCGCCCGACAATCGAGCCATGACACGATTTGACGGCAAGGTCGCGCTGGTCACGGGCGCGACGAGCGGCATGGGACTGGCGACGGCGAAGCGGCTCCTGGACGAGGGGGCGAGCGTGGTCGTCACCGGCCGCGACGACGACAGGCTGGCACAGGCGGTCAAGGAGCTCGACGGCGGCGACCGGGTGCTCGCGGTACGCGGCGACGTGGCGAGCGCGGGAGACCGTGACGAGCTGATGCGCCGGATCGCCGAGCGGTTCGGGCGGCTGGACGTGGTGGTGGCCAACGCGGGCGTCGGCATCTTCGCCCCCAGCGCCGACCTCACCGAGGCGGACTTCGACACCTCCGTGGACGTCAACTTCAAGGGCGTGTTCTTCACCGTGCAGAAGGCGTTGCCGCTGATGGGCGCGGGCGCCTCCGTGGTGATCAACGCTTCCTGGACCCTCCATCGCGGGCTGGCGATCGCGTCCGTCTACTCGGCCACCAAGGCCGCCGTGCACAACCTGGCCCGCACCCTCGCGGCCGACCTCGGCGGGCGCGGCATCCGCGTCAACTCGGTCAGCCCCGGATACATCGACACGCCCATGTTCCGGGGCGCCATGGACGACGACGCCGCCGCGGCGGCCACGGCCCAGGTGGCGCTCGGGCGGCTGGGGCGCTCGGAGGACGTGGCGGCGGCCGTGGCGTTCCTGGCCTCCGACGACGCCTCGTACATCACCGGCCAGGACCTCGTCGTGGACGGCGGGCTTGTCGGGGTCGCGGGGTAAGTTCTGGGGGCATGACTCGAAGATCACGATTATGGTGGTCGGCCGCGCTGACGGCGACGGCGGCGGGGGTCGCCTACCTGCTGTCGCTGACCGGGGAGACCTTGGCGTTCGGGTACTTCTCCAGCGGGTTCTGCCCCGGCGCCGACCTGCGCTGGGAGGTCCCGGACAGGGTGTGGCCGCTGGTGGAACGGGTGCCGCTGCTCTGGTACAACGCGGCGCCGCTGATCGTGGCGGCCTTCGGGGCGCACTGGCTGACGACCCGGCTGGGGCGGCCCCGGATCGGGCGGGTGCTGGCCCGGGTGACCGCGGTGGTGACCCTGCTCCTGTACGGCCACGGCCTGATCGCGTTCGGTGTGGACATGGCGATCGACCGGCAGTGCCTGGAGATGTGGGGCGGCGTCGAGGGAGCGCGCTTCTTCCTCCGGAACGACGTCGCGCCCACGATCGCCGCCCTCTGCGTGCTGGTCGCCGCGCGCGGTCCCAGGCTCCGGACGCGCCGGATGGTGCGTTCGCGGTGGTTCCGGCGGGGTGTGGCGGGAGCGACGGCCCTGGGGGCGCTGGCGTTCCTCCCCGCCGCCGACCTGACCCCGGGGCCCATCACGACCGGCGGCTGCGAGTCCGGCACGGGCGCCTACCTCTGCGAGCTGCGCCAGAACGGCAGGTTCACCAAGGTGGGCGACCACCTCGCCCTCGCCTATGGGCGGCAGCGGTGCGCGGCCTTCCGCGGCGAGCCCACGGAGGCGTACGCCATCGCCCCGATCTGCCCGCCGGCGGCCGACGTGCTGCGGCGTGCCCAGGCCGCCGACCAGGCCGCCTGGGAGGCGGAGGAGGCCGCCGAACAGGCCGTGTGCGACCGCGCCAGGCACCGGCCGAGGATCAGGCCGGTACGCGTGGCCCACGACCGCATGCTGACCGACTACGGCGTGATGGAGGCCGTCGAGACCGAGGACGCGCTGGACGACGACCTGCTGAACAGGGCCCAGGACGACGGGCTCGTGGCCGCCCGGCGCGGCCACCTGCTGATCACCACCCACTCCGACTACACCAACTGCCTGACCGGTGAGGCGTACGACCGCCGGCCGCCGGTCGAGACCAAGGGCTGGGACCGGGTCGTGGAGCTGGGCTATGAGAGCCCGACCGGGGTGCTGGAGCTGGTGGAGGCCATGTCCGGGGAGGGGCTGCCGAACCTGGCCGTCCGGGGCGCGGGCCGCTACCGGGTCCGGGTGCACTACCGCGAGCCCGACTGGGAGGCGTGGACCCCGCAGCACGTCCTCGTCATGGTCTATCCCGGCAGGAGCGAGCGTGTGATCGACTATCGGTGAGCGACGAAGACCGTGAGGCCGGACAGCTCCTCCCGGTCCACCCGGTGGAACACGTCGCCGAGCGCGGCCCGTACCCGCTCCAGGCCGGCGTCGGACATGCGCAGGCCGCGCGCCACCCGGGACGGCGCGGAGCCGCCGTGCCAGGCGATCAGCGCCCGGCCGCCCGGCCGGGTGACGCGGTGCAACTCGCGCACGGCCGGGGCGAGCTCCGGCCAGATCGCCACGGTGTTGACCGAGACCACCCGGTCGAACGCCCGGTCGGGGAAGCCGGTGTCGGAGGCGGTGCCGAGCCGCAGGTCGGCGGCGGGCGCGCGGCGGGCGGCGAGCAGGCGCATGTCGGGTGACGGGTCGACGCCGCACACCCGCGCGCCCGTCGCGCAGAGCAGGCGGGCCAGCCCGCCCGCGCCGTAGCCGATCTCCAGGACCCGCTGCCCGGGCCCGGCGGCGACCAGGGGCAGGATCTCCTTCTGGTGCCGATTCGTCCAGAGCATGAACCGGCCCGCCATCCGGCCCACCCACCCCACCGGGTGTGTGAAGGGCGAGTCGTAGGAACGGCCGTCGATCCAGGATGTCGTGGTTGGCATGAATTCAGCCAAGCGGTTCAAGCCGGGTTGAAGTCAAATGGGAGACATGGACCTGATCCCGATCGGTGAGGCGGCCCGGCGGCTCGGCCTGAACGCCTCCGCGCTGCGCTACTACGACGAACGCGGGCTGGTGCGGCCGGTGGGCCGCAGGCAGGGCAGGCGTGTCTACGGCGTCGAGGAGCTGCGCCGGCTGGCCTTCCTGCGCACGGCGCAGCTCCTCGGCATCCCGCTCGACACGGCGGGCGCGGTGCTGGACGCGCCGGGAGCGCGCTGGCGGGAGGAGGTCACCGGCACGCTGGCGGCGCTGGACGCGCTCGTCTCCCGCGCCCGGACCGCCCAGGAGGTGCTGCGGCACGCCCTCGACTGCCCCACCAAGCATCCGGTGCGTGAGTGCGGCTTCCTGATGGGCGAGCTCGACCGGCTGCTCGACGGCGTGTCCCCGCAGCAGCTCGCCGCCGAGCACGGCCTGCGGGGCGCGGGCGGCCCGCCCGGTTTAGCCGCCGAGCCCTCCGGGCAGCCCTGACCTGCCGACTCGGGAGCCGCGGCGGGGATGAGGGGACGATGAGCGACTGTCCGCCGATCGGCGCGTACGCCTTCCTGTCCGACTGCCACACCGGCGCCCTCGTCGGCCCGGACGGCGCCGTCGAATGGATGTGCGCGCCGCGCTTCGACGCGCCCAGCCTGTTCGCCAGGCTGCTCGACCGGCGCGGCGGCGGCGCGTGGGAGCTGACCGTCGACGGCGCCTCGGTGCGCGAGCGCCGCTACCTGGACGAGACGCTGGTGCTGCGGACCCGCTGGGAGGGCCCCGACGGCGTCGTGGCCGTGCACGACTTCCTCGCCACCACCGGCGACGGCGGCCTCGAACCCGTCCACCGGCTGGTCCGGCTCGCCACCTGCGAGCGCGGCCGGGCGCTCGTCCGCTCCCGCGTGCTGGCCAGGCCCGGCTACGCCACCCGCGACGCCCGCTGGACCCGGCGCGACGACACGCTCGTGGAGGACGACGGGGCGGTCCTCACCGGCCCGCCGGAGGCGTCGCTGCGCGAGGGCGAGTCCGTGGCGTTCACGCTCGCCTACACCGGCGAGCGCGCCCCCGCCGACGCCCACGCGCTCCTCGACGAGACCGTACGGTCGTGGCGGTCCTGGTCGGCCCGGTCCGGCTACTCCGGCGTCGGCGCGGCCGAGGTGCGGCAGAGCGCGGTGGTGCTGCGCGGCCTGCTGTACGACGAGACCGGGGCGCTGCTGGCCGCCCCCACCACGTCGCTGCCCGAATGGCCGGGCGGCCCGCGCAACTGGGACTACCGCTACGCCTGGCAGCGCGACTGCGCGCTCACCGTCCTCGCGCTGCTGCGCCTGGACCACCGCGAGGAGGCGGGCCGCTACCTGCGGTTCGTGCTCGACCGGTGCGCGAGCTGCCACGACCGGCTGCCGCCCATGTTCGCCGTCGACGGGGGCGAGGTCGCCCGGGAGACGACGCTCGGCCACCTCGACGGCTACGCCGGGTCGCGGCCCGTCCGCGTCGGGAACGACGGCTTCCACCAGCACCAGCTCGACGGCTACGGCCACGTGCTCGACGCCGCCCTCGCCTACCACGACGTCACCGGCGACCTCACCGGCGACGAGCTGGACAGCCTGTGGCGGCTCGTCGACCAGTGCGCGGCCCGCTGGCGCGAACCCGGCGACGGCCCCTGGGAGGTGCGCCACAACCCGCGCCACTGGACCTACACCACCCTGTACGCCTGGGTGTGCTTCGACCGCGCCGTCAGGCTGGCCGAGGCCACGGGCTCGACCGGCGCCCCGATCGACGCGTGGCGGCGCGAGCGCGACGCCGCCCGCGACGAGATCCTCACGCGCGGCTTCGACCGGGAGATCGGCGCGTTCACGCAGTCGTACGGCTCGCCCGACGCCGACGCGTCGCTGCTGCGGGTGCCGCTCGTCGGCTTCCTCGACTGCCGCGACCCGCGCGTGCTCGGCACCCTCGACCACATCCAGGCCCGGCTCGGCGAAGGGGGCGCCCTGGTCCACCGCTACGACCCGGACGCCACCGGCGACGGCGTCGACGGGCCGGAGGGGGCGTTCCTGATGTGCTCGTTCGAGATGGTGTCGGCGCTCGTGCTGGCGGGCCGTACCGCCGAGGCGCGCGACCGCTTCGAGACGCTGTGCGCCCGCGCCCGCCCGCTCGGCCTGTTCGCCGAGGAGATGGCCGCCGACGGCGCCATGCTCGGCAACTATCCGCAGGCGTTCACCCACCTGGCCCTCATCGAGGCCGCCCTGAACCTCGACGCCGCCGGCCACACCGACGCCCTGCACGACTGGGCCTCCCAGGCGCGCGACAAGGTTGTCGGTCGCCGCGCCTAGTGTGCCCGGCATGACCGAGGCGTGGGCGGCAGTACGGTCGGCGATCGACGCCGAGGACGCGGCCGCCGTGGCGGCCCTCGTGGCCGGGCTGGGGCGCGACGGGCGGCACGAGGTGGCGCGTGAGCTGCCCGGCCGCCTGCCGGTGGTCGTGGTCCGGCCGTGGCGGTGGCTCGTGGCCATGCGGGTGGCCGGGTGCGGCGCCATCGGCGGCGCCGCCGCCGTCGCCTCCTGGCTGTGCCGTCGCGAGCTGCGCGTTTGGGGCGGGGAGGAGATCGCGCCGTTCCTGCTGGCGATCTCGTCCCGGCCGCCGGAGTGGCGTGCCGACCTGGCCTTACGCCTGGCGCGCCGCGTCCGCGAACCCGGCGCGAACGCTGAGCTGGCGCTGGGCCTGCTGCGCGCCACCGGGGCGGAGCCGCCCGCGCACGACCCGCTCGTCCACGCCTGGTTCGCATCGGTCCTGGACGCCCCGGCCGGCCGGATGGCCGCAGCGCTGCGGGCCGATCCGCTGCTCGACGCCATGCTGCCGCGCCTGTTCGAGGCAGGGGGCGTGCTGCCCGCCCGTCCCGGCGCTCCGGAGGCGCTGGTCTCGCTCACGCTGGACGGCCGGGTGCCGCGGGCGACGCTGCTGGACGGCTGCCTGAGCCGGTTCCTGCGCCGGGGGAGCGCCGCCGAGCTGCGGTTCTTCGCCGGTCTGCACGAGCTGCTCGCGCCCGCTGCCGACGAGGTGGCCGCGCGGCGCCGCGCCTACCTGGCGCTGCTGCCGTCGGCGCCGGGCCCGGTGGCGGACCTGGCGCTGCGGCACCTGCGCCGCCTCGGCGCCCTGCCGCCCGGCGAAGCGCGCGAGGCGGTCGACGCCCTTCTCCATCGGGCGGAAGGCCGCCTGATCTCGGCCGGGCTGGGCCGGCTCGACCGCCTGGCCGCCCAGGACGCCGACGTGCTGGACGCGTTCGCCACCGGGCTGAGCGTGGCGCTCGGGGCCGGGGCGGGCGAGACGCGTCACCGGGCCGCCCGGCTGGTGGTCCGGCATGCCGCCCGCTTCACCCCGGCGGGGGCGGAGCCGGTCCTGGAGGCCGCCCGGCTGATGCCCGGCGACGAGGGCGCGGAGGCCGTCGCCGCCCTCACCGGGACGCCCCTGCCCCAGGCCGGGCCGCCAGAGTCGGAGCCGCCAGAGTCGGAGCCGCCAGAGTCGGAGCCGTTCGTGCCGCTGCCGTTGCGGGGCGCGCCCGCGCCGGAGCGCTGGGCGCCGCCGACGCTCGCGGCCGGGTGGCTGGGGCGGGCCAGGCTGGCGGAGCTCGACTGGCGGGGCGCCGAACGCTGGCTCGACGCGTTCGTACGGCTCGCCGCCACGGACCGCGCCGGCCTGAAGGGTGCGCTGGCCATGCCCGGCCTCGCGCGGGAGCCGGGGGTCCCGCCGCCGGACGGGGCGCTGCCGGAGGCCCGGTTCGCCGAGGTCCACCGGGCGCTGGCCGCCGACGCCCTGCCGCCGTACCTGCTGGCCACCCCGACGCACGCCGACGGGCGGCTGGATCCGGGTGAGCTCGTGTCCCGGCTGGAGGGGTACGAGCGCGGCGGCGTCGAGGCGTTGCCCGTGGACCTGCGGCAGGCCCTTCTCCGGCTGCCCCGCGAGGCGCCGGGGGACGTGGCCGAGCGGGCCGCCCGGCTGGAGGGGCCCGCGGGGCGTGCGGTCGCCGGCCGGCTGGCGGGGACGGATCGGCCCGCCGAGCCGTGCGTCACCGTGCGCTGGGAGGGCCACGCCACGGGGCCCCGCGTGTCGGTCACGGGGCTGCCGTTCGAGCCGGCGGGGCAGGGGTGTGACGCGCTGCTGGGCGTCATGCCCGCGCACCGGGAGGCGGTGGCCGGGCGGCTCGTCGGCGACCTCGCCGCGATGCCGTCACCGGACGACCTGCGGGCGCTGGCGGCGGCCGACGGCCCGGCGGGTGACGCGGTGGCGCTGATCCTGGCGCATCACCTGTGCGCCGGGGCGAGGGGCGGGGCGGTGGCGCCGATGCTGTGGCTGGCGGCGTCGGGGGACCTGCCGGGCGAGGCGGTGGGCAGGCAGCTCGCGGCGCTGTTCCGGCACGGCGCCGGCCACTCGCCGTCCGGGGCGATGGCGGCGCTGCGGAGCGCGGCCAGGCAGGGGGCGCACCTCATGGTGTGGGAGGCGGTGGCGGCGCTGCTCGGCGCCGCGCTGCCGGGGCCGGGGGAGCGGGCCACCGGCACGCACACCCGCCTGGTGGCGTTCGCCGCCGAGGCGGCCGGCTGGGCGGATGCCCGGGGCGCGATACCGGCCGTGGCGCGGCTGGCGGCCGGGCAGCGCGTCACGGGGCTGGTTCGCGAGTGCCGCCGCCTCCACGCCCTGCTCACCGCCTGAGACGGCAAGGTCACCCCGAGGGTGCGTCGAAAAGTCTCCGGCTCCGGGGAATGGGTCAGGGGGGCCTGTGGTTATACACCACGTAGCCGGTGTGTCCAGTGTCCCCGGGCCTCACCTATTGCCTTCGCGGACTACCGTTCGGCTGGAGCCGCGTTGTGCCTTTCGCCGAGAGGCGACCTGCACATCGGTTTACACGTCGGGACGCCCGCCTTCCTCCGGGAAGGCGGGCGTTTCGGCGTTCTCAGGTGGAGTTGACGTACTTGCGGGGCCGCAGCGCGTGGGCGCGCAGGGCGGCCAGGGCGGCGAACTGGCCGGTGCGCGTCAGACGGACGGCCAGGTCGTCGCCGAAGGCCAGGTCGAGGGCGGTGAGCTGGCCGACGAGGGCGTTGATCGGGGCGGACACGTCGTCCAGGCCCGTCGCCGGGTGCCAGCCCTCGCCGCCGACGACCTCGGCGACCCGTTCGCGGAGCTGGGCGGGTGACATGAGGACGCCGTCGGCGAGCAGCATCAGCGCCGCCTCCCGCGCCGACACCTCGAACTCGTGCTCGCCCCGGGCCAGCAGCAGCCGGGTGACGGCCTCCCACATGGCGTCGGGGGAGGCGAGCAGGGCGCGGCCGTGGTCGGTGATGGCCAGGCGGGAGCCGTCGCGGCTGAGCGCGCCCAGGTCGCGTTCGGCGAGCTCGCGCAGGCGCAGCGCCTCGGGCGAGGGCGCGAGCCGGAGCGGCAGGTTTATGTCGGAGGCGGCCAGCGACAGCAGCTTGTGCAGGGCGGGCAGCGGCTGCGGGGTCACGGGCGCGTACAGGCGGACCTCGAAGGGCTGGGCGAGCTCGCGCCGGGCGGGGCCACGGCCGAGGACCCAGCGGTTGAGGCGTTCGCCGTGGACGCGGTGCAGCCAGCTGTCGCCGCCGAGGTCGGCGCGCGGTTCGGTGAGCCAGCGGCGGGTCAGGGCGACGCGGTCGACGCTCTCGCCGGCGACGATGGCGAGCTCCAGGGCGGCCGAGCAGGCGACGTGGGCGCCGAGCTCCTCCGGCCCCATGATCATGCTCCAGCGCAGTTCGGGCACGTCGGGCGGCAGGACGCCTGTGGCTTCGAGCGCCTCCTGGTAGGCGGCGGTGCCGGCTTCCTCACCCTCGCGGGCGTAGGCGCGCAGGATCTGCGCGGTGGTCGGCGAGACGCACAGCGCTGCGTAGCGTTCGAGCCCGCCGAGTTGCAGCAGCCTGCCCAGCGAGGAGGCCAGGCGCTCGTGGTCGCCGCCCACCTTGAGCGGCAGCGTGTACCAGAGGAATTCGCACACGTCGAGCTGGGTCACCGTTTCCAGCGGCTCGCCGCCGGTCAGCCATTCGACGGCGGTCCTGGCGTCGTCGGCGAGGTCCGGCTGGGACCGCTCCAACTCGGCGAGAAGCGCGGTGACGTCTGGTGCACTCATGCCTCGAAGTTTGCCGTATGGACCCCAGGCCTGACGATGACCGAATCCGGTGCGTATTGGGTCTTGCACAGCGACTACCCTACGAAATCACTATGTAATGGACTGTGACCGGGTTAGATCCATAGCTTGTCGAAGAGCATCCTCGCGTTCCAGTCGCTGTAGGGAATGACTTCGGCCGACAGTACAGGATGAAGCCACCAGAAGTTGATCAAAGCGAGCAGTGCGAAGGCTCCGACGAGAGCGGCGCCGGTGGTGCGTCGCATCGGGAGGCGGCCGTCGTCGGTGCGGACCGTGGGCCCTATCAGCCATCCGGCACACAGGGTGATCGCCAGCACCATGAACGGCACCATCGGGATCGCGTAGAAAAGGAACATTGTTCGGTTCTCGGCGAAGGCGAAGTAGAACCAGGGCAGCCACCCCATCGCGTAGGCGAGAAGCACGGCCCCGGCCCGCCAGTCGCGGTTGCCCACGTACCAGGCGATGAGCGTCACCAGGGCGGCCAGCGCGCCGAACCAGATCACCGGCGTGCCCACCCCGAGCACCGCCTCCGAGCAGTCGGGGGCCCCGCACACCTGCTGCTTGCCCTCGTAGTGGAAGGCGACGGGCCGCAGCAGCAGCGGCCACGACCACGGCTCCGACATGTAGGGATGGGAGGTGGCCAGGTCGTTGTGGAAGCTGAAGACCTGCCACTGGTACTCCACCCAGGAGCGGGCCGAGTCGATGAGGAAGAAGAACGGGTTGCCCGACGAGGTGGCCTGGTCCCACTTGCGCCCGTAGCCGGTGGCGGTGGCGAACCAGCCCGTCCAGGTCGCCATGTACGTGACGAACGGCACGAGGGCGAAGGCGACGACCCCGTTGGGCACGTCCTTGGCGAACGCTCCCTGGTAGGGGTGGCGCAGGCCGACGGCCCGGCGCGCCCCGAAGTCCCACAGCAGCGACAGGATCGCGAAGGCCACCGCGAACGCCAGCCCGGACCACTTGACCCCCATCGCCGCGCCCAGGCACACCCCGGCGGCGATGCGCCAGGGCCGCCAGCCGAGCGAGGGGCCCTGCGGGGTCAGCGGCGAGCTCTCGTACCAGTCGACGAGCTTCTCCCTGGCCCGGTCGCGGTCGACCACCAGGCAGGCGAAGGCGGCGAGCACCCAGAACATCAGGAAGATGTCGAGCAGGGCGGTGCGTGAGAGCACGAAGTGCAGCCCGTCCAGGGCCAGCAGCAGACCGGCGAAGCAGCCCAGCAGCGTCGAGCGGGTCATCCGCCGCGCCACCCGCGCCAGGATCAGGATCGACAGCGTGCCGATGACCGCGGCGGCGAAGCGCCAGCCGAACGGGGTGAGCCCGAACAGCCACTCGCCCGCGCCGATCATCCACTTGCCGAGCGGCGGATGCACGACGTAGGAGGCGCACGGCCCCAGGTCGTCGGTGCACTTCTGCCAGATGTCGGTGTTGCCGGCCAGGATCGCCTTGTCGGCGTCCTTGATCGTGACGCGCTCGACCAGCCAGGTGATCAGCGAATAGCCGTCCTTGGCGTAATAGGTCTCGTCGAAGACGACGGCGTTCGGGTGTCCCAGCCCGGTGAAGCGCAGCACGCCGCCGAAGACGGTGACGAGCAGCGGTCCGATCCAGCCCCACAGCGCCTTGCCGGGCATCGGGGGGATCATGCGCGCGCGCACGGACGAACCAGGGGGACTGCTCGCGCCAGGCTTCGGCTCGCCGCCGGAGGTCTGGTACGGGAAATCGGTCACCGCCATTCGGCCATCGTACGGTGCGGAAGCCGGTGCTTACCCAAGAAACACGGGGCAATCCGGGTGCCCTGTCACAATGGTCGGGTGACACGACAGGGCAGGTTGGTGCTGGCAGGGGCCCCGATAGGTCAGGCGGGCGACGTCTCGCCGCGGCTGCGCGAGGTGCTGGAGAGCGCCGACGTGGTGGCCGCGGAGGACACCCGCAGGCTGCGCAGGCTGGCCGGTGAGCTGGGGGTGGAGATCGGCGGCCGGGTCGTGTCCTACTACGACGCCAACGAGGCGGGCCGCGCGCAGGAGCTCGTCGAGACGCTCAAGGACGGCCGCACCGTCGTGGTGATCACCGACGCGGGCATGCCGGGCGTCTCCGATCCCGGCTACCGGCTGACCAGGCTGGCGGTCGACGCGGGCGTCACGGTGACCGCGCTGCCGGGGCCGAGCGCCGTCACGACGGCGCTGGCCGTCTCGGGGCTGCCGAGTGACCGGTTCTGCTTCGAGGGCTTCCCGCCGCGCAAGGCCGGCGACCGGGCCCGCCGCCTGGCCGCGCTGGCGCGCGAGGAGCGCACGATGGTGTTCTTCGAGGCGCCGCACCGGCTGGACGACTCGCTGGCGGCGATGGCCGCCGCGTTCGGCGACGACCGGCAGGCGGCGGTCTGCCGCGAGCTGACGAAGACCTACGAGGAGGTCCGCCGCGGCGGCCTGGGCGAGCTGGCGGCCTGGGCGGCGGACGGCGTGAAGGGCGAGATCACGGTCGTGGTCGCCGGGTTCACGCCCGACGACGGGCCGCCGGACATCGACGCGCTCGTGGCCGAGGTGGACCGCCGGGTGGCCGCCGGGGAGCCGGCCAAGACCGCCGTCGCGGACGTGGCCAAGGGCGCGGGCGTGCCCAAACGCGAGCTTTATGACGCGGTTCACAGAAGATCCACGACGCCATAGTGTGCGGATCGTGAAGAACTGGGGGGTTTCGCGGCAGCGCCTGGTCCCGCCGATGCAGGAGGGCCCGCTGTGGGGCTGGCTGGGCCCGGTCCTCGTGGCGGTCTTCGGCGGGATCCTCCGCTTCTTCCGGCTCGGCGAGCCGCACGCGGTCGTCTTCGACGAGACGTACTACATCAAGGACGCGTACGCGCTGCTCAAGTACGGGGCGGAGCGCGCGATGCTGGGCACAGCCAAGGACCCCGTCGCCGACGAGCGGCTGATCACCGGCAACCTGGACATCTTCAAGCAGTGCGCCGACGCCCACGAGTGCGCCCTCTACGTGGCCCACCCGCCGCTCGGCAAGTGGATGATCGCGGTGGGCGAATGGCTGTTCGGCATGACGCCGTTCGGCTGGCGGTTCGCGGCGGCGCTGGTGGGGACGCTGTCGATCCTGATCCTGGCGCGGGTGGCGCGGCGGATGACCCGCTCGACGCTGCTGGGCTGCTTCGCCGGTCTGCTGCTCGCCTTGGACGGGCTGCACTTCGTGCTCTCGCGTACCGCGCTGCTCGACATCTTCCTGATGTTCTGGGTGCTCGCCGCCTTCGCCTGCCTGGTGGTCGACCGCGACCGGGCCAGGGAGAGGCTCGTCGGCTGGTACGAGGGCGGTCCGGGGCCGTCGCTCGGCTGGCGGCCCTGGCGCGTCGCCGCCGGGGTGTGCCTGGGCGCGGCGTGCGCGGTGAAGTGGTCGGGGATCTTCTTCCTGATCGCCTTCGCCGTCATGTCCCTCCTGTGGGACCTGGGCGCCCGCCGCGCCGTCGGCATGCGGCAGCCGTACCGGGAGACCCTCGCGCTCGACGGGCCCCGCTGGCTGGCCGCGCTCGCCGCCGTGCCCGCGATCACGTACGTGCTGTCGTGGACGACCTGGTTCGTCACCGACAACGGCTGGGGGCGCAACTGGGAGCAGGCCACGTCGTCCGGGCCGCTGTTCTTCGTCGTCGACTCGGCCCGGTCGTGGCTGGAGTACCAGTTCCAGGTGCTCGGCTACCACACCGGGCTGACCGACTATCACCCGTACATGTCCGAGCCGTGGACGTGGCCGCTGCTGTTCAGGCCGGTGTCGTTCCACTACCCGGCCGGCATCCCGCCGTCCGCGTGCGGCTCCGACGCCTGCTCGCAGGCCGTGCTCGGCGTCGGCACCCCCGCCCTCTGGTACGGCTCCGCGCTGGCGCTGCTCGGCCTCGTCGCCTGGTACGTCTCCAGCCGCGACTGGCGGGCCGGGGCCGTGCTGCTGGCCTACGCGGCGGGCTGGCTGCCCTGGTTCTACTACGCGCTGGCGCAGAACCGGACGATGTACCTGTTCTACATGATCCCGCTGGTGCCGTTCATGGTCCTGGCGGTCACCCTCGTCGCCGGGCTCGCGCTCGGCAGGGCGGACGCCGCCCCGGCGCGGCGGGCGGCCGGGGCCGCGGCCGTGGGGGCGTTCGCGCTCATCGTCCTGATCAACTTCGGCTGGCTCTATCCGGTGCTGTCGGCCGAGACGATCACGCAGGCGGAGTGGTGGTCGCGGATGCTCGTCGACTCCTGGGTGAAGACGGCGCCCAAGTGACGCCCCGCCGCAGCGTGATCGCCGCCGCGATGCAGGCCAGCGGCACGGCGGGCAGGACGTAGCGGTAGTCGAACTCGGCCGTCGCCGCCGGAGCCAGCAGCAGCCCGAACGCGCCCAGCCACGGCAGCACCACCGGCCCGCCCAGCGTCCGCCAGCGCACCGCGATGCCGTAGAGGCCGATCAGCATGATCCCGGCGAGCATGATGCCGCGCAGGTAGAACACCTTCTGGTAGCCGCTCATGATGTCGGCCCAGGGCGAGACGATCTTGGTCTCGGGCGGCCCCTGCTCGTAGGCGAACGCGTCGGTGTGGGTCCAGCCCTGGTAGGACGGCCAGTTGGGCAGCCGCTTGGGATTGCCGGTGCTGTCGAGCTCGTAGTAGGGCTTGAACTCGTACATGTTGTAGGTCGCGGCGTCGGGGAAGACCGGCCGGCCCCAGTGGAAGGAGCGCAGGAAGTCGCGCGCCACCACGCCCAGGTAGTCGCCGGGCTGCGACATGATCGCCCGCATGGCGAACGCGCTGGCCGCCTCGTTGGTGACGTCGGTGAACTTCTTGCCGGTGCCCCAGCGGTGCAGCACCTCGCCGGTGCCCTCGCCGTCGCCGCTGCCCTGGCCCCACAGATACCACTGCGCGTAGTCCTTGCGTTCGTGCACCGGGTCGTTGATGCACAGCAGGACGAGCTCGACCTCCTTGTAGGGGTCGATGTTCATCTTGTCGCAGTCGGCGAAGATCGCGGTGCGCATGTAGAGGATGAGGCCGTCGCTGTTGGTCATCGCGAATTTGCCGAAACTTGCCGCGAACCACCCCATGTAGGCGGCGACCGGCACCGCGCAGGCCGTCACCACGGCCGCGACCGGCTTCCACCCGGTCCGCTTGACCAGCAGGTAGAGCACGACGAGCGCGAGGATCGGCAGCCCGATCGAGCGCGTCAGCCAGGTCAGCGCCAGCAGCAGCCCGACGACCGCGCCGACCTTCCACGACATGCGCCGGTTCCACAGGACGAGCGTGATCACGCCCACGACCAGCAGCGTGAACATGGAGTCCGACATGATCAGCTGTTCGAGCTGGATCTGGTAGGCGTCGAACAGCACCGGCGCGGCGGCCAGCGTCGCCCCCCACTTCGGCAGCGCGAACTTGCGCCGCAGCAGCGCGTAGATCAGCGCCGCCGTGGCCAGGCCCATCAGATGCTGGGTCAGCGTCACCAGCGTGAAGCTGTGGAACGGCTTGAGCAGCAGCAGCCAGAACCCGTAGCCGTCGGGCCGGATCGGGTGCGGCCGGGGGTGCAGCGCCACCGACACGTACTCGTAGGAGTCGTTGAACCACATCGCCGGGCCGTAGCCGAGCATGGTGATCAGCCGCAGCACCGCACCCGCGGCGAACGCTGCGGCGAACACCCGATGACGGCCCAGGAAAGCCCGCGCACGAGCCGTCCGGCCTGGGGCGGAGTGGTCCACAGGGGTAATCTCCGCGACGCTCACCATGCTGTAAAGAATGCCAGTCGTTTCGGTGACTTGCCCCGACCATGGACGGGCACACGGCATGATGGTGTGCTGGAAGAGCCTTAACTGAAGGGTTGAGACGTGGAACTGACGGTGGTCATGCCCTGCCTCAACGAGGCGGAGACCGTGGAAGTCTGTGTGCGCAAGGCACTGGCGTGCATGGAGGAGCACGGCATCGAGGGCGAGGTCCTGATCGCCGACAACGGCAGCACGGACGGCTCGCAGCAGCTCGCCCGTGACGCCGGCGCCCGCGTCGTCCACGTGGACGAGAAGGGCTACGGCAACGCCCTGATGGGTGGCATCCGCGCCGCGCGCGGCCGCTACGTGATCATGGGCGACGCCGACGACTCCTACGACTTCACCTCGTTGCTCCCGTTCGTCGAGCAGTTGCGCGACGGCGCCGACCTCGTGATGGGCAACCGGTTCAAGGGAGGCATCGCCCCGGGCGCGATGCCGCCGCTGCATCGCTACCTGGGCAACCCGGTGCTCTCGTTCATCGGCCGGCTGTTCTTCCCGTCGGCGATCGGCGACTTCCACTGCGGGCTGCGCGGCTTCCGCCGCGACTCCATCCTCAAGCTGCACCTGCAGACCGGGGGCATGGAGTTCGCCAGCGAGATGGTGGTGCGCTCGACGCTGTCGGGGCTCGACGTGCGCGAGGTGCCGACCACGCTCTCGCCCGACGGCCGCTCCCGCCCGCCCCACCTGCGCTCCTGGCGCGACGGCTGGCGTCACCTGCGCTTCCTGCTGCTCTACAGCCCCAAGTGGCTGTTCTTCTACCCGGGCATCCTGCTCATGGTGCTGGGGCTGGTCGCGGGCACCGCGCTGACGTTCGGGCCGGTCGAGATCGGCGAGCTGGCCTTCGACGTCGACACGCTGGTCGGCGCGTCGGCCGCGGTGGTGATCGGCTTCCAGGCGGCCCTGTTCGCGCTGTTCACCAAGGTCTACGCGGCCGAGGAGGGCTTCCTGCCTGAGTCGTCCCGGGTGCGCAGGCTCATCGACATCGTCAGCCTGGAGAAGGGCCTGATCGTCGGCGGCCTGCTGGCCCTGGCCGGTCTGGTCGGCCTGGTGGCCTCGCTGGTCCACTGGCAGGTGCGCGACTTCGGCGAGCTCGACCCGCGCGAGTCGCTGCGCCTGGTCGTGCCGTCGGCGACGGCGCTCATCATGAGCTTCCAGACGATCTTCGCCTCGCTGTTCATCAGCATCCTCGGCATCCGCCGCACCCGCGAGTCGTCCATCGACGTCGCCGCGAAGGCCGCCGAAGAGGCCGCCGAGGCCGTCACACGTGAGGAAACTTCGGCAACCTCGCGCTAGCAATTCGTTCGAGGCGCGCGGCGTCGGCCCGTAGGCTTGGACCCATGTCCCAGCACATTCTGACCGCCGTCGCGTGGCCGTACGCTAACGGCCCCCGCCACATCGGGCACGTCTCCGGGTTCGGCGTGCCGTCCGACATCTTCAGCCGCTACCAGCGGATGGCGGGCAACAAGGTGCTGATGGTCTCCGGCACCGACGAGCACGGCACCCCGATCCAGGTGCAGGCCGACAAGGAAGGCGTCACGGCCAGGGAGCTGGCCGACCGCTACAACCGCGTCATCGCCGAGGACCTGACCGGGCTGGGGCTGTCCTACGACCTGTTCACCCGCACGACGACGAAGAACCACTATGCCGTCACGCAGCAGATCTTCAAGGGTCTCTACGACAACGGCTACATCTTCCCCAAGACCACGATGGGCGCCATCTCCCCGTCGACCGGGCGCACCCTGCCCGACCGCTACATCGAGGGCACCTGCCCCATCTGCGGCTACGACGGCGCGCGCGGCGACCAGTGCGACAACTGCGGCAACCAGCTCGACCCGATCGACCTGATCAACCCGGTCAGCCGCATCAACGGCGAGACCCCGGTCTTCGCCGAGACCGAGCACTTCATGCTCGACCTGCCCGCCTTCGCCGAGGTGCTCGGCACCTACCTGCAGTCCAAGCAGGGCGAGTGGCGGCCCAACGTGCTCAAGTTCGCCCTCAACCTGCTCGGCGACCTGCAGCCGCGGGCGATCAGCCGCGACCTCGACTGGGGCGTGCCCATCCCGCTCGACGGCTGGCGCGACCAGCCCAACAAGCGGCTGTACGTGTGGTTCGACGCGGTCATCGGCTACCTGTCGGCCTCCATCGAGTGGGCCAGGCGCTCCGGCGACCCCGACGCCTGGCGCCAGTGGTGGCAGAACCCCGACGCGCGCGGCTACTACTTCATGGGCAAGGACAACATCGTCTTCCACGCCGAGATCTGGCCGGCGATGCTGTTCGGCTACAGCGGCATCGGCGCCCGCGACGGCCGCCCGGGCGAGCTCGGCAAGCTCGACGTGCCGTCCGAGGTGGTCTCCAGCGAGTTCCTGACGATGGAGGGTAAGAAGTTCTCCTCCTCCCGCCAGGTCGTCATCTACGTGCGCGACTTCCTGGCCCGCTACGACGCCGACGCGCTGCGCTACTACATCGCCGTGGCCGGGCCCGAGAACCAGGACACCGACTTCACCTGGCAGGAGTTCGTCAACCGCAACAACGGCGAGCTGGTCGCCGCGTGGGGCAACCTGGTCAACCGGTCGATCTCCATGGCGTCGAAGAACTTCGGCGTGGTGCCCGAGGCCGGCGACCTGACCGACGCCGACCGGGCGCTGCTGGAGCGCTCGCGCGGCGCGTTCGCCCCGGTGGGCGCCGAGCTGGGCCGCTCCCGGTTCAAGAACGCCATCACCGAGGCGCTCGACGTGGTCCGCGAGGCCAACAAATACCTGGCCGAGCAGGAGCCGTGGAAGCTCAAGGACGACCCGGAGCGGCAGAAGTCGATCCTGCACGTCGCCCTCCAGGTGGTCGACGACGCCAAGACGATGCTGACGCCGTTCCTGCCGAGCTCGTCCAACAAGGTCCACGCCATGCTGGGCGGCCAGGGCGTCTGGTCCGGCATGCCGGAGATCCGCGAGGTCGACGAGGACGGCGGCCAGTCCTACCCGATCATCACCGGCGACTACGACGGCGCCGCCCGCTGGGAGCACCGGCCGATCAAGCCGGGCACCCCGCTCGCGCCGCCGGTGCCGCTGTTCAAGAAGCTGGACCCCAAGGTCGTGGACGAGGAGCTCGCGCGGCTGGGCGAGTGACGCCGTAGTCGGGCAGGGAGACGGCCTCGGCCGTCTTCCGCACCGACCTGGCGATCGCCTTCTTCCACGGCATGTAGGGCAGCAGCTTGTAGTTCTGGTTGACCAGCCAGGCCATGAGCTTGCTGTCGGGCACCATGAACTTGCTGACGCCCTCGCCGGACTTCTGGCAGGCGGTGGCGTAGCCGCGCATGACCTGCTCATAGCGGGCGAACGCGGCCCGGTGGTCGGCCCCGGCCGCGGCGATCTCGCCCGCCAGCACGTACGCGCCGACGACGGCCAGCCCGGTGCCCATGCCCGACAGCGGCGACGGGCACCAGGCGGCGTCGCCGAGCAGCGCCACCCGACCCCGTGACCAGCGGTCCAGCTTGACCTGGCTCGCGGAGTCGAAGTAGAAGTCGGGCGCCCCGTCCATCGCGGCCAGCAGCCGGGGCGTCTCCCAGCCGACGCCGGCGTAGGCCTCGGCCAGCAGCCGCCGTTGCGCGGCCACGTCCCGCCGGTCATGCTCCAGCGGCTGCGAGGCGAACCAGAACATGGCCTTGGCCTCGGCGTTGTGCCTGGCGCTGTAGACGCCGACCGTCCGGCCGGGCACGTTGTAGGCCAGGCCGCTGTGGTCGAGCCCCAGGTAGTTGTCCAGGGTGAACACCGCGCAGTAGAGGCCCAGGTGGTGGACGAGGCTCCGCTCCGGGCCGAACGTCAGCGCCCGCACGTTGGAGTGCAGGCCGTCGGCGCCGATCACCAGGTCGAACCGCCGCGCCGCGCCGCTCTCGAACGTCACCTCCCCGGCCTCGGAGATCGAGGTGATGGAGTCGCCGAACACGTACTCCGTGTCGTCCCTGGTCGCCTCGTGCAGGATCGCGGCCAGGTCGCCGCGCAGGATCTCCACGTCCCCGGCGAACAGGTCCTCGGGCATGCGGGTCAGCTTCCTGCCCGCCTCGTTGACGTTCCAGGTGGCGCCCATCCGGGTCCGTTCGCGTTCGACGGCGTCGAGCAGGCCCATCCGGCGCAGCACCGTCAGGTGCGCCTCGCCCCGGAAGTCGACGGCGTAGCCGCCCGCGCGCAGGGCGGGCGCGCGTTCGACGATCGTGGCGCGGTGGCCGTGGCGGGTGAGCCAGAAGGCGAGGGCGGGGCCGGCGACGCTCGCGCCGGAGATCAGGATGTCCATGCGGCCGAGCCTGCCCGGCGGCGCTCACCGGCCGCTCACCGGTGAGTCACCGGCCTCAGCGGCTGGTCGAGCGCAGGGGTGAGGCCGCCACGGCCTCCGGGGCGACCCCGGCGAGCAGGCACGCCTCGGCGATGCCCAGGCCCGCGCCCTCGCCCCTGACGCGCGCGTACTCAGGCTCGCCGAGCAGGTCGCGCACGGCCGCGGCGGCGCGCGTCACCTCGGGGTCGGCGGACTCGGCGCCGCGGACCCCGGCCGCGACCCCCAGCAGTCTCGCGGCCCGCCCGGCGTCCGGGACGGTGGCGTACGTCTCCAGCACGGCCAGCGCCTCGATCGGCCGGGCGCACTCGGGGATCGCCCCCACCGTCAGCGACACCTCCACGGCCTGCACGAACGCGGCCCTGGCCGCCGCGAGGTCGCCCTCGGCCCGCGCGAGCCTGCCCATGCCCACCAGCAGCCGCGCCCTGCTGCCCGAGCTCTTGAGCCACTGCGGGTCGGCCAGCCGCACCGCCTGCTCGTAGAGGCCGCGCGCCCCGGCCAGGTCGCCCTCCTGGTAGGCGGCGTCGCCGAGCCCGCGCAGCGCCGTGCCGACGTACGTGGGCAGCCCGACCCGCCGCGCCACCTCGGCGGCCCGCTCGTAGTCGGCCCTGGCGCCGGCAAGGTCGTGGCGGATGCGGTAGTCGCCCCGGTTGCACAGCAGGTCGGCCAGGTCCTCGGCGGCCCCCAGCCGTTCGGCCAGCGCCACCGCCTCCTCGACGCGGGCCAGCGCCGTGGCGTCGTCGCCGCGCACGCTCGCCATCCAGGCGAGCGCGTCGAGCACCAGCGCCGCCCCCCACCGGTCGCCCAGCGCACGGAAGCCGGCCAGCGCCGCGTCCAGCCCGCGCTCGGCCGCGCCGAAGTCGGCCTCCGCCATCTGCGGGTAGGCCCACACCAGCCCGGAGACGGCCCGCTCCCACGGGTCGGGGCTGGCGGCGGCCTGCCGGATCACCTGGATCGTGACCTGCGGGTGGTCGCCCCCGGCGGTGACCATCGGCCACAGGAACGCCAGCAACGGCCGGCGCCGCCCCCGCTCGCCGCGGGCCACCAGCGTCTCGGCCGCCCGGGTCCACGGCTCGCGGACGGCCGAGGTGAGGCCGCCGCTCACCGCCGTCAGCAGGCACAGCACGTAGTCGTCGCCCAGCTCGGGGTCGGGCACGTCACCGGCGGCCTCCAGCAGCGCGAGCGCCGGCCCGGCGGCGGCGCTCCGCATGCCGCGCATCCACAGATAGGACGACATCGCCCCCAGCAGATGCATCCCGGTCGCCACCTCGCCCGCCTCGACGGCCCAGCCCAGGGCCGCCATCAGGTTGTCGTGCTCGGCGGCCAGCCGCTCCAGCCGGTCGAGCTGCCCCTCGCGCCGCAGGTGGGCGTCGGACTCCTCGGCCAGGGCCAGGAAGTGCTCCGCGTGCGCGCGGCGTACGGCGGGCTCCTCTGCGGCGAGGTGTTCGGCGCAGAAGGCGCGGATGGTCTCCAGCATCCGGTAGCGGCCGCCGGAGACCTCCACGAACGACTTGTCCGCCAGCGAGTCGAGCAGCTCCTCCGCCCCCGGCAGCGCGCACACCCGGGTCGCCGCCGAGGCCGTCGCCCCGCCGGGGAAGACCGTCAGCCGGCGGGCCATCGCCTGCTCGCCGGCGGTGAGCAGGTCCCAGCTCCAGGCGACCACGGCACGCAGCGTCCGGTGGCGGGCGTCGGCGGTGCGGCTGCCCCGCGACAGCAGGCGGAACCGGTCGTCGTGGGCGAGCCGCCCGGCGAGCTCCGCGGGCTCGTGCGTACGGGTGCGGGCCGCGGCCAGCTCGATCGCCAGCGGCAGCCCGTCCAGCGTGGCGCAGATCCGCGCCACCGCCTCACCGGCCGCGAACCCCGGCCGGACCGCCGACGCCCGATCGGCGAACAGCCTGACGGCGTCGTCCGGGGCGAGGGGGCGCACCGGCCACAGGTGCTCGCCCGTGACGTTCAGCGGCTCGCGGCTGGTGGCCAGCACCCGCAGGCCGGGACAGGCCGCCAGCAGCCGCTCGGCCAGCGCGGCGGCCTCGCCGACCAGGTGCTCGCAGTTGTCGAGCACGAGCAGTAACGCCCGCTCGCCGATCACCTGGACCAGGCGGGTCTCGTCGGCGGCGCCGCCCGGCCGCACCGGGCCGAGCAGCCCGTTCTCGCGGACGCCGAGCGCGGCGAGCACCGTGCGCGGGATCGCGCCGCCGCCCGCCACCGGGGCCAGCGCCGCCAGGCACACGTCCCCGTACGGCCGGGCGACCTCCACCGCCAGCCGGGTCTTGCCCGCGCCTCCCGGGCCGAGCAGCGTCACCAGCCTCGCCCCGCCGAGCAGCGACCGCACCGCCGCGACGTCACGCTCGCGCCCGACGAAGCTGGTCAGCGGGGCGGGCAGGGCAGGCCCGGCGGGCGCGGGCTCGCCGTGGAGCAGCGACCGGTGCAGGCCGGTCAGGGCGGGCGACGGGTCGGCGCCGAGCTCGTCGGCCAGCACCCGCCGGGCCCGCTCGAACGCCACCAGCGCCTCGGCCTGCCTGCCCTCGGCCTGGAGGGCGCGCATGAGCTGCCCGCACAGCCGCTCGCGCAGCGGGTGGCGGTCGATCAGCTCGCCCAGCTCCGGGATCACCTCACGCGCGCGGCCCCGCAGCAGGTCGGCCTCGATCCGGTCCTCCAGCGCCTCCAGACGGCGCTCCTCCAGCGCCGCGCCGAACGCGGGATCGAGGTCGGCCACGGCCGGCCCGCGCCAGAGCGCCAGCGCCTCCCGCAGCAGCCTCGCCGACAGCCCTGGATCGCCCGGCAGGGCGTCACGCCCCTCGGCGGCCAGGCGCAGGAAGCGGTGGGCGTCCACGTCGTCGGGGGCGACGGCCAGCAGGTAGCTGGCGGCCGACAGCTCCACCGCCACGCCGTCGCGCCGCAGCCTCGACACCTGCGACTGCAGCGCGTGCCGCACGTCGCCCGGCGGGCGGTCCCCGTACAGGACGTCGATCAGCCGCTCGCGCGGCACGACCTGGCCCGGGGTGAGCAGCAGGCAGGCCAGCAGCGCGCGCCGGGCCGGGCCGCCGAGCGCCACCTCGGAGCCGTCCGCGCGCCACGCGCGGGTGCTGCCGAGGATGCCGAAACGCATGGAAGCTACCTTAGGAGGCGTGAGCAAGATTCCCGCCGCCCCGGAGCCGCTGTCCGCGCAGGTGTTCGACAGCCACTGCCACCTCGACATCATGGTGGGCGACCGGCAGGCGTCGTCCGGCGACCCCGTGGCGCTGGCCGCGCAGGCCGCCGAGGCGAGCGTGCGGAGCATCCTCGACGACGCCCGCGCCGTGGGCGTCACCCGGCTGGTGACGATCGGCTACGACCTGCCGTCGTCGCGGTGGAACGCCGAGGTGGCCGCCGCGCACGAGGGCGTCTACGCCGGGGTCGCGGTGCACCCGAACGAGGCCCACGACGCGACTCCCGAGGTGCTGGCCGAGATCGAGGCGCTGGCCGGGCGGCCCGAGGTGCGGGCCGTGGGGGAGACCGGGCTCGACTACTACCGCGACTGGGCGTCCAAGGAGGATCAGCACGCGAGCTTCCGCGCGCACGTCGAGATCGCCAGGCGCACCGGCAAGGCGCTGGTCATCCACGACCGCGAGGCGCACGACGACGTGCTGAAGGTGCTCGCGGAGGCAGGGCCGCCGCCGGTGGTGGTATTCCACAGCTTCTCCGGCGATGCCGACATGGCCAAGAAATGCGCCGACGCCGGATATTTCATGTCCTTCTCCGGGCCGGTCACGTACAAGAACGCCGGCTACCTGCGCGAGGCCGCGCAGGTAGCGCCCGCCGAGCTGATGCTCGTCGAGACCGACGCCCCCTACCTGCCGCCGGTCCCGCACCGGGGCAAGCCCAACGCGCCCTACCTCATCCCGATCACGCTGCGCTGCCTCGCCGAGGTCAAGGGCGTCCATCCTGACGCGCTGTGCGAGACCATCAGCGCCAACGGAATCACGGTCTTCGGCGAGTGGTAGCCATGATTCGGTGAAGCCGCGGCGGCGGAGGTTCCGCCGTCACTACCGTCGGGCGCCGGAAGCTCAACCGGAGGTCGCCCGTGCGAGGAAAGCGGCGTGCCCCGCGTCCCAAGATCCCCTGGCGCTCGCCGTGGACGCCTGTGGTGTGCCTGGCGGGCGTGGTGACCGTGACCGCCATCGCGGTCATCGGCAGCCTGGCCAAGGACGTGGTGCTGGTGGTCGACGGCGAGCCGAGGGCCGTGCGGAGCTTCGCCTCCTCGGTCCTCGAACTGCTCGGCGACCAGGGAGTCAAGCTCGGCAGGGACGACGTCGTACGTCCCGCCGCCCATGCGCAGGTCATCGACGGCGCCCGCATCGAGATCCGGCGCGCCAGGCCGATCACGCTGACGGTCGACGGCCGCACCACGCGGCGGGTCGTCACCGCCACCACCGTGCGCGGCGCGCTGGCCGAACTCGACATCCCGGCC
This sequence comes from Nonomuraea ceibae, assembly GCF_019396325.1. Classification (GTDB taxonomy): domain Bacteria; phylum Actinomycetota; class Actinomycetes; order Streptosporangiales; family Streptosporangiaceae; genus Nonomuraea; species Nonomuraea ceibae. The sequence continues at coordinate 203,716 of NZ_JAHKRO010000003.1, forward strand.
GGCCGCCTGTCGGCGCCGCGCCACCGCCACGTGCCGCTGACCGGCATGTCGCTGACCGTCTACACCAAGCGCACCGTGTACGTGTTCGCCAACGGCAGCACCCGCCAGACCCGCACCACCGCCAGGACCGTGCGCGAAGCGCTCCGGCAGAGCGGGATCCCGCTCCAGCCAGGCCAGCAGGTGCGGCCCGCCGCGCACACGTTCCCGGCGGAGGGCACCGTGATCACCGTGCTGCCGCCGCGCACCGTGCCCGTCGGGCTGGAGGTCATGCGGCTCAACTGGGCGGCGCTGGCCCACTGCGAGTCACGCGGCAACCCCAAGGCCGTCAACCTGCACGGGCCCTACTACGGGCTCTACCAGTTCAGCCTGCCGATGTGGCAGCTCGTCGGCGGCACCGGCATGCCGCACGCCTGGCCCGCCGAGGAGCAGACGTACCGGGCGCAACTGCTCTACCAGAAGGTCGCCGGCAAGTGGGAGGGCCAGTGGCCGAACTGCGGGGCGCACCTGTTCGGCACGCCTGCCGTCTCGTCGGCCAGCGCCTCAACCGGCCAGTGAGACGCCGAAGTCGGCCCCCTTCCGAGGCTGGACCGCGCGCAGGCCGTCGGCGTTGCGCGCGGCGACCGACACCGAGCCGTACGGGGCCGCGTCAGGCCGGCCCGCGTACAGCTTGTTGCCGCTGAAGGCCAGCGCCCAGCCGGTCAGCCCGCCGGCAGGCGCGAACCGCCGGTCGTCGGCGCCGTCGGCGGCGTCGACCACGCGCACCTCGCCGCCGTACGGGGCGCCGATCGCCAGCCTGCCGTCGTCCGAGGCGGCCAGCGCGAACCCGAACGCCTCCCCGCCGCCCTGCCGCACCTGGACCTTCGGGGCCAGCTTCTCGTCGTAGAGCTGCACGTACCCCGCCCCCGGAGCCCCCACGGCCGGCCCGGCGCCCGCCACCCACGCCACCGCGTAGCCGTAGCGGTCACCCGAGGCGTCGGTGGGGGAGTCGAGCTTGACCGTGGACAGCCGCGCCGCCAGCGCGTCCGCGACGACCACCACCGAGCCCGAGTCGACCTTGCCCTCGGCCACCTGCCGGCCCGCGCCGTCGTCGTTCTCGTACGGCACGCCGACCACCAGGCCGTTGCCCGGCCCCATCGCCAGCGACCAGCCGAACTGGTCACCCACCTCGCTGTTGCCCCGCACGTCCACCGACTGCTGGCTGATCCGGCGCAGCGCTCCGGCGCCCTTGCGGACGTAGACGGCGCCCGCGTCGGCGAGCGTCCCGTCGTCCTCGTACGGCGCGCCGATCGCCACCAGGTCGTCCCGGGCCGCCAGCGACCAGCCGAGCCGCGCGCCGCGCTGCGGCCCTTGCGCCACCAGCCGCTGTGGCGCCGCCGCCCCGCCGCCGCGAATCACGTACGCGGCGCCCGCGTCGGCACTGCCCGCCACATCCGTGTAAGGGGCGCCCACGACCAGGTCGGCGCAGGCGTCGCCGTCGACCTTGGCCAGCGCCACCGACCAGCCGAACCCGTCGCCCTCCGCCAGCCCCGGCACCTCGACCGGGACGACCTTGTCGCCCGAGATCACGTACGCGGCGCCGCGCCGGTCGTCCGCGAACGGGTCGCCCACCGCCACGTCGTCCACCCCGTCGCCGTCGAAGTCGGCGGCCCCGCCGCACGCCGACCCGGTCGCCTGGACGGACAGCGGGCTCAGCGCCAGCAAGAGAACCAGGAGGATCTTCACAGCCTGACCTCGATCTGGTCGCCGTCCTTGAGCATCGTCGCCGACAGCGCCACCGGCTTGCGGTAGAGCGGCAGGTCGAACACGAACACGCCGTCGATCCGGTCACCCGGCCCGAGCGCCGCCACCGGCGGCCCGCCCTCCAGCGGGCCGTGGCTGCCGCCCTGGTCGTCGCGGAGCGTCACGGCCGGGTCGCCGAGCTCGCGTGACGTGCCGCCGGGGTTCAGCACGGTCCAGCGCAGCACGCAGAGCTGGCCCTGCGTCTGCGTCCGGCCGTCGTACTCCTTGAGGCCGCACTCGGGCGCGCTCGGCACGATCAGCATCGGGTCGTCGAACCCCGCGCCCAGCGTGAACCGGCGGCCCACGTCCCCGGCGGGCTGCCCGGCGGCCACCGGCGACGCGCTCGCCCCCGGGACGCCCCCGTCGCGGCCGGAGGTCGCGATCAGCACCGCGCCGGTGACGGCGATGGCCAGCAGGGCCGCCGCGCCGGCGATCAGCCACCGCGTGCCGCGAGGCCGCTGGTGCCCGGGGTCGGTGGCGCTGTCGGGAGGCGGCAGCGTGTGGTGGGCGGCTTCCTTCTTCGGAGGGTCGGGCGCGGCGGGCCGTACGGCGGTCGTGTCGCCGGGCGGGGGCGTCGTGAAGGTGGCCGTGATGTCCGGTTCGTCCACCACGTTCTGCGGCGCCCGCCAGTCGCTCAGCACCTCGGTCGCGACCAGTGTGGGCGGGTTCGCCGACGTCGGCGCGGCCCCTCCGACCAGGGCGAGCACCAGCTCCTGCGCCGTGGGACGCTGCGTGGGCTCCATGTCGGTCGCGCGCCGTACCAGCTCGTCCAGCGGCGCGGGCAGCACCCCCAGGTCCGGCTGCAGGTGCAGGACCCGGGTGGCGAGCGTGATCGGGTCGCCCCGCCCGAACGGATGCCGCCCGTTGCCCGCGTACGCGACCAGGCACCCCCACGCGAAGATGTCCGCCGCCGGGGTCACGCTCTGCCCGCGCACCTGCTCCGGCGCCCACCACCCCGGGCTGCCCAGCAGCTCACCGGAGAGCGTGAACCCGGTCTCCCGGTCGAGCGCCCGCGCGATCCCGAAGTCGATCACCCGGGGCCCCGACAGCGACAGGATGACGTTCGCCGGCTTGAGGTCGCGGTGCACCAGCTCGGCGACGTGGATCGCGGCCAGCGCCGCCGCCACGCCCAGCGCCACGCCGTGCAGCGGCCCGGGGTCCAGGGCCCCGTACGTGGCGATCTGGTCGGAGAGCGGGGTGCCGGCGATGTACTCGGTCACCATGTACGGCCTGCCGTCGCCGGTGTCGCCGTTGTCCAGCACCTGGGCCGTGCAGAACGACGCGACGCGACGCGCGTTGTCGACCTCCGCGTGGAACCGGGCCGCGAACCCCTCCTGGTTGGCGAACTCGGCCTTGACCACCTTGACGGCCACGAACCGCCCCGTCGGCGCCCGGGCGAGGAACACGGTCCCCATGCCGCCTTCGCCGAGCCGCCCGAGCAGCCGGTACGGTCCGATCTCCCGCAGATCCGTGGGGCGAAGCGGGGCGGCGCCCGTTGGCTCCATGAGGGACGTCCCTTCCTGTTCCACCCATCCTCCCCTCACCGGCCCCCGTTCGCCATCGCAGGTTCTTCGATGCGGGAGACTGTATGGATGATGAGGCTGCTGGGCCCCGCAGAAATACGTATTTTGGCGAACAAGCTAGATCTGCGGCCCACCAAAAAGCTAGGCCAGAACTTCGTGATCGACGCGGGGACCGTCCGGCGGATCGTCCGCGTGGCCGAGGTGACGGCCGACGACGTGGTCATCGAGGTGGGTCCCGGCCTCGGCTCCCTCACACTCGCGCTGCTGCCCGAGGCCCGTCACGTGGTGGCCGTCGAGATCGACCCGGTCCTGGCCGGGCAGCTTCCGCTCACCGTCGCCGAACGCGACCTCTCGGACAAGCTCACCGTCGTGGGCGCCGACGCCATGAAGATCACCGAAGCCGACCTCGCCGGACACGCCCCGACCGCGCTGGTCGCCAACCTGCCCTACAACGTGGCCGTCCCGGTGGTGCTCCACCTGCTGGAGGTGCTGCCCTCGCTGCGCAAGGGGCTGGTCATGGTGCAACTGGAGGTCGCCGACCGGCTCGCCGCCGCGCCGGGCTCCAAGGTGTACGGGGTGCCGTCGGTCAAGGCGGCCTGGTACGCCGACGTGCGGCGGGCCGGGCCGGTGGGGCGCTCGGTGTTCTGGCCGGTGCCGAACGTGGATTCCGGCCTGGTCTCCCTCACCCGCCGCGAACCGCCGTCCACCACGGCGTCGCGGGAAGAGGTGTTCGCGGTGATCGACGCGGCCTTCGCCCAGCGCCGCAAGACGCTCCGCGCGGCCCTGGCCGGCTGGGCGGGCAGCCCGCCGCAGGCGGAGGCGGCGCTGCGCGCGGCAGGCGTGGACCCCTCGGCCCGGGGCGAACAGCTCGACGTCGAGGCGTTCGCCCGGATCGCCGAGCACCGCCCTTAGCCTCCGTCCACAGCCTCCAGGCGTCGTGCGCCGAGTTGTCCACAGAACCTGGTTCGGGTCGATGACGCCCGGGTTCACCGGACGATCCTGGGGCCTCCCGTTTCAACGACAGGAGGCCGACCATGACCGTCCACCAGACCATCCCCGCCGCTGTGTCCGGAGCTGCCCTCACCGCCGCGCTCGCCCTCCCCATGTCTCCGGCAGCGGCGTCCGCGCCGGGAGACCCGTGCCCCGCGTCCGCCTCCGCCGCCGTCGCCTGCGCGGTCATCCGCCTGAAACCCGGCGCCCCCACCACCAAGGGCGCCGTCGCCGCGGCCGCCGCCCTGGCCCGGCTCGGCACCCCCTTCTCCTGGGGCGGCGGCTCCCCGTCCGGCCCCACCCGGGGCATCGGCAGAGGCGCGTCCACGGTCGGCTTCGACTGCAGCGGCCTGACCCTGTACTCCTGGGCCCGCGCGGGCGTCCGGCTCGGCCACTACACGGGCGCCCAGTTCCGCCAGGGCCGCCGCGTCCCGCTGACGGCCCTGCGCCAGGGTGATCTGGTCTTCTTCGGCGGCGGCTCCGGCGACCCCACCCACGTGGGCCTCTACGTACGCGGCGGCGTCATGGTGCACGCCCCGAAGACCGGCGACGTGGTCAGGACGACCCGCTTCCTCGACAACCCCTACTTCCGCGCCACCTACCGGGGCGCCGTCCGCCCGGGCTGACCCGCCCCCCGCCCGGCGCAGGTCTCGACCAGCGCCTTCACCAGGGGCGCCAGCAGCTCCCGGTCCTCCTCCCGCGCGGGCTCGTACTCGGTGATCCCCAGCCCGGCCACCGGGTGCCGCTCCGCGAGCGCCCGCACCATGCCCAGCAGCTCCTCGGGCAGCAACCCGCCGGGCACCGGCGCCCCGACGCTCCCGAACACCCCCGGTTCCAGCACATCGAGGTCCACATGCACGTACACCACCTTGCCCGCCGCCCCGTCCCCTCCGCTGCCCGCCCCGACGCCTTCCCCGCCGTCCTGCCCGCCGTCCGCCCGGCCGGCTGCCTCGACGGCGTCGAGCAGCGCACCCACGTCGGCCCCCCGCACGTGCCCCACGCCTGCCGCCCGGACGAACTCCGCCTCCCCCGCGTCCAGATCCCGCACCCCCGCGAGCACGATCCGCCCCGGGTCCAGCGGTGGCGCCGCCACGAGCCCCACCGGCCCCTCCCCGGTGAGCGCCCGCAGCACCATCCCGTGATACGCCCCCGACGGCGACGAATCAGGAGTGTTCAGGTCACCGTGCGCGTCGAACCACACCACCACCAGCCGCTCGCCGTACTCCCGCAGCGCCGCCTCGACCGGCGCCAGCTCCACCCCGCAATCACCCCCCACGACCACCACCAGCCCGGACCCCTCCGCCGTGGCGAGGGCCGTCCGCACCCGCCCGGCGGTCACGGCCAGATCGTCGTCCACCACGTCCACCCGCACCCGCGTGCCGGCCGGGACCATCCCGGCCAGCAACCGCGCCCCCTCACGCAGCCGTTCCGCCGTCGGCGCCCCGGACCCCCGCCACTGCGGCACCTCGACAACGGTCACTTCACCCATGACCCCCACCCCTCCCACAAACATCGCGAACCGCCCCATCATCCCGCCCAGCGCCAGCCGCCACACCCCCGCCCGCGCGGGCGAGGCCGCACCCTCGACCTGCGAGGACGCCCTTCCACAGCCCCCGAATCCCGGACGACGCCTTCCCACGCTCCCGGTCCCGCTACCATCGAGTGTCCTCGCCCCGTCGGCAGTGAAAGTGGCGGCAGAATCCATGAGTTCCGTGACCGTACGGGTGCCCGCCAAGGTCAACGTGCAGCTTTCCGTCGGCCCGCTCCGGGATGACGGCTACCACGACCTCGTCAACGTCTTCCACGCCGTCTCGATCTTCGACGAGGTGGTGGCCAGCGAGTCGGAGACCATCGGCGTCTCGGTGACCGGCGAATGGGCCGACCGGGTCCCGGTCGACGACAGCAACCTCGCCGTCCGCGCCGCCCGCGCCCTCGCCAAGCACGCGGGCCGCACTTACGGCGTCGACCTCGTCATCCGTAAGGCCATCCCGGTGGCGGGCGGCATGGCGGGCGGCAGCGCCGACGCGGCCGGGGCACTGCTGGCCTGCAACGAGCTGTGGGGCCTCGGCCTGCCGCGCGAAGACCTCATGGAGATCGGCGCCGACCTGGGCAGCGACGTGCCGTTCGCCCTCATGGGCGGCACCGCCGTCGGCACCGGCCGGGGCGAACGCCTCGCCCCGCTCACCACCCGCGGCGCCTTCCACTGGGCCTTCGCGATCGCCGACGGCGGCCTGTCGACCCCCACGGTCTACGCCGAGTGCGACCGCCTCCGCGCCGCCACGTCGTCGAAGATCCCCTGGCCGGAGGTCGACCCCGACCTCATGGAGGCCCTGCGCACCGGCGACCCGCACGGCCTCGCCCTCCACCTCGCCAACGACCTCCAGCCCGCCGCCCTGGCGCTGCGCCCCTCCCTGGCCGCCACCCTGGCCGCGGGCCGCGCTGCCGGCGCCCTGGCCGCCCTGGTCTCCGGCTCCGGCCCCACCTGCGCCTTCCTCGCCGCCGACGCCGCCCACGCAACCCGCCTGGCCCAAGCCCTGGCCCAGACCGAAGGCACCTACACCGCCATCCCCACCTCCGGCCCCGCCCCCGGCGCCACCCTCCTCTAACCCCCAGCCGAAACCCCCGCCCGCCCGCCCGGGCCGCACGTTGAGGCCGCCCGCTCGGGCCGCTCGGGCCGCGCGTTGGGGCTGGGCGCTCGGGCCGCGCGTTGGGGCTGGGCGGCTGGCCTGCCCGCTCGGCCTCCCCGCTCGGCCTGCCCGTTCTGGCTGCACGTGGGGACCGGCGGGGCGATCACCCGACGGCGTACGGGCGTGCGAGTGTGCGTGCGTACGACTGCACGAGCGTGTGGGCGCACAGGTGTACGGGTGCATGGGTGTGCGGGCGTGGGGTGCGCTCGCGCGGGCCTTCGGGCGCACGGGCGTATGGGTGCACTCGCACGGGTGCACGGGCCGTCTGGTCGTTGCGGTTCGGCGGGCCCGGGGGCGGGGGCCTTCACGTCGGGGCAGGCGTATGGGCGGGGCTGAAGGTGGATGCGGCGGGTCGTCGGCCCACTGGGGGAGTTTCGTGCTCTCCGTGAGCCGATACGCTTGGAGAACGATGAACCTGGTCAATCTCGAGTCAGTCTCCCACGCCTACGGGCCCAAGCCGCTGCTCAGCGACGTCTCCCTCGGGGTCGAGATGGGTGAGCGCATCGGTGTCGTGGGCCGCAACGGCGGTGGCAAGACCACGCTGCTGAGCGTGATCGCCGGAGACGTCCGGCCCGACAGCGGGCGCGTGACGCACACGCGGGGCCTGCGTGTCGGCTTCCTGTCGCAGCAGGACCTGCTCGACCCGTCACACAGCGTGCGCGAGACCGTGCTGGGCGAGCTGGCCGAGCACGAGTGGGCGGGTGACCAGCGGGTCCGCGAGATCCTCGGCAACCTGATCGGCGACCTCGACCTCGACGCCAAGGCGGGCGACCTGTCGGGCGGCGAGCGCAGGCGTACGGCGCTGGCCCGGCTGCTGATCGGCGAGCACGACCTGATCATGCTGGACGAGCCGACCAACCACCTCGACATCGAGGCGATCGCCTGGCTGGCCGCCCATCTGGCGGGCCGGAAGGGCGCGCTGGTGGTGGTCACGCACGACCGCTGGTTCCTCGACGCGGTGTCCACCCGTACGTGGGAGGTCGTCGACGGCCGCGTCGAGCGCTACGAGGGCGGATACGCCGCGTACGTGCTGGCCAAGGCCGAGCGGGCGCGCATCGCCCAGGCCGCCGAGGAGCGCCGCCAGAACCTCATGCGCAAGGAGATCGCCTGGCTGCGTCGTGGCCCGCCCGCGCGTACGTCCAAGCCGAAGTTCCGGATCGAGGCGGCGCAGGCGCTGATCGCGAACGAGCCGCCGCCGCGCGAGACCGTCGAGCTGATGCGCTTCGCCGCCGCGCGCCTGGGCAAGACCGTGTACGACCTCGAGGACGTCACGCTGCACGCCGGCGGTCCCGGCGCAGGCCCGCTGGTGCTCGATGACTGCACCTGGCAGTTCGGCCCCGGCGACCGCATCGGCCTGATCGGCGTCAACGGGTCCGGCAAGTCGTCGGTGCTGCGCCTGCTCGCCGACACGATCAAGCCCGACTCGGGCCGGGTCGTGCGCGGCAAGACCGTACGCCTCGCGCACCTGTCGCAGGAGCTCGCCGAGCTCGACCCCACGCGGCGGGTCCTGGAGACGGTCGAGTCGGTGCGCAAGTACATCCAGGTCGGCAAGAAGGAGTGGACGGCCTCCCAGCTGCTCGAACGCCTCGGGTTCAAGGGCGAGGCGCAGTGGAAGGTCGTCGGCGACCTGTCCGGTGGAGAGCGCAGGCGGCTGCAGTTGCTGCGCCTGCTCATGGACGACCCGAACGTGCTGCTGCTCGACGAGCCGACCAACGACCTCGACATCGAGACGCTGAACGAGCTGGAGGACCTGCTCGACGCCTGGCCCGGCACGCTGATCCTGGTCACGCACGACCGCTACTTCCTGGAGCGGGTCACCGACCGGTGCGTGGCGCTGCTCGGCGACGGCCGGCTGTCGTTCCTGCCGGGCGGGGTGGACGAATACCTCGAACGCCGCGCCGCCGGCACCGCCGTGACGGCTCGCGTCGCCGGCACCCCCGCCGGGCAGCCCGCCGCCCAGTCGGCCAACTCGGCGGCCCAGCCCGCGCCTCCGTCCGGCGAGGTCTCCGGCCTCTCGGCCAAGGAGGAGCGCGAGCTGCGCAAGGAGCTCAACCGCCTCGAACGGCAGCTCGACAAGCTCAGCGGCCAGGAGGCCAAGCTGCATGCCGCGATGGCCGACGCGGCCAGCGACTACGCCAAGCTCGGCTCCCTCGACGCCCAGCTCCGTGACCTGCACGCCCAGAAGGAGACCGTCGAGGCGGAGTGGCTCGAACTCGCCGACCGCCTGGGCGACTGACACCGCCGACCCCGCCCCGGGTGCACTCCGTACGCGGGCATCAAAGGTGACCGGGGTTCGGGGGTGCGACAGGGCCTTTCGGGCGCGTGGGTGGCCTGCCCCCTGGGCATTCCGTGCCGGGTGGCCTGTGCGGGCCGCCCCCGTGTGAGGGAAGGGGCGTGGAGCTCAGCCGGGGGTCAGCTGTCGAAGGGCGCGAGGAGGGTGCGGAGGAGGGCGGCGAGGGTTCGCTGGTCGTCCGGAGCGAGGGAGGACAGGAGCTCGTGCTCGCGCCGCAGCAGGTCGGAGAAGGCGGCGTCGACGCGGGCGAGCCCGGTGTCGGTGAGGGAGACGAGGACGCCGCGCCGGTCCTCGGGGTCGGGGCGGCGGCGGACGAGGCCGGCCTGGGCGAGGCGGTCGATGCGGTTGGTCATGGTGCCGGAGGTGACGAGGGTGGCGCGCAGGAGGGCGCCGGGGCTGAGCTCGTACGGCTTGCCGGCGCGCCGGAGGGCGGTGAGCACGTCGAACTCCCAGGGTTCGAGGTCGTGTTCGCCGAAGGCGGCCCGCCGGGCCCGGTCGAGGTGCTTGGCCAGCCTGGACACCCGCGAGAGCACCTGGAGCGGTTCGACGTCGAGGTCGGGGCGTTCGGCCCGCCACGCCGCGACGAGCCTGTCGACCTCGTCCTGCGCATCGTGCGTCATGGCATGAGTGTACTGTCTTGACATCGAGATACATATCTCGATACCAATTATCTTCATGTCAAGAGATATGTGGGACCCGGCCACGTACGACAGGTACGCCGACGAGCGGTCGCGGCCGTTCTTCGAGCTCCTCGCCCGGGTACGGGCCGACAGCCCCGATTATGTCGTGGACGCGGGCTGCGGCACCGGCGAACTGACCACGGAGCTGGCCCGCCGCTGGCCGGAGTCGACGGTGGACGGCTTCGACTCCTCCCCGAACATGATCACCAGAGCCCGCTCGATCGACGGCGCCACGCCGAGCTTCGCCGTCGCCGACGTGACCACCTGGCACCCCGACCGCCCCGTGGACGTGCTGGTCAGCAACGCCGTCCTCCAGTGGGTCCCCGAGCACCGCGACCTGATCGAACGCTGGGTCGAGGCGCTGAGCCCCGGCGGCTGGCTGGCCTTCCAGGTCCCCGGCAACCATCGCGCCCCCAGTCATGCGGCCATCCGCGAGCTGTGCGCGTCGCGGGAATGGTTGGACCGGCTCGGCGACCTCGACAGGGGCGACCCGGTCGGCACGCCGGTGGACTACGCGGACCTGCTGAGCGGCTGCCGGGTGGACGCCTGGGAGACCACGTACGTGCACATCCTCCAGGGCGAGAGGCCGGTGCTCGACTGGGTGTCCGGCACCGCGCTGCGCCCGGTTCTCGACCGGCTGCGCCCGGACGAGGCCGAGCGGTTCACCGCCGAGCTGGCCGGGCTGCTCGCCGACGCCTATCCCGCGAGGGAGTACGGCACCCCGTTCCCGTTCCGCCGGATTTTCGTGGTGGCTCAGAAATGATCACAGCGCTGCACCATGTCCAGCTCGCCGCGCCGGCGGGCAGCGAGCCCGAGCTGCGGGCGTTCTACGCGGGCGTGCTCGGGCTCACGGAGGTGCCCAAGCCGCCGGAGCTGGCCAGGCGGGGCGGCGCCTGGTTCCGGGGCGACGGCGTGGAGGTGCACCTCGGCATCGAGGAGGACTTCAGGCCGGCCCGCAAGGCGCATCCGGCGTTCCTGGTGTCGGACCTGGACGCGCTGGTGGCCAGGCTGCCCGACGCGGTGCCGGACGAGCTGTTCCCCGGCTACCGGCGCGTGTACGTGTCGGACCCGGTGGGCAACAGGATCGAGCTGCTTCAGCCCGTGTGATGTTCGTCCCGGGGTGACATCATTGTCCGGAGAACCGGACTCTTGCGAGGTGTCGTGGGCATCGAGATCGAGGACAAGTTCGACGTTCCCCCCGGCTTCGAGGTGCCGGACCTGACCGGTCTGGCGGAGGTCGTCGGCCCCAAATCCTTCCGGCTCGTCGCCCTTTATTACGACACACCCGATCTGCGGCTGGCGTCCAGGGGCGTCACGCTCCGGCGCAGGCGGGGCGGCGCCGATCCCGGCTGGCATCTGAAGCTGCCCAAGGCCAAGGGCGTGCGCCAGGAGATCACCCACCCGCTCACCCGCAGCACCAGGATCGTCCCCGCTGAGCTGGCCGAGCTGGTCCGCGCCTACACGCGGGGAGCCGAGCTCCAGGTGGTCGCCGAGCTCGACACGCGCCGCAGCATCACGGTCCTGCGCGACGGCGGCACGAAGCTCGTGGAGATCGCCGACGACCGTGTCAAAGGCACGGTGTTCGGCAAGAACGGCGAAACCGGCGGCGATACCGTCACCCGCTGGCGCGAGGTCGAGGCCGAGCTGTTGGAGGGCGACGCCAAGCTGCTGGCCAAGGTGGGCAAGCGGCTGACGAAGGCGGGCGCCTCGCCGTCGGCGGCGGCCAGCAAGCTGGCCAAGCTCCTCGGCCCGCCACCGGTCCCGCGCGCCGAGCTGGAGCCGGGCACCGCGGGTCACGCCGTCGCCGGCTACCTGGCGGGCCACGTGGCCGCCCTCCTCTCCCAGGATCCCCGGGTACGGAGGGCCGAGCAGGACGCGGTGCACCAGATGCGCGTGGCCGCCCGCAGGCTGCGCAGCGCGCTCAAGGCGTTCAAGCCGATCGTCCGGGGCACGGCCGAACTGCAGGAGGAGTTGCGATGGCTCGGCGAGGTGCTGGGCGAGGCCCGTGACCTGGAGGTGACCAGGGCCAGGTTCGCCGCCGAGCTGGACCGGCTGGCGCCCGAGCTCGTCACCGGCCCCATCCGCGTACGCCTCGGTGACGACCTGCTCAAACGCGAGCAGGAGGCCTACGGTCGCATCCGCGAGGAGCTCAGCGGCGAGCGCTACTACCGGCTGCTGGACGCGCTCGACGGGCTGGTGGCCGCGCCCCGGCTGACGAAGGCCGCGGCCGAGCCCGCCGCGAGCACCCTTCAGGACGTGGCGGAGGCGGGCTGGGCCCGGGTGACCGGGGCGTACGAGACCGCGCGGGCGATCGCCGACCCGCAGGCGCGCGAGCTGGCCATGCACGACGTTCGCAAGGCCGCCAAGCGCGCCCGCTACATCGCCGAGGCGCTCCAGGGGCCGCTGGGCAAGCCGATGGCCAGGCTCGCCGAGCTGGCGGAGGACGTACAGGAAGTGCTGGGGGCGCACCAGGACGGGGTGGTCGCGCAGGAGACGCTGGCCCGTGAGGCGCAGGCGGCCAGGGAGGCCGGCGAGGATACGTTCACGTACGGGCTGCTGGTCGGGCTCGAACGGGCGGCGGCCGAGCGGGCGCACGCGGAGTTCCCCGGGGTGTGGGCGGAGACGACGCGGGCGGTGGCGAAGCTCACGTCTCGTGGTGCTCCACGCTGACGACCCGCTCGCCCACCCGGTGCAGCACGGCGAACGCGCCCTTGCGCAGGTGCGCGTCCGTCCCGCTGAGCGCGGCGATCAGCCCGGGCAGCACCTTGCCGTGGCTGCACACGACGGCGGGCCCGGTCAGCTCGCCGACCAGCGCCGGGGTCTTGCGCGGGTCCTGGCTCTCCTCGGCCAGCAGCGCGTCGCGGGTGATGTCGCGGGTGTACGGCTCCAGCGTCTGGACGCAGCGCAGGCTGGGTGAGCTCAGCACGGTCCTGGGCCGGTAGGCGGGCAGGACCGTGGCCAGCGTCGCGGCCTGGGCCCTCCCTTCGGCGTCGAGCGGGCGCAGGGCGTCGTCGCCGTGCCACGCCTGGCGGGAGCCCGCCGAGCCGTGCCGCACCAGGACGAGCGGGACCGTGTCCAGCGGCGCGGCGGGCAGCGCGCGCAGCAGGCCCGCGTCCCACTCGTAGGTCAGCAGGTCGCGCGCCCGTTCCGGGGACAGCCAGCGCAGCTCGTCGACCTCGTCACCGGGCGTGAACGGGTCCTCAGCCGCCACCCGCCCGGCCCAGTAGTCGACCCGCTTGAGCCGCGTGCCGAGCAGGTAGTGGACCGGAGGCAGGGCGCGGCCGAGCGTCACGGTCAGGCCGGTCTCCTCGCGCACCTCGCGCAGCGCGGCGGCGATCACGTGCTCGCCGGGCTCCAGCTTGCCCTTGGGGAAGGTCCAGTCGTCGTAGCGCGGCCGGTGGACGACGGCCACCTCGGGGGAGCTCTCCTCGCCGCGCCACACGACGGCGCCGGCGGCCAGGATCGGGTCAGTCGTCAATGGTCCTCCAGCGGCGCGTGCCGATCAGGTGGCTCTGCAGGTCCTCGCCCTGGTGGCGCACCCACGCGCCGTCGGAGCCGAGCCACCACGTGCTCGTGGTCTCGGCCATCGCCTGGTCCATCAGCTCGATCAGGTACGCCTTGTGCTGCGGCGAGGTGACCTTGACCAGGGCTTCCACCCGGCGGTCGAGGTTGCGCCGCATCAGGTCCGCGCTGCCGATCCACACCTCGGGCCGCCTGCCGAGGCCGAACTCGTACACCCGGGAGTGCTCCAGGAAGCGCCCCAGCACCGAGCGGACGCGGATCGTCTCCGACAGACCGGGGATGCCGGGCCGCAGCGTGCACACGCCGCGCACCCACAGGTCCACCGGCACGCCGGCCCGTGACGCGCGGTAGAGGGCGTCGATGATCGGCTCGTCGACCAGCGAGTTCGTCTTGATCCTGATCCGCGCCGGGCGGCCCGCCTGCTGGTGGGCGATCTCCCGCTCGATCCTGGCCAGCAGCCCGCCGCGCAGCGAGTGCGGCGCGACCAGCAGCCGGCGGTAGGCCGAGTGGTTGGAGTAGCCGGTCAGGTGGATGAACAGGTCGGTGACGTCCTCGCCGACCAGCGGGTCGGCGGTGAGCAGGCCGAAGTCCTCGTACTGCCGGGCGGTCTTGGGGTTGTAGTTGCCGGTGCCGATGTGGCAGTAGCGGCGCAGCTCGCCGGAGGCCTCCTGGCGGACGACCAGCGCGAGCTTGCAGTGCGTCTTGAGCCCGACGACGCCGTAGACGACGTGGCAGCCGGCCCGTTCCAGCTTGCGGGCCCAGGAGATGTTGGCGTGCTCGTCGAACCTGGCCTTGATCTCCACCACGACCACGACCTGCTTGCCCGCCTCGGCGGCGTCGATGAGCGCGTCGACGATGGGGGAGTCGCCGCTGGTCCGGTAGAGGGTCTGCTTGATCGCCAGCACCCTCGGGTCGGCCGAGGCCACCTCGATGAAGCGCTGCACGCTGGTGGCGAACGAGTCGTACGGGTGGTGCAGCAGCACGTCGCGCTCGCGCAGCACCGCGAACAGGTCGTCGGCCGAGCTGATCGCCTCGGCGGGCACGAACGGCCGGTAGCCGAGCTCGCCCCGGTCCAGGTCGGCGATCGCGTGCAGCCCGGTCAGGTCGAGCGGCCCGGCGATCCGGTAGATCTCGTGCGGAGCCAGCTCCAGCTCCTCCACGAGCAGGTCGAGCACCTCCTGGGTGATGGTGTCCTCGACCTCCAGCCGCACCGGCGGCCCGAACCTGCGCCGCCGCAGCTCCTTCTCCAGGGCCTGCATGAGGTTCTCGGTGACGTCCTCGTCGACCTCCAGGTCCTCGTTCCTGGTGACCCGGAAGACGTGGTGCTGGACGATCTCCATGCCCTTGAAGAGCTGGCCCAGGTGCGCGGCGATGACGTCTTCCAGCGGTACGAACCGGTCCTTGGACGCGGTCACGAACCGGGGGAGCTGCGAGGGCACCTTGACCCGGGCGAACACGGTGTGGTCGGTGGCCGGGTTGCGCACCACGACAGCCAGATTCAGGCTCAACCCTGAAATGTACGGAAACGGGTGGGCGGGGTCGACGGCCAGCGGCGTCAGGACCGGCCGGATCCGCTCACGGAAGAGCTTGCGCAGCTCGGTGCGTTCCTCGCGGCCCAGGTCGTCCCAGCGGACGATCTCGATGCCCTCGGTCGCGAGCTGCGGGCGGATCCGCTGGTGGAAGGCCGCCGCGTGCCGCCGGGCCAGATCGTCGGCGACGGTCGCGATCCTGGCCAGCTCCTCGCTCGGCTTGAGCCCGCTCTTGGTGCGCAGCAGCAGGCCGGTCGCCATGCGCCGCTTGAGCCCGGCCACCCGGACGCGGAAGAACTCGTCGAGGTTGCTGGCGAAGATCGCCAGGAAACGGACCCGTTCCAGCAGCGGCAGTGACGCGTCCTCGGCCAGCTCCAGCACGCGTTCGTTGAACTGCAGCCAGCTCTCCTCGCGGTTGAGGAACCTCTCCTGTGGCAGGGGTAGATCGTTACCGGAATGCAGCAGTTCAGCGGACATACGTGGAATATGCCCGGTCCGGTTGAACAGAACGTTAACTTCCCCGCAACGACTTATTCGCCTGGCAGGACGCCTGGCTCTCAGTCGCCCGGCTCGCCCTGTCCGAGGCGGGCGGCCCGCTCGGCCAGCCGGGCCTCACGCTGGCGCAGCTTGTCCTCGCGCTCGCGGACCTTCTCGGCTTCCTTCATGAGCCGCTCGCGCTCCTTCTCGGCCTCTTTGAGCAGGCGCTCGCGCTCCTTCAGCTCGCGCACCCTGGCCTTCTCGGCCTCCTTCAGCTCCCGCTGGCGGATCTTCTCCGCCTCCTTCTGCTCCCGCTCGCGAGCCTTCTCCAGCTCGCGCAGCTCCTTGTCGCTGGTGCGCGGCGCGACGGCGGGCTGCGGGACGGCGGGCTGCGGCACGGCGACGGGCTGCGGCCGGGTGGCCAGGGTGATCGTGGGCTGCGGGTTGAGCCCGGTCAGGCCGTTCCAGGCCAGGTTGACCAGGTGGGCCGCGACCTCCTCGCGGCCGGGCTTGCGCACGTCCAGCCACCACTGGCCGGTCAGTGCCACCATGCCGACCAGCATCTGGGCGTACATGGGGGCGAGCTTGGGGTCGTAGCCCCGGCCGACGAACTCGTCGGCCAGGACGTCCTCCACCTGGCTCGCGATCTCGCTGATCAGGCTGGCGAACGTGCCGGTGCCCGACGCGGCGTGCGAGTCGCGGACCAGGATGCGGAACCCCTCGCTGCTCTCCTCGATGTAGCGGAGCAGGGCCAGCGCGGCCCGCTCCAGCTTGACCAGCGAGTGGGTGGCCGACAGCGCCTCGGTGATCATGGCGAGAAGTTTCTGCATCTCGCGGTCGACGACCACCGCGTAGACGCCCTCCTTGCCGCCGAAGTGCTCGTAGACCACCGGCTTGGAGACCTGGGCGGTCGCGGCGATCTCCTCGATGGAGGTCCCGTCGAACCCCTTCTCAGCGAACAGGGTGCGACTGATCAGTATCAGTTGCTCTCTTCGTTCTCTTCCGGTCATACGCCTGCGAGATCGGGATTCGGTCACGGTTCCCATAATGGCGTGCTGTCAGGAGATTCTCTTGGCCGCCAGGCGTTCCGGAGTGGGCCAGCGCACGTCGTGCGCCCAGCCGAGCCGCTCGAAGATCCGGATGACGCCGGCGCTCAGGTCGATCTGCCCCTTGAGGACGCCGTGCCGGGCGCAGGTGGGGTCGGAGTGGTGCAGGTTGTGCCACGACTCGCCGAACGACGGGATGGCCAGCCACCACACGTTGCGCGACTTGTCGCGGACCTGGAAGTCCTCCTCGCCGAACACGTGGCAGATGGAGTTGATCGACCAGGTGACGTGGTGCAGCAGGCCGATGCGCACGAGCGAGCCCCAGAACAGCGCGGTCAGCGCGCCCTGCCAGGACCAGGTGACGAGGCCGCCGATGACGCCCGGCAGCAGGATCGAGGTGAGCGCGAGGGCGCCGAACCAGCGGTGGAGCTTCATCACGTCCGGGTCCCTGACCAGGTCCGGGGCGTACTTCTCCCGGTTGACCCGGTCGGCGTCGAACAGCCAGCCCATGTGCGCGTACAGCAGGCCCTTGGTCATGGACCTGAACCCGGGGCCGAAGCGCCACGGCGAGTGCGGGTCGCCCTCCTTGTCGGAGAACTTGTGGTGCTTGCGGTGGGTGGCGACCCAGTCGAGCACCGACATCTCCAGGGAGAGGCTGCCCGCGATCCCCAGAGCGATCTTGAGCGGGCGCTTGGCCTTGAACGAGCCGTGGGTGAAGTAGCGGTGCAGGCCGACCGTGACGCCGAGACCGGAGATGACGTAGAAGACCGCCGCGATCACCACGTCGCTCCAGCCGATGAGCCCCCATCCCCATGCGATCGGCACGGCGGCGCCGATAGCGATCAGCGGGAGCCCGACGACCAGCGCGAACGTGATCAGTTCGGCCTTGGTGCGCGGTTCGGGTTCGAAGTCGGGCTTCGGTCCTGGGGTCGAGCGTTCGGCGAGTACGGTCATCGGCTGCCTCTCACGAGCTGTTTGCGGTGATTGTCCTGGCTACGCAAACGTAACCTACGCCATCGTAAGTTAGGAAGCCCTAAGCGGCGATGTGTGTTTCGCAACGGGCTTGCCAACGACATGCGTGGGTTTCATGGCTTGCGGCTTTTGGGACGGTCTGTTATGCCGTCTCCCTGCCCAGAGAACGCCCTGACACTCAGATGGGGGCGAAGGTGGGCGCGGAATCGGTATCGTAGGGGGTGTGTCGGACGCCACGGTGTCCGATTAATCCCGGATCGTCTAATCGGCAGGACAAGTGGTTTTGGTCCACTTTGTAGGGGTTCGAGTCCTCTTCCGGGAGCCTTTCGGGCGTCCCCCCTCGCGAGAGAGCCCAGGACGGGCAGGTATCCTCACGATGTCGGGAGGGTAGCGGTGCGGTAGCCACTGCCCTGAACCGTCCAGCCACAGGGAGCCTCAGTCCGTGAGTGTGCCGCGCCCGGCAGCCGTCGTCGTCCTCGCCGCCGGCGAGGGGACCCGGATGAAGAGCCAGACCCCGAAAGTCCTGCACGAGCTGTGCGGCCGAGCCTTGGTCGACCACATGCTCTCCGCCGCCCGTGACCTCGGTCCCGAGCGGCTCATCGTCGTCATCGGCCACGCGCTCGAACGCGTCGGCGCCCACCTGGCCGAGACCAGCCCCGACGCCCGCGCCGTCGTCCAGCGCGAGCAGCGCGGCACCGGCCACGCGGTCCGCACCGTGCTGGAGGAGGTCGGCGCCATCACCGGCACCGTCCTGGTCACCTACGGCGACGTGCCGCTCCTGCGCGCCGAGACCATGGCCGAGCTGCTGCGCAAGCACGAGGCCGACGGCAACGCGGTCACCGTGCTCACCGCCGAGGTGCCCGACCCCACCGGCTACGGCCGCATCGTCCGCGACCCGGACGGCGCCGTGCTGGAGATCGTCGAGGAGAAGGACGCCACCCCCGAGCAGCGCGCCATCAAGGAGATGAACTCCGGCATCTACGCCTTCGACGGCGCGCTCCTGGCCGACGCCGTCAAGCGGGTGTCCACCGACAACGCCCAGGGCGAGGAGTACCTCACCGACGTGCTGTCGATCCTGCGCGGCGACGGCCACCGGGTCGGCGCGCACGTCGCCGCCGACCACGCCGAGGTCGAGGGCGTCAACGACCGCGTCCAGCTCGCCCACGCCCGCAAGGTGCTCAACCAGCGCCTGCTGGAGCGCCACATGCGCGCCGGCGCCACCATTGTGGACCCGGCCAGCACCTGGATCGACGTCGGCGTCACCATTGAGCCCGACGCCGTCATCCACCCCGGCACCCAGCTCCACGGCAGCACGGTCATCGAGGCCGGCGCCGAGGTCGGGCCCGCCACCACGCTCACCGACACCCGGGTCGGCGCCGGCGCGGTCGTCCGCAACGCCGTCGCCGACAGCGCCGAGATCGGCCCCGAGGCCAGCGTCGGCCCCTACTGCTACCTGCGCCCCGGCACCGTCCTGGGCCGCAGGTCCAAGGCCGGCACCTTCGTCGAGATGAAGAACTCCCAGGTCGGCGAACGCTCCAAGGTCCCACACCTGACCTACGCGGGCGACGCCACGATCGGCGACGACGTCAACGTCGGCGCGGCCGTGGTCTTCGTGAACTACGACGGCGTCAACAAGAGCCGCACCACCGTGGGCGACGGCGCGTTCGTCGGCTGCGACACCATGCTCATCGCCCCGGTGACGATCGGCGACGGCGCCTACACGGCCGCCGGCTCCGTCATCGACGGCGATGTGCCGCCCGGCGCGATCGGGGTGGCGAGAGCGCGTCAGCGCAACATCGAGAAATGGGTCTTGCGCAGGCGCGCGGGCACGAAGTCGGCAGCCGCGGCCGAGCGGGCGCTGGCCGAGCAGCAACAGCAGGAGAGCAGCAGTGACCAGCATTAAACAGCCGGGCGAGAAGAACCTCATGCTCTTCTCCGGCCGCGCGTATCCGGAGCTGGCCGAGGAGGTCGCCGAGCACGTGGGCGTCTCCCTTACCCCCACCAAGTTGATCGACTTCGCCAACGGCGAGATCTACGCCCGCTACCTGGAATCCGTCCGGGGCTGCGACGCCTTCGTGATCCAGAGCCACACCGGCCCGATCAACCAGTGGATCATGGAACAGCTCATCATGGTCGACGCGCTCAAGCGGGCCTCCGCCAAGCGCATCACCGTGGTCATGCCGTTCTTCGGCTACGCCAGGCAGGACAAGAAGGGCCGCGGCCGCGAGCCCATCACCGCCCGGCTGATCGCCGACATCTTCAAGACCGCGGGCGCCGACCGGCTCATGTCGATCGACCTGCACACCTCGCAGATCCAGGGCTTCTTCGACGGCCCGGTGGACCACCTGTTCGCCATGCCGGTGCTGGAGAGCTACCTGAAGAACAAGCTCGACCTGGCCAACACCACGATCGTCTCGCCCGACACCGGCCGGGTGCGGCTGTCGGAGCGCTGGGCCGACACGCTCGGCACCCCGCTGGCCTTCATCCACAAGCGGCGCGACCTCGACGTCGCCAACTCGGTGAAGGTCAACGAGGTCGTCGGCAAGGTACGCGGCCGGACCTGCGTGCTCATCGACGACATGATCGACACCGCCGGCACGATCTGCAAGGCCGCCGACGCCCTCTACGAGCAGGGCGCCACCAACGTGATCACCGCCGCCACGCACGCGGTGTTCTCCGACCCGGCGGTCGACCGGCTGAAGAACTCGCGCATCTCCGAGGTCATCGTCACCAACACGCTGCCGCTGTCGCAGGAGAGCCGCTTCGACAAGCTGACCGTGCTGTCCATCGCCCCGCTGATCGCCCGCGCCATCACCGAGGTGTTCACCGACGGCTCCGTCACCAGTCTGTTCGAGGGAGACACCTGAGCCCGGTAGGCTGTGAGGGTTGCGCTCGTAACGCCTTCCGCTAGGGCGGGTGAGGGGGAGCGCAAAACCCCGTCGAACTCTGCATCCCTAGGAGATGTCGTGTCTGAAGTCCGTATCGCCGCCGAGCAGCGCACCACGTTCGGCAAGGGCGCCGCCCGCAAGATCCGCCGCGCCGACAAGGTGCCCGCCGTCCTCTACGGGCACGGCATCGACCCCAAGCACCTGACCCTGCCGGGCCACGAGGTGCTCCTCGCGCTCCGCACGCCCAACGTGCTGATCCGCCTCCACGGCGAGGGCGTCGACGAGCTCGCGCTGCCCAAGGGCGTCCAGCGTGACCCGATCAAGGGCTTCGTCGAGCACGTCGACCTGCTCCTGGTCAAGCGCGGCGAGAAGGTCACCGTCGAGATCCCCGTCACCGCCGTCGGTGACGTCAACTCCGAGGGCCTGTTCGACCAGCAGCTCATGAGCATCGCGGTCGAGGCCGAGGCCACGCACATCCCGACCGGCGTCGAGGTCAGCGTCGAGGGCCTGGAGGTCGGCGCCTCGATCACCGCCGGCCAGCTCGACCTGCCCAAGGGCACCACGCTGATCGCCGACCCGGAGACCGTGGTCATCCAGGTCAACGCCAAGCCGACCGAGGCTCCCACCGAGGAGGAGGGCGCCGAGGGCGAGGCTGCCGAGGGCGAGGCCGCCGAGGCCGCTGCCGCCGAGTAACCATCCCGGTCACGGGGCAGTCGGCATGCCGGCTGCCCCTTTCCGCTTGAGGGGAAGCACATGGACCGCTGGCTGATCGTCGGGCTCGGCAACCCCGGCCCCGAATACGCGGGCAACAGGCACAACGCGGGCTTCATGACGCTCGACGAGTTGGCCGCCAGGGCCGGCGGGCGGTTCAAGGCGCACCGCAGCCGGGCCGAGGTGCTGGAGACGCGGGCCGCCGTGCTCGCCAAGCCGCTCACGTACATGAACCTTTCCGGCGGGCCGACCAAGGCGCTCGCCGACTTCTACAAGATCGGCCCCGACCGGCTCATCGTGGTCCACGACGAGCTCGACGTCCCGTACGGGGCGCTGCGCGCCAAGCTGGGCGGCGGCGACAACGGGCACAACGGGCTCAAGTCGATCACCAAGGTCCTCGGCACCCGCGACTACCTGCGCGTACGGTTCGGCATCGGCAGGCCGCCCGGCCGGATGGACCCCGCCTCGTTCGTGCTGAAGGACTTCGCCACGGCCGAGCGCAAGGACCTGCCGTTCCTGGTCGACCGGGCGGCCGACGTGGTGGAGTCGCTCATGGAGCGCGGCCTCGACGTCACGCAGAACGAGTTTCACCGCGCCGATCTGAACATTTCCGGCCCTCCACGCTGATCCGCTCATAACGCCGTTCCCGCCTGGGCGGCCTGCACGCAGGGCTACGATCTAGTGACATTCCGTTGACGAACGTCACCTGGAGGCGTGCGTGCAGGACGGGTTGCTGACCGTCGCCGGAGCCGAGCCCAGCGTCGCCTGGCGCGCCGGGCCGCGCGTGCCCGGCTGGGTGCGCGCCTACCAGCTCCGGGCGATGGGCGCCGACCTGCTCGCCGCCGGCGCCGGGTCGGCCGCCGCGTTCTGCTTCCGGTTCGGCCACGTCAGCGCCCACGCGCTCCCCTATCTGCTGGTCAGCGTCGCGCTGCCCGCCGTGTGGCTGGGCGCCGTCGCGCTCAACCGGGCCTACGAGCCGCGCCTCATCGGCGAGGGCTCGGAGGAGTTCCGCCGCATCGTGCGCTGCGGGGCCGCGCTCACCGCCCTGCTCGCCATCGGCTCCTACCTGACCAAGGCCGACGTCGCCCGCGGTTACGTGGTGCTCGCGCTGCCGCTGGTCACGTTGCTGACGCTGGCGCTGCGCCACGCCCTGCGGCGCGCCCTGCACCGCCGCCGGGCGCGCGGGGAGTGCCTGCGCCGCGTGGTGGCCGTCGGCCACGCCGCCTCCGTGGACGAGCTCGTACGCCTGTTCCGCAAGGAGCGCTACCACGGCATGGACGTCGTGGCCGCCTGCCTGCCCGACGACGCCGCCCTCGACAGCGTGGCCGAGGTGCCCGTCGCCGGCCACTTCAGCGACGTGCCATTGGTCGTCGAGCAGGCAGGCGCCGACACGGTCGCCGTGCTCGCCTGTCCCGAGATGGACGGCCTGGCGCTGCGCCGCCTCGCCTGGCGGCTGGAGGCCACCCAGACCGAGCTCGTCGTGGCCCCCGCGCTCATGGAGGTCGCCGGGCCGCGCACCATGATCAGGCCGGCCGCCGGGCTGCCGCTGCTGCACGTCGAGCACCCCGAGCTGACCGGCGCCAGGCAGCTCGTCAAGAACGTCTTCGACCGGCTGGTGGCCGCCGTCCTGCTCGTGCTGCTGGCCCCGCTGCTGGCCGGGCTCGCGGTCGCCGTACGCGCCACCAGCCCCGGGCCCGCGCTGTTCCGCCAGGTCAGGATCGGCAGGGACGGCAGGCCGTTCACGATCGTGAAGTTCCGCACGATGCGGCGCGGCTCCGAATATCAGAAGATCACCCTGGTCAGCGACGGCGACGGCCCGCTGTTCAAGATCCGCAACGATCCCCGGGTGACGCCGCTCGGCATGTTCCTGCGCCGCCACTCGCTCGACGAGCTGCCCCAGCTCCTCAACGTGCTGCTCGGCCACATGTCGCTGGTCGGCCCGCGCCCGCCGCTGCCGGAGGAGGTCGCCGGCTACGGCGACGACGTGCGCAGACGGCTGCTCGTCCGGCCGGGGCTGACCGGGCTGTGGCAGGTGAGCGGCCGGTCCGATCTGTCATGGGAGGAATCGGTCCGGCTCGACCTGCGTTACGTGGAGAACTGGTCCCTCATGTTGGACCTGCAGATCCTGTGGAAGACTTGGTCGGCCGTCGCACGCGGGCAAGGAGCTTACTGATGACGATTCGCGACGACCACGCCCTCGCCGCCGACCTGGCGACCGAGGCGGGCGAGCACCTGCTGGCGGTCCGGGACCGCGTCGGGTTCGCCGACCAGGCCGCGCTCAAGGCCGCCGGTGACCGGGCTTCCCACGAGTTCCTGATGGAGGCGCTGGCCAGGCTGCGGCCCAGCGACAGCGTGCTGTCGGAGGAGGCCACCCGCGAGGAGCGGCTCGACCCGCGCAGGCTGTCGGCCGACCGGGTGTGGATCGTCGACCCGCTCGACGGCACCCGCGAGTTCTCCGAGGAGGGCCGCGCCGACTGGGCCGTCCACGTCGCGCTGTGGGAGCGCGGCACGCTGAGCGCCGGGGCCGTGGCGCTGCCCGCCCAGGGCCGCACGCTCGGCACCGCCGAGCCGCCCAAGCTGCCCGCCCACGAAGGCGGCCGCTTCCGCATCGCGGTGAGCCGCACCAGGCCGCCGGAGTTCGTGCAGAAGCTCGCCTACCTCGCCGGGGCCGACCTGGTGCCGATCGGCTCGGCCGGGGCCAAGATCTGCGCGGTGCTCACCGGAGAGGTCGAGGCGTACGTCCACGCCGGCGGCCAGTACGAGTGGGACTCGGCCGCGCCGGTCGCCGTCGCGCTGGCCGCGGGAGCCCACGCCAGCCGCGTCGACGGCTCAACCCTGACCTACAACCAAGCCGACCCCTCCCTACCGGATATTCTGGTTTCCCTACCGGACTTGGCGTCTACCCTGCTCGCCGGGATTCGGGACCTGCACCGCTAAAACGCCCCGAGGAGAGCGCTTATGCTCCAGCGCGACTACACGACGTCGCAGCTCGACGTACTCGAAGCCGAGGCCATCCACATCATGCGCGAGGTGGCTGCCGAGTTCGAGCGCCCCTGTCTGCTCTTCTCCGGCGGCAAAGACTCCATCGTCATGCTCCGCATCGCGGAGAAGGCGTTCTGGCCCGCGCCGATCCCGTTCCCGCTCATGCACGTCGACACCGGCCACAACTTCGACGAGGTCATCGAGTTCCGCGACCGCCGCGTCGAGGAGCTGGGCGCCAAGCTGATCGTGGCCTCCGTGCAGGAGTCCATCGACCAGGGCCGCGTCGCCGAGCAGACCGGCCGCCGCGCCTCCCGCAACCGCCTGCAGACCACGACGCTGCTCGACGCCATCGAGGCCAACCGCAACGACGCCGTCTTCGGCGGCGCCCGGCGCGACGAGGAGAAGGCCAGGGCCAAGGAGCGCGTCTTCTCCTTCCGCGACGAGTTCGGCCAGTGGGACCCGAAGAACCAGCGCCCCGAGCTGTGGAACCTCTACAACGGCCGCATCGCCCAGGGCGAGCACATCCGCGTCTTCCCGCTGTCCAACTGGACCGAGCTCGACGTGTGGGACTACATCCGGCGCGAGGGCATCGAGATCCCGTCGATCTACTTCGCCCACACCCGCAAGGTGTTCGAGCGTGACGGCATGCTGCTGCCCGACGCCGACGTGGTCCAGCGGGGCGACGACGAGCCGCTGTTCGAGGCCGTCGTCCGCTACCGCACCGTGGGCGACATGACCTGCACCGGCGCCGTGCAGTCCACGGCCGCCACGGTCGAGGAGATCATCGAGGAGATCGCGGCCACCCGGATCACCGAGCGCGGGGCCACCAGGGCCGACGACCGCGCCTCGGAGGCCGCCATGGAGGACCGCAAGCGGGAAGGCTACTTCTAGACCGATGGACATTCTGCGTTTCGCCACGGCGGGAAGCGTCGACGACGGCAAGTCCACCCTCATCGGGCGGCTCCTGTTCGACTCCAAGGCGATCTTCGAAGACCAGCTCGAGGCCGTCGAGCGCACCTCGCGCGACCGCGGCACCGAATACACCGACCTGTCGCTGCTGACCGACGGCCTGCGCGCCGAGCGGGAGCAGGGCATCACGATCGACGTCGCCTACCGCTACTTCGCCACGCCCCGGCGCAAGTTCATCATCGCCGACACGCCGGGCCACATCCAGTACACCCGCAACATGGTCACCGGCGCCTCCACCGCCGACCTGGCCATCATCCTCATCGACGCGCGCAAGGGCGTGCTGGAGCAGTCGCGCAGGCACGCCTTCCTGACCTCGCTGCTGCGCGTCCCGCACCTGGTGCTCGCGGTCAACAAGATGGACCTGGTCGACTACTCCCAGGAGCGCTTCGAGGAGATCCGCGAGGAGTTCACCGCGTTCGCCTCCAAGCTCAACGTGGCCGACCTGACGTTCATCCCGATCTCCGCGCTCAACGGCGACAACGTGGTGTCCCGCTCCGAGAACATGCCCTGGTACCAGGGCACCTCGCTGCTCCACCACCTGGAGAACGTGCACATCGCCTCCGACCGCAACCTGACCGACGTGCGCTTCCCGGTCCAGTACGTGATCCGCCCGCAGCGGGCCACCGACCACGCCTTCCACGACTACCGCGGCTACGCCGGCCAGGTGGCGGGCGGCGTGCTCAAGCCCGGCGACGAGGTCGTCCACCTGCCGTCCGGGCTCACCACCCGGATCGCCTCCATCGACACCTTCGACGGGCCGGTGGAGGAGGCGTTCCCGCCCATGTCGGTGACGCTGCGCTTCGAGGACGACCTCGACATCTCGCGCGGCGACATGATCGCCAGGCCCAACAACCAGCCGCAGGCCGCCCAGGACCTGGAGGCGATGGTCTGCTGGATGGCCGACACCTCCAAGCTGACGCCGCGCTCCAAGCTGACGATCAAGCACACCACCCGCACCGCGCGGGCGCTGGTGCGCGACCTGCAGTACCGGCTCGACGTCAACACCCTCCACCGTGACGAGGAGGCCACCGCGCTGGGCCTCAACGAGATCGGCCGGGTGACGCTGCGGGTGACGCAGCCGCTGTTCGTCGACGACTACGGGCGCAACCGGCTCACCGGCGGTTTCATCCTGATCGACGAGACCAGCAACAGCACCGTGGCGGCGGGCATGGTCATCGACTCCCGCTGAGCTTCGCTCCCGAAACGGCCGGTCGCGCTTCCCGCGGCCGGCCGTTCCGCGTTAGGTAGATCATTTCCGGTTCCTTGGCCGAATGATTACTCTCCGCGCTAGTGTCTCCACGTTCCGTGTTGGCGATGCGAGAGTCCATGCCCGTGAGCGAACCGCGCGTGATCTTCCTTGGCGGCCTCGGCCGCAGCGGCACGACACTGCTCGAACGGCTCCTCGGCGAGCTGCCCGGCGTCGTGCCCCTGGGCGAGGTCGTCCACCTGTGGGAGCGCGGCGTGCTGGCCGACGAGGCATGCGGGTGCGGCCGGGCGTTCAGCGTCTGCCCGTTCTGGGTGCGCGTCGGCGACCACGCGTTCAACGGCTGGACGGCCATGCTCGCCGAACGGGTCGTCGCCCTGCGCCACCGCGTCGACCGCACCCGGCGGGTGGCCCGCATCGCCCACGCCGACCTGGCCGAATACGTACGGGCCTACCGTCGCGTCTACCGCGCGGCCGCCGAGGCCGCCGGCGCCCGCGTGGTGATCGACTCCAGCAAGCACGCCTCCCTCGCCTACTGCCTGGTCGAGGCCGGGGTCGACGCCCAGGTGGTGCAGGTGGTGCGCGAGCCGCGCGCCGTCGCCCACTCCTGGAGCCGCAGCGTGGCCAGACCCGAGGACGGGCAGCCGATGACCCGCTGGACCCCGCTGCGCACCGCCGTCCACTGGAACGCCCAGAACTTCGCCCTCGAAGTCCTCGCCCGGCGCGGCGCCCCCGTCACCCGCATCCGCTACGAGGACCTGCTGGCCGCGCCGGAGGCCACGCTGACCGGGCTCGCCGGGGTGCTCGGGCTCACCGAGTTCCGGCTGCCGTTCCTCGACGGCACCACCGCCTACCTGACCACCAGCCATACCTCCTCGGGCAACCCGATGCGCTTCAAAGTGGGCCGCGTCGAGCTGGCCCGCGACGACGCCTGGCGGCAAGGGCTGCCGCGCCACCACCGAGGGCTGGTCGCCGCGCTCACCTGGCCGCTCCGGGCCCGCTACGGCTACGGCAGGGCGACCGCATGACCGGTCCCGTCGGCGTGGTCGTCCCCACGCGCGGCGACCGGCCCGGCCTCCTGCGCGAGGCCGTGCTCGCCGCGCTCGCCCAGGACCACCCGGTCGACGTGGTCGTCGTCGCCGACGGCGTGCCGCCCGAGACCGTGCGGCGGCAGGTGCCCGCCCAGGCGAGAGTGATCGGCAACCGGCTCAGCCCGGGACTGCCCGGGGCGCGCAACACCGGCATCGCCGCCTGCGACACCGAGCTCGTCGCCTTCTGCGACGACGACGACCTCTGGCTGCCCGGCAAGCTCGCCGCCCAGGTGCGGCTCGCCGCCACCGGCGCCGAGTTCGTGAGCTGCGGCATCGAGATCGAGTACGGCGACCGCCGCGTCACCCGGCTGGCCGGGGCCGACCGGGTCACGGCCGCCGACCTGACGCGGTCGCGCATGGTCATGGTGCACTCCTCGACGTTCCTGTTCCGGCGCGGCGCGCTCTGGGTCGACGAAAGCGCCCCCGCCGGGCAGAACGAGGACTGGGACCTCGCGCTCCGCGCCGCCCGGCGCCACCCGATCGCCTGCGCCGACCGGCCCCTCGTCCGGGTCCGGTGGGGGGCCTCCCACTACGTCGCCCGCTGGGCCGACCGCATCGCCGGGCTGGAGTGGATGCTCGCCCGGCATCCCGAACTGGCCGTGGATCCACGCGGCGCGGCACGGATCTACGGCCAGCTCGCCTTCGGCCACGCGGCGCTCGGCCACCGCCTCGACGCGGCCCGCTGGGCTTCCCGCGCCCTGTCGGCCCGCCTCGGCGAACCCCGCGCCCCCATCGCGCTGGCCGTCGCCGTCGGCCTCATCCCCGCCCCCCGCGTCCTCGCCCTCCTCCACCGCCGAGGCCACGGCATCTGACCCCGCCCCACCGGACAACGGACCCCACCATGCCCTCACCCACCCACCCGTTCCCACCCCCTTCGGCCCCGCCAACTCCCAGCCGCGCCCACGACACCCCGAGCGCCCCACCACCCCCC
>NZ_JAHKRO010000030.1 GCF_019396325.1 Nonomuraea ceibae
CAGCCAGCCGCCGACGGCGAGCGCGGCGGTGCGCACCGCCGTCATCCTGGCCAGCGACCGGGCCGCGGCGGCCTGCCGGGCGACGCGCGCGGACAGACGGGCGTCGGCGCGGTCCTCGTCCCCGCAGGCCACGATGTCGCGCAGGCCACCCGCCAGGCCGGTCATCGCGTCGGACAGCTCCTCGTCGGCCACCAGGAACGCGCGCTGCCGCCGGGCGAGCGCCGGCAGCGACGCCAGGAACAGCACCAGCCCCGCCACGAACGCGGGCAGCACGAGCACGAGCGCGCCCGGCACCAGCGTCGACAGGCCGATCACCACCCCCGCCACCGTGAACGCGAACCCGCGCACGGTGGTGACGACGGCGGCGAACGCGTCCCTGGCCAGCTCCACCTGCAGCCCGGCCCGCGCGACGGCCGCGCTGTCGCGGGGCTCGCGGGCGTGCACGGCGTCCTCGACGACCCGGGTGAGCAGGTCGTCGCGGAACGGCTCGGCGATCCCGGCGACGGCGAGCACCACCTGGCGCGCGGCCACGGCCGCCAGCGCCCACGCGGCGCCCAGCGCGGCCAGCCACACCAGGCCCGTCCCGGGGCTCCCGGCGGCGAACCCGTCCTCGATGGCGCGCGCGACGGCATGCCCGATGAGCACCGCCGGGGCCGCCTCCAGCAGCGACCACACGCCGATCCTCACCAGCAGCCGCGGCTCCCGCCGCAGCGCCCCCCACACCACCCCCCTCACCGCCCACCACCGAACCCCCCGCTTTGCCGAGGCGCCAGCCCACCCTGCCCCTGATGGGGAACAGCCGCCCCCCGGCCCTCCCCCGAGGTGAAGGCATCGCCCGCAAGGCGGCCGTCCCGGCGGGAAGCGGGGGCCGAAGGGCCGCCCGCCAAGCCCTCACCCTGGCCGGGAGCGGGCGCCGCCCGGTCCTCCCCCGAGGCGGCAGGACCGCCGAGGTAACCGTCCCTGCGGGGAGCGGGGGTGGGAGGACCGCCCGCGCGGCCCTCCCCCGCGACAGGCGCGCCACCCGGAAGGTGACCGTCCCGGCAGGGAGCGGGGGCCGGAGGGCCGTCCGCGAAGCCCTCGCGCGCTCGGGGCGGGGGCGGGGGGTGGTCCTTGCCCGAGGCGGCGGGGGCGTCCGTGGGGTGGGGGGTGGACTGGAAGATGGCCCGGTAGGCGGGGTCCTGCCAGAGGTCGTGGTGGGGGCCGGTGGCGCGGACGGCGCCGTTGTCGAGCCAGATGACCTGGTCGGCGCGGGCGGCCGTGGCGAGGCGGTGGGCGACGATGAGGCGGGTGCGGCCGCGCGGGTCCTCGGTGAGGGCGCGGGCGACCTGGCGTTCGGTGACGGTGTCGAGGCTGGAGGTGGCGTCGTCCAGCACGAGGAGCCGCTCGCCGCGGGCGAACGCGCGGGCGAGGCCGAGGCGCTGGCGTTCGCCGCCGGACATGGGGGCGTCGGCGAGCGGGGTGTCGTAGCCGTCCGGCAGCCGCCGTACGAAGGAGTCCGCGCAGGCGGCGCGTGCCGCCTCGGCGACGTGCTCGGTCAGGTCGTCGCCGGAGGGGCCGGGGTACGGGGTGAGGGCGTCGGCGATGGTGTCGCCGGTCAGGACCGGGCGTTCGACGGCGTACCCGATGGCCCGGCGCAGGGTGCGGCGGGGCAGCTCGGTGAGGGGGACGCCGTCGAGGAGAACGGCGCCGCCGGACGGGTCGGCGAGGCGGGCGGCGAGGGCGGCGAGCAGGGACTTGCCTGATCCGGAGCGGCCGACGACGGCGGTGACGGTGCCGCCGGGGATGACCAGCTCGGGGACGGCGAGCCCGGCGGCGGTGACGGACCGGAACTCAAGGGTGCCGGGGGTGCGGCCGGAGGCGGCCCCGCCGGCCGTGCCGGAAGGCTTGGGAGGGTACGGCGGTAAGGGGTGGGTGCCGTAGTGGGGGGTGGGGAGGGTGAAGAGCTCGGCGACGCGGGCGGCGGCGGAGCGGGCGCGGGCGAGGCCGCCGAGGTAGCCGAGGGCGCCGCTGAGGGCGGCGCCGAGGACGGCGTAGCGGGCGGCGGCGTAGAGTTCGCCGATCGTGAGGTCGCCGGCGGCGAGCAGGAGCCCGCCGGCGGCGAGGACGGCGATCTCGACGACGGGCACGACGAGGCCCGCCTGGACGCCGGCGGTGGCGTTGGCGCGCCACAGTCCGAGGCCGCGGGCGCGCAGGCGGGGCAGGGGGCCGAGGACGCGGCGGGCCTCGCGGTCGGCGGTGCCGGCGGCGGTGATGGTGCGGGCGCCGCCGAGCGCGTCGACGAGGCGGGCGGCGATCTCGCCCTGGACCTCCTGGTAGCCGCCGGCGACGGCGGTGGTGGTGCGCAGGAAGGCGCGCAGGACGAGCAGGATGGCGACCACGCCGGCGGCGAGGGCGGCGGCGAGCCGCGGGTCGATGAGGACGAGGGCGACGAGTGCGCCCACGGTGGGGACGAGCGGGGCGAGGGCGCCGGTGACGGCTTCGGGGGCGCGGCCGACTTCCTCGGTGTTGAGCCCGGTGCGGGTGACGAGCTCGCCGCCGGGGTAGCGGCGGGTCACGGGCAGGCCGGCGGCGAGGACGTGGCGCAGGAGGCGCAGGCGGAGTCCGGCGGCGGCGTGGGCGGCGCTGGCGCCGCGGGCCCAGACGCCGAGGCTCTCGCAGAGCATGACGGCGGCGACGACGGCGGCGCTGAGCGCGAGCCAGAACGTCTGCTGGGGGGCGGCGGCGGTGAAGGCGTCGACGGTGCGGCCCACGAGGTAGGGCAGGGCGAGTTCGGCGGCGGCGCCGGTGATCGCGGTGACGGCGAGGATCGCGGGCCAGGGCCCGCCGCGCCGTACCGTGTCGAGCACGAGCCGGTCTGCGGCCTGCATCCGTCGTCTCCTCGGGGGGCATGAAGGTGAGCGGGTCCCCGCGCCGGCACCTGCGGTGCGGGGACCCGTGCCACAGGATCTAGTGGCAGATGGCGACACTCAGGTTGCTGGGCTTGCCGGAGTGACACGTGAGAACCGTGAGCGTGCTGCCGCCGCTGGCCACGTCGCTGGCCGCGGGAGCCTCAAGACCCTGCAGGTCGAGAAGAACCATGTGAAGACACCTCCTTCCGAGGCTCGTCGGGGACAGGCCGCTCGGGTGCGGCCTCAAGGAACGGCAGTCGGACGGTCCGCTCCGCGTGCCCCGTGCCGTGCACGGTGCCGAGGGCGAACAGGACGCCGGCCGTTCCGGTCGCGAAATCCATGGACAGGCGCAGGAGCTGGTCTCCGGGGAAGGCGAGCCCGCCCGCGTGGGGCAGGGCGTGCCAGCTCAGTGCCTTGACGTGCTCGTCGGCCAGGGGGTCTCCGGCGAGCGCGGCGACGATGCCGGCGCGGCCGGTGAACAGCCCGGACTGGACGAAGAAGCCGGAGCGTGCGACGAGGCGCAGCGCGTCCAGCTCGCCGGCGAGTTCGTCGCCGGGGCGGTGGGTGAGGTAGCGGGCGAGGACGAGGGCGATGCCGACGGATCCCTCGTCGAGGTAGGGCAGCAGCCGCCAGCCCTGGTTCACCTGGAGGGAGCCGTCCTCGGCGCGGCGGCAGCGGCGCAGGTCCTGGCGGAGCGCGGTGGCGGCCAGGTCGAGCAGCGCGGTGTCGCCGGTGCGCTCGTAGGCGTGGAGGAAGAGCAGGGCGGGCCCGGACGAGCCGTACATGAGGCCGGCGCGTGGGTTGTCGCCGCCGCTGAGCTCGGGCACGTCGTCGGGGCCGCCGAGCCGGTCGGCGCACAGTTCGACGGCGCGGCGGGCCTCGTCGGGGAAGCCGAGGTGGAAGAAGGTGAGGCCGAGGCCGGACAGTCCGGAGTGCAGCGCCGGTTCGAGGCCTTCCCAGTGCTCGCGCAGGCTGATGCCGATGGTGTCGAGCGCGGTCTGGCGGTGGCCGAGCCGGTCCAGGACGTACGCGATGCCGTGCAGGCCGTCGTAGAGGCCGAGGCCGGAGCCTGGGGCGGGCCGCAGGGCGCGGGCGAGCAGCCACTCCTCGTATTCGGGGAAGCGGCCGGCGCCGGTGGCCTCCAGCGCGTACAGGACTCCGGCGGCGCCGGTGGCGAGGTTGAGGCCGCCGCCGGGCTTGAACTGGGCCACGTCGCCGGGGAAGAGCCGGTCGTCGCGTCCGGGGGTGGCGCTGGCGCGGATGGCCTTGACCATGGCGTCGCGCAGGTGCGGCCAGGGGGTGACGCCGGGCAGCGGCGGGGGCGGGGTCTCGGTTTCGCCGCCGAGGATCGTGGCGACGGCGCGGGTCACGCTCTCGCGGGGCACGGGGAAGGTCTCGGTGACGAGCTCGCCGAGGTGGGCGACCTTGGGCCGGTGCAGCGGCAGCATGATCGTGCACTGCGGGGCGAACAGGCCGAGCCGCAGGCAGGCGAGCGCGTACCTGTCGACGTCGGCGCCCTGCCGGTCGGGGGGCGCGGCGAAGGCGGGGTGGGCGAGCGCGGCGCGGGCGCCGTCGCCGGTGAGGGTGGCCACCTCGTAGTCGATGAGCACGACCCGGCCGTCGTCGGTGAGCAGGATGTTGTCCGGGTGCAGGTCGCCGAAGACCACGCCGCGCCCGTGCAGCTCGTCCACGGCCGCCTCGACCTGGTCGAGGGTGTCGAGCGCCCAGCGCGTGTAGTCGGCGAGGTCGGCGTCGGTGCAGGTGGCGCGGGTGAGCGGGTAGCGGTGGACGAGCCGGCGTTGCAGCGGCGTCCCGTCGACGAACTCCTGCACGAGGAAGTGGTGCTCGCCGAGCGTGAAGTAGCCGCGCAGGCCGGGCGCGGCGCTGAGCCCGTCGAGGCGTTCCAGGATGTCGCGTTCGTGCTCCAGGCGGGCGACGGCGTCGCGGCCGGCGGCGTCCAGCCCGGCGTGCGGCCTGGCCTCCTTGAGGACGACCCGCTCCCCGGTGCCCGTGTCGCGGGCCAGGTAGACGCCGCCGCCGTTGGAGAAGTGCAGGACGCTCTCGATCGTGTACGGGAGCCCGCTCGTGGTGACGGCGTTGCGCGCGGCCAGGTGGGGTTCGAGGAAGCCGGGCAGCGTCGTCCAGGGGGGCACCGTGAAGGTGGCGCCGCGCACGTCGGGCACGAGCTTGCCGCCGCCGTCCTCGACGGCGAGCACGCGCTCGCCGGAGCCGGACAGGCAGTGCCGCTCGGCGAACCCGCCGTAGCGCACGTACAGCGGGCCGTCGCCGTAGCGCAGGTCGCTGAGGATGTACGGGCCCCGCACCCCGCGCAGCAGCTCGTCGAGCTCCTTCAGGACGAGTTCGAGCTGGCCCTCGTCGCGCGGGTAGATCGTGACGAGTTTGCCGCTGGAGGCGCGGGAGGCGGCCTTGGAGTTCAGCATGATCAGGACGGGCGCGCCGCGCAGGAACTTGAACGCGATGCCGCGCGGGACGCAGTAGTCCCAGACGGCGGCTATGGCGCGCTCGGCGTCGTCGGCGCGGGCGGACACGTGGATCTTCCAGCCCTGGGCGGGCAGGGGCGGCTCACCGGTGGGGGCGTAATAGCACCAGGTGTCGGTCGTGTCATGAAACCAGCCCTCCGGCACGGGCCGGCGGGGGAATTCCGCGCCATCGGCTGCGCTGTGGTCGAGATTGTCGTAGAACAATCTGTCGGCCAGGCAGTACAGCTCATACTGATCCATGCGTTAGAGATTGCCCGCCAAGCCCGGATTGCGTCTAGTAACACATAACATGACTGATGTGTGGCAATTTAATTCGCATTTGTGAATTTTTCACTATAAGGCGCGTGGGAGATATACGGTGAATGTGAATTCGCCGCTGCGCAGGGCCGTGGCCTCCAGCCAGCCGCCGAGCACCGACACGCGTTCGGCCAGGTTGAGCAGCCCCTGGCCGGCGTCTCCCGGCTTGCGCGGCGGGCCGACGCCGTCGTTGCGGATCGACAGGCGCACCAGGCCGTCACGTTCCAGCAGGTGCACGACGCACTCGCGGGCGGTGGCGTGGCGCAGCACGTTCGTCACGCCCTCGCGCAGCGCGTGGGTGAGCGCCTCGGCGACCTCCCACGGCAGCTCACGGCACGACACCTTGACCTGGCAGCGCACCCCGACCGACTCCAGCAGCGCGCGGGCCGAGCTCAGCTCCCGCTCCAGCGACGAGCGCCGTACGCCGTGGGCGACCGCGCGGACGTCGGCGGCCAGCCCGCGCGCCAGCGCGAGCGTCTCGTGCACCTCGTTCTCGCACTTGTCCAGGTCGTCGCGCAGCAGCCGCTGGATGAGCTGCACCTTCAGCACCAGGACGGTGAGCCGGTGGCCGACCAGGTCGTGCAGGTCGCGGGTGAAGCGGCGGCGCTCGAACGACACGGCCTTGCCGATCATCTCGGTGCGCGCCTCCGACAGGCGGTGCGCCCGCACGGCCAGGCTCACGACCGCGAACTCGGCCAGCCCGACCACCGGCGCGGAGACCGCCCACCCGAGGTCCACCGACGCCTGGTCGGGCGCGGCCAGCAGCAGCGGGCCGGTGACCAGCGCCAGCGCGACCAGCACGAACGAGCGGATCCGGTCGGCGGCCAGCAGCAGCGCCCCGGCGAGCAGCCCGCACACGGGCGTCCACGCCGCCCCGAACAGCGGCAGCGGCAGGTAGGTCAGCCACGACTGCAGCCCGGCCGCCCACCACCCCGGGCTGCCGCCGGTCAGCAGCCCGAGCACGAACCTGGCGTGCACGGCCAGCAGCACCAGCAAGGTCACCGACCCGGCCAGTTCCCGCCCGCTCCCCGCCAGGCTCGACTGCACCGCCACGGAGACGCCGAGCAGCCCGGCCGTCAGCCCGATGCCGCCCGTCCACAACGGGGACGAGGGACCGGCCGTCCAGGAGCGCGACCGGCGAACGCCACGTGTCTCTTCCACCCGTCCCCCGCCATGCGGCTGACCCGACAGGACCGTACCGTCGCGAGAGCGCCCACCACCCCCGCCTCTTACCCATCGGACCCGACCGGGCCGGTGTTGCACACCTCAGGTCGTGCTCAGCCCTTCAGTTCGGGGAACTGGTCGTCACGCCACTCCGTGGCGGCGCCGCCGGGCAGCTCGGCCTCGCGGGTCCGCAGCTCGACGCGGCGGATTTTCCCGGAGACCGTCTTGGGCAGCTCGGCGAACTCCAGGCGCCGGACGCGCTGGAACGGGTTCAGGTGGTCGCGGGCGTGCTTGAGGATCGAGTACGCGGTCTCCCTGGTCGGCTCGTAGCCCGGGGCGAGCGTGACGTACGCCTTGGGCACGGCCGTGCGGACCGGGTCGGGGGCCGGGACGACGGCGCTCTCGGCCACCGCGGGATGCTCGATGAGCACCGACTCCAGCTCGAACGGGCTGATCTTGTAGTCGCTGGCCTTGAACACGTCGTCGGTGCGGCCCACGTAGAAGATGTAGCCGTCCTCGTCCACGGTCGCCACGTCACCGGTGTGGTAGTGGCCGCCGGCCATCGCCTCGGCGGTGCGGCCGGGGTCGCCCTGGTAGCCGCGCATGAGCGGGACGGGCCCGCGCGCCAGGTCGAGGCAGATCTCGCCCTCGCCCGGCCCGTCCAGCGGCCGGCCGGTGACGGGGTCGACCAGCACCACGGGGACGCCGGGCAGCGGGCGGCCCATCGAGCCGGGCTTCACCGGCGAGCCGGGGGTGTTGCCGACCTGGGCGGCGGTCTCGGTCTGGCCGAAGCCGTCGCGGATGGTCAGCCCCCAGGCCCGGCGCACCTGCTCGATGACCTCCGGGTTGAGCGGCTCGCCCGCGCCGATGACCTCGCGCAGGCCGGGGGGCCGCTCCCCCAGGTCGGCGTTGATGAGCATGCGCCACACGGTCGGCGGGGCGCAGAAGGTGTTGACGCCGCGCTCGCGCAGCTGGGCGAGCAGCGCCGCCGCGTCGAACCGGCGGTAGTTGTAGACGAAGATCGTCGCCTCGGCGATCCACGGCGCGAAGAAGCACGACCAGGCGTGTTTCGCCCATCCCGGGGCCGAGATGTTGAGGTGCACGTCGCCGGGCCGCACGCCGATGAAGTACAGGGTGGACAGGTGCCCGACCGGGTACGACACCTGCGTGTGCTCGACCAGCTTCGGCCGCGACGTCGTGCCGGAGGTGAAGTAGAGCAGCACCGGGTCGCCGGTCGCGGTGCCGGGGTGCGGGATCGGCTCCCACGTGAGCGCGGCGGCCTGCCTGAGGTCGGCCCAGCCGTCGGCCGGTCCGACGCTGATGCGCGTGTAGCCGCCGGGCACGCCGGCGAAGCGGCCGGTGTCGGCGGCGTTGCAGACGACGTGCCGGGCGCCGCTGCGCTCGATCCGGTCGGCCAGGTCGGCGGTGGTGAGCGCGGTGGTGGCGGGCAGGATGACCGCGCCCAGCTTCATCACCGCCAGCATCGACTCCCACAGCTCGACCTGGTTGCCCAGCATGAGCATGACCGGGTCGCCCTTGGACACCCCGCGGGCCGCCAGCCACGACGCCAGCCGGTCGGAGGCGCGGGACATCTCCTCGTAGCCGCGCTCGGTGACGGTGCCGTCCTCCTCCACGATGACCAGGGCCGGCCGGTCGTTGCCCCGGGCGACGGCGTCGAACCAGTCGACCGCCCAGTTGAAGCGGTCGCCCAGCTCCGGCCAGCGGAACTCGGCCACCGCCCGCTCGTGCTCACCGCGCAGCGACAGCAACAGGTCCCGGCTCGCCCTGTAAGCCTCGGTCACGTCCATGTCGGGCACTCCTTCGTCGATCAGCGCTGCGTCTCATCTCATACCGCCGATCGCGATCTGTCACCCGTGGCCCGCCCGTACGCCGGACGGGCGGCCCGGGACACCCCGGACCGCCCGCGTCGCACCGGCCGCGTCAGGTGAGGATCGTCGTGCACTCGCCCGGAGTCACCCACTTGTGCGAGGTGATCCTGTCGTTCACGATGACGCCGTTGCTGAACCGGTTGTCGGTCAGGTTGTCGGCGTACAGCTCGCCCGCCAGCAGGCAGGTGTGGCCGCCGCCGTGGTTGATGTCCTGGTAGAACTTGACCGCGTCACGCCCGCCGGTGAAGCCCCGGTTCATCACGGACGAGGCCTTGTCGGTGGCCCCGGCGCCCCAGTACGAGCTGTTGCCCGCGGTGGCGATCAGCCGGGTGCCCTCGCAGTTGAGGTCCTGCCAGGCGTACATGTAGCCGTTGCGCGGCCCCCAGTCGTCGTCGCAGCCGCCCGCCGCCTGCGCGGCGGTGGCGGGCACGGTGACGCCGAGGCAGGCGAGGCCGAGGAGCATCGCCGAGATGGTGATCTTGCGCATGGTGCTTTCCTCTCGTTGGGTGGGTGGTGCGTGGACGGTGAAGGTCAGCGGCGTTCCGGGACGATGCGCACCGCCCGCTCGTAGGCCCGCAGGCCGAGCCTGCGGTAGGCGTCGAGGTCGGCGCCGAACCGGTCGCGCAGGCGGTCGCGGTAGTGCTCCTCCCGGGCCGTGGCCACGGCGCGCAGGGAGGTCGCGCGGGCGCAGGTCGCGTCCGCGACGGCGGTCTCGCGCTCGGCCGCGAAGCCGCTGGGACCACGGCCCAGGACGGCGTCCCGGGCCTGCTGGGGGTCGGCGTACGGGTGTCCCGCGGCCTTCATGCACCGGGACCAGGCCCGTATCGCCGCGGTGAGCCGGGCGTCCCGCATGAGGTCGTCGCCGTAGAGCGCGCCCAGGCTCATGGCGACCTTGCTGACGCGGAACCACTCGGCGGGGTCGCCGTACAGCTCGCGGTCGGCCTCCTCCCCGCAGCCGCCGAGGCGTTTGCGGATCTCGCCGCCGCCCGGCAGCCGCGCGGTGAGCAGGCGGGCGCCGCGGCCCCCGTCGAGCGCGGCGTCGAACGCGGCGCGCTGGGCCTCCGGCAGGCCGCGCCGGTAGGCGGCGTTGGGGTCGTCCCCGTCCTTGCCGCCGATCCGGCTGCCGTACCCGTAGGCACGCGCCCAGGCCACGTCGTCCTGGACGTAGCGCACCGGGCGGCTCTCCTGGAGCGTCAGCTCCCGGTCCTCCCAGTAGCCGAAGCCGTGCCGGTTCATGCACTGCCGGATCAGCCGCTGCTGGGCGTCGGCGATCCGCAGCTCCTGCCGCCAGGTCAGCGCCGGCGCGGGCGGTTGCGCCGCCGCCCCGCCCGAGCATCCGGTCGCGGCGGCCGCCATGACCGCGCAACAGGCGATGAGCACGCCTCTCATGGCCCCGAACCCCCGTTTCCCCGTGTCGCCGTGGCCGTTCGCTCCGGTCCTATCGCGGCGGGGCCTGTTCGGTGTCGGTGGCGGGCGCCGAACAAACACATGACGAACAAAGGGCCCTGATGCAGAATGGTTTGACCGGCTCTACGGGGGTGGGCGTGCCACGAGGTGAGCTCCCGCTGCCGCCCGGCGACGACGCGCTGGTGAGGTTCGCGGCGGACCTGCGTGAGCTGCGCCGGCGCGCGGGCGGGCCGACCTACCGGGAGCTGGCCAAGCGGGCCCATTACTCGCTGGCGACGCTGTCGGGGGCGGCGAGCGGGCAGCGGCTGCCGAGCCTGGCGGTGACCCTGGCCTACGTGACGGCGTGCGGCGGCGACGCCGCAGAGTGGGAGAAGCGCTGGCACGCCACGGCGGCCGAGCTGGCTTCCGCCGAGGATCCCGAGCCGGACCTGCGGGCGCCCTATGCGGGGCTGTCGGCGTTCCGGGAGGAGGACGCCGATCTGTTCTTCGGCCGGGAGCGGTTCGCCGACGAGCTGACCAGGCGGCTGGAGGCTGATCGGCTCGTCGCGGTGTTCGGCGCCTCGGGCGCGGGCAAGTCGTCGCTGCTGCGCGCCGGGCTGCTCGCGCGCTGGCCACACCGGTCGATGATCCTCACGCCCGGCGCGCACCCGCTGGAGGAGTGCGCCGTCCAGCTCGCCCGCCTGACGGGCGCGTCCCCGGCGCGCATCCGCGCCGACCTGGCCGCCGGGCCGCGCGCCCTGCACCTGTTCGCGTGCCAGGCGGCCGGCGACCCGCCGGGCGACCTGCTG
The DNA here is from genome assembly GCF_019396325.1 of Nonomuraea ceibae. Classification (GTDB taxonomy): domain Bacteria; phylum Actinomycetota; class Actinomycetes; order Streptosporangiales; family Streptosporangiaceae; genus Nonomuraea; species Nonomuraea ceibae. The sequence continues at coordinate 10,935 of NZ_JAHKRO010000030.1, forward strand.
GTCGTCGTCGACCAGTTCGAGGAGGTCTTCACCCTGTGCCGCGACGAGACCGAGCGGGCCCGGTTCGCCGAGGCGCTGGTCACGGCGGCGCGGGCGGGCAACTCGCGGTGCCGGGTGGTGCTGGGCGTCCGCTCGGACTTCCACGCCCACTGCGCCGGGCATCCGGCCCTGCGCGGCGAGCTGGACCGCCCGCTCGTGCTCGGCCCGATGACGCCCGGCGAGCTGCGGCGGGCCATCACCACGCCCGCCACGCGCGCCGGCTGCGTGGTCGAGCAGGCGCTGCTGGTCGAGCTTGTGGCGCAGGCCGGGGGCCGGGTCGGCGTGCTGCCGCTGCTGTCGCACGCGCTGCTGGAGACGTGGCGGCGACGGCGCGGCAACACGCTCACGCTGACCGGCTTCCAGGCGGCGGGCGGGATCGACGGCGCGCTCGCCCACACCGCCGAACGCGTCTACGGCCGGCTCGGACCGGCCGGGCAGGAGCTGGCCAGAGACCTGTTCCTGCGGCTCACCGCGCTCGGCGAGGGCACCGAGGACACCCGGCGGCGCGTCACCCTGGCCGAGCTCGACGCGGGCGACCCCGGCACCGAGGTGGTGCTCGGCCGCCTGGCGGCGCAGCGGCTGATCACCGTCGACGACGGCGCCGTCGAGCTCACCCATGAGGCGCTGATCCGCTCCTGGCCGCGCCTGCACGGCTGGCTGACCGAGGACCGCGACGCGCTGCGCGCCCACCGGCGGCTCACCGAGGCCGCGCAGACCTGGCGGGAGCTGGACCGCGACCCGAGCGCCCTCTACCGGGGCGTCCGGCTGGAGGCGGCGGCCGAGGCCGGCGGCAGGCTGAGCGCGCTCGAACGCGAGTTCCTGGCCGCGAGCCGGGCGGCCGAGGCGGCGCAGGAGGAGGCGGCCCGGCGCGGCGTCCGGCGGCTGCGCCGGCTGGTGGTGCTGCTCAGCGCGCTGCTGGTGCTGGCCGTGGCCGCGAGCGCCGTCGCCGTCGCGGCCCAGCGGCAGGCGGCCCGCGAGCGCAACACCGCCACCTCCCAGCGGGTCGCCGAGCGGGCGGCGGCGCTGCGCGCCACCGATCCTGCGCTGGCCGCGCAGCTCAGCCTGGCCGCCTACCGGCTGTCGGCGAACGAGGTGACCCGCGGCAGCCTGCTCAGCGCGTTCGGCACCCCGTACGCGACCCGGCTGACCGGGCACGGCGACGCGGTGACGGCGGTGACGCTCAGCGGCGACGGGCGGCTGGCCGCCACGGCGGGCGCCGACGGCACGATCAGGCTCACCGACACCCGCGACCCGCGCCACCCGCGCCCGCTGGCCGCCCTCACCGCCGACGCGGTCTCGGCGGCGCTGAGCCCCGACGGACGCACGCTGGCGGCGGGCGCCGGCGACGCGGTGCTGCTGTGGGACACGACCGATCCCGCCAGACCCGCGCCGCTGCCGGGCCTGGCGGGCGAGGCCGGGGCCGGGGCGGTCGCGTTCGGCCCGGACGGCCGGACGCTGGCGAGCGCGGGCGCCGACGGGGCCGTCCGGCTGCACGACCTGGACGGCGGCGAGCCGGTCACGCTCGACGGCCACTCCGGCGGCGTGACGGCGCTGGCCTTCGGCCCGGACGGGCGCACGCTCGCCTCCGCCGGGGCCGACGGCACCGCCCGGTTGTGGGACCTCGGGACCCGTACGCCGGTCGTGCTGGCGGGGCACACCGGCGCGGTCCACGCGGTGGCGTTCACCGGGTCCGCGCTGGCCACGGCGGGCGACGACCGCACCGTGCGCCTGTGGGACCTCGACGGCCGCCCGCTGGCCACGGCCGAGGGGCACACCGACGCGGTGCGCTCGCTGGCGTTCACCGGCGACGCGCTCGTGTCGGGCAGCGCCGACGCCTCCGTGCGGGTGTGGGACGTGGGCGACCCGCGCGAGGTGCGCGAGCTGGCCGTGCTCGCCGGGCACACCGGCGCGGTCACCTCCGCCGCCTCCGCCGGGCGCACGCTGGCCACGGCCGGCGCGGACCAGACGACGCGGCTGTGGGACCTGCCGGGCGACACGCTCACCGGCCACCGCAGCTCCGTCTACGGGGCGGCGTTCAGCCCCGACGGCCGCACCCTGGCGACCGGCGGCTACGACCGGACGATCCGGCTGTGGAGCGTGCGCGAGCGCACGTCGCGGGTGCTGCGCGGGCACGACGGCCCGGTCAACGCGGTGGACTTCAGCCCCGACGGCCGGACGCTGGCCAGCGCCAGCGCCGACGGGACGGCCCGGCTGTGGAACCTGCGCGAACGCACCTCGGCCGTGCTGGCCGAGCACCCGGACGCGGTGGAGTCGGTGGCGTTCGGCCCCGGCGGCCGGCTGCTGGCCGTGGCGAGCTCCGACGGCACCGCCGCGCTGTGGGACGCCCCGGCCCGCGCCCGCCTGGTCACGCTGCGCGGGCACGCCGGGCCGGTCAACGACGTGGCGACGACCGGCAGCCTCGTCGCCACCGCGAGCGCCGACCACAGCGTGCGCCTGTGGGACGTCTCGGGGCGGCTGCTCTCGTTCAGCCACGGCCACGAGGACGCGGTCAAGTCCGTGGCGTTCAGCCCCGACGGCCGGACGCTGGCCACCGCGGGCTCCGACCGCCGCGTCATGCTGTGGGACGTCGCCGACCCCGCCGCGCCCAGGCGCGTCGCGGTGCTCGACGGCTACACGGACGCGGTCAAGTCGGTCGCGTTCAGCCCGGACGGCCGCGTCCTGGCGACGGCGAGCTCCGACCGGACCGCCGTGCTGTGGGACGTGGCCGGCCGCGCCAGACTGGCGACGCTGCGCGGCCACGCCAAGCCGGTCGACGCCGTCGCGTACGCCCCCGACGGGCGGACGCTCGTCACGGCGGGCGAGGACTGGACGGCCAAGCTGTGGGCCACCGACCCGGAGCGGACGGCGGCGCGGATCTGCGCGACCGCCAGCCCGCCGATCACCGCCGACGAGTGGTCCCAGCACTTCCCGGGTCTGCCCGCCCAGCCGCTCTGCCCCGAGCCCTAGTGTGGGCCGCATGGAATACATGCGCTTGGGTGACAGCGGCTTGAAGGTCTCGCGGGTCTGTCTCGGCATGATGAGCTACGGCGACCCGGCCAAGCAGGAGTGGGCGCTGACGGAGGAGCAGGCCGAGCCGATCGTGCGCCGCGCGGCCGACGCCGGGGTCGTGTTCTTCGACACCGCCGACTACTACAGCGCCGGGGCCAGCGAGGTCGTGACCGGCAACCTGCTGCGCCGCGTCTTCGCGCGGCGTGAGGACTACGTGCTCGCCACCAAGGTCTATTTCCCGATGGGGCGCGGCGTCAACGACCGGGGGCTGTCGCGCAAGCACATCCACGCCGCTGTCGACGCCTCACTGACCCGCCTCGGCACCGACCACGTCGACCTCTACCAGATCCACCGCTGGGACGACGAGACGCCGATCGAGGAGACGATGGAGGCCCTGCACGAGGTGGTCAAGGCCGGCAAGGCCCGCTACCTGGGCGCCTCCTCCATGTGGGCGTGGCAGTTCGCCAAGGCGCAGCACGTCGCCGAGCGCAACGGGTGGACGAAGTTCGTCTCGATGCAGAACCACTACAACCTGCTCTACCGGGAGGAGGAGCGGGAGATGCTGCCGCTCTGCGCTGACCAGGGGGTGGGCGTGATCCCGTGGAGCCCGCTGGCGCGCGGCGTGCTGGCGCGTGCCGGGTCGGCCTCGGCGACCTCGCGGGCCGGCTCCGACGAGCGCATCGGCTACCTGTACGAGCCGGACGCCGACCAGGCGATCGTGGACCGGGTCGCCGAGGTGGCGCGCGAGCGCGGGCTGCCGCCGGCGCAGGTCGCGCTCGCCTGGCTGCTGCACCGGCCCGGCGTGACGGCGCCGATCGTGGGCGCCACCAAGGACCGCCACGTCGACGACGCGGTGGCCGCGGTGGACGTCCGGCTGTCGGACAAGGAGCTCACCTTCCTGTCCGAACCGTATCGCCCCCGCGAGGTGCGTTTCTAGCCGGGAGAGGGCTGGGCACGGGGCCCCGGCTCGTCTACTGTTGGGGCCTCGCGTCACGAACCCCCTCGTAACCGCAAGGGGGTTTCGTCATGCCGTCATCACCCGACAATTCCGCGCCGATCCTCGAGAACTCAGCGCGTGAGGTGCTCAAAGGCACGCTCGTTCCCGTCCGGGTCGACGTCCCTCAGGACGAGCCGGGCGGCGGGCTGGTCAAGCTGGGCGCGGTCCGGCAGCTCGCGCTGGCGCCCGGCGAGGCGGAGGAGGTCCGCCGCAGGCTCGGCGCCCACGACGCCGTGAACGTGTCGGCGGGCGCGTTCGACCTGCTCGGCGCGTTCGCCCGGCCGCTGGTGCCCTCGCTCAGGCCCGACCCGGAGGCGCTGGCGCGGATTCCCGCCCGGCAGCTGGCGGCGTTCGCCGAGACGCTGGTGGAGCTGCGCGCCGAACGCCTGCGCGAGGCCGAGGAGCGGCGCTCCCCGGACGAGGCCGGGCCGGCCGCGCAGGCGCTCAACACGGCGGTCGTCGCGCTGCGCGGGCTGCGCGCCGCCACCGCCACGCCGCCGATCGGCCTGCTCAACCTCGAACGGATCGAGATGGTGCCGATCGGCATCCAGCGCGGCGAGCTCGTGGCGACCGTGCCGCTGGCGCCCGGCGAGGAGACCGCCGTCACCCAGACGGAGTGGTCGGTGACCTCGCGGGAGTTCACCACGATCGTCACCGACGCGCTGGAGGAGGTCAGCGAGACCGGCGTCACGGACAACACGGACCTGTCGCAGTCGACGTCGTCGCAGAGCCAGCACTCCAACCAGTTCAACATCACCGGCACGGTCCAGGGCGGCATCCCGATCATCTCCGGGTCGAGCACCACCGGGTTCACCTCGCAGGGGTCGCAGTCGGAGTCGGCGACCGAGAGCATCAAGCACGCCCGGTCCACGACGCAGAAGGCGTCGTCGCGGTCGCGGCGCGAGCACAAGGTGACGATCTCGACCACGACCGTCACCGGCACGTCGTCGACCTCGACGCGCGTCCTGAAGAACCCGGGCCGCGAGCCCATCCGGATCGACTACTTCAGCATGATGCGCAAGTGGCGGGTGCGGCTCTACCGCTACGGGCTGCGGCTCACGTACGACATCGCGGTGCCGGAGCCGGGGGCGGCGATGCGGCGGGCGTACGCGGAGCTGGAGACGCTGCGCGCCCAGCAGGGGCCGTTCACGTTCGGCGTGAAGCTCTCCGACGTGACCACCGAGCTCGTGGACGAGCACGGCAACCCGTCGCCCACGGGCAAGCCGAAGTACCAGTGGCTCGCCGACCGGCACGGCGTGACCGTCCGGCCGCATCCGGAGCCGCCCACGCCGCTGACGGCGAGCTCGACGGCCGACACCGGCGGCGGCTGGTTCTTCCTCGGCCTGGAGTTCGACGTGCCCGGCGGCACCCGCGTGCGGGAGATCATCCTGGACGCGCAGATCGGCAAGGACGACTCCGACGACCGGATGAACTTCGACGTGCTCGGCGCCCGGCACGAGCCCGGCTGGAACGGGCAGACCGGCGCGCTGATCATCCGCAACCACCGGATCATGTCGGTCGGCGCGGACCGGCCGTTCATGGCGGGCTTCACCGGACGACACAAGATCACGTTCTTCTTCCACCACGCCGAGCAGGTGTTCGTCGGGCTGACCGTGCACCGGGAGCTCATGCCGGAGACGATCGAGCAGTGGCGGGCCGACGTGTGGAACGCCCTGCACGGCGCCGCCCAGGCCCGCTACTTCGCCCAGCAGCAGGAGGTCGCCGCGCGCATCGCCGCCATCGAGGAGCGGCTGTCCAGCGTCGACACGCTGACGCTGCGCCGCGAGGAGAGCGACGAGATCATGAAGAGCGTGTTGCGGTTCGTCCTCGGCACCGACTTCGACTTCATGCCCGCCGACGTGCTGGCCGCCTTCGTCGCCGCCGGCGTCGACCTCCAGCACGGCATCGGCTTCGACGGGCCCGGCCTCGGGCTGAGCCAGGACCAGTGGACGCTGCTGCGCCAGCACGAGGACCTGATCCGCTTCATCAACCAGGCGATCGAGTGGGAGAACGTGGTGACGTTCCTCTACTCGTACTTCTGGGACGTGCCGCCGAGCTGGGCGTTCATCCGGCAGTTGCGCCATCCCGACCCCAACCGGCAGGCGTTCCTGCGCGCGGGCAGCGCGCGGATCGTGCTCACCGTCCGCAAGGGCTGGGAGGAGCGGTGGATGCGCTTCGCCGAGGGCGGCGGGGTCGGCGCGCCCGTCCCCGGCCCCTACCTGACGATCGCCAGGGAGATCGCCGCGTACGACGACCGCAACTATCCGGGCATCCCGCCGGCGAACCCCGGCAAGGAGGCCGTGCACCTTCAGGACGCCGTCTTCACCACCACGACGGCGGACCTGGCGCCCAGCGCGGCCCCGGTGACGATCAGGGTGGCGAGCAGCGCCGGGTTCGTGGTCGGGCTGCCGGTCGTCATCGACTCCGAGGACGAGCGGCGCGTTCAGGAGGCCCAGGTCGTCACCGCGATCCCCGACAACACGCGCATCACCGTCGCCCGGCTCGACTTCGCGCACCGGGGCTCGCAGGCGCCGGTGCCGATCCTGCAACCGGGTGAGAAGGGCGCGCTCATCGCCGAATGGCACGAGTACACGCCGTCGTCCGGCACCGACATCGCCGTGACGTCCAACCTCTCCACGATCGCCTGACCGATGGCGATGCGGGACGTCAGCCGCCGGGTCCTGGAGCTCCACCCCGGCGAGCCGTTCCGGGCCGGGCCGGGCGGCGCCGCCGAGACGGCGCCGCGCGCCCTGCTCGGCGGGGGCGAGCTGCGCAAGTTCGGCTGGAAGGTGCTCGACGCGAGCATGGCCGACGGCATCACGTACGCGCCGGTCCCGTTCGGCTCGGCCTCGATCAGCGAGGCCAACCGGGCCGTGGTGGCCGGGCGGGCGTTCGCGCTGGAGCGCGACACGGGCACCACCAGGCTGTTCTTCGTGTGGCTGCCGAGCGCGCTGGCCGACCGGCTGGCCAAGGGCACGATGACGGGCCCGCTGAACTTCCACGTCATCTTCCACACGCCGACCTACCTGGACAGCTACGTGAAGAGCCGCCCGTACTGGACCGGCAAGAACCCCTCGGACAGGGTGGCGTACTACGTGCGGCTGGGCGCGCGCTACCTGTCGACGGACTTCCGGGCGGTCGCCCACCACGTCATGGCCGTCACCGCCCGCGACCCGAACCTGGCCTACGTCGTCCCGATCGCCGACCTGAGCGGCAACCTGTCCGACCTGACCACGCCCGGCGGGCTGCTCGGCGCGCTGACCGAGGTGAACGCGGCGCTGGCCGCCCTGCTGTCCGGGCCGGCGCCGTCCGGCAAGGTGGGCGGCGTGATGCTGTCGGCCTACAGCCACAGCGGCGACCGGATCGTGGCGCTGATGCGCCACATCAGCGGGGCGCCGTTCTTCACCGAGCACCTGATGCAGATCAACGCCTTCGACGTCAACCTCGGCGACAACGACCAGCAGCGGCTGCCCGAGCTGGCCCGGATGTGGGAGGGCGTGCGGCAGTGGGCCACGCTCAACCGCCGCGCCCGCGCGTACGTCTACACCGCCTACCGCAGCCACTACGCCCAGTGCCTGGCCTCGCCCGTGCCGCGAGGGGCCGCGTGGACGGACCGGGCGGACGTCAAGCTCGACGACGTGACCTGGTCCGACAGCGCCGCCAAGGCCGCGCCCGGCCAGTCACGGGGGGTCGCGTCGGAGGCGTACGGGCCGGACGGGCGGTTCGGGGTGGTCTGCCTGCCGGTGTCGTTCTTCCGCTTCTACCTGGAGAACCATCACCACGGCAAGACGGAGATCATCGGCAACACGGCGCGCGGCTGGCACGACGGCGAGTACGACATCGGCCGCGCCCACGGTCACGGCCTGTTCCTGCGCGGGCTCATGTCGCACGCCGTCGCCCGCGCCGACCCCGTCTTCTTCGCCCCCGTCCGGCGCGTGCCGTGACCCGCTCCCCGGTTGGCCGGAACCTACAAGACCGCAGGTCGCCGGCGTAGCAGGATGGCCGTATGACCTTCGACCGTTCCGTGGCCGCCGCGTTCATGGCCGGCCACGCGAGAGTTCTCGACCGGCGCCGCTTCGACTTGCTGTGGGGCGGCGGCGACCGGCCCGGCGTGCTCGCCGCGCTGGACGCCTACCGCAATCCCGACGGCGGCTACGGGTGGGGCCTGGAGCCGGACCTGCGCTCACCCGAGAGCCAGCCGGGGGCCGCGCTGCACGCGTTCGAGGTGTTCGCGGAGATCGCGCCCGCGACCTCGCCGCACGCGGTGGCGCTGTGCGACTGGCTGGCCTCGGTGACGCTGCCCGACGGCGGGCTGCCGTTCGCGCTGCCGCTGGCCGTCCCGGCGGCGACCGCGCCGTGGTGGGCGGGCGCTCCCCACGACGTCTCCTCGCTCCAGATCACCGCCGTGTCGGCGGCCGCCGCGTACCGCGTCGCCGCGCACGACCCGGCCGTGGCCGCCCATCCGTGGCTCGCGCGGGCGACCGGCTACTGCCTGGAGGCGATCGAGGAGCTCACCGATCCGCACGCGTACGTGCTGTCGTTCGCGGTGCAGTTCCTGGACGCCGTGCACGAGTCCGTGGCGGAGCTGCGCGGCGAGGCGGCGCGGCTGCTGGAGCGGCTGAGCGGGCACTTCCCCGCCGAGGGCGTGCTGCCGGTGGCGGGCGGCGCCGAAGGGGAGGTGCTCAGGCCGCTCGACGTCGCGCCGTACCCGGACCGGCCGGCCCGCACGCTGTTCGCGCCCGAGGTGATCGCGGCCGACCTGGACCGGCTGGCGGCCGGGCAGCAGGACGACGGCGGGTGGAGCGTCGACTACGCCCGGATCTCCCCGGCGGGGGCGCTGGAGTGGCGCGGCGCCGCCACCGTGCGGGCCGTCGACGTGCTGCGGCGCAACGGGCGCAGCTGACCTCCGGGACTGTCGGTGCGGGCTTCTAAGCTTGGGGCCATGGCACGGGCAAACGAGGAGGCTGCGGCCGCCCTCCAGGAATACGCGGAGCTGTTCGCGCTCACCGGGGGCGACGCGTTCCGGGTGCGCAGTTATCAGAAGGCGGCCAAGGCGATCGCCGGCTACCCCGACGACATCGCCGCCGTCGACGTGCGCGCCGTCCCCGGCGTGGGCGAGGCGATCGCCAAGAAGATGGAGGAGTTCCTGCAGCGCGGGAGCTTCCGGCAGCTCGACGACCTGCGCGGGCGGGTGCCCGACGGGGTGCGGCGGCTGACCCGGGTGCCTTCGCTCGGGCCCAAGACCGCGATCATGCTGTTCGAGGACTTCGGCATCGACTCGCCCGTCGCGCTCGGCGAGGCGATCGCCGCCGGCCGCCTCGACGGGGTCAAGGGCCTCGGCCCCAAGACGCTGGCCAACCTCGCCAAGGGCATCGAGCAGCTGGAGCAGTCGGGCCGCCGCGTCCACATCGGCGTCGCGATGGCGCTGGCCGAGCAGGTCATGGGCTCGCTGGAGGCCGAGCGCATCGGCTACGCGGGCTCGCTGCGCCGGATGAAGGACACGATCGGCGACATCGACATCCTGGCCGTGGCCGACGAGTCGATCATGACGGCCTTCCGCGCCCAGCCGTACGTGGCCGAGGTCATCGCGGCCGGCGACAAGAAGACGTCCGTGCGCACCACCTCCGGCATGCAGGTCGACCTGCAGGTGGTGCCCGCGGGCTCGTGGGGCGCCGCGATGCAGTACTTCACCGGCTCGAAGGAGCACAACGTGGCCATCCGGGAGATGGCGGTGAAGAAGGGCTGGAAGCTGTCCGAATACGGGCTGTTCGACGGTGAGCGGGTGATCGCCGCCGAGTCCGAGGAGGAGATCTACGCGGCGCTCGGCATGCAGTTCGTGCCGCCGCCGATGCGCGAGGACGGCGGCGAGGTGCAGGCCGCGCTCCGCGGCGAGTTGCCCGCACTGCTCCAGCTGGCCGACCTGCGCGGCGACCTCCACACGCACACCGACCTGACCGACGGCATCGCCTCGCTGGAGGACATGGTGGCCGCCGGCGCCGCCCGGGGCTACTCCTACTACGCCGTCACCGACCACGCCCCCGACCTGGCCATGCAGCGCATGACCCTCGACAAGGCGCTGGAGCAGCGCGAGCGCGTCGCCGCGTTGCAGCCGCGCCATCCCGGCATGCGCATCCTGCACGGCACCGAGCTCAACATCGCGCCCGACGGGTCGGTCGACTGGCCGGGCGAGGTGCTGCGCACGTTCGACGTGTGCGTGGCGTCGGTTCACTCCCACTTCTCGATGCCGCGCGACGAGATGACCCGGCGCTTCATCGCCGCCTGCGAGAACCCGTACGTGGACATCATCGGCCACCCCACCACCCGCAAGATCGGCAAGCGGGAGCCGGTCGACGCCGACTGGGACGCGATCTTCCGCGCGGCGGCGCGCACCGGCACCGCCATGGAGATCGACTCCTACCCCGACCGCTCCGACCTGCCCTCCGACCTGGTGCGGCTGGCCAAGCACCACGGGGTCAAGTTCTCCGTCGACAGCGACTCGCACGCCATCCCGCACCTGGCGCACCAGCGGTTCGGCGTGGGCATCGCGCAGCGCGCCTGGCTCACCGCCGACGACGTGATCAACGCCTGGCCGCTCGACCGGCTGCTCGCCTTCCTCGGCCGCTGACCGGGCGGCCCTGGGCCTGCCTGCCTCACGCCACCGTCCTCCCCCGGGCCGCCCGGGGAGGGGCGGGATGTTACCCATTGTCACCGTTGGGCATGGATCGGTGAAGGGGAAATCGATCGGAGGAGGAGGGCGTGGCTTGCGCTGCGGCCGATTACATGGTTAACAGGTAGGAAATGTTGCTGGGGAAAGGCGGGAGGTCAGGCATGGCGCATTCGCTGGTGACGATGGTGAAGCCGGTGCCGGCAAGCCTGTTCGTGCTGCGCGACAGCGGCGCGGAGATGCGCTGGGAGGGCATGGCGGGCCAGGGCTACCACACGCCCACCGACCGGTTCTTCGTACGCAACCACACCTACACGCCGATCATCGACGCGGCCACCTGGCGGCTGCGGGTGCACGGCGAAGGGCTGCGGCAGGCGGCCGGCTACTCCTACGACGACCTGCTCGCCATGCCGTCGCGCACGATCGACGCCGCCATCGAGTGCGCGGGCAACGGGCGGCGCTTCTACGAGACGCAGCAGGGCGAGCCCGCGCCGGGGACCCCGTGGGGCCTCGGCGCCGTCGGGGTGGCGCGGTGGCGGGGAGTGCCGCTGCGCGACCTGCTGAAGGCATCCGGCATCCGGCGCGAGGCCGTGGACGTGCTCGCCCAGGGACTCGACGCGCCGTTCGAGCACTACGGCCGGGTGCGCCGGCCGCTGCCCGCGGACAAGGCGATGGACGACGTCCTCGTCGCGTACGAGATGAATGGCGAGCCCCTCCCGCACGACCACGGATTTCCGGTGCGCCTGGTGGTGCCGGGATGGGCGGGAATAGCGTCCATCAAGTGGCTGGGCGACATCGAAGTTCTCACCCGGCCGATATTCACGCCGTGGAACACCGAGTTCTACCGCGACGTCACCGAACTCCCCGTGAAGAGCGCGTTCGAACTCCCCTGGGACGCGACGCTGCCGGCGGGCCTGCCGCTCGTGCTCCACGGCAGGTCGTGGTCCGGGCACGGCCGCGTCGTCCGGGTGGAGGTCAGCGTCGACGGCGGCGCCACCTGGCGCACCGCCGAACACCACGGCCACCACCTGGTCAGAGCCTGGCTGCCCTGGCACGTGGAGTGGGCGCCGAACCGGCCCGGACGGCACGTGCTGATGGCCAGGGCGACGGACGAGACCGGCGCGACCCAGCCGATGGAGGCGCCGTGGCATCCGCAGGGCTACGGGTTCGGCGCCGTCGTGCGGCATCCGGTGCAGGTGGTCCTCGGTTAGGGAAATGTCACGGAAGCGCGCTGAGCTGGCCAATCAGCGAATGGGCCGCACGGGGCCGCCGAATTCATCTGTAAGACTTTCGCGGAAACGTCCGGGAAATTCTTCTGTGCGATCGTCGGCTTCATCGCTGGGGAACTCGCTGGGGAAGTCGCTGGGGAAAAGGAGAGCAGATGCGCCAGCTGACCGCGCTCGACGCGCAGTTCCTCAACGTCGAGTCCGCGACGACCGCCGCGCACGTGGCGGGGCTGGCGATCGTGGACCCCGCCGGCGGGCGGCTCAACCGGCAGGCGCTCGCCGACCTCCTGCGGCGGCGCCTCCACCTCGCCCCGGCGCTGGGGCTGCGGCTGGCCGAGGTGCCGTTCGGGCTGGACCGGCCCTACTGGGTCACCGATGCGGAGCTCGACCTCGACCGGCACCTGTTCGAGCTGACGCTCCCGGCTCCGGGCGGGGATCGGCAGCTCGCGGAGGCGGTGGCGCGGATCCACGCCCGGCGGCTGGACCGGGCGCGTCCGCTGTGGGAGATGCACCTCATCCACGGGCTCGCCGGTGGCCTCGTCGGCGTCTACACCAAGGTCCACCACGCGGCCATCGACGGCGTCTCGGGCGCCGAAACGCTGGCCGCCCTCCTCGACCTGACCCCCGACGGCCCCCTGCCCACCAGCCTCACGACCTCCCTCAGCCGGGGGTCGGCGTCCGCCGCCCGGGAGCCGGCGTCCATGACCCCGGGAGGCCCGGCCGATCAGGGCCCCGCGCCGACCGGCTCGGACGCGTCCCCGCTGCCGGGGCACCTCGCCCCCGGCACCGCACCGGCACCCCATGCCGACAGCCGCGCGACGGAAGCCCGTGCCGACGGGGGCGTGGCGTGCTCCGAACCCAAGGCCGCGGTCGACGGCGAGGGGCTTGGCCTTTCGGGGGCTGCCGGCGGCGCGGGCGCGTACGGGCGGGAGGGGGAGCCCGGGGTGGTGGGGATGCTGGCCGGGGCGGTGGCGCGGGTGGCGGGGCAGCCGGTGCGGGCGGCGGGGGCGCTCGTGCGGGCGGCCGCGGATCTGGACGTGATCCCGCTGGCCGGGGCGCTGCCCGGGGCGCGGCTGGTGGCCAGGGCGGCGCGGGCGCTGGCGGGTGATCGGCGGCCCCGGCCGGAGGTGCCGGAGGGGCCGGGGGTGATCGCGCCGCGGACGCCGTTCAACGGCCCGATCAGCGCGGGACGGCGGCTGGCGTTCGGGTCGGTGTCGCTCAAGGACGTGAAAACCGTCGCCCGCGCGCACGGTCTGAGCGTGAACGACGTGGTCATGGCGTTGTGCACGTCGGCGCTGCGGTCGTGGCTGTCGGAGCGGGACGCGCTGCCCGAGGGGCCGCTGGTCGCGGCTGTGCCCGTGGCGGTGCGGGAGCCGGAGGCGCGGGACGCGGTCGGCAACCAGATCTCCGCGCTGATCGCCCCACTGCCCACGCATGAGCCCGATGCCCGCGTACGGCTGCGCGAGGTGGGGGCGGCGATGGCGGCGGCCAAGCGGCGGTTCGCGGTGGCGCCCGCGCGGTGGCTGGACGAGCTGTGCTCGATGCTGCCCGCGCCGGTCACCGCCCTGGCGACTCCGGCGATCTTCCGGCTGGCGTCGGTGGCGTTCCCGCCGATCAACCTGATCATCAGCAACGTCCCCGGCCCGCAGTTCCCGCTCTACCTGTGCGGGGGGCGGGTGCTGTCGTACTACCCGATGTCGGTGCTGACGGACATGACGGGCGGCGTCAGCATCACGTGCTTCTCCTACGACGGCATGCTCGACTTCGGCGTGGTGGCGTGCCCGGAGCGCATGTCCGATGTGTGGAGCCTGGCCGGGCATCTGCGGGCGGCGCTGGACGAGCTGCTGGAGGGCATGGCGGCCGAGGCCGACGCCTACAGCGACGCCGCCGCCCCGGCCTCCGGCTAGCCCCGCGGCTCGCGCGGCTCCCCGATCTTCGGGCCGGACGTGCCGATAATGACGAGATGAGATCGATCGGCACCACGGACCTGTCCGTGCACCCCATAGCGCTCGGCACCAACGTCTTCGGCTGGACGGCGGACAAGGAGACCTCGTTCGCGATCCTCGACGCCTACACCGAGGCCGGCGGCAACTTCATCGACACCGCCGACGTCTACCCGTACTGGGTCACCGGCGAGTCCACGTCGGAGTCCTTCATCGGCGAGTGGATGGCCACCCGCCGCAACCGTGACACGCTCGTGCTCGCCACCAAGGTCGGCATGCTGGAGGGGCTGAAGGGCCTGGCCCCGCGCACGATCCGCACCGCCGTGGAGAACTCGCTGCGCCGCCTGCGCACCGACCGGATCGACCTCTACTGGGCGCACGTGGACGACACCGACACGCCGCTGGCCGAGTCGCTGGGCGCGTTCGGCGAGCTGGTCACCGAGGGGAAGGTGCGGCACGTCGGCGCCTCCAACTACGCCGCCGACCGGCTCGCCGAGGCGCTGAAGGTGGCGCGGGAGGAGGGCCTGCCGGCGTACGTCGCCCTCCAGCAGCCGTACAACCTGGTGGAGCGCGGCTACGAGGGCGAGCTGCGTGACGTCGTGGAGCGCGAGGGGCTGTCCAGCACGCCGTACTTCGGGCTGGCGCGCGGCTTCCTGACGGGCAAGTACGCGCCGGGCGTCACCGTCGACAGCCCGCGCGCCGCCCAGGCGGCCCGCTACCTGAAGTTCGAGTACGGGCTGCGCACGCTGGAGGCGCTGGCCAAGGTGGCCGCCGAGCGCGGGGTCAAGCCCGCCACGGTCGCGCTGGCGTGGCTGGCCGCCCAGCCGACGATCACCTCGGCGATCACCAGCGGGCGTGACCTCACGCAGCTCGGGCCGCTGCTGGCGGCGGCGGAGCTGACGCTGTCGGACGACGAGCTCGCCCTCCTCGACGAGGCCTCCCGCCCCTGACGGTTCCGCCGCATCCGGGGGGAGGTTCAGCGAGTTCAACGGGGTTCGGCGAGGTCCGACGGGGTTCGGCGGGAGTCAGCCGGTACGGCCTCGCCCGGGTCAGCGGATGCGGTCGACGAGCGTGAGGCAGAGGGCGCGCAGGGCGGTGTCGCCGGGGAGGCAGGCGTCCATGAGCTCCAGGGCCGAGGCGGCGTGCCGGGCGGCCAGGTCGAGGGCCGCCCGCCTGCCTCCGGCGTGCTCGACGAGCCGGGCGGCGTGCCGTACGGCGTCGTCGTCCGGGGCCGCGTGGCCCGGCGCGGGGTCACCCGAGGCGGGGCCGTCCAGGGCGGCGGCGTCGAGGGCGGCGGCCAGCTCGGCGGCCGGCGGGCTGCCCGCGGACAGGACGGCCAGGACGGGGAGCGTCTTCTTGCCGCGCCGCAGGTCGCTGTGGATGGGTTTGCCCGTGACGGCCGGGTCGCCCCAGATGCCGAGCACGTCGTCGTAGATCTGGAAGGCGACGCCGAACGCGCACCCCATGTCCCAGGCGGTTTCGGCGAGCTCGGGCCGGCCGCCGAGCGCGACGCCGGTCGCGGCGGCGGCGGCGAGCAGGCTTCCGGTCTTGCCTGCGGCCATCACCTCGTACTCGGCGACGGTGACGGCGTCGCGGCCGAGCCAGGGGCGGCTCTCGAAGGCCAGGTCGCGCGTCTGCCCCTGGACGAGCTCGACCAGCGCCCTGGACAGGTGGCGCATGGGCTCGCCGGTCCCCGCCAGCCGGGCGACGGCCAGCGCGAGCAGCGCGTCGCCGGTCAGCAGCGCGGGCCCCACGCCGTACGCCTTCCACAGCGCCTGGCGGTGCCTGCGCCGCTCGTCGGCGTCCATGATGTCGTCGTGCACCAGCGAGAACGCGTGCACGAGCTCCACCGCGACCGCGCCCGGCAGCCCGGCCTCCAGCGGCGCGCCGGCGGCCTCGGCCGCGAGCATCGCGATGGCGGGCCGCAGGTGCTTGCCGCCGTCACCGTCGGCCGGTCGCCCGTCCACGTCGGACCAGCCGAGCGTGAACGCGGCCATCCTGGCGCCCCACGGATGCAGGCCCGACACGGCCTCCCGCAGCGCGGGCTCCAGCAGCCGGCGGCAGCGGGCGATCGCGTCGCCGGCGGGGCCGGGGGCCGCGGACTGGCCGACGGTCATGACATCTCCTACCCAACGTACGATCTTGAATCTATATGCAGCATCATGTGATACTCCACCCTGATCACTAACTTTTGTCAGGAGATGTCCGACAGCTGAGACGGACATGGAGGAGAGCCGCGTGTCCACCGGGACCGAAGCCGCCAGACGAGCCAGGATCCTCCCCTTCCTCCGCGCGCTGGCCAGGCACCACCGCTCCCCCATCGACGCCTTCGAGGAAGCCGGCGCCCGGGCGGGCGGCGAGCTGGTCCGTCTGAACATGGGACCGTTCCAGCCATACCTGATCACCCATCCCGATCACGTCCAGCACGTGTTACGCGGCAACCAGCCCAACTACGTGCGCGAGGGCATGTTCTGGGACCCGCTGGCGCCGCTGATCGGCAAGGGCATCCTGTCAGACGGCCCCGACTGGGCGGAGAGCAGGCGCATCGTGCAGCCGCTGTTCACCGCCCGGCAGCTCGAAGGGCTCGGCGAGCGGATGGCCGCGATCATCGCCGAGCTGGTGGACGGGACGCTGACGCCGGGGCGGCCGTTCGACGTGGCGGCGGCCATGTCCGCGATCGTGCACGCGACGACCGTGCGGCTGTTCTTCGGCGAGTCGATCTCCGGCGCGGACATCGACCGGCTGGCCCCGGCCTACGACACCGGCGTGACGGCGCGGGCCATCAGGCTCGTGCTGCCGTCGGTGCCGCAGCGCTGTCCGATGCCCGGTGACCGGGCGTTCGGCCGGGCCGTGGCGACCATCGACGAGGTCGTGTACCCGCGCATCGAGCACGCTCGGCAGCGCGAGGGCAGCGGTGACAGCGCGGGCGACGTCGTCTCGGCACTGTGCCGGGCCCCGTACGCCGACAAGGGCGACCGGCGGGTGCGCGACGACATGGTGGCCATCCACGGCGCCGCCACCGAGACCGCCGCCACGGCGCTGACCTGGGTGTGGCCGGTGCTCGACGCCCATCCGGAGATCGCGGCCAAGGTGTACGAGGAGATCACCCGGGTCGTCGGCGACGGCCCGGTCACGGTCGGCCACCTGCCCGCGCTGACGTACCTGCGGATGTTCCTCAGCGAGCTGCTGCGGCTGTACCCGCCGGGCTGGATCCTGCCGCGCAAGGCGCTCGCGGACGACGTGATCGACGGCGTGGCGATCGAGGCGGGCGCCACGGTGGTGCTGAGCCCGTTCCTGACGCAGCGGCTGCCGCAGGTGTGGGAGCGCCCGCTGGAGTTCGACCCCGAGCGGTTCGCGCCGGGGAACGAGAGACGGCGGTCGCGGTACGCGTACTTCCCGTTCGCGGCCGGGCCGCACTCGTGCGTGGGGCCGCACCTGTTCATGATGGAGGCGCAACTGCTGCTCGCCGGGATCCTGCGCTCGTACCGGCCGGTGCTGCACACGCCCGGGCCGGTGGCGCCCCGGCTGGCCTCGACGCTGCGGCCCACGGCGGGGCTGACGATGACGCTCGTCCCGGCGGCACGGTCATGATCGCGGACAGCGGGACCGGCCGGACGAGCG
Organism: Nonomuraea ceibae; assembly: GCF_019396325.1. GTDB lineage: Bacteria > Actinomycetota > Actinomycetes > Streptosporangiales > Streptosporangiaceae > Nonomuraea > Nonomuraea ceibae. The sequence continues at coordinate 28,434 of NZ_JAHKRO010000030.1, forward strand.
GGATCGACGGGTCGATGCCCGCCGTCGGCGGCGCGGAGCTGGGGCGGACGTGCGCGCTGGCCGTCGAGTGCGCCCGCGAGCTGGCCCGCGACGCCGGGCGGCACCCCGAACTGTTCCCCGCCAAGCCGTTCGACGCCGGGTTCTACCACTCGCTGGCGCTCGTGGGCGCGTTCGGCTCGCCCTGGGCGACGGCCCGCGAGCTGCGCGCGGTCAACCGGGCGGCGCTGTGGGTGTTCGCGGTGGACCTGCTCATCGACCACGTCGCCACCTCCCGCGACGAGGTGGCCGACCTCGTCGGCGCCTGCCTGGCCGTGGCCGACGGCGCCGAACCGCGCACCCCCGCCACCCACTTCCTCGCCGAGCTGCGCGACGAGGCCGGCTCCCCCGCCTGGCGCGACCAGCTCGGACGCATGCTGGCCGCCATGTCCCGCGAATGGGACTGGCGCACCGGCGACCGGCCGGACCTGGCGACGTACCTGGACAACGCCGACAGCACCGGCTCCTCGTTCGTCAACCTCGCGCACTGGAACGCCACCGGCGACCCGTGGACGCTCGCCAACCTCGACCGCGTCCGCGCCGTCGGCGACGAGGTGCAGCGCTACCTGCGGCTGCTGAACGACCTCGCCACCCGCGACCGCGAAGCCGGCTGGGGCGACGTGAACGCGCTCACGCTCGGCGCCGCACCCGCCGAGGTGACGGCCCGGATGGCCGAGCTGTCGCAGCGCGCCGTCGCCCTCATCGAGCCGCTGCGCGACACCGCGCCGCGTACCGCCCTCTATCTGGAGCGACAGTTGACGTTCAACACGGGCTTCTACGGACTGGCGGACTTCTGGGGGGCGCTGTGAACGTCACCCGCGAGGCTCAGGCTCTGGTCTCCACGCTGATGGCGCTGCCGTGGGGTCAGGTGTCGGCGTCCATCTACGAGACGGGCCGCCTCGTCACGCTCGCGCCGTGGCTCACCGGGCACCGCGAACGGGTCGCGTACCTGCTGGAGCGGCAGCTTCCTGACGGGTCGTGGGGGGCGCCCGACGGGTACGGGCTGGTGCCGACGCTGAGCGCCACGGAGGCGCTGCTGTCGGCGGGCGGCGCCTTCGAGGCCGGTGCCGCCGAGCTGCGGGAGGCGGCCGGGCGCGGGCTGCGGGTGCTGCGGCCGTGGCTGGCCGGGCCGGTGGAGCTGCCCGACATGCCGGCGGTGGAGCTGATCGTGCCGTCGCTGGTCGCGCTCATCAACGCGCACGCGGTGGGGGCGCCGCTGCCGCTGCCCGACGGGATGGACTTCGCGCGGGTCGAACGGCTCCGGCACGTGGTCCGGTCCGGGGCCGCGCTGCCGGAGAAGCTGCTGCACGCGCTGGAGGTGGCGGGGCCCGCGGCGGGCAACGCGCACGCGGTGCGGCCGACCCCCATCGGCACCGTCGGCGCCTCCCCCGCCGCCACCGCCGCCTGGCTCGGCGCCGTACCTCCGGACCCGCGTACGGAGCCGCATCCGGACCTGCGTCCGGACCCGCGTCCGGGCACGCGCTCCGGCGAGCCCGCCGACGCGCTCGCGGGCCGCGGGCCGGCGGGAAGGACCGCCCTGCTCGACGCCCCGGCGCGCCCGGTCCCGACGGGGCCGGCGACGGTGGCGGGGCCGCTCCTCCTGGCCGGACCGGCGGACCTCCACGTTCCGGAGGGGTCCGGTGGGACCGCCTCCCGGGGGTCGTCCTCCTTCGACGGCAGCCCCGTCCCCGGTGCGGACGGGGGGCAGGGGGAAGTGGTCCGGGCGCACCTGGAGGCCGTGGTCAGCCGGTACGGGGGGCCGGTGCCGGTGGGGTTCCCGATCACCGTGTTCGAGCGCGGATGGGTGCTGAGCTGGCTGATCAGGGCGGGGGTGCCGGTGACGGCGCCGCCGGAGATGGTGGCGGACCTGCGGGCGGCGATCGGCCCGGCGGGCACGCCGGCCGGTCCGGGGCTTCCGGCGGACGCCGACACGACGTCCGTGGCGCTGTACGCGCTGGCGCTGGTGGGGCAGCCGCACGATCCGGCGAGCCTGCTGGAGTTCGACGTGGGCACGCACTTCTGCACCTGGCAGGGCGAGGACGGCTTCTCCGTGAGCGTGAACGCGCACGTCCTGGACGCGTTCGGGGCGTACGCGGCGCGCCGCCCGGACCGCGCGCGGGCGTACGCGCCGGTGGTGCGCAGGCTGTCGGCGCTGCTGGCCGACCGGCAGCAGCCCGACGGGAGCTGGGACGACCGCTGGCACGCCTCTCCGTTCTACGCGACGCTGAGCTGCGTGCTGGCGCTCGGCGAGTACGGCGGGCCGGGGCGGGCGGAGGCGATCCGGCGGGCTCGCGCGTGGGTGCTGTCCGCGCAGCGGCCGGACGGGTCGTGGGGCCGCTGGGAGGGCACGCTGGAGGAGACCGCGTACGCGCTGCAGGCGCTGCTCGCGTGCGACAAGGAACTGGACGAGCAGTACGAGTCTGCCGTCGACCGTGGATATCGGTATTTGCGCACGGTAGCGGATATTTCGGAGCATCCGCCGTTATGGCATGACAAGGACCTTTACACGCCGTTCGCGATCGTACGGTCCGCGATCCTGGCCGCGTTACACCTGTGCGAGACCAAGGCGAAGACAGGACAAATTCGGACGTAACGCTATTAACGGGCAGGTACCCGGCTTGAGGTGGGTTTGAGCCATTGCTAAGGTAAGCCCGGCACTGGATGTCGGAAATATCGCTCTATAGCTTGACTTCCAGTTTGACGCAATCCCCTTACCTGGATGGCTTATATGCGTTTGCGCAATACGCGCGTGCGAACAAAGGTGACAGCACTGCTGGTGTCCCTGGTCGCGCTGTGGGCGTTCGCCGCATGGGTGACGCTGCGCGAAGGCGTGAACCTGGTCGGCGCCACCACGGTCGACAGCGAGGCGGTGCAGCCCAGCGAACGGCTGCTGGCCGAGCTCCAGCGCGAGCGCCGCCTGACGATGGCCGGCATCGGCACGGGCGGCCCCCTGCCCGGCCAGGCCCTGCGCGAGCAGCGGGCCAGGACCGACGCCGCCGGCGCCGCCCTGCGGGAGAGCGCGGGCGGCACCCTGGTGCAGCTCGCGGCCGACGACGTGCTGACCGGCCGCCTGAACGAGGCGCTCACGAGCGTCGCCAAGCTCCCCGCCACGCGCAAGGCCATCGACGCGGCCGGGCCCGGCCGCATGACGGCGGCGAGCGCGTACGACCACATCATCGACTCGCTCTACGACATGTTCGACTCGGTGGCCTCGCTCGACGACAAGGAGATCGCCAAGGACGCCCGGACCATGCTGGCGCTCAGCCGGGCCAGCGAGAGCCTGGCCCGCACCGACGCGATGGTGGCGCGGGTGCTGGCGCGCGGACAGTTCACGCCCGCCGAGTACACCGCGTTCGTGCGCGGCACCGGCATCTACCGCTACAACCTGGAGCAGGCCGCCGAGCAGCTGCCCGCGCCCGACCTGGCCGCGTACGAGGCGTGGACCAGGAGCAAGCCCGCGCTGCGGCTGCAGGAGCTGGAACAGCGGCTCGTCACGCAGATCGACAACGCCGGGCCGCCGCCGGTCACCGCCGCCGAGTGGCAGGCGACCGCCGAGCCGGCCCGCGCCGGCATCGAGAAGATCATCGTCGACGGCGGTGACCGGCTGGTCGAGCGGGCCGTCCCCGGCGCGGTCGGCGTCATCGCCCGCCTGCTGCTGGCCGGCGGGCTCGGCCTGGTCGCCGTCGTGGCCTCGATCGTGCTGTCGATCACCACGACGCGGTCGCTGCTGGCCCAGCTCAAGAAGCTGCGCGACGCCGCGCACGAGCTGTCGGACGAGCGGCTGCCCGGCGTGGTCGAGCGGATCGGGCACGGCGAGGTCGTGGACGTCTCCCGTGAGGTGCCCGATCTGGACTTCGGCGACGACGAGATCGGGCAGGTGGGACAGGCGTTCAACACGGTGCAGCGCACCGCGGTGAGCGTCGCCGCCGAGCAGGCGGAGCTGCGGCGCAGCATCCGCGACATCCTGCTCAGCCTGGCCCGCCGCACGCAGGGTCTGGTGCACCGGCAGCTCACCGTGCTGGACGTGATGGAGCGCCGCGAGACCGACCCCGAGGAGCTGAAGGAGCTCTTCCGGCTGGACCACCTGGCCATCCGCATGCGGCGCAACGCCGAGAACCTCATCGTGCTGTCCGGCTCCTCCCCCGCCCGCACCTGGCGGCGCTCGGTGCCGATGGTCGACGTGGTGCGCGGCGCGCTGGCCGAGGTCGAGGACTACACGCGGGTCACGCTCATGCCGATGGGCGACGTGGTGCTCGTCGGCCGGGCCGTGGGTGACGTCATCCACCTGCTGGCCGAGCTCATCGAGAACGCCGTGTCGTTCTCGCCGCCGTACACGAGCGTGCAGGTGAGCGGGCAGATGGTGGCCAACGGGTACGTGGTCGAGATCGAGGACCGCGGGCTGGGCATGAAGCCCGAGGACCTGGCGGCGGCCAACGAGCGGATCGCCGACCCGCCGGAGTTCCGGATCACGGGCACGGCGCGGCTCGGGCTGTACGTGGTGAGCCGGCTGGCCGAGCGGCACGACATCCAGGTGGTGCTCAAGCCGTCGCCGTACGGCGGCACCACGGTGGTGGTGCTGCTGCCGCAGGAGCTGGTGGAGCTGAGCGAGGGGCCGGAGCCCGGCGGCGAGCCGGTGGCGAGCCTGCCCCGCCGCCCGGCGGCGCTGACGGGAGTGCCCGGCCCGGCGGGTCAGGGCGCGGGCACGGCCACGGCCGTGCGGCGCGCCCCCGCGGACGCCGGCCGCCCGCTGCCCGGCGAGAACGTGCGGGCGCTGCCGACGGAGAACGTGCGGCCGCTCAAGGTGGCGGCGGCGCCGGAGGACGCCCGGGAGGCCGAGCCGCCGGACCCCGGGCCGTCAGAAGGGGAGGCGACCACGACCGCCCAACCGGACAGGAGCGCGGAAGGCGACGGCGAGGCGGCGAGGTTCACGCCCGGCGGGCTCCCCCTGCGGGTGCCGCAGGCGAACCTGGCCCCGGCGCTGCGCGAGGAGGCCCCGGCCGCCCCGCCCGAGCCCGAGCGGGACGAGGACGAGCCGACCCCGGAGGAGATCCGGGCGCGGATGGGATCTTTGCAGTCGGGCACCCGACTCGGCAGGACCGAGGCGGCCAAACTCATGGACGAGCGGGCAGGAGGCGATACGTGACACCGGGTGCCGGCACAGACCTGAACTGGCTTCTCGACGACCTGGTCGGCCGCGTGAAGGACGCCGAGCACGCGATCGTGCTGTCGTCCGACGGGCTGCTGATGGCCTCGTCGGCCGGGCTGCAGCGGACCGACGGCGAGCACCTGTCGGCCGTGGCCTCCGGCCTGCAGAGCCTGGCCAAGGGCGTCTCCGAGCACGTGGGCGGCGGCCCGGTCAAGCAGACGGTGGTGGAATGGCGTTCGCAGTTTCTCGTGGTGACCGTGGCGGGGCAGCGGGCGTGCCTGGCCGTGCTGTGCGGGCAGGGCGCCGACATCGGCCTGGTCGCCTACGAGATGGCGATGCTGGTGGCGCGCGTCGGCCAGTACCTGACGTCCGGGGCCAGGGCCGGGAGCGACCTGTGACCGAGGAGCACTGGGTCGACCCCGAGATCGTCCGTCCGTACGTGGTGACGCGCGGGCGCACCGCGCCCGTGCACGGCAAGTTCGACCTGATCTCCATGGCGGTCTCCGTCGGGCCGCCGCCGGGGCCGGAGGCCGGGCTCGACCCGGAGCACCACTCGATCCTCCGGCTCTGCCGCGAACCGAAATCCGTGGCGGAGATCGCCGCCCATCTTGACCTGCCCGCGGGCACCATCCGCGTGCTGCTCGGCGACCTGTTCGACAGGGAGCTCGTCTCGGCCCAGGAACCGCAATCCGAGGTGGACATGCGTGACATGAAGATGTACAGGGCGGTGCTCGATGGTCTTCGATCGCTCTGACCGCCCGCGCCTGCCGACGGCGATCAAGATCCTCATCGCCGGAGGGTTCGGCGCGGGCAAGACGACGCTGGTCGGCGCGGTCTCCGAGACCAGGCCGCTGCGCACGGAGGAGGTGCTGACCGACCGGGGCGTCGGCGTCGACGACCTGTCGAGCGTCGAGGCCAAGCGGACGACGACGGTCGCGATGGACTTCGGCCGGATCACGCTGGGCGACGAGTACGTCCTCTACCTGTTCGGCACGCCCGGGCAGGAGCGGTTCTGGTTCGTGTGGGACGAGCTGGCGGAGGGTTCGCTCGGGGCGGTCATCCTGGCCGACACGCGGCGGCTGGCCGACTGCTTCCCGTCGGTCGACTACTTCGAGCGGCGCGGCACGCCGTTCGTGGTGGCGGTCAACTGCTTCGACGGCGCGCCGACGTTCGAGGTCGACGAGGTACGGCTGGCGCTCCAGCTCGACCCGTCGGTTCCGATCATCCTGTGCGACGCGCGGCGGCGGCACTCCAGCCGGGAGGTGCTCATCACGCTGGTGAAGCACTCCGCCCGGCTGCGGGCCGAGCCGGTGGGCTGAACCAGCGGTCCGGCGGGATCCGTACGGGTTCCGGGAACGTCCTCAGGTGCGCGAGCCGCGGCAGCACGCGCGCCAGGCGGTAGGCGGACGGCGGGGTGGCGAGGGCTCCTGACAGCCGCCCGGCCGGGCCCGCCGCCGCCTCGGCCCGCTCCGGCTCGCACACCGGGGCGAGCTCGACCGCGTGGTGCACCACGAGCCGCAGCGCCAGGTCCTCGGCGACCGTCTTGGGGCGCAGGCGTCCCTTCGTGGCCAGCCGGTGGCCGACGTCCTCGACCGTGGCGAGGAAGCGGCGGGTGAAGGCGGCGTCGTAGGCCCCGGCGTACGGCCACGGCAGCTCGGCCAGGGCCCGCACCCGGTGCGGGCCCAGGTCGGCGAGAGTGCGCACGCGGTGGCCCTCGTCGGCCGGGGCGCCGTCGCCGAGCGCCGCCGCGTCGTGCCGCAGGCCGTCGGCCAGCGTCCGGGCCGCCCGCACGAAGGCCCCGGCGAGCCGGCGCGCCTCGTGGGCGGGCAGGCCGAGCCGCCGCACCAGCGCCTGCTCGGCGGGCGCGTGGGCGAGCGCGGACAGCCGCGCCGCCTCCGCCCGGCCCTCGTTGCCGGCGAAGGGCCCCGGCCGATCCTCGTCGTCGGCTCGTGCCCGGCGGGCGTCGCGGGGCGGCAGGCCCGTCCAGGAGTAGCCGGGATCGTGCGGCGGGTCGAGGCAGGTGCGCGCCCCGGCGGCCAGCGCCCGCAGGTACGGCTCCAGCGCCCGCCGGTAGTGCGCGTCCCCGTCCGGGTCGCGCCACAGGCCGTACAGGCAGCACGCGCCGGTGCGCCGGTCCCACGGCTGGACGAGCGACTCCATGACCTCTAGCGCGGTCGTGCGGAGCCGGTCGTCCACGGGGACGGGCAGCCGCGGGAACGACGGGTCGAGGGCCGGGTCGAGGAGCAGGGCCACCTCGCCGGCGGCGGCCAGGCCCGCCTCGGCGACGTCCGGCAGGATCAGGCTGTCCTCGGCGTGCACCGCCTCCAGGACCTGGACCAGCACGGGCAGCGGGTCGGCCAGGCCGTGCAGGTGGTCCTGGACGGCCATCGCCTCGTCGCTGCCGAAGGGGTCGTACCCGTGTCTGCTCACCCGACGATCATGGCGTGGCCGGGGCGGCGGGGGAAGGCGGGCCCGGCGGAGGGGGTGCCGGGCCCGCGGCGGCCGTCAGTGGTCGGCGGCCTTCTCCGCCCCCACCCCGGTGAGGGAGCGGACCTCGATCTCGGCGTACTTGGCCGCGTTGTACTCCTTGCTCAGGATCGTGCCGAGCCAGCCGCACAGGAAGCCGAGCGGGATCGAGACGATGCCCGGGTTGCTGAGCGGGAACCAGGCAAAGTCGGCGTCCTTGAACAGGGCGGCCTTGCTGCCGGAGACGACCGGCGAGAAGATCACCAGCACCAGGGCGGACAGCAGGCCGCCGTAGATGGCGCTGACGGCGCCGGTCGTGTTGAACCTCTTCCAGAACAGGCTGTAGAGGATCGCCGGCAGGTTGCCCGAGGCGGCCACGGCGAAGGCCAGGGCGACCAGGAAGGCGACGTTCTGGCTCTGCGCGAGGATGCTCAGGCCGATGGCGACGGCGCCGATGACCAGGGCGGAGATCCGGGCCACGACGACCTCCTGCCGCTCGCTGGCCTGGCCGCGCCGGAAGACGTGCGCGTACAGGTCGTGGGCGAAGCTGGAGGAGGAGGCGAGCGTGAGGCCGGCGACCACCGCGAGGATGGTGGCGAAGGCGACGGCGCCGATGAAGGCCAGCAGCAGCGTGCCGCCGACCGAGCCGAAGATCTCCTCGCCGATCCGCAGCGCGAGCAGCGGCGCGGCGGTGTTGCCTCCGGGGTCCTGGGCGACGATGGCCTCCCTGCCGACCAGGGCGGCGGCGCCGAAGCCGAGGACGAGCGTGAGCAGGTAGAACACGCCGATGATGCCGATGCCCCAGAGGACGGACTTGCGGGCGTCCTTGGCGGTGGGGACGGTGTAGAAGCGGATGAGGATGTGCGGCAGGCCGGCGGTGCCGAGCACGAGGGCGAGGCCGAGGCTGATCAGGTCGATCTTGCCGGCGATGCCCTGCGCCTCGGTGCCGTACTTCAGGCCGGGGATGAGGAAGCTGTCGGGGTTGGCCTTGGGTCCGCTGGTGGCGGCGGCCTGGCCGAGCAGCGCCGACAGGTTGAAGCCGAACTTGCCCAGCACCAGCACGGTCACCAGGGCGGCGCCGGTCATCAGCAGCACGGCCTTGACGATCTGGACCCAGGTGGTGCCCTTCATGCCGCCGAAGACCACGTACACGATCATGAGGGCGCCGACGGCGACGATCGTCCAGATCTTGCCGGCCTCGGAGGTGATGCCGAGCAGCAGGCCGACCAGGGCGCCCGCGCCGACCATCTGGGCGAGCAGGTAGAAGATGCTGACGACGATGGTCGAGACGCCGGCGGCGGTGCGGACGGGTCGCGGGCTCATCCGGAAGGCCAGCACGTCGGCCATGGTGAACTTGCCGGAGTTGCGCATGAGCTCGGCCACCAGCAGCAGCGCGACGAGCCACGCCACGAGGAAGCCGATGGAGTACAGGAACCCGTCGTAGCCGGACAGCGCGATGATGCCGGCGATGCCGAGGAAGGAGGCGGCGGACATGTAGTCGCCGCCGATGGCCAGGCCGTTCTGCACGCCGCTGAAGGAGCGCCCGCCGGCGTAGTAGTCGGCGGCGGTCTTGGTCTGGCGGCTGGCCCAGAAGGTGATGCCGAGCGTGGCCGCGACGAAGACGAGGAAGAGGATCGTGGCGAGGGTGGTGGAGCTCACTTGGTCTTCTCCTCGACCTCGTGGCGGAGCTTGTCGGCGATCGGGTCGAGCTTCTTCCCGGCGTGCCTGGAGTAGGCCCAGGCGATGAGGAACGTCGTCACGAACTGCAGCAGCCCGAGGATCAGCCCGACGTTGATGTCACCGAGCAGCTTGATGCCCATGAAGTCGCGGGCCCATCCCGACAGCACCACGTACAGCAGGTACCACACCAGGAAGGCCGCCGTCATGGGGAACGTCCACCGCCTGAAGCGGCTCTTCAGCTCCTGGAACTCGCTGCTCCTCTGCACCTGTTCGTAAACGGACGCGTCATGTTCTCTGGTCGTCACGAGACCTCCACTGTGATGCGGATCACGCACAAGGTAAGAGCGCAACCTACCCGCGGTGGAGGGGTCTCGCAGGGCTGTTCGGCGAGCCGCCGCCGAACGGCGTTCAGCTGGTCAGGGGTTGCGGTGAATGGTCCCTTATGTACGACGAACGGTCAGGCGATTCCGCCCAGCGCGCCGCCCAGGTCCTCGATCAGCGTGGCGGCGGGCTCCAGGCCGACCGCCAGGCGCACCAGGCCCACCGGGACGCCCATGGTGGCCCGCACGCTCTCCTCGACGGTCAGCGCGGGCGCGTTGACCAGGCTCTCGAACCCGCCCCACGACACGCCGATCCGGAAGTGCCGCAGCCCGTCGAGGAAGGCGCCCACCTCGGCGCGCGAGTCCGTGTCCAGCTCCACGCTGAACAGGCTGGAGAAGCCCGACATCTGGCCGCGCGCGACGCCGTGGCCGGGATGCGAGGGCAGGCCGGGGTGGTTGACCCGGCGTACGGCCGGATGTCCCTCCAGGTACGCGGCGACCGCCAGGCCGCGCTCCTGGTGCGCGGCCATCCGTACGGGCAGCGTGCGCAGGCCCTTGATCACCCGGGCGGCGTCGTGCGGCGACATGGCCGCGCCGTACAGCTGGTATTCGGTCAGCGCCAGCGGCCTGATCAGCCGCGCCGGGCCCGCCACCACGCCGCCGACCACGTCGCTGTGCCCGCCCGCGTACTTCGACAGCGAGTGCACGACCAGGTCCACGCCCTTGGTCAGCGGCTTCTGGAACAGCGGCGTCGACCAGGTGTTGTCCATCACGGTGACCAGCCCGTGGCCGCGCGCCCACCCGGCGACGGCCTCCAGGTCGAAGATCTCGTAGCGCATGTAGGAGGGCGACTCGAAGTACAGCAGCCGGGTGCCGGGCCGCACCGCCTCCTCGCACGCCGCCAGGTCGGCCGCGTGCGTGTGGGTGACGCCGAACTTCTCCAGGTAGCGCAGGAACTGCGTGGTCGGCCCGTAGACGGCGCCCAGCACCAGCACGTGGTCCCCGGCCGACACCAGCGACGAGATCGCCGCCGAGATCGCGCCCATCCCGGAGCCGAAGCACTTGGCCCGCTCGGCCCGTTCCAGCGCGGCCAGCTTGCGCTGCAACAGGTCGACGGTCGGGTTGGTGCCCCGCCAGTAGACGTAGCGCTCGTCCTCGTCCCTGATCGCCGCGCCGAGCTCCGCCATCGAGCCGAAGGTGAACACGCTGTTGCCGAACACCGGCGGGTTGACCGCGCCGAGCTGCCACGGCTCGTCCTCGCCCAGCCGGGCGCAGATCCACTCGTCATCCATGACGGCCCACCCTAGGACAGCGCCCGCCCGTCACCCCCGGGGCCGCCAGTCGCCCCGGTCGAGGTCGAGGTTCTCCGGGGTGTGCAGGCGGACCATCGTCCTGGCCACGCCCAGCGGCACCCGGTCGGGCGTCAGGAACGACACCGACACCATCACCGCGAACGCGATCGGCACCGTCCACGCGGCGGGCTGGGCCAGCAGGGCGCCCGCCAGGCCCTCGTACGGGCCGCCGGTGATGGTGGCGAGCACGGCCGAGCAGGCCAGGCCGCCGCCGACGAACAGCCCGGCGAGCGCGCCGGTGGTGGACAGGCGCCGCCACCAGATGCCGAGCACGAGCAGCGGGCAGAACGACGAGGCGGCGACCGCGAACGCCAGCCCCACCACGTCGGCGACCGGCAGCGCCCGCGCCCACAGCGCCAGCCCGAGCGGCACGGCGACGGCCATGAGCGTGGCGATCCGGAACGAGCGCACGCCGCCCTTGAGCAGGTCCTGGGCGATCACCCCGGCGACCGACACGGTCAGCCCGGACGAGGTGGACAGGAACGCCGCGAACGCCCCGGCGGTGACCAGCGCCGTCAGCAGGTCGCCGAGCGTGCCGCCGACCATGCGGGCCGGCAGCGTCAGCACCACGGCGTCGGTGCGGACGAGGTCGGGCGCGTAGATGCGGCCGAGCCAGCCGTACAGCGCGGGCAGCAGGTAGAAGGCGCCGAGCAGCGACAGCACGACGAGCGTGGTGCGGCGGGCGGCCCGCCCGTCGGGGTTGGTGTAGAAGCGGACGAGCACGTGCGGCAGCCCCATCGTGCCCAGGAACGTGGCCAGGATCAGCGAGTACGTCGAGTACAGGGCGTAGTCCTTGGCCCCGGCCAGCGGCACCTGCCAGACGGCGGCGTCCACCGGGTCGAGCGCCGGGGCGCCGTCGGCCTTCCACGCCAGCAGCAGGAACACCAGCGGCACGGCCAGCGCGGTCAGCTTCAGCCAGTACTGGAACGCCTGCACGAACGTGATCGAGCGCATGCCGCCCGACAGCACGTTGACCGCGACCACGACGGCCACCAGCAGCCCGCCGGCCCACACCGGCGCCCCGGTGATCGTGCGCAGCACCAGGCCGGCGCTCTGGAACTGCGGCATCAGGTAGAGCCAGCCGATGAGCACGACGAGCACGCTGGCCGTGCGCCGCACCACCATCGACTCCAGCCGCGCCTCGGCGAAGTCGGGCAGCGTGTAGGCGCCGGAGCGGCGCAGCGGCGCGGACACCAGCACGAGCAGCACCAGGTAGCCGCCGGTCCACCCGACGGGCAGCCACAGCATGTCGACGCCGTAGCTGAGGATGAGCCCGGCCACGCCGAGGAAGGAGGCCGCCGACAGGTACTCGCCGCCGATCGCGGAGGCGTTCCACAGCGGGCTGACGGTGCGGGAGGCGACGTAGAAGTCGGAGGTGGTGCGCGAGAAGCGGATGCCGAAGGCGCCGATGAGCACGGCCGCGACCATGACGACGACGACGGCGGCCAGGCTCATGAACGGTCGACCAGGTCGGCGAAGTGGCGTTCGTTGCGCTCGGCCTGCCGGACGTACAGCCAGGCGCCGATGACGAAGGCGGGGTAGATGAGCCCGGCGAGCACTGCCCACGGGAGCGGGACGCCGAGCAGGTGGGCGTCGCGCAGCTCGGGGATGAGCAGGAACAGCAGCGGCAGCCCGCCCACGACGCAGCCGAGCACCGTGCACACGAACAGCGCCAGCCGGAACTGGGTGCGCAGCAGCGAGCGCATGTAGACCTCGCCGAGGTGGGTCTGCTCGTCGATCTCCCGGGTGGCCGGGCGGCGGGGCCGGCGGGCGGCGGCGGTGCGCGGGCTGGTGACGGCGGTGCGCCGGCCCGGCCGCGGCTCGGGGCTCACTCGTGCCGTCCCTTCCTGGCGCGGCGGACGAGCAGGTCGCGCAGCTCGCGGGTGTGGCGGCGGCTGACGGGCAGCTCGGTGTCGTGGACGCGGACCGAGCACCGGCCGGAGTCGATGTGCAGCTCCTCGATGTGCTTGACGGCGACCAGGTGGCTGCGGTGCACGCGCACGAACCCGGCCGCCGACCAGCGCTCCTCCAGCGTGGCGAGCGGGATGCGCACGAGGTGGCTGCCGGTGGCGGTGTGCAGGCGGGCGTAGTCGCCGTGCGCCTCCACGTAGATCACGTCGGCGCTGGAGACGAACCGGGTCACGCCGCCCAGCTCGACCGGGATGGTGTCGCTCTCACCGCCGTCGGCGGGCACGTCGGCCGAGACGGCCACCCGCCTGATCGCCTCGGCCAGGCGCTCCGGCCGCACCGGTTTGAGCAGGTAGTCCTCGGCCTTGATCTCGAACGCGTCGACGGCGTGTTCCTCGTACGCGGTGACGAACACCACCCGCGGCGGGTTGGCGAACTGCGACAGCAGCCGGCCGAGCACGACCCCGTCGAGGCCGCGCATCCGGATGTCGAGGAAGACCGCGTCGATGGGCCTGCCCTCGGCGATCGCCCGGTCCAGCAGCCGCAGCGCCGCCGAGCCGTCCCTGGCGGTCGCCACCTCGCCGATCCGCGGGTCGGCACGCAGCAGGTACGACAGGTCTTCCAGGGCGGGAAGCTCGTCGTCGACCGCGAGGACCCGAAGTTGTGCCATAGACAGTGATAAAACCGACAACGAAGATCCAGGTCAACGGGCCGAGACGCCCGGGTGATACTTCGGCAACCTGACGTTGACCTTCGTGCCCGCCCCGCGCCCGGTCTCGACCACCAGCCCGTACTCGTCGCCGTAGACCTGGCGCAGCCGCTCGTCCACGTTGGCCAGGCCGATCCCGCCGTCGGAGGCGGTCTCCCCGGCCAGGACGCGGCGCAGCCGGTCGGGGTCCATGCCGAGCCCGTCGTCCTCGACGCTGATGCTGCACTCGGCCCCGGCGTCCTCGGCCACGATGGAGATGCGGCCGACGCCGTCCTTGCTCTCCAGGCCGTGGCGCACGGCGTTCTCCACGAGCGGCTGCAGGCACAGGAACGGCACCGCCACCGGCAGCACCTCGGGCGCGATGCGCAGCGTGACCTGGAGCTGGTCGCCGAAGCGGGCCCGCTCCAGGATGAGGTAGCGGTCGATCGAGCGCAGCTCCTCGGCCAGCGTGGTGAACTCGCCGTGCCTGCGGAAGGAGTAGCGGGTGAAGTCGGCGAACTCCAGCAGCAGCTCGCGGGCCCGCTCCGGGTCGGTGCGGACGAACGAGGCGATCGTCGTCAGCGAGTTGTAGATGAAGTGCGGCGAGATCTGCGCGCGCAGCGCCCGCACCTCGGCCTCCATGAGCAGCGTGCGCGAACGGTCGAGCTCGGCCAGCTCCAGCTGCGAGTCGACCCAGCCGGCGACCTCCTGGGCGGCCCGGACGAGCCCGGCGGAGGCGTGCGTGCCGTAGGCGGTCAGCGCGCCGACGACCCGCTCGTCGGTGGTGAGCGGCACCACGACGGCGTTCCTCACCGGGCATTCGAGCAGGTCGCAGTCGATCGCCAGGACCTGGGTGCGGCCGTCCTGCAGGGTCGCCCTCGCGTGCTCGAAGGCGTCCTCGGCGTGATGGTCGCCGGCGCCGTCGTACACGAGCAGGCGCTCGCCGTCGGTGATGGCGAGCGCGGCCGAGCCGAGCAGCTCGCGCAGGTGGCGCGAGGCCCGCTGGGCGCCGTCGACGGTGAGCCCGGCGCGCAGCGGCGGCCCCGCCAGCGACGCGGTGTGCAACGTCTCGAACGTGGCCCGCTCCGCCGGGCTGGTGCCCAGGTCGCGGCGGCCCCGCATGACCCGCCACAGCACGATCGCGGGCACGCCGACGAGCACGGCCACCACGGCGACGCCGACCAGGTATTCCACCGTGCGGCCCGGCTCAGCCCAGCGCCTTGGCGATCCGCTCCGCGTAGGAGGCGGCCTCGTCGGCGGAGGAGTAGGTGGTGCGCGGCCAGAAGAAGCCGCGCAGGCCGTCCTTCTTGACCCGGGGCACCACGTGCACGTGCAGGTGGGGGACGCTCTGGCTGATCCGGTTGTTCATCGCGACGAACGTGCCGCCCGCCTCCAGGCCCTCCTCCACGGCGCGGGCCATGCGCTGGACGCTCTCGAAGAACGGCCCCACCCCGGTCAGGTCGGCGAGCGTCTCGGCGTGCACGCGCGGCACCACGAGCACGTGCCCCTTGAACACGGGCCGGGTGTCGAGAAAGGAGACGGACACCTCGTCGGAGCCGACGATCGTCGCCGGGCGCTCCCCCGCGACGATCTCGCAGAACAGATCGGTGCTCATCGGCCGACCTTATCCGCGAACGCGGTCCAGCTCGTCACGTTGGGGGCCGACCACTCCTGCGGCGCGTGCAGGAACCGCTCCCCGGCGCGCTCGCGCAGCCTCGGCGGCACCTCGGCGCCCTTGCCGCCCCGGCAGTGGTAGACGAGCCCGCCCGGCCGCTGGGCCATCGCCATCCACGGCAACCAGGGCGACACCCGGCACCAGGAGAACACGCTCGGCACGTCCGGCAGCTCCGACTCGACGTCGGCCGCCCGGGCGAAGAACTGGAACAGCTCCATCGCCCGGTACGTGTCGTCCGCCGAGTTGTCCGGATAGTCGGCCACCTTCAGCGGCGACGGGTAGGCCAGGCGCACGTCCACGTTGAACACCACCTGCTCGCCCAGCCGCGTCACCGGCACCGGGTAGCCGCCCAGCCGCTGGTTGACCGGGTCGTTGAAGACGTGCTGCACCTCCACGCGGCGGCCGGTCAGCGGGTTGTCCCACACGTCGAGCACCTCGCGGGTGCGCGGGTCGAGGTAGAGGGCGGCCTCCCGGGTCAGCAGCAGCCAGCCGCCGCCGTCGCCGCGCACCGCCCTGGCCACGTTGACGCCCTCGAAGCCGAACAGGTGATGCGGCCCGCCGCCGGGCTCCCAGCCATAGACGTCGCCGGTCCACGACGAGATCGTCTCCGCGCCGTCGGAGGAGGCGCGCACGCGGATGAAGTCCATGCGCGAAGCCTCTCACTTTCAGCCCGGCAGATCATCCGGCTCCGGCGGGTCGCGCGGCACCGCGTACGGCTCCCGCCCGGGGGGCCGGCCCTGGGCCGCGGCGCGCTCCCTGATGAGCTCGGCGTCCAGCTCGGCGCCGAACAGCAGCGCCATGTTCGACAGCCACAGCCAGATGAGGAACACCACGACCCCGGCGAGGGCGCCGTAGGTCTTGTTGTAGGAGCCGAAGCCCGCCACGTACAGCGCGAAGCCGCCCGAGACCAGCGCCCAGAGCACGACCGCGAGCAGGCCCCCGGGCGTGATCCAGCGCATGCCCGGCTGGCGGACGTTCGGCGCCGCCCAGTACAGCACCATGATCAGGCCGGCCGCGATGAGCGCCAGCACCGGCCACTTGAGGATGTCCCACGCCGTCACGGCGGCGTCGCCGAGGCCGAGCGCCTCACCGGCCGCGGCGGCCAGCTCGCCCGTCAGCGTGACCGCGATCGCGCCCACGACCAGCAGGATCATCATCATGACCGTGAGGCCGAGCCGCAGCGGGGTCAGCTTCCAGAACGGGCGGCCCTCCTCGATGTCGTAGATCTCATTGCACGCCCGGATGAACGCGGCGATGTACCCGGAAGCCGACCACAGCGCGACCAGCAGGCCGGTGATCGCCACCAGGCCCGCGCCGCCGGTGCTGCGCACCCCGCGCACGCTCTCCGCGATCAGGCCGCGCGCCTCCTCCGGCGCGAGCACGACAAGGGAGCCCACGACCGTGCCGAGGTCGTCGCGGCCCAGCAGGCCGAACAGCGACACCAGCACGATCAGCGCCGGGAACACCGACAGCACCGCGTAGTACGTCAGCGCCGCCGCCAGGTCCTGGACGCGGTCGTTCTTGAACTCGGCGAACGTTCTTCTGATCACCCGCCACCACGACCGGCGTGGCAGCTCGGCGGGTCCGTCGGGGGCCTCCACGCGTCACTTGGCCTTGTTGCGCCTCACCATGCGGCGCACGACCAGGGCCACCACCGTCCCGAGCGCGACCATCACGAACACCGGGCGCTTCTTGACCTGCTCCGGCGTGGCATCGCCGACCCTTTCGCCGACCCTGCCCGCGACCTCGTGCGCCTTGCCGGTCATCTCGTGCGCCTTGCCCTTGGCGGCGCCCGTCATCTCGTGCGCCTTGCCCTTGGCGGCGCCCGTCATCTCGGCCGTCTTGCCCTTGGCCGTCTCCGCCAGCTCCGTGGCCCTGTCCTTGGCCGTGCCTGCCATTCTGCTCGCCTTTCCTCTGGCCGTGGCCGCCGCGTCGGCTGCCCGGCTCTTGACGTCCGCCTTGTGCGCCAGGGCGCTCACCGTCTCGCCGAGCTCCCGGCGGGTCTGCCTGATGTCCTCCCGGACCGCGTCCGCGTCGTCACCCTGGGTACGGTGCTCGCTTCCGGACCGTTTCGCGGCCCGGCCCCCGGTCAGGGACTCCTCCTCCGTGGCGCGCGACCTGACCGCGTCGGTGCGGTCGTCGGCCTGGGGAGGTTCGGGGATGAAGGTCTCGTGCTCCTCGCGGGCCAGCTCGGCCTCGTGCGCGTTCTCGGCCGCGCCCGGCCTGGTCGGCGGCACGTTGATGGACTCGGCGTCCGTCGGCGTGCCGACGGTGGCCCGGCGCGCGCCGACCGTGCCGGCGTGCTGGTCGCTGCGTCCCGGATCGGTCTCGCTCATCGCCGCGCCCCTTCCTTGACCGCGTCGACGTCGGCCCGCAGGCTCGCGATGGTCTCGGTCGGGACCGGCGGCGTCGCCTGCTTCACCTTGCTCTTGCCGGCCAGCCCCAGCAGGGCGGCCACGATCAGCAGGACCACTCCGACGATGGCCGCGGCGACCCACGCGGGCATCACCAGCGCGAGCAGCATCACCACGGCGGCCACGAGCACCGCGCCGCCGAAGAACGCGACCAGCCCGGCCGCCCCGAACATGCCCGCGCCGAACCCGGCGCGCTTGCCCTTCTCCGTGAGTTCGAGCCTGGCCAGCCGCAACTCGTCCTTGACGAGCCGGGAGACCTGCTCGGAAAGGTCGTTGACCAGTTTGTGGGTGTCGTTCACGACGTCGCCTCCTCCGTCGCGAACCCGCCTACCCGAAGAGCCCGGCTTCTATCACCCCGCGGTTTTCCGCCGGGCCGGGTCCTACCGCTTGGCGGCGCGCAGGAGCAGGCCGACCAGCGACTCGACCGGCGACTTGGGCGCCTCGCACCAGTTGTCCGGCTTCTTGGGGGCGCTCCACGGGGACGGGAGCTCACACGACGGAGCCGGCGGCTTGGGCCGCTCGCACCACGATCCCGGAGTATTCATGCCTCCAGTCTACGACTTGCACTGATTTTTCCCATGAGCCGGCCAGTGCGCCGTCGGCGGACTCGGGCCACCGGCCCCTCCCGGTCCGGGTACCCTGCCGAGGTGCTGGTCGTGCATGGGGTCTGGGCCGGGGACGGGGTCGCCTTCTGGGCGGAGGACACCGCCCTCGCGCCGCGTGCCGCCCGTGGCCCGGCGCCGCGCGCCCATCCCTGGGCCGCGCCGGTCGAGCGCCTCCCGGCGGGCGGGCCGCGCATGCTGGAGCTCCTGCTGCCGGGGTCCGCGGCCGAGCCGCTCCCCTCCCCCGAGACCGGGCTCCTGTCCGCGGTCACCCGCCCCTCGCTGCGCCCCTGGCGCGTCCCCGCCGTGGTCCCGCCCCTACCCGCCGCCGTACACCTCCTCGCCCCCGACCCCACCCCAGCCGCCGCCCCCGCCGCTGACCCCGACCCTGCCCCCGGCCCCGACCCTGCCCCCGGCCCCGACCTCGCCCCCGGCCCCGACGCTGACGCCGGCCCTGTCTCCGATGCCGGGCCCGGTCTCACCGGCTGGGGTGACGCCGTGCCGGGCGCTACGGTGCGGCACTGGCGGGCCGTCGCCGCGTTCGCGCGGGATCTCGTACGCCGCGGCCGGGTCGTTCCCCAGCTGGAGCTGACGGAGGCCGACGGCGAGGCCCGGGCGGCCTGGCGCGCGGTCGTCACCGGCGCCGACGCCGCCTACTTCCGCGACCTCGCCCTCACCATGCCCCCCGCCTGCCGCACCTGGGCGGTCGAGCGCCCCTCCCACGAGGTGCTGCGCCAGGCCCTGGACGCCTTCGCCGACACTTTCGCCCGAACCGCCCTGAACGCCCGGCCTCCGCAGGCGGACACGGGCACAGGCACGGGCACGGGGCGGGGGCGGTGGCTGGCCGCACTGGCCTCCCCCGGCGCCGCCTGCCCCGGCGCCGCTTCCTCCGACACCGGCTCTCCCGACCCCTCCTCCCCCGACCCCTCCTCCCCCGGCACCGCTTCCCCCGGCACCGCCTCCCCCGACGCCGCCTGCCCTGACGCCGCCTGCCCCGATGACCCGGACCTGCGGCGGGCCCTGGAGGAGTGGCGCCGCTCCGTGGAGTCGGCCGAGGGCGCCACCCGCGTGTGCTTCCGCCTCACCGAGCCGGTCGACCCCCCGGCTCCCGCCGGGGACGGCCGCGACGACGCGGGCGGTGAGCATCGGTGGCGGGTGGAGCTGGCGGTGCAGGCGGCCGACGACCCGAGCCTGTACGTGCCCGCCGGGAAGGTGTGGGGCGGCGGGCCGGTGGCCGGGTTGCCGGCCGGGGCGGAGCGGGAGCTGCTGGCCGGGCTGGGCCGGGCGGTGCGGCTCTATCCGGAGCTGGACCGGGCGTTGCGGGTGCCGGAGCCGGAGGAGCTGGTGCTCGACACGGCCGGGGCGTTCGCGTTCCTGCGGGAGGCGGCGCCGTTGCTGCAGGCGGCCGGGTTCGGGGTGCAGCTGCCCCGCTGGGCGGGCCGGGCGAGGCTGGGGCTGAAGGTGACGACGCGGACGAAGACGCAGAGCGCGGCGGCGAGCCAGGGGTTCGGGCTGCGCGAGCTGGTGGACTTCCGGGTGGACCTGGCGGTGGGCGGGGAGACGATCGGCGAGGAGGAGCTGGCCGAGCTGGCCCGGCTGAAGGTGCCGCTGGTGCGGGTGCGCGGCCAGTGGGTGGAGCTGGACGAGCGGCAGCTCGCGGCGGCGCTGCGCGCGGTCGGCGGCGAGCGCGGCGGGGTGCTCCCGGCGGCGGAGGTGCTGCGGCACGTGGTCCAGGGCGACGACGAGCTGCCGCTGCTGGAGGTGGACGCCGACGGGGTGCTGGGCGAGCTGCTGTCGGGCCGGCCGGAGGGCGGGCCGGAGGGGCGGCCGGCTGTGATCGGGACGCCGGCGGGCCTGGACGCGACGTTGCGCCCCTACCAGGAGCGCGGGCTGGCGTGGCTGAGCTTCCTGTCGGAGCTCGGGCTGGGCGGGGTGCTGGCCGACGACATGGGGCTGGGCAAGACGGTCACCACGCTGGCGCTGCTCGTGCACGAGCGGGCTGCGGAGCCGACGCTGCTGGTGTGCCCGATGTCGCTGGTGGGCAACTGGCAGCGGGAGGCGGCGCGGTTCGCGCCGGGCCTGCGCGTGCACGTCCATCACGGCAGCGGCAGGGACGCGGCCCGCATCGCGGACGCCGACCTGGTGATCACCACGTACGGGACGGCGCAGCGCGACCTGGAGACGCTGCGGCGGGTCGCGTGGCGGCGGGTGGTGTGCGACGAGGCGCAGGCGATCAAGAACAGCGGCACCCTCCAGGCGCAGGCGGTGCGGTCGATCCCGGCGGGCACCCGGCTGGCGCTGACGGGCACCCCGGTGGAGAACCACCTGGCCGAGCTCTGGTCGATCATGGAGTTCGCCAATCCGGGCCTGCTGGGGCCGAAGGCGCGCTTCCGCACCCGGTTCCAGGAGCCGATCGAGGCGCGGCAGGACGAGCAGGCCGCGCAGGCGCTGCGTCGGGCGACGGGGCCGTTCATCCTGCGCCGGCTCAAGACCGACGCCTCGATCATCTCCGACCTGCCGGAGAAGCTGGAGGTCAAGGAGTGGTGCACGCTGACGCCGGAGCAGGCGTCGCTGTACCAGGCGGTGGTGGACGACATGCTGGGCAGGATCGACGACAGCGAGGGGATCGAGCGGCGCGGCCTGGTGCTGGCGGCCATGGCCAAGCTGAAGCAGGTCTGCAACCATCCGGCCCACCTGCTGAAGGACGGCTCCCGGCTGGCGGGCCGGTCGGGCAAGCTGGCGCGGCTGGAGCAGCTCGCGGAGGAGATCCTGGCCGAGGGCGAGAAGGCGCTGCTGTTCACGCAGTACGCGGAGTTCGGCAGCATGCTGCAGCCCTATCTGGAGCAGCGGCTGGACCAGCCGGTGCTGTGGCTGCACGGCGGGCTGCCGAAGAAGGCGCGCGACCGGCTGGTGGACCGGTTCCAGCAGGACGACGAGCCCATGCTGTTCCTGCTGTCGCTGAAGGCGGCCGGGGTGGGGCTCAACCTGACGGCGGCGAGCCACGTGGTGCACGTCGACCGCTGGTGGAACCCGGCGGTCGAGGACCAGGCGACCGATCGGGCGTTCCGCATCGGCCAGCGCAGGAACGTGCAGGTGCGCAAGCTGATCTGCGCGGGCACCCTGGAGGAGCGGGTGGACGAGATGATCGAGCGGAAGAAGGCGCTGGCGGAGCGGGTGGTCGGCGCGGGCGAGGACTGGCTGACGGATCTGTCGACCGGGGAGCTGCGCGAGGTGTTCCGCCTGACGGCCGGGGCGGTGGGCTGACGTGCCGGGCTGGAGCACTCCGATCAGCGTCGAGGGCGGTATCCGGGCCAGGTCGCGGCGCGGTTCGATCGGCTCGACCTGGTGGTCGAGGCGGTTCATCGACGTGCTGGAGCGGATCTGCGACAAGGGCCGCCTGTCGCGCGGGCGCGGCTACGCCAGGGCGGGCCAGGTGCTGTCGATCGACCTGTCGCCGGGCCTGGCCAGGGCGTCGGTGCAGGGGTCGCGCCCGGCTCCGTACGAGGTGACGATCGCCGTCGAGGTGTTCGGCGAGGAGCTGTGGCAGGCGGTCGAGCGGGCGGTGGCCGAGCAGGCCGTCCACCGGGCGAGGCTGCTGGCCGGGGAGATGCCGGAGGAGATCGAGGAGCTGTTCGCGGCGCTGGGCGCCGACCTGTTCCCGCGCGATCTGGACATGGCGTGCTCGTGTCCCGACTGGGGTTTCCCGTGCAAGCACGTGTCGGCGGTGCTCTACCTGCTGGCCGAGTCGTTCGACGACGACCCGTTCCTGGTGCTGGCCTGGCGGGGGCGCGCCCGTGAGGAGCTGCTGGGCTCGCTGGCGGCTGGCGGCGGGGCCGCGCTGGAGGTGGAGGACGTGCCGTTCGCCGACCGGCTCGCCGACTTCTACGCGCCCGCCGGCAAGGCCAGGCCCGAGCGACGCCCGTCCGCCGTGGAGCCGGGCCTGCTGCTGCGCGTCTTCCCGCCGCCGGCGGGCCTGTCGGCGCCGCTGACCGAGCTGTACGACCGCCTGCGCTAGGAGACCAGCCGGGCTGTGCGGGTCAACGGTCCTCGAAGTCGGCGGGCACCATGACGCGCACCCCGTTGGGCACCACGCGCAGCCGGATCGGGGTGCGCAGCCGCACCTCGCCGTCGACGTCGGCGGCCATCGGCGGGTCGGTCTCCAGCAGCATCTCGCGGCCGACGACGAACGGCCCGCCCGCCAGGCTGCGCCAGCGCCCGGTCGTCGCGCGGGCCAGCGTCTCGACGAGCAGGCGCACCTTCTTGCCGGAGCCGAGCTGGTAGGCCACGAGCATGCCGTCGTCGATGCTGATGTCGCGGGCCACCTGCCAGCCGCCGTGGAAGCGCCCGTTGGCGATGTTGAGCTGGTGGGTGAGCAGCTCGTGGCGCTGCCCGTCGACGGTGATGTAGGCGCGGAAGGGCCGGTGCCCCGGCAGCACGGTCAGCGCGGTCAGCGGGTAGGCGGGCCGGCCGAGCACCCGCTTGAGCCACGGCTTGACCTTGCCCGCGACCTCGACGGAGACGCCGAAGCTGGCCAGGTTGGCGAACGGCCGGTCGTCGGCCATGCCCAGGTCGATGTCGGCGACCTTGCCGGTGTCGAACACCCGGATCGCGCCGGCCAGGTCGAGCGGCAGGCCGAGGCTGCGGGCGAAGTTGTTGGTGGTGCCGAGCGGGAGAACGCCGAGCGCCACGTCGCGGTGGGCGACGTGGCGCACGGCGGAGGACAGCGTGCCGTCACCGCCGCCGACGATCAGCAGGTCGGGCCCCGTCGCCAGGGCCGTGTCGAGCAGGTCGCGCAGTCGCTTGGGGTTGTAGACGCCGATCTCGGCCAGCGGCTCGTAGCCCAGCTCGTGCAGCTGCTCGATCACCTCGAAGTAGTGGCGGCGGCCACGGCGTGAGCGAGTGTTGATCACCACCGCCACCCTGCGGTCCTGACGGATCGCCTCGGTGTGCTCGGCCTTGGTGCGCAATTCGCTCATGGTCATCAATGTTAGGGCCGCCGGGACACCGCCCGGCGGCCCCTTGGATCACTTCTTCGGCGGGGTCACCTGGACGAGCGCGCCCAGGTTGCCCGGCAGCGGGGTGACCAGCTTGAACTGGACGCCCAGCGCCTTGCCCTCGTCGCCGGGGTTGCCGGTGCCGAGGACGTGGCCGTTGCCGAGGTCGGTGCCGTAGAGCTCGGTCGCCGGGGTTCCGTCGACGTTGACCACGCGGGTGCTGTACGGCTGGTCGCCCTTGCTCGGGACGACGACGGAGGCGTCGAAGTCCCGGTAGTACAGCGAGCCGTCCTGCAGCTCAAGGCCCGGGTACCAGGTCTTGGCGTCGGTGAAGCTCGGCACGCCCTTCAGCGCGGGGACGTTCGTGCAGTACTCGCTGAACGGCTCGTCCGCGGCCTCGAGGCACTCCTTGAACGGGTAGGTCTTCGTGAAGGAGAACGCGGCGTTGGAGGTCTGCGAGCGGCCCTCCATGTTCTTGTGCCGTGACGGGTCCTTCGCGGCCGCCTCGCCGGTGCGGCGGAGCGGGTCGTAGTGCGAGTCCACGAGCAGCAGGCTGCCCTTGGAGCCGATGCTCGGCGCCGCTTCGAGGTTGTTGGCCAGCACGTTGTTGGTGTAGGTCGAGTCGCGGTACCAGACCAGCAGGCCCGGCGCGTTGTACTTGACCTTCTCCACCTTCCACGCTCCGTCACGCGAGTACGTGGTGTCGTAGGCGTACTGCAGGCCCTTGTCGAAGCCGTCGAAGTTGCGCCACTCGGCGAGGTAGAACCGGTCGATCTGGCGCTCGCCGTTGTTGATCGTCCAGCCCTGGCCGCTGGTGTTGGTGAACGTGCCGCCGAAGGCGCGCCAGCCGTTCTCGCCGTTCTCCACGTCGTCGCTCCACACGGAGGCGCCGCCGTTGGTGATCGAGAAGTCGTCGGCGTGCCAGCCGCGCGGCGTGAAGGCGGCGTCGGTGTTGTACGCCAGCCGCAGCTTGATCGTCTGGCCGGCGAACGGGGTCAGGTTGACGTAGTCGTGCCGCCAGCCGTCGGTGTTGCCGGTGATGCCGTACTTCTTGTTGCCGAACGTGGCGAGGTTCTTGTTCGGGTCCGGGTAGCCGTCGGGCGTGGTGATCTCGGTGCCGGCCTCGTCGTAGACCTTCTGCTGGGTCCAGGTGTTGCCGCCGTCGGTGGACACCTCGACGAAGCCGAAGTCCCAGTCAGCCTCGATCTCGTAGTTGTTCCACATCCAGAAGCGGACGTCGGTCCCGGCGGGCACCTGGATGTCGCGGGCCAGCGAGACGTTGGCCCACTCCTGGTCCATGCCGGACCACCAGGCGTTGGCGCCGCTGTGCGGGTCGATCATCTTCAGCGGCTCGGAGGCGAGGTTGACGCGGACGCCGTCCTCGGTGAAGCGGGGCGTGCGCGAGGTCTGGCCGACCGTGACGAGCTTCTTGCTGTCACCCGGGTTGAACACCTTCGGGTTCGCCCAGCCGAGCACCCACTTGTCCCAGAGGCCCATGTGGGTGGGCATCGACTGGAAGATGGGGCCGGAGTGGGAGCCGCTGGACATCAGGTCCCAGAAGTCCACCGCGGAGCTGGCCTGGCCGGAGGTGTCGTACAGGTCGGGCAGGCCGAGGTCGTGGCCGTACTCGTGGGCGAAGACGCCGACGCCGGAGTCCTCGGGCTGCACGATGTAGTTGGAGATCTTCTTGTCGGTGCCGGGCACCTGGTAGCCGCCGGCGACCGCGCTGGAGTGCGCCCAGATGGCGTACGTGCCCTCGGCGCCGCCGTCGGAGGACTTGTCCTTGCCGGCGTGGACGAGCACGAGGTGGTCGATCACGCCGTCGGGCTCGGCGAAGTTGCCGTCGCCGTCGGCGTCGGAGACGTCCTCGATGTCGTAGTCGGCCCACGGGAAGTCGGGCTGGGTCTGCGACAGGACGTTGACGGCGTCGATGGCGAGCTGGCCGGCGCCGAGCGGGTTGTCCGGGTGGCCCGACATGTCCTGCGGGACCCCGCCGCAGGCGGCCGCGCCGTACCACGCCTCGGAGTGCGGAGCCTTGATCCAGCCGACCGCGGAGCCGGTGACGGAGTAGGCGCCCTTGGACATCTCCTCGTACATCTTCTTCAGCGTGTGGCCGGAGATGTCGATGCCGGGCTTGCCGTCGCGCGGGTCCTTCAGGTCGGGGCGGACGCGCTCGGTGATGCCCTTGTCCGTGTAGAGCATCTTGTTGAAGTGCTCGGGGCTGAAGTCCTTGACCCAGAAGGAGTTGTTGTCCTTGTGCGGCAGCGTGGCCGGGTCCGGGATGTTGTTGTGCAGCGGGCCGTTCTTGAGCGTGCCGGCCGGCTCGACGACGCAGTCGTCGGGGGCGCTGTCGACGGTCCGCAGGCGGTTGAAGCCGGAGAAGTCGTCGTTGGCGTTCTCGTTGAACTCGACCAGCAGCGTGAGAAGCTTGGCGGTCTTCGTCTGCTTGGACTTTTTGAAGATCCATTCAGCGGGGTTTCGGCCGGTGCGGATGGCCTCGGCCTCGCGGGCCGCGAGCACCCGGGCAGCGGCCGGGTTTCCGCTGCTGAACTTCTGGTCGATCTTCTTCGCGGCGGAGATCGACCGCTTGTTCTTGCCCGGGACTCCCGGCTCGGCCGGCGGGTCGTCGTCCCTGGGTGGCGCGTAGTTAATGTAGTAGTCAGACGCGCTGGGCTGGTATGACGCGACCGAGTCGGCCTGAGCGCTGGGTACGGTCAGGGCGGCGCCGAGGAGGGCTACCGCCGGGATTGTGGCTAATAGGCGCTTCTTGCTGGGCACCAGTAACCCCTTCTGCCCGGGATCGCCGGGCGCAATGGCCATAGGGTCTTGCAAACCGGCACGGTAGACCGTTTCTAAAGATTGCGTAAAGTAGGTTGTGGAAATGTGATCAAACTACGACATTTCACAACAACCGCATCGCGGCAATGATCCCGCCCGTAACTGCTCCCCCGTAACAGACGACCGCGATGAACCCGTCGTACCGTCCGATCCCCAGCAGTTCCTCACTGGTGAACCTGATCCGGTGCGCCGCGTGGAACAGGCACAGCACCACCGCCACCACCAGCCCCGCCCGCACCCACAGCGGCTCCAGCAGCGCGGCCAGGTGCGCCGCGTCGGGCCAGCCGATCACGCCGAGCGGCATGAGCACCCCGAACAGCAGCGCCAGCACCGGCAGCACCAGCGCCGCGACGATCCCCCCGCCGCTGAACAGCAGCCACAGATACGGCTCAGGCGTCCTTCTCACGGCGTCTCCCCGGCTTCTCATGGCGTCCGCAGGACGACGTACGCGATCACCGCCGAGACGAGCAGCCAGCCGGAATGGTTGCCGCCCTGGATCATCCAGGCGGGCACCCGCCAGCCGTCCAGCCGCACCACGGTGGCCTTCGGGGCGAGGTTGAGGAACGTGATCGCGTGGTAGGCGGTCGCCGCCAGCGCCACCGTGTTGAGCGCGATCATCCACGGGCGCGCCGCCAGCGCCGTGAACTGCGCGTACGTCCCGGCGACCACCGAGTCGGCCAGCAGGACCAGGTACGCGACGGTCCAGGCGACGAAGACGCTGGTCAGCTCGCGCAGCACGAACAGCGTGTAGCGCCTGCTGCGGGCGAACCAGAGCGGGTCCCTGGGCGGGCGGCGGGCGGGCGCGGTCATCGCCGGCTCCACGGCAGCACCGAGCGCAGCGCGGCGGTCAGCTTGTAGCGCTGGATCGCCTCGGCCGGGTCGACGTGCTTGGGGCAGGCCCGGGTGCACTCGCCGACGAACGTGCACCCCCAGACGGCGTCGTCCAGGTTGAGCACGTCGAAGCGGTCGCCCATGTCGCGCGAGTCCAGGTTGTAGCGCTGGGCCAGCGCGATCGCCGCCGGGCCGAGGAAGTCCGGGTCGAGCACGTACACCGGGCAGGCCGAGTAGCAGAGCATGCAGTTGATGCACATGCTGTACTGCTTGTACGCCTCCAACTGGTCCGGCGTCTGGGCGTACTCGGCGGTGAGCGGCAGCTCCTCCCCCTCCCGGATCAGCCACGGCCGCACCGACGACAGCTTGGCCAGGAAGTCGTCGATGTCCACGACCAGGTCCCTGATGACGGGGAAGCCCTTGAGCGGCTCGACCCTGACCGGGCCGGCGCCGTACTCGGTGAGGAAGGTGCCGCAGGTCAGGCGGGGCTCGCCGTTGACGGTCATGCCGCACGAGCCGCAGATGCCCATCCGGCACGACCAGCGGAACGACAGGCTGCCGTCGAGCCGGTCCTTGACGTGGGTGAGCCCGTCGAGCACGGCCCAGTCGGGGCGCAGCGGCACGTCGTACGCCTGAAACACCGGCTCGTCGTCCTGGCCGGGCCGGTAGCGGGACACTTCCAGCCGGATGGAGTCAGTCACGGCCGTACACCCTTTCCCCGGGAGGCCAGCGGGTGATCGTCACGGGCAGCAGGCCGACCGACGGGCTGCCGTCGGGGGCCCGGTGGACCAGCGAGTGCGCCAGGTAGGCGGCGTCGTCCCTGGCCGGGAAGTCGGTGCGCTGGTGGGCGCCGCGCGACTCGCGCCGCTCGGCCGCGCAGGCCACGATCGTGCGCGCGACGTCGAGCATGGCGTGCAGCTCCAGCAGGGCGACCAGCTCGGTGTTGAAGGCGGCGCTGGAGTCGTCCACGAGCGCCCCGGCGGCCCGTTCGCCCAGCTCGGCGAGGGTGTCGGCGGCCTTGGCGAGGACGTCGCCGGTGCGGTAGATGCCGGCGGCGCCTTCGAGCGTGCGCTGCATCTCCTCGCGCAGCACGGCGATCCGCTCGCCGCCGCCCTCGCGCGCCCGCTCCAGCCGCCGCCGCTCGTCGGCGCCCTGGCTGCGGACGGCGGCCGCCTCGCCGTCGCGGTGGCCGCGGGCGAAGCGGGCGGCGGCCAGCCCGGCGCGCCTGCCGAAGACGAGGATCTCCGGCAGCGAGTTGGAGCCGAGCCGGTTGGCGCCGTTGATGCTCACGCAGGCCGTCTCGCCCGCCGCGAACAGGCCGGCGATCGGGGTGGCGCCGTCGAGGTCGGTGTGGACGCCGCCCATCATGTAGTGCACGACGGGGCGGACCGGGACGAGGTCGGTGACCGGGTCGAGGTTCTGGTAGCTGCGGCACAGCTCGCGCACGAACGGGATGCGCGCGTCGATCCTGTCCTCGCCCAGGTGGCGCAGGTCGAGGTGGACGACGGGACCGTACGGCGTGTCGACGGTGCGGCCCTTGCGCTGCTCGTGCACGAACGCCTGCGAGAGGCGGTCGCGCGGGCCGAGCTCCATGCTGCGCAGCCGGGGCGCCGGGGTGGGGGTGCCGAGGTCGTAGTCCTGGAGGTAGCGGTAGCCGTCCTTGTTGATCAGCCAGCCGCCCTCGGCCCTGGCCGCCTCGGTGATGAGGATGCCGGTGAACGGCAGGCCGGTGGGGTGGTACTGGACGAACTCCATGTCCTTCAGCGGGGCGCCCGCGCGGTAGGCCAGGGCCATGCCGTCTCCGGACTTGATGGCGGCGTTGGTGGTGAAGGGGAAGGCCCGGCCGCAGCCGCCGGTGGCCAGGACGACGGTCCTGGCGGGGATCGCCTCGACGCGGCCGGTGCGCAGCTCGACGGCCACGACGCCGTGGACGCGGCCGTCGTCGACGACGAGCCGGGTGACGTACCACTCGTCGTACCGCGCGATGCCGGGGTGTTTGAGCGTGGTCTGGAACAGCGTGTGCAGCAGGTGGAAGCCGGTCTTGTCGGCCGCGTACCAGGTGCGCATCCGCTTCATGCCGCCGAACGGGCGCACCGCGACGCGCCCGTCGCGCTCGCGGCTCCACGGGCAGCCCCAGTGTTCGACCTGGACGAGCTCGCGCGGCGCCTCGGCCACGAACGCCTCCACCGCGTCCTGGTCGCACAGCCAGTCGCCGCCGGAGATCGTGTCGTAGCAGTGCTCGTCGAGCGTGTCGCCGTCGGCGACGACCGCGGCGGCGCCGCCCTCGGCCGAGACGGTGTGGCTGCGCATCGGGTAGACCTTCGACACGACCGCCACGCTGAGGGTGAGGTCGCTCTCGGCGACGGCGACGGCCGCCCGCAGTCCGGCGCCGCCGCCTCCCACGATGAGCACGTCGATCATCGGTTCAGCTCCCGCGGTCCGGTTCGATCGGATCCTTCACCCGCTTGCCGTCGCAGCGGATGGCGGACAGGTGGATGCTGCCGTCGTGGTACTCGTGCCGGATCCGGCGGCAGCCGCAGTCGAAGAGCTGGTCACGGATCACCAGGCCGTAGCCGTCGTCGTCGAGGAGACGCTCACCGCCGTGCTTCTTGCCGCAGGGGGCGGTCTCGGGGGTGAAGGGGCTCTTGGCGCCTGTCATCGCCGATCTCCTTAGATGGGCGAAACGTAACCTCCACACAAGCACCGCGGCCCGGTCCGGGAAAGGTCAGTCGGGCGTTTTCTCGCCGGGTTCTCCGGGTTCGGCCCGCTCGCCCGTCTCGTCCGTCTCGTCCTCGTGCGGGTAGTGGAGGTCGAAGGCGGGCCGTTCGGAGCGGATCGGCGGCATGAACGTGAAGTTGTGCCGGGGCGGCGGGCAGGAGGTCGCCCATTCGAGGGAGTTGCCGTAGCCCCAGGGGTCGTCGAGCGTGACCTTGGGCGCGTGCCTGGCGGTCTTCCAGACGTTGTAGAGGAACGGCAGCGTCGACAGCCCGAGCAGGAACGCGCCCAGCGACGAGAGCTGGTTGAGCGCGGTGAACCCGTCGGCCGGGCCGTAGTCGGCGTAGCGGCGCGGCATGCCGATCTGCCCGAGCCAGTGCTGCACCAGGAACGTGGTGTGGAAGCCGACGAACAGCGTCCAGAAGTGCACCTTGCCGAGCCGGTCGCCGAGCATCCGGCCGGTCATCTTGGGCCACCAGAAGTAGAACCCGGCGAACATGGCGAACACGACGGTGCCGAAGACCACGTAGTGGAAGTGCGCGACGACGAAGTACGTGTCGCTGATGTGGAAGTCGAGCGGCGGCGAGGCCAGGATGACGCCGGTCAGCCCGCCGAGCAGGAAGGTCACCAGGAACCCGATCGCGAACAGCATCGGCGTCTCGAACGTCAGATGCCCCCGCCACATGGTGCCGATCCAGTTGAAGAACTTCACACCTGTCGGCACCGCGATGAGGAACGTCATGAACGAGAAGAACGGCAGCAGCACCTGCCCGGTGGGGAACATGTGGTGCGCCCACACGGTCATCGACAGCCCGGCGATCGCGATCGTGGCGCCGACCAGGCCCATGTAGCCGAAGATCGGCTTGCGGCTGAAGACCGGGATGACCTCGGTGATGATCCCGAAGAACGGCAGCGCGATGATGTAGACCTCGGGATGGCCGAAGAACCAGAACAGGTGCTGCCACAGGATCGGCCCGCCGTTGGCCGGGTCGTAGATGTGCGTGCCGAGCTTGCGGTCGGCCTCCAGCGCGAGCAGCGCCGCCGCCAGCACCGGGAACGCCAGCAGCACGAGCATGCTGGTCAGCAGCACGTTCCAGGTGAACAGCGGCATCCGGAACATCGTCATGCCCGGCGCCCGCATGCCGATGATCGTGGTGATGAAGTTGACCGCGCCGAGGATCGTGCCGAGGCCCGACATCGCCAGCCCCATGATCCACAAATCGCCGCCGACCTGCGGCGAGTAGGCGGACGACGACAGCGGCGTGTAGGCGAACCAGCCGAAGTCGGCCGCCCCGCCCGGCGTGAAGAACCCGGCCACCACCATGAGCCCGCCGAACAGGAACAGCCAGTACGCCACCGCGTTCAGCCGGGGGAAGGCCACGTCGGGGGCGCCGATCTGCAGCGGCATGACCACGTTGGCGAACCCGGCGAACAGCGGCGTGGCGAACAGCAGCAGCATGATCGTGCCGTGCATGGTGAAGAGCTGGTTGTACATGTCCTGGTTGACGACCTGCATCCCCGGCTGGGCCAGCTCCGCGCGGATGATCATGGCCATGACGCCCGCGATCAGGAAGAACGCGAACGAGGTGATCAGATACAGGTACCCGATGACCTTGTGGTCGGTCGTGGTCAGCCAGGACGTGAGCACGGTCCCGGTGCGGCGCCGCCTGACCCGCTCGATCGACGTCTCGCGCACGCTGGTCACGGCTGCTCCCTCCAGTCGAGAGGTATGGCCTGCCCCGATCACCCCATTCCACGCCACCGATCGCCGTCCGTGAAGTCGTTCCGGGCAAAGACATCCACATCCCGGACCCGTGCCTGCCTCGGCGGCGAAGTCTTCTATCCTTCGTAGCGACCCGATCGGAGGAGAAGAATCCCGTGAACGCCTCGCGTGACTATGCCGCCCTTGTCCAGCAGGGACTCAAGCTCGACCTCACCAGGGGCAAGCCGTCACCGCGCCAGCTCGACCTCTCCGACGACATGCTCAAGCTCCCGACCACCCACGTGACCGCGGGCGGCCTCGACGCGCGCAACTACGGCGACCTGCAGGGGCTGCCGGAGCTGCGCGAGCTGTTCGGGCCGCTGCTCCAGGTGCCGCCCGCGCAGCTCGTGGTGGGCGGCAACGCCAGCCTGGCGATGATGCACGACACGGTCGTGCACGCGCTGCTGAGCAAGGTGCCCGGCGCCGGGCGCCGCTGGGTGGAGGAGCCGGAGATCACGTTCCTGTGCCCGGTGCCCGGCTACGACCGGCACTTCACCATCTGCCAGGAGTTCGGGATCAAGATGGTCCCGGTGCCCATGAACGCCGAGGGCCCCGACATGGACGTCGTCGAGCGCCTGGTCGCCGAGGACGCGAGCGTCAAGGGCATCTGGTGCGTGCCCAAGTACAGCAACCCGTCCGGCATCGTCTACAGCGACGAGACCGTGCGCCGCCTGGCCGCCATGCCCGCCGCCGCGCCCGACTTCCGCATCTTCTGGGACAACGCCTACGCCGTCCACCACCTGACCGACACCCCGGCCGAGCTCGCCGACCTGCTCGCGCTCTGCGCCGAGCACGGCAACCCCGACCGCGCCTTCGTCTACGGCTCCACCTCGAAGGTGACGCTGGCCGGCGCGGGTGTGGCGTTCTTCGGCTCCTCCCCGGCCAACGTCGCCTGGTTCCTCGACAACACGCGCAAGCAGTCCATCGGCCCCGACAAGCTCAACCAGCTGCGCCACGTGGAGTTCCTGCGCGACGCCGACGGCGTGGCCGCGCACATGCGCAAGCACGCCGAGCTGATCGGGCCCAAGTTCGAGGTGGTCGACCGGGTCCTCGCCAAGGAGCTCGGCGACCTGGCCACCTGGACCAGCCCGAAGGGCGGCTACTTCATCAGCCTGGAGGTTCCGCACGCCGCCGAGGTGGTGGCCAAGGCCAAGGCCGCGGGCATCGCGCTGACCCCGGCCGGCGCCACCCACCCCTACGGCCAGGACCCCGACGACCGCACGATCCGCATCGCGCCCACCTACCCCGGCCTGGAGGAGCTGGAGCAGGCCATCACCGGCCTGGCCGTCTGCGTCCGCCTCGTCGCCGAGGAGCACGCGTAAGCGCGCGTAAGCACCCCGGCCCCGGAGTGACCGCCCGGCCGGTGACGTGACCGGTCAGGCGGCGCCGGAGCGGCGGAAGCCGAAGATGTACTCGCGCGTCTCGCTCGGATGGAACGAGACGCCGACCCCCGGCTCGAACGCGACGTTGTCGCGCGAGCAGTAGTAGAGCCCCTCCCAGACGGCGAGCGCCTTCTCCCTGGCCGGCCCCTCGGCCAGGTCGCGCTTGCGCGCCGCGTGCGCGCCGAGCACGAACAGCATCCCGAACCCCCACAGCACGCCTGTCAGGCAGAACGGCGCGAGCAGCACCTCGGCCCAGCCCGAGTGCTTGCCCATGGCCAGCACCAGCCCCACCACCAGGTGCGCGAGTGCGGCGACGAGCAGCAGCAGGTAGCCCTGGTTCCTCGACCAGGGCGCGTAGTGGCGGCTGGGGAACGACAGCCACACGGCGAGCTGCGTGCGGCTCATCTGGTGCTTGGACGCGCCCAGCGCGGACCCGGTGGGCAGATCGGCGACCTGGCGGTCACCGGGCATGCGTACCCTGCCGATCCGGTACGTGGTCCCCGCCGCGACCGCTCCGGGCACCGAGACGACCTGGTCGACCTGCGTACACACCGGACAGCTCACTTCCACCCGGGCAGTCTGGCCGTAAGCCACCGTCCACGCAAACCGTAAGGTTTCTCATGTGAGACCCATTGACGCTCTGGTGAACTCCCTGCCCGGCGGCCGTGTCGTCACCGACCCGGACGTGATCGACTCCTACGCCCGCGACCGCACGTTCGTGGCCCCGGGCAAGCCTCTGGGAGTGGTGCTGGCCGCCTCCCGCGACGACGTGGTGACCACCATGCGCTGGGCCACCGAGCACCGGGTGCCCGTGGTGCCGCGCGGCGCGGGCAGCGGGCTGGCGGGCGCCGCCACGGCCACCGACGGGTCGGTGGTGCTGTCGCTGGCCAGGATGACCGCGATCCGGGAGCTCTCGCCGGTGGACGAGATCGCCGTGGTCGAGCCCGGCGTGATCACCGCCGACCTCGACAGGGCCGCGCGCGAGCACGGGCTCATGTACGCGCCTGACCCGTCCTCGTACGAGATCTCCACGATCGGCGGCAACCTGGCCACGAACGCGGGCGGGCTGCGCTGCGTCAAGTACGGGGTCACCCGCGACTCGGCGCTGGGCCTGGAGGTCGTGCTGGCCGACGGCCGGGTGCTCCAGACCGGGCGGCGGACCGTGAAGGGCGTCACCGGGTACGACCTGACCGGGCTGTTCGTCGGCTCCGAGGGCACGCTGGGCGTGATCACCTCGGCCACCGTCCGGCTGCGGCGGGCGCCGGTCGCGCCGCCCGCGACGTTCGCCGCCGAGTTCGGCTCTCTGCGCGACGCGGGCGCCGCCGTGACCGCGATCATGGCGGCCGGGTGCCAGCCGTCGCTGATGGAGCTGCTGGACCGGGCCACGCTCCAGGCCATCGACGACTGGCGCAACATCGGCCTGGAGCCCGCCACGATGGCGATGCTGATCGGGCAGTCCGACGCCGCCGACAGCCAGGAGGTGGCCGCCCGCATGGAACGCCTCTGCCTCGACAACGGCGCCACGTTCGTGGCCGTGTCGTCCAGCCCGCAGGAGACCGAGGAGCTGATCGGGCTGCGCCGGATGGCCTACCAGGCCAAGGAGCGCCTCGGCGCGTGCCTGGTCGAGGACGTGTGCGTGCCCCGCTCGGTGCTGCCCGACATGATCGGCGCCATCGAGGCCGCCGCCGTCCGGCACGGCGTGCGCATCTGCACGGTCGCGCACGCGGGCGACGGCAACCTGCACCCGACGTTCGTCTTCGAGCACGGGACGACCGAGCCGCCCGCCGAGGTGTGGGCGGCGGCGGACGAGATCTTCACCCGGGCGCTCGAACTCGGCGGCACGCTGACCGGCGAGCACGGCGTCGGGGTGCTCAAACGGCGCTGGCTGGCCCTGGAGTCGGGGCCGGTGGCGCACGAGGTGCAGCACGGGATCAAGGCCGTCTTCGACCCGCTGGGACTGCTGAACCCGGGCAAGGCCATCTGATCAGCTATTGTTCACCAACCCGTGACCTGAGCCACGACCTGCGCAGAAACCCTGACTTGCGGGGGTAAAGGTGAATGATCTAGCAGGTCGGCGTACGTACCAAGTGTCACGCTGGTAGCGTTTCGCCCCAGAGATCGTTCTGTTATGGGGGTCCGGGGTGAATCAGTTCCAGCCGCTGATGGCGGACGACCCGCGGCGGCTGGGCGAGTACGAGATCGTCGCCCGGCTCGGCGAGGGTGGTCAAGGGGTCGTCTATCTGGGCAAGGCCGAGTCCGGGGAGCAGGCTGCCGTCAAGCTCCTGCACCACGCGCTCGTCGCCGACCCCGAGGCGCGCAGCCGCTTCCTGCGCGAGGTCGCGGTCGCCCAGCGGGTCGCCCGCTTCTGCACCGCCCCCGTGCTCCACGCCGACCTCGAAGGCAGCCGGCCCTACATCGTCAGCGAGTACGTGCCCGGGCCGTCGCTGCGCGAGCTCGTCATCAACGAGGGCCCGCGCCGCGGCGCCGCCCTCGAACGGCTCGCCATCAGCACCGCCACCGCGCTGGCCGCCATCCACCGGGCCGGCATCCTGCACCGCGACTTCAAGCCGGCCAACGTGCTCATGGGCCCCGAAGGCCCGGTGGTGATCGACTTCGGCATCGCCCGCGCCCTCGACTCCCCCGGCGCCACGGCCACCGGCATGGCGATGGGCACCCCGTCCTACCTCGCGCCCGAGCAGCTCACCGCCGCCTCCCCGGTGTCGGAGGCCGCCGACGTGTTCGCCTGGGGCGTCACGATGGTGTACGCGGCCACGGGCAAGCCGGCCTTCGGGTCCGACTCGATCCCCGTGGTCATGAACCGCATCCTCCACGAGGAGCCGCAGCTCGGCGGCATGGACGGCACGCTCGCCGAGCTGGTGGCGGCCTGCCTGTCCAAGGACCCCGCCCAGCGGCCCACGGCCGACCAGCTCATCGTCCGTCTCACCGGCCAGCCGGCCCCCAACGCGGCCATCGAGCCGCTCACGGGGCCCACCGCCCAGATCGCCCCCCAGGGCTGGACGCCCCAGGCGGCGGCCTGGCGGGGCGGCGACAACCCCGTCCCGGAGACCGGCCCGTACGGCCGCCCCACGCCGAGCGCCCCCGCGGCCGGATCCCAGCCGGGACCCTCCTCTGCAGCCGCTCACCAGGCGGGGCCCGCGCCCACCGCCGGTGGCCAGCCGGGATCCGCGCCTGCCGCCGGTCCCCAGCCGGGGCCCGCGCCCGCCGGGACGCACGGCGGGGCCCAGCCCCAGGCCGCCGCCCAGCCGCAGGGCCAGGGCGGCCCTCAGGGGCAGGGCACCGCGCACGGCCGGCCCCCGCACGGCCCCGGCGGGCCGCACGGCCAAGGTGCCCCGCAGGGTTACGGCGCCCCGCACGCCCAGGGCGGCGCGCAGCCGCCGCACGGCCAAGGCGGCGCGCAGCCGCCGCGAGGGCCCGGTGGGCCTCAGGGGCCGGGAATGGCGCAAGGACCCGGCGGGCCGCAGGGGCAGCCCGCGAAGGGCGGGCAGCCGGGGCAGCGGCGGACGCTGACGTTCGCGCTGTCCGGCGCGGCGGCCGCGGCGCTGCTGGTGGTGGCCGGGGCCGTGGTGGTCCAGGCGAACTCCAAGCCGCAGACCGTGGTGGCCGTCGGCAACACCTCGGTGACCTCCCCCACCACGGACGCGCAGATCCCGCCGGAGGTGGTCAACCCGCCGAGCATCGCCCCGTCGACGGTCCCGGAGCTGGACATCGACGAGCCGAAGCCGACGAAGACGAAGACCAGGCCGAAGGACGACGGCGTGGCCCAGGTGCCGGACCCGATCACGCAGCCGACGCGGCAGCCGGCGACACGCCGCCCGGAGCCGACGAAGACCAGGACGCGGACCCAGGAGCCGACGCAGAAGCCGGCGGACCGGGTCGAGCCCGAGTCGGAGCCGACGGGCTCGCCGACGGCGGACGTGTCGCAGCAGCCGACGAGCATCCCGACGAAGAAGCCGACGGTGAAGCCCACGGTCAAACCGACGGTCAAGCCGACGCAGCTCAAGCCGAACCCGTACACGCCGGCCGGGGTGTGCGGCTCCGGCTACAAGGTGATCAACAAGCACGCCCTGGGCACCAAGGCGACGATCTACCTGCTCTACAACAGCGGCGCGGGCCGGAACTGCGTGGTGACGATGTCGCGCCTGGTCTATCCGGGCAAGGTCCAGATGAACGCGATCCTTCAGGTGAAGGGTGGCTCGAGCGGCAGCAACCCGGGCAAGTTCACCGCCTACGCGGGCCCGGTCCGGCTGCCCGGGAAGGGCAAGTGTGTCATCTGGGGCGGCACCTGGGCCGGTCTGACCTGGAAGTCGGGCTGGAGCCACTGCGGCTGACCCGGGCGACGGGTTACGGTATGCGTCGTGATCGTCAGCACGCTCGACACGTCCGGCCCCGACTACGCGCGGCGGCGGGAGGCGATGCTGGGCAAGCTGGCCGAGCTCGACGCCGAGCACGCCAAGGCGGTCGCGGGCGGCGGTGAGCGCTACGTGCGCCGCCACCGCGACCGGGGCAAGCTGCTGGCGCGCGAGCGGATCGAGCTGCTGGTCGACCCGGATTCGCCGTTCCTGGAGCTGTCGCCGCTGGCGGCGTGGGGCAGCGACTTCCCGGTGGGCGCGAGCGTGGTGACGGGCATCGGGGTGGTCGAGGGCGTCGAGTGCGTGATCACCGCGAACGACCCGACGGTGCGCGGCGGCGCCTCGAACCCGTGGACGCTGCGCAAGACGCTGCGCGCCGCCGACATCGCGCTGGCCAACCGCCTGCCGTACGTCAATCTGGTGGAGAGCGGCGGCGCGGACCTGCCGACGCAGAAGGAGATCTTCATCCCGGGCGGCCGGATCTTCCGTGACCTGACGCGGCTGTCGGCGGCGGGGATCCCGACGATCGCGCTGGTGTTCGGCAACTCGACGGCCGGGGGCGCGTACGTGCCGGGGATGAGCGACCACGTGGTGATGGTGCGCGAGCGGGCGAAGGTGTTCCTGGGCGGGCCGCCGCTGGTCAGGATGGCGACCGGCGAGGAGTCTGACGAGGAGTCGCTGGGCGGCGCGGAGATGCACGCCCGGGTGAGCGGCCTGGCCGACTACCTGGCGGCCGACGAGCACGACGCGCTGCGGATCGGCCGCCGGATCGTGCGCTCGCTCGGCTGGCGCAAGCTGGGCGCGCGGCCTGGCGCCGTGCGCGATCCGCTCTATCCGGCGGAGGAGCTGCTGGGGATCGTGCCGGAGGACCTGAAGGTGCCGTTCGACCCGCGCGAGGTGATCGCCCGCATCGCCGACGGCAGCGCGTTCGAGGAGTTCAAGCCGCTGTACGGGGCGTCGCTGGTGACGGGGTGGGCGCGGCTGCACGGCTACCCGGTGGGCGTGCTGGCGAACGCGCGCGGGGTGCTGTTCAGCGAGGAGGCGCAGAAGGCGGCGCAGTTCATCCAGCTCGCCAACCAGTCGCGCACGCCGCTGGTCTTCCTGCAGAACACGACGGGTTACATGGTCGGCAAGGAGTACGAGCAGGGCGGCATCATCAAGCACGGCGCCATGATGATCAACGCGGTGTCCAACTCGACGGTGCCGCATCTGACGGTGGTGATGGGCGCCTCCTACGGGGCGGGCAACTACGGGATGTGCGGGCGGGCCTACGATCCGCGGTTCCTGTTCAGCTGGCCGAGCGCCAAGTCGGCGGTGATGGGCCCGGCGCAGCTCGCCGGGGTGCTGTCGATCGTCGGCCGGGCGTCGGCGCTGGCGCGTGGCCAGGCGTACGACGAGGAGGCGGACGCGGCGATGCGGGCGATGGTGGAGGAGCGGATCGAGGCGGAGTCGCTGCCGTTCTTCCTGTCGGGGCGGCTCTACGACGACGGCGTGATCGACCCGCGTGACACGCGGACGGTGCTGGGGCTGTGCCTGTCGGCGATCAACAGCGCGCCGGTGCCGGAGCCCGCCGGGTTCGGGGTGTTCCGGCCGTGATCACGCGTCTGCTGGTGGCCAACCGGGGCGAGATCGCCCGCCGGGTCTTCCGCACCTGCCGCGAGCTCGGCGTCGAGACGGTCGCGGTCTTCTCCGACGCCGACGCCCGCGCCCCGCACGTGGCGGAGGCCGACCGCGCGGTGCGGCTGAGCGGGGTCACGCCCGCCGAGACCTACTTGGCGGCCGACCGGCTGATCGAGGCGTGCCGGGCGTCGGGGGCCGACGCGGTCCATCCGGGTTACGGGTTCCTGTCGGAGAACGCGGCGTTCGCGCAGGCGGTGCTCGACGCGGGGCTGGCGTGGGTGGGGCCGCCGCCCTCGGCGATCGCCGCGATGGGCTCGAAGCCGGCCGCCAAGCGGCTGATGGCGGAGGCGGGCGTGCCGGTGCTGCCGTCGCTGCCGGTGGACGGGGAGCCCGGCCCGGGATGGGAGTTCCCGCTGCTGGTGAAGGCGAGCGCGGGCGGCGGCGGGCGCGGCATGCGGGTCGTCCGCGATCCGGGCGAGCTGGCGCGGGCGGTGGAGTCGGCGCGGCGGGAGGCGGAGGCGGCCTTCGGCGACGGCGGCGTGTTCGCCGAGCCGCTGCTGGAGGGCGCCCGGCACGTCGAGGTGCAGGTGCTGGCCGACCGCCACGGCGGCGTGTGGGCGCTGGGCGAGCGCGAGTGCAGCGTGCAGCGCCGGCATCAGAAGGTCGTCGAGGAGTGCCCGTCGCCCGGCGTCACCGCCGCCCTGCGGGCCGAGCTGGAGGACGCGGCCGTGCGGGCGGCGCGGGCGATCGGCTACGTCGGCGCGGGCACCGTCGAGTTCCTGGTCAGGGGCGAGCGGGTGGCGTTCCTGGAGATGAACACCCGGCTGCAGGTCGAGCATCCGGTGACCGAGCTGGTCCACGGGATCGACCTGGTCCGATGGCAGATCGAGGTGGCGCGGGGCGCGGCGCTGCCGCCGGGGCCGCCGCGCCCGTCGGGCCACGCGGTGGAGGTGCGGCTGTACGCGGAGGACCGCGACTTCCTGCCGCAGGCGGGGGTTCTGCACCGGTTCGAGGTGCCGGAGGGGGTGCGGGTCGACGCGGGGGTGGAGAGCGGGTCGGCGGTGCCGCCGCACTACGACGCGCTCCTGGCCAAGATCGTCGGGTACGGGGCCGATCGGGACGAGGCGGTGCGCAGGACGGCCCGGGCTCTGCGCGGGGCCAGAATTCACGGGCTCACCACGAATCGCGACCTTCTCCTCCACATCCTGAAAAATCAGGACTTCTTGCGGGGGGAGACGCACACCGGGTTCCTCGACCTCCATCCGGAGCCCGCCCCCGCGCCCCCGTCGGACCTCGCGGTGCTGGCCCTGGCCGCCGCCAACCGCGAGCGCGCCCCGGTCCTGCGCGGCCTTCCCAGCGGGTGGCGCAACGTCCGCTCGCAGCCGCGCACGGCCCGCTTCGAGGAGGCCGAGGCGGTCTACGACCCGCTGCCCGAGGGCGTGACGGTGACCGAGGTCGCCCGCGCCGGTGACGCGTACCGGGTGGTACTGGAACGCGGCACGGTGCGGCAGGCGTTCGAGGTGGCCCGCTACGACGGCGGGAAGGTGTACGTGGACGGGCCGGACGAGTCGGTCACGCTGACGCCGGTGCCGAGGCTGCCGGAGCCCGCCGAGCACGTCGCCCCCGGGTCGCTGCTGGCCCCGATGCCGGGCAACGTGCTGCGCGTCGAGGTCGAGGCGGGCGCCCGGGTGGAGAAGGGCCAGCCGGTGCTGGTGCTGGAGGCGATGAAGATGGAGCATCTGATCACCGCCCCGGCGGGCGGCGTCGTCTCGGCCGTGCACGCGCGCCAGGGCCGCCAGGTCGAGGCGGGAGCCGTACTGGCGATCATCGAAGAAAGGGAATCATGACGCGCCTGGTCCACAAGGAGCTGTCCGGCGGCATCGCGACGATCACGCTCGACTCGCCGCCGAACCGCAACGCCCTGTCCACCCGCCTGCTCGCCGACCTGACCGACCGCCTGGAGTGGGCGCTGGCCGAGCCGTCGGCACGGGTGATCGTGCTGACGGGCACCGGGCACGTGTTCAGCTCCGGCGCCGACCTGAAGGAGCAGCGGGCCGCGGGCTCGGACGCGCCGGTCACCTCCGCGTTCCCGCAGGTGATGGCCACCCTCTGGGAGAGCCCGAAGCCGGTGATCTGCCGGCTCAACGGCACCGCTCGCGCGGGCGGGCTCGGGCTGGTGGCCTCGTGCGACTTCGCGATCGCGCCGGTGACGGCGTCGTTCGCGTTCACCGAGGTGCGGCTGGGCGTGGTGCCCGCGATGATCTCGGTGCCGGTGCTGCGGCGGCTGGACCCGAGGGCGGCGGCCGAATACCTGATGACCGGCGAGGTGTTCCCTGCGGCCCGGGCGGTGGAGATCGGCCTGCTGACCCGCGCCGTCCCGGAGGAGGACCTGGACGAGGCCGTCGCCCACTACGCCGGCATGCTGCTCAAGGGCGGCCCGGAGGCGCTGGCCATCACCAAGCGCCTGGTCAGGGAGGTGCCGGCGCTGTCGTTCGAGGAGGGGCTGAGCCGGATGACGGAGCTGTCGGCCGAGCGCTTCACCTCCGACGAGGGCCGCGAGGGCATCGCCGCCTTCGCCGCCAAGCGCCCGCCCCGCTGGGTCCCGTGACCGGGGCCGGGGCCGGGAGCGGTCCGCTGCGGGTGGCCAACTGCAGCGGCTTCTACGGCGACCGGCTCTCGGCCGCCCGCGAGATGGTCGAGGGCGGCCCCATCGACGTGCTGACCGGCGACTGGCTGGCCGAGCTGACGATGCTCATCCTGGCGGGCAACCGGCTCAAGGGCCGCCCCGGCTACGCGCCCACGTTCCTGCGGCAGCTGGAGGACGTGCTCGGGCCGTGCCTGGACCGGGGCATCAGGATCGTCGCCAACGCCGGCGGCCTCGACCCGGCGGGCTGCGCGGAGGCCGTGCACGAGCTGGCCGCCCGGCTCGGCCTGTCGCCCAGCGTCGCCTGCGTGACCGGCGACGACCTGACCGGGACGGACCTCGACCTGGTCAACGCCGACACCGGCGAACGGCTGACCGCCACGCCGTTGACCGCCAACGCCTACCTGGGCGGCCGGCCCATCGCCGCCGCGCTGTCGGCGGGCGCGGACGTGGTGGTGACCGGCCGGGTCACCGACGCCGCCCTGGTCACGGGGCCGGGCATCTGGCGCTACGGGTGGCGGCCCGGCGACCTGGACGCGCTGGCGGGCTCGGTGGTCGCCGGCCACGTCATCGAGTGCGGCTGCCAGGCCACCGGCGGCAACTACGCGTTCTTCCGCGACGTGCCCGACCTGGCGC
This sequence comes from Nonomuraea ceibae, assembly GCF_019396325.1. Lineage (GTDB taxonomy): Bacteria > Actinomycetota > Actinomycetes > Streptosporangiales > Streptosporangiaceae > Nonomuraea > Nonomuraea ceibae. The sequence continues at coordinate 70,513 of NZ_JAHKRO010000030.1, forward strand.
ACTGCGGCTTCCCGCTGGCCGAGCTGCACGCCGACGGCTCCAGCGTGATCACCAAGCATCCCGGCACGGGCGGCCTGGTGTCGGTCGGCACGGTGACGGCGCAGCTCCTGTACGAGATCGCCGGGCCTGCCTACCCGGGGCCCGACGTGGTGGCCCGCTTCGACACGATCACGCTGTCCGGCGACGGCCCCGACCGGGTGCGCATCAGCGGCGTGCGCGGCGATCCGCCGCCCGGCACGCTCAAGGTCGCGGTCACCTACCCGGCGGGCTACCGCAACACGATGACGCTCGTGCTGACCGGCCTGGACCAGGAGGCCAAGGCCCGGGTCGCCGAGGAGGCCATCTGGGCGCGGGTGCCCAAGGAGTCGTTCGAGCGGGTGGAGGTCTCCCGGGCGGACGGGCTGCTGCGCATCACGGTCATGGACCCCGACCCGGGCCGGGCGGGCCGGGCGTTCTCCTCCGCCGTGGTGGAGACGGGCCTGGCCAGCTACCCGGGCTTCCACGCGCTCTCCCCGCCCGGCGCGGCGTCGCCGTACGGCGTCTACTGGCCGGTGCTGGTCTCGGCGTCGGCGGTCACGCCGGAGGTCCGCGTGGACGGCGAGCTGCTGCCCCCGGACGGCCCGCCCCCGCCCTTCCCCGACCTGCCCTTCGCCGACCCGCCCGAGCGGCCCGTCCCTGCCGTCCCGGACGCGCCGGTGGCCGGTGGGGAGCCGGTACGGGTCCCGCTGGGGCGGGTGGCCGGGGCGCGGTCGGGCGACAAGGGCGGCAACGCGAACCTTGGCGTGTGGACCACCACGGCCGCGCAGTACGCCTGGCTGGCGGCCCATCTGACCGTCGGGCGGCTGAAGGAGCTGCTGCCGGAGCTGGCCGCCCACCGGGTGGACCGCTACGAGCTGCCCAACCTGAACGCGCTGAACTTCGTCGTGCACGGCCTGCTGGGCAGGGGTGTCGCGGCCAGCGCCCGGCCCGACCCGCAGGCCAAGGCACTGGGCGAGGAGCTGCGCGCCCAGGAGGTGGAGATCCCGGCGTCCCTCCTGAAGTGAGCGGCGGCACGGCTGTTCTTCGGCGCGGTCAGGCGAGTGCGCGGAAGCCGAGCAGGGCCGCGCCGAGGAGCCCCGCGTCCACGCCGAGCGCCGAGGCGCGCACGCGGGGCGGGCGGCGGAAGGTCAGCCGGCCCGCCAGGTGCTCGCGCAGCGGGCCCAGGAGGGCGTCACCGGCGCGCGAGAGGCCGCCGCCGATGACGATCAGCGCCGGGTCCAGCAGCAGCGTGCAGGTGGCCAGGGCGGTGGCCAGGGCCGCCAGGGCGTCGTCCCAGACCTCGGCCGCCACGGGGTCGCCCTCGGCCGCGCGGCGCACCACGTCGGCCGCCGACGACTCGCCGCACCGGGCGGCGATGGCCGACGCCGACGCGTACAGGGTCAGGCAGCCGCGCTGGCCGCACGCGCAGGACGGCCCGGCGGGGCGTGCCGGGATGTGCCCGAGCTGCCCGGCCCAGCCGGACGCGCCGCCGTACAGGGAGCCGTTCAGCACCAGCGCGCCGGCGATGCCGGTGCCGATCGGCACATACAGCACGTGGCCGGGCGTCCGCTCGGTGACGCCGTAGGCCAGCTCGGCGTCCCCGGCGGAGCGGACGTCGTGGCCCAGGGCGAGCGGGAGGTCCAGGGTGGTGAAGGCGCCCGCCGGGACGTCGCGCCAGCCGATCGCGGCCGAGTAGACGGCGTGGGTGGGCGTGACGAGGCCGGGCACGGCCAGGCCGACGGCCTCGGGCGCGGCGCCCGGGCGGGCGGCGAGGTCGGCGATGAGGGCGGAGACGGCGGCGACGACGCGGTCCGGGCCGTCGGCGCGCGGGGTGGGACGGCGCTCATGATGGAGGATTGTGCCGTCACGAGCGACAAGTCCACCTTTGATGGTGGTGCCGCCGACATCTACCGCTATAACGCATTGCATCCCTCCATGGTCGCGGTGACGGAAAACACTTTGAGCCGCCGGGGTGCCGTACAGGAGGATGGCGGCCATGCACGTACGCCGTCTGACCCTCGACGACCTGGACGCCTGCGGCCGGCTGGCCAAGGACCGGGGCTGGCTGCCCGAGCGGCACAAGTGGACGCTGCTGTTCGAGGTCGGCGAGGTCTACGGGATCGACGCGCCCGACGGCGACGGCCTGGCCTCGACCACGATCCTGACCCGCTACGGCGACGACCACGCGGTGATCAGCATGGTGCTGACCGCTTCCCGCTACGGCCGGCAGGGGCTGGCCCGCCGCCTGATGGAGCACGTGATCGCCCAGGCGGGCGACCGGATCGTGTCGCTGCACGCCACCGAGAACGGCCGCCCCCTGTACGAGCGGCTCGGCTTCCGCACGGTCGGGCACGTCGCCAAGCGGACCGGCGTCTTCGGCGGCGAGCACTCCGGCCGGACGCGCCCGGCGACGGAGGCCGACCTGGAGACGATCCTGGCGCTCGACGCCGACGCGTTCGGCACCGACCGGTCGCCGCTGCTGCGCAGGATGTTCATCTTCGGCGAGCGGGTGCGGATCGCCGAGGGCGGCTTCGGGCACTGCTGGCGCAACGACGACAACGTGGTCATCGGCCCCGTCGTGGCGGGGGACGAGGAGACCGCGCGGGCGCTGATCGGCGACCTGGCCCTCGACGTGGGCGGCGAGGTGCGCCTGGACCTCGACCTGGCCAAGGAGGACCTGGCCGGCTGGGCGGCCGAGCACGGCATCGGCGCCCCCTGGCAGGTGTCGCTCATGGTGCGCGGCGGCGACCTGCCGGGTGACCGCGCGCGGCAGTTCCTGCCGTTCATGCAGGCGCTAGGTTGACCGGCGGATCGGCGCTCTCGTAGGGTCGATCACCAGAATATCGTTCTGTCGAAGGGCCGTCATGTCCGCCACCCACATCGACGTCAACGCCGTCGACCTCGCCGGCCTCGGCGCCTGGATGGACGCGCAGGGCCTGCCCGAAGGGCCGATCACCGGCCTGGCGCCGGTGCCCGGCGGCACCCAGAACGTCATGGCCCGCTTCGAGCGCGGCGGCCGCCCGCACATCCTGCGCAGGCCCCCGCAGCACGCCCGCGCCAAGAGCAACGAGGTGCTGCGGCGCGAGGCGCGGGTGCTGGCGGCGCTGCGTGACACGCCCGTCGCGGCGCCCCGGCTGGTCGCCGCGCAGACGGCGGAAGAGCCGGTGTTCTACCTGATGGAGCCGGTCGACGGGTTCAACCCGTCGACCGGGCTGCCCGAGCCGCACGCCTCCGACCCGGCGATCCGGCACCGGATGGGCCTGGAGGCCGCCTCGGCGCTGGCCGAGCTCGGGCGCGTCGACCCGGGGGTGCTGCCGGGGTTCGGCCGGCCGGAGGGGTTCCTGGAGCGGCAGGTGCCGCGCTGGATGCGGGAGCTCGACTCCTACGGGGAGCTCGACGGCTACCCGGGGCCGCGGATTCCCGGGCTGGCCGAGACGGCGGCGTGGCTGGAGGCCAACCGGCCCGCGTCGTTCACGCCGGGGATCATGCACGGCGACTACCACTTCGCCAACCTGATGTTCGCCCACGACGGGCCCCGGGTGGCGGCGATCGTCGACTGGGAGATGTGCACGATCGGCGACCCGCTGGTCGACCTCGGCTGGCTGGTGGCGATGTGGCCGCAGGCCGCGGGGCTGGTGCCGGGGCTGGCCTCGCCCCGGGAGATCGTCGACTGCTACGCGGCGCTGTCCGACCGCGACCTGTCGGCGATCGACTGGTACGCGGTGATGGCCTGCTTCAAGCTCGGCATCGTGCTGGAGGGCACCCACGCCCGCGCGTTCGCCGGCAAGGCGCCCAAGGACATCGGCGATCTGCTGCACGCCACCACGCTGTCGCTGTTCGAACGGGCCGGGCACATCATGCGCGACTCGATTTCGACATAACCCCCACATAGCCCAATATCCCGATTTTTCCGAAAAAGGATCACAAGTAGGAAGTTGTCCCCTACAATTGCGCGCAATTGCAGTTGTTCGGGGAAGGATCGTCATGCGGATGCGGTTCCTGGGTTCCACGTCGGACGCCGGCGCCTGCCCGACCCTGTACGAGACCGACCGCGGCACCATCGTCATCCAGGGGCTCCAGGTCACCGACGCCGAGGCCCTGGCCGACCTGCGGGACGTGCTCGACGGGGAGACCGCGGTCGAGGTGCCCCGCGAGCTCATCACGGAGATCGCCCGCCGGGTCCTGCACTCCTGACCACTGCTCAGCCCCGCGCGGCCTCGGGACATCGGGAAAGTGACCACCCCCCGCGACCGGCTGGTCACGATTGCGCGACTGGGCCTGGCATGATCCACCGGCCCGGGGCTAGCCTCTTGCGTCGTGACGTCGTTTCAACAGGCGCGCGCCGACCTCGGCGGGCAGCTCAGGCAATTGCGTGAGGCGGCCCGCCTCACGGGCAAGGAGCTGGCCGAACGGCTGCGCTGGCAGCCGTCCAAGGTCTCCCGCCTGGAGAACGCCCGGCAGACCCCGTCCGAGGACGACGTCGTGGTGTGGGCGCAGGCGGTGAAGGCGCCACCCGAGGTCACGGACGAGCTGATCGCCCAGGCCATCGCCCTGCTGGAACGGCACGACGGCTGGAAGCAGCGCCACCGCAGCGGCCTGGCCGCCCTCCAGGAGGACGTGCGCGACCTGGAGGCGCGCACCAAGCTGTTCCGGGTGTTCGAGCCGGGCATCCTGGCCGGCCTGCTGCAGACCTCCGAGTACGCCCGCCACGTGTTCCGCAAGGTCAGGCGCCTCTACAGCGCGGCCGACCAGATCGACGCGGCGGTGCGGGTGCGGATGCAGCGCCAGGAGATCCTCTACGACCGCACGCGCACGTTCAGGTTCGTGGTGCCGGAGGCGGTGCTGCACACCCGGCTGGCCCCGCACGACGTGATGCTCGGCCAGGTCGACCGGCTGCTCGCGGTCAGCTCACTGCCGAACGTGCAGTTCGGCGTGATCCCGTTCACCCAGGAGCTGCCGTCGGCGCCGGTCAACGGCTTCTGGATCTACAACGAGGCCATGGTGGGCGTCGCCACCATGACGAAGGATCTGGTGCTGCGCGATCCCGACGACGTGGCGTTCTACGTTCGCGCCTTCGACGATTACGCGAAAGTCGCGGAGTTCGGCGAAGCCGGGCGGGACACCATCATCCGGATTCTTAACGAATACCGCAAACAATCCCCACATTAATCCTCGCAATTGCTTGCCCTCCTGCTCAAGATCGTGCAATTCTGGCGCGAGACGATGCGGAGGTGACGCATGATGCTTGACACCGCGCTCTGCCTGGAGCAGTTCGCGAGGTTCGCGGGTCGTCACGCCGACCTGTCCGTCCAGAGCCTGTCCCTGGCGAGCGACCCGGCGTTCGTGTGCGTGCGCAACCGTTTCTCCGCCACGCTGGCCGAGAACGTCACCTGCTCCGACGACGGCAGCTTCGTCACGTCGTGGGGCTACCGGCTCGGCACGGCCGACGACGTGGAGGCCGCCGCCGCCCGCCTCGCCTACCTCCTGGCCGCCCTCCCCGCCTGACGGGGAGCGACGGGAACGAAGCCGGAAGCGGCCCCAGGCCCCCTGGGCGGCGCAACGGTCAGGACAGCACCGCCTCCGTCCACCAGTCGTTCCACTGCTTGCTCAGTTCCGCGTGGCGGCTCTCGCCGACCTTGTACAGGCTGAGGACGGCCATGCACGCACCGCTGTCAGGATGGTGGCTCAGGACCAGGAGTCCGTCGTTCCAGCCGTCGACGGTCAGTCCGAGCTGGTGTTCCGAGCGGTAGAAGACCTGGCCGGTCGCGGTCTCGCCCGGGAGCTCCAGCCGATGCCTCTGGCCGGGGGACAGCTCCGCCGTGTCGAGCGCCGTCAGCGGTGAGGTCTTGCCCGTGCCTGACAGGAAGACGGTCCGGCGGGCGTCGGCCGGGTGCCGCTCGAGCATGAACTTGAGCTGGTGCAGGAAGGTGATCCAGCCCTCGGTGATGTCGTCGTAGTACTTGGCCCAGTCGGGATCGTCGCCGGGTGCCGCGCGGGTGAGTGTGACCCGGGTGCCGCTCTCGACCGGTTCGAGTTCGACTCGGTCGCCGCCGTTCAGGTTGATCACGCGATCGTCGGCGGTCACGCCGGTGAAGTAGATGAGCTCGATCTCCTCGTCCAGGCTGCCGTCCGGACCACCGTCGAACTCCCAGCCGTGCCAGTGCCGGATCCTGTCCCTGTCCCGGAACGCGCCCCGGACCGTACTGGGCGGTGCGGCCACAGTGACCTGGATCCGCGGGGTGTCAGTCATCGCCGTCTCCTTCAGTGTGTGGCTTGCGCGGTGCCGGGTGGGCGCCCGCGATCAATCGGTACGGGCGGCCGCCGGGAGAGTCGAACGCCTCCACTGTCCGGCGGACGGCCTCGGCCAGGGCGTCGGCGAACCGGTGCAGGTCGCCGGGCTCGGCGAACCGGACCTCGGCCTCGACGGTGAAGGTCAGCAGCCGTTGCCCGGCCTTGTCGGCTTCGGCCTGCATCCGCGCGATCTCGCGCACGGTCCCGGCGGCCACCTCCACCAGGTGCTCGGCCGAGTACCGGTCCTGAATGCGATCGAAGGCGCGGCCCATCACCGCGGGATCGACCACCAGCGTGGCGCCGGTGGCCTGCAGTACCCGCTCGGTGAACCCACGCCGCTGCCGCTCCTCGACCAGCTCGACCAGTCCGGCCTTCTCCAGTGCTTTCAGGTGGTAGTTGACCCGCTGCCGGGGCAGGTCGAGTTCCTCGGCCAACCGGCTCGCCGACGACGGCTCGCGCAGCAGCTCAAGCAGCCGCCGCCGGATCGGCGACAGCGCCATCCGGACCTGGTCGGGCTCCTCGAGGTATCTCATGGCCGACAGTCTGCCAATTGACAGAAAAAACTGTCAATTGGGTCCTTCCTCGCTGCCGACCGGTCGGCGGTGACGCGTCGCTTCAGCCCCGCCGCCCAGTCCTGGGCCGCAACCGGATGACAGCCGTCAGCTCGGGGTGGCGCGGCCCGGCAGTTCGAGGGTCGCGATCACGCCGCCGTCCGGCGCGTTCCCGAGCCGTACCTCTCCGCCCACCTCGGCCACGGCCTGCGCGACGATCGCCAGGCCCAGCCCCGAACCCGGCAGCGAGCGAGCCGACGGCGAGCGCCAGAACCGCTCGAACACGTGCGGCAGCTCCTCCTCCGCGATGCCCGGCCCCCGGTCCCGCACGGTCAGCACGCCGTCGCGCAGCACGACCTCCACCCGGCCGCCGGGACTGAACTTGGCGGCGTTGTCGATGAGGTTGAGCACGGCACGTTCCAACGACGCGGCGCCGCCGACCACGTACCAGGGGCTGAGGTCGGTGCTGACCTCGGCGCCGCGCAGCCGGGCCCGCCCGGCGGCTGCCGTGACGACGTCGTGCAGCGGCAGCTCGGCGTGCGGCTCGTGGTCGGTGTCGCCCCTGGCAAGCTGCAGCAGGTCGCCCACCAGCGTGGACAGCTCGGCGAACTGCGCCTTGACGTTGACCAGCAGCCGCTCCTTGGCGCCCGGGTCGAGGCTCCGGCCCGTCTGCTCGCTGCGCAGCAGCAGGTCGATGTTGGTGCGCAGGGTGGTGAGCGGCGTGCGCAGCTCGTGCCCGGCGTCGGCGACGAGCTGCCGCTGGCGGTCGCGCGACCCGGCCAGCGCGGCGGTCATCGCGTTGAACGACGCGCTCAGCCGGGCGATCTCGTCGCTGCCGTCGATCGGGATGCGGGTGTCGAGGTCCTCGGTCTGCGCGATGTGCTCGACCGCCCTGGTCAGCCGGCCCACCGGGCGCAGCGCGGCGCGCGAGACGAGCAGCCCCGCCGTGGCCGCGACGAGCACGCCGAGCGCGGCCACGGCCGCCAGCAGGATCGACACGCTGCGCAGCGTGCTCTGCAGCTCGTGGGTGGGGCGGGCGATGACGAACGCGGCGTCGCGGTCGACGTTCCTGACCAGCACGCGCAGCGGGGTGCCGTCGTCGGCGTAACCGTCGTAGACGAGCTCCTGGCCGTGGCTGCCGCCGGCGACCTCCTCCTCCCGGCGGGTGACCTTGATCGCGGTGTTGCCCATGACGCAGCGGGTGCCGTCGGGGAAGACGATCTGCATCGGCTCGGGGAACGGCGGGTACTTGCCGTAGCCGGTCGCGCTCACCGGCTCGGCGGAGCACTCGCGGGTCGCCTTCTGCATGCGTTCGAAGGGGACGCGCTCGCCGGTCTCCCGCAGCGACTGGTTGAGCTGCCACGACAGCTCCCTGCGGACGAAGTACCAGGTGCCGACGGCCGAGACGCCCACCGCGATCGCCACCGCCGCGGCCACCAGGAGCGTCAGGCGGGCGCGCAGGCTGCGCTTTCTCACGAGGAGCCTCTGAGCACGTAGCCGACGCCGCGCACGGTGTGGATCACCCGGGGCTCGCCGCCGGCCTCGGTCTTGCGCCGCAGGTACATCACGTACACGTCGAGCGAGTTGGACGTCGGCTCGAAGTCGAACCCCCACACCTCGGCCAGGATCTGGTCCCGCGTCAGCACCTGGCGGGGGTGGGCCAGGAACAGCTCCATCAGCAGGTACTCGGTCCTGGTGAGGTCCAGCCGCCGGGTGCCCCGCGTCACCTCGCGGGTCGCCGGGTCCATGCGCAGGTCGCCGAAGGCCAGCGTCTGCTCGGGCTCGCCCGCGCTCAGCGCGCCGCGCCGCAGCAGCGCCCGCACCCGGGCCAGCAGCTCGTCCAGCTCGAACGGCTTGACCAGGTAGTCGTCGGCGCCCGCGTCCAGCCCCGACACCCGGTCGCCGACGGCGTCGCGGGCGGTCAGCATGAGCACCGGGACGTGGTTGCCGGTCCCGCGCAGCCGGCGGCAGGCGGTCAGCCCGTCGAGCCGCGGCATCATCACGTCGAGCAGCACCGCGTCGTACGGCTGCCGGGCCAGCTCCTCCAGCGCCGCCTGCCCGTCGTCGGCGGTGACGACCCGGTAGCCCTCGAACTCCAGGCTCGACTGCAGCGCCTCGCGCAACGCGGGCTCGTCGTCCACCACCAGCAACCGTGCGGGCTCACTCATGCCACCACGCTAGAGGAGCAATCTGAGAAGGCGATGAACGCGACCACCCGCCCGCCCGGCCCCTGCCCGACCGGCCCGCCCTGTCCGGCCCTGTTCAGTTGTACGGGCGGACGCGGGCGGGCGGACGCGGGCGGGCGGACGCGGGCGGGCGGACAGGGCCGGCGGCGCCGGTCAGCCGAGGAGGGCCATCGCCGCGTTGTGGCCGGGGATGCCGCTGACGCCGCCGCCCCGGCGGGCGCCCGCGCCGCACAGCAGGATCCGCTCGTGCCCGGTCTCGACGCCCCAGCCGCCCTCGTCCCCGTACGGCCAGCTCAGGTCGCGGTGGAAGATGTGGCCGCCGGGCAGCCCGGCCTCGTTCTCCAGGTCCACCGGCGTCTTGGCCTCGACGCACGGCGTGCCGTCGGGGGCGCGCAGGAGGCAGTCCTCGATGGGCTCGGCCAGGACCGTGTTGATCGACGCGAACGTGGCGCGCAGGGCATCCTCCCTGGCCTTGTCCGGATTTTCCCGGAAAAGGCGGGCGGGCATGTGGAGGCCGAACAGCGTCAGCGTCTCCGCCCTCCCCCGCAGCTCCGGCCCGAGGATCGACGGGTCCGTGAGCGAGTGGCAGTACACCTCGGCCGGCGGCAGCTCCGGGATCACGCCCGCCGCCGCCTGCGCGTACGCCCGGGCGAGCTGGTCGCGGCCCTCGTTGATGTGGAACGTCCCGCTGAAGGCCGCGACCGGGTCGACCGTCCCGTCCTTGAGCCTGGGCAGCCGGCTGAGCACCATGTTCACCTTGAGCTGTGCGCCCTCCGGCTGCTCGGGCGTCCTGCCGAGCACCTCGTCCAGCACGGCCGGGGGCAGGTTCACCAGGACGTGCCCGCCGGTCACCGTGTGCTCGACGCCCTCCGTACGGAACGTGACCTCCCCCGACGGCGAGATGCCGACGACCTCCGCGCCCGTCCTGATCTCCGCGCCCGCGCGCCGGGCCGCGTCCTCCAGCGCGCCCGAGACCGCGCCCATGCCGCCGACCGGCACGTTCCACTCCCCCGTGCCGTCGCCGATCACGTGATAGAGGAAGCACCGGTTCGCCAGCAGGTCGGTGGCCGGATCGGCGAACGTCCCGATCAGCGCGTCCGTCAGCACCACCCCGCGCACCGTGTCGTCGCCGAACCGCTCGTCCACCGTCTCCCCGATGGGCCGCGCGAACAGCTCACCCCACGCCCGCGCCCCCACCATGCGCTCGACCTCCGCCGCCGTGCGCAACGGCTCCAGCAGCGTGGGCGCGAGCACCTGGGCGGTACGGGCCACCATGCCGTAGAAGTCCTGCCATGCGGTGTGGTCGGCCTCCCCGCCCGTCACCTCCAGGAACGACCGCCTCGTCCGCTCGGCGTCCCCGCCGTCCACGAGCAGCCCGGTGTCCCCCTTGGGGGTGTACGAGGCATACCGGCGCCTGCGCAGCTCCAGGCCGAGACCCAGATCCTTGACGATCTTCGTCGGAAGGAGGCTGACCAGGTACGAGTAGCGCGACAGGCGTACGTCCACGCCCGGGAACGGCCGCGCGGAGATCGCCAGGCCGCCCGCGTGGTCCTGCCGCTCCAGCACCAGCACCCGCCGCCCGGCCCCCGCCAGGTAGGCTGCCGCGACCAGCCCATTGTGACCTCCACCGGCCACAACCACGTCATACGCACCCATCCCGGCACCATATCCCGCACCACCTCCCAGAGACACGCCCTCCCAGCCCCGCCCCCGCCCGAGGCACCTGCCGTTGAAAGGCCACCCCAGCGGCTTGGTCACCCCGAGCACCTGCCGTGGGAAGGCCGCCCCGGAGGGCTGACCACCCGGTTGCGCCGCAACCTCCCACCCGGCGCCCCCGGCGACCAAACCACCCGCGCGCCACCGCCGACCGCCCGGATGCGCCGCAACCTCCCACCCGGCGCCCCGCCCGACGCCTCCGGCGACGGCACCACCCGCACGCGCCACCGCCGGCCACCCGGGCGACCCCCGGCGGGCCCCTGCGGCGCCCGTCCCCCGGAGCGGTGGGGCCGCAGCCCGGGCCGAGCCGAGGAGCGGGCTGGTGGGGCCCGGGGCCGGGGGCCGGGGCCGGGACGGGGGCCGGGGCCGGGACGGG
>NZ_JAHKRO010000031.1 GCF_019396325.1 Nonomuraea ceibae
CGTGGGGGGGGGGGCCGGGGGCGGGGCTGGGGGTGGGGCTGGGGCTGGGGCTGGGGCTGGGGCTGGGTTGGAGTTGAGGCTAGGCCGGGGCCAGGGCTGAGGCCGAGTCGGGGTCGGGCTCTGGGATGGGGCCAGGGCGGGGTTATGGGACGGGGGCTGAGGCCGGGCCGAGTCGGGGTCGGGGTGCGGGACGGGAGTCGAGGTCGGGCTGGGGTCGGGGCCGACGCAGGAGCCGAGGCCGGGCCGGGGCAGTGCCAAAGGCCCGGTGGGCAAGGTAAGAGGCCGGGCAGGCAGGTCGAGGCCCGGGCCGGGCTGGCGCAGTGGTCAGGGCCGGGCTGGGGTTAGGGGGCGGGCGCGGTTAGGAGGGGCGGGATTCGACGCTGGTCAGGAGGGTCTTGAGGAGGCCGTCCAGGGTCTGGCGTTCGGCGGGGGTGAGGGCGGCGATGAGGGCGGTCTCGACCTCGGCGCGCAGGAGCATCGCCTCCATCCACAGGTCATGCCCCCGGGCGGTGAGCTCGACGTCGACGCGCCGCCGGTCGGAGGTGCCGCGTACGCGACGGACGAGGCCGGACTTCTCCAGCGTGTCGAGGCGGCCCGTCATGCCCGCAGGTGACAGGAGGAGCTCGGCCGCCAGTTGGGAGGGCGTGGCGGTGCCTCCGGCGGCTACGAGGCGGTGCAGGGTCTCGTACTCGAAGTCCTGCATCCCGACCTGGGCCAGCGCCGTCTCCTTGCTGTGGGCCAGGTGTTTCACCAGGACCTGCATGCGGGTGACGATGCCCTCCACGCGCTCGTCGTAGGGGGCCTTGCCGCGCCAGCGGGCGAGATGACGGTCGACGGAGTCCTCCACGCGACGCACTATACGGCAGCAAGTATTTTGTTGACGAAACATTAGCTGACGAATTAACGTCGTGGCTCATGACGAGACGGTTGCTGATCGGGCGTGCGCTGTCCGCGCTGGCCACGGCGTTGATCCCGACCACGCTCACCCTGGCGGTGCTGCGGGCCACGGGGAGTGCCGAGGACCTGGGTCTGGTCCTGGCGTGCGAGCTGCTGCCGCTGCTGCTGTGCCTGCCGGTGGCGGGGGTGGTCGCCGACCGGCTGCCGCCCGCGCGGGTCGTGCTGGTCGCCGACCTGGTGCGTTGTCTGGCTCAGGCGGGCATCGGGATCGAGCTGCTGGCGGGGGTGGGGCGGATCGCCGATCTGGCGGTGCTGTCCGCCGTGACCGGGGTGGCGATCGCGTTCGGGATGCCGGCGGTGCCCCGGCTGGTGGTCGCCGTCGTTCCGCCGGACGCGCGGCTGCGGGTGAACGCGCGCATCGGCGTGGCCACCAGCCTGTCGAGCGTGCTCGCGCCCGCTCTGGCGGGCGGCGTCGTGCTGGCCGCCGGTCCGGGCTGGTCGGCGCTGCTCACCGCCGCCGTGTTCGCCTGCTCGGCCCTGACCCTCGGCGGCATCCGTACGAGCTCCGACTTGAAGGCGGGTGGCGTCGGGTCGGTCCCCGTGCCGGGTGGCGGAGGATCGGTTCCTGCGCCGGGTGGCATGGCGTCGAGCCCCGCGCTGGATGACGCCCGTACAGGGTCCACCTCGGCGACTGATGGCGTCCGTACGGGGTCGGCTCCGGCGGCGGGTGGCGTTCGTGCGGGGTCCGGTTCCGGGGCGGGAGGGCGGGCAGGCAGGGGGGCGTTCGGGCGGGAGCTGGCCGAGGGGTGGCGGGAGGTGCGGGCTCGGCGCTGGTTCGTGGCGGCGGTGCTGGGGCACGGGGTGTGGCACTTCGTGGCCGGGCTGTTCCTGACGCTGGGCCCGCTCACGGCGGTGAACGCGCTGGGCGGCGAGGCGAGCTGGGTGCTGATCGTGCAGTGCGGCACGGTGGGCCTGGTGCTGGGCGTGCTGGTGGCGCCGAGGCTGCCGGTGCGCAGACCGCTGGTGGCGGCGCAGGCCGGGGCGGCGCTGTACGTGCTGCCGCTGGTCGCGCTGGCCGTGCCGCTGCCCGCGTGGGGGATCGCGGGGGCGTACCTGGTGGCGATGTTCGGGCTGGGCGTGCTGAGCCCGCTGTGGGAGACGCTGCTGGCGGAGGAGATCCCGGAGGCGGCGCTGGGCCGGGTGCGGTCGTTCGACGGGCTGATCTCGTTCGCGTCGCGGCCGCTCGGGCTGGCGGTGGCGGCGCCGCTCGCGGGGGTGACGGGGATGCCGGGGCTGCTGGTGGCCGGGGCGGTGCTGGTGGCCGTGGCGAACCTGGCGGCGGTGGTCAGGTTTCCTGCAGCGCGGCCTCTCGCAGCACGCCGTCGCTGATCTCCAGGACCCGGTCGGCGAGCGTGATCAGGCCCGGGTCGTGGGTGGCGACCAGGGCGGTGACGCCTTCGCTGCGGACGAGGGCGCGCAGCAGTTGCATGATCTGCCGGCCGGTCTGGGAGTCGAGCTGACCGGTCGGCTCGTCGGCGACGAGCAGGCGGGGCCGGTTGGCGAGCGATCGGGCGATGGCGACGCGCTGCCGCTGGCCGCCGGACAGCTCGTAGGGGCGCTGGTTGGCGTGCTGTTCGAGGCCGACGAGGGCGAGCAGCATGCGGATGCGCTTCTCGCGCTCCTCGACGGGGGTGCGGGCCAGGCGCATGGGCACGCCGACGTTCTCGGCCGCCGACAGCACGGGGATCAGCCCGAACGACTGGAACACGAACCCGACGACGTCGCGGCGCAGCGCGAGCAGGTTGTCCTCGGACAGCGAGGTGACCTCGTGCCCGGCGACGACCACGCGGCCGGCGTCGGGCCTGTCGAGGCCGCCGATCTGGTTGAGCAGCGTCGTCTTGCCCGATCCGGACCGGCCTCGGATGGCGACGAGCTCGCCGGGGTACGCCTCGAACGACACCTCCCGGAGCGCGACGACCTCCTTGGGCCCGCTGCGGTAGACCTTGCGGACGCCTTCGACGACGACGAGCGGCTCACTGCTCACCGGACGGCTCCTCTCTCGCCGGCCATACCCCGATATGGTCGGATTCCAGCTCCAGGCGCACGCGGCGCTCCATCTCCAGCGCGTTCATGAAGTCGCGCGGCAGCTGCAGGCGGCCCACGCGGTCGAGCACCGCGTACTCCTCGGCGATGATCTGGCCCTCGGCGTCCTCGCGGCGCAGCGTCTCGCTGCTGGTGCGGCCGTCGCGGATGCCGACGGTGCGGTCCACCTGCTCCGACACCAGCGGGTCGTGCGTCACCACGACCACGGTGACGCCCAGCTCCCTGTTGGCCTTGCGCAGCGCGTCGAACACCTGCTCCGAGGTGTCGCTGTCGAGCTCGCCGGTGGGCTCGTCGGCGAGCACGAGCTGCGGGCCGTTGGCGAGCGCGACCGCGATGGCCACCCGCTGCTGCTCGCCGCCCGACATCTCGGGCGTGGTCCGGTCGGCGCAGTAGCCGACGCCCAGGAGCTCAAGCAGCTCCGTCGCCCGGCCCCGCCTGGCCTTGCCGGCCAGCTTCATCGGCAGCTCGACGTTCTCCCGCGCCGACAGGTACGGCAGCAGGTTGCGCGCCGTCTGCTGCCAGATGAACCCGACCACCTCGCGCCGGTAGCGCAGCCGGTCCTTGGCCGTCATCGACAGCAGGTCCATGCCGCCCACCTTGGCGACGCCCGCCGTGGGCACGTCCAGCCCGGACAGCACGTTGAGCAGCGTCGACTTGCCGGAGCCGGACGCGCCGACGATGGCCAGCAGCTCGCCCTTCTGCACGAGCAGGTCGAGCCCCTGGAGGGCGACCACCTCGACGCCCTCGGTCTTGTAGATGCGCACCAGGTTGTCGCAGACGATGTGCGCGTCGCCGCCGAAGGCGGCCTTTCCCTTGCTGGCCTGCGCCTCCAGCTCGGACAGGGTCGGGTTCAAGACAGATCACCCACTCGGAGTACGGCGCCGAGGCTGCGGCGGCGGCTGATGGCGGTGTGCGCGTAGGCGCCGAGCACGGCCACGAGGGTGAGCCCGGCGGCCAGCGCCGTCGGCGTGACCAGGTCGAGCTCGTAGTCGCCGACGGGCAGCCCGCCGGCGTAGGCGGACAGGTCGACGCCGGGCCCGAGCGCGGCGGGCAGGACGAGCCCGAGGGCCAGGCCCACCAGGGCGGTGACGAGGATCATGGGCATGACCTCCAGCACGGTCAGGCGTTGTGCCTGCCGGTCGGACAGGCCCAGCGTACGCAGGAACGACAGCGCCCTGGCCCGGTCGGCGGCGCCGATCACCAGCGCGATGATCACCGCGACGAGCGCGTACGCGGACAGCGCGATCGTCACCACGAGCAGCGTGGTGCGGACGGTGCCGGTCAGCGGGTCGTCCTGGATGTCGGCGAGCGCGGCGGCCTGCGTCCGCACGATCGTGTCGGGTACGGCGGCGCGCAGCGCCTCGGCGGACGCGGTGCCGCCGACGATCAGCGTGTTGACCACCGGCCGCTGCCCGACGTCGAACGGCACCACGATGAACTTGCCCTCGGTGAAGAAGCCGGGCAGCGTCGGGGCGACGCCGGTCTCGGTGATCTTCAGCCGCGAGTTCCAGCCGATCTCGAACGTGCCGCGCCCCGCCAGCGCGGGCGAGACCACCGCCGGGATGCCGGACGGCGCGGTCCCCGCGGTGGGCAGCGTGATCGGGGAGCCGCCGAGCAGCCCCTGCCAGCTCCGCAGGTCGACCGCGAGCAGCTCGGCCCGTTCCGGCGTGTGGCCGACCTGGACCGAGGCGTACTGCGCGGGCACCACGGCGGTCACGCCGGGCACCTGACGCACGCGCTCGATCGCCTCGGCGGGCAGCTCCATCCTGGAGGTGACGGTGGCGGGCGCGCCCACGCTCTGCCAGGAGGCCAGCCGCTGCGTGTCGCCGACGCCGCCGGAGACCACCGAGGCGAACACCGACACGCCCAGCGCCGGCAGCAGGATCAGCACCGGCAGCATGCTGAACGAGCGCGCCCGGGCCGCCCGCGTCAGCCCGAGGAACGGCACGGCCGGCCGCATCCGGGCCGCGAGCCGTACCAGCAGGCGCAGCGGATAGGGGTAGCAGCGCATGGTGATCAGCCCCGCGGCGAGCGCGAGCGCGAGCGGGACCAGCAGCAGGAACGGGTCCTGCCCCTCGGTCCGCACGTCGGTCGTCAGCCCGCGCGTGCGCAGCAGGTAGGCCCCGGCCAGCGCCAGGCCGACGACCAGCACCTCCAGCGTGATCCGCTTGGCGGACGGCCGGGCGGTGGCCACGTCGTCGCGCCGCTCGTTCAGCGGGGTCCGGTGGGCGACGGCGATCCGCGCCGCCGCGAACGCCACCGCCACGACGACCACGAGCAGCGGGCCCGCGTGCACGAGCGGCAGCACCGGCCCGGGGAAGAGGTACGAGAGCGCGTACCCGGCCAGGGCGGCGGGCACGACGGCCAGCGCGACCAGCCCGGCGCCCGTCCCGGCGAGCTGCCGCAGCGCCCCGCCGCGCGCCCGCATCAGCCCGAGCGCGGTGTCCATCCGGTCGGCCAGGAGCTGCACGGCCAGCAGGATCACGCCGAGCGCGACCAGCAGCAGCCCGCCGAGCACCAGGTACATGACGGTCTGCGCGGTCGCCAGCCGGGCCTGGAACGAGCCGAGCATCTCCGGCAGCCCGGTCCGCAGGATCTGGCGCGGCAGCATCCCGTCGGCGACCTTCATCCGCCGCTCGAACTCTTTGATCGCCGGGAGCAGTTCGGGCACGTCGAGCGCGGTGGCCGCCTGCGTGCGCAGCGGCAGGATCCAGAAGTAGGTCAGGTTGCGGTCGCGCCCGCTGAGCTTGCTCAGGCCCTGGTCGGAGATCAGCGCGGTGGCGTGCACCTCCTCGTCGAGGCTGCCCGCCGGGCGGTTGAGCTGGAGGTTGATGACGTCCTGGTTGTGGCTCCAGTAGCGGTCGGCCGGGTCCTTGGCCTCGAAGGCGCCGACGACCTTGACGGCGGCGTAGTTGTTCTCGCCGATGACCCGCGTGTCGCCGATCTTGATGCCGAGCGCCGACATGGACTCGCGGGCCATGCCCGCTTCGAAGAGCGTGAGCTCCTGGTTGTTCCAGGTGGTCGTGGTCGGCTCGCCGGGTGCCCGGCCCTCGACCCAGGTGACGCGGCGTTCCTGGTCGGACAGCCAGGCGAGGTTGAGGTACTGCTTGCCGCCCGTGCCGGAGATCGGCGTCCCGTACGTCTTCGCGCCGGAGTGGCCGGTGCCTGTGCCGGCGGGGGCGATCAGCCGGTCGAGCGGCGCGGGCAGCACCGCGCGCATGTCCTGCTCGAGCTCGTCGAAGGACTGGGCCCGGGTCAGGTCCTGGCCGGGGGAGTCGGTCGTCATCATCGTCGTCAGGTCGACCCGCTCGGCGGGCGCCTTCAGCAGCGCCTCGCGCAGCGCGGCGTCGAACGCCGCCTGCGTCACGCGCGGCAGCCCCGCCACGAGCAGGCACGCGCTCAGCGTCAGCGCGAGCAGCACGGCCACCGCGCCCAGGTGTACCCGGGCCAGGTGCAGGAGCTTCACTGGTCCTCCCCGATCCGCAGGACCCGGCCGAGCCCTTGCCTGCGCAGGTTGCGCGCGAGTCCCGCGACGATGGCGAACAGCACCAGCGCCACCAGCGCGAGCATGCCCGCGGTCGCGAGCCACGGAATGTCGAGCAGCACCGACGGCGTGACCGCCGCCGCCTGCCCGGTCAGCACGATGTGCGGCACGACGAGGTTGCCCACGACCACGGCGAGCGCGGTGCCGGCCACCAGCGACAGCCCGACGACGAACGCCTGCTCGACGGCCAGCAGCCCGAACACCTGCCGGAAGCTCACGCCGAGCGCCCGCAGGATCGTGAACTCCGACATCCGCTCGCGCGCCGCGACGGTCGCGTTCACCAGGAAGCCGAGGGCGGCGAACACGAGCGCGGCCAGGAAGCCGAGGATGAGCGCGCCCTGGAGCCCGCTGGCCAGCGGGTCGTCCTGCAGCTCGGCGGCCAGCCGCCGCTGGTCGGTCACGGTGACGTTCCACTGCGGGTTGACGCGCAGCGCCGCCGTCGCCGCGCTCGTCTCGCCGTCCTCGGTGGCCAGCCACCACTCCGTCGCCGGTCGCGGCAGCAGTGCCGCGGACAGGCCGTGCTCCTGGAGCGTCGTCCAGTCGGCCAGCAGCGCCGGCTGGGCGGGGTCCGTCGTGGGCATCCGGTCGACGACGCCGGCGAGCGTGACGTCGATGACGCGGCGGTCCAGGTTGATCCGCCCGGTCTGCCCGGCGGTCAGCTTGCTGGCGGCGGCCAGGTCGGCGGTCATGACGACGGGCAGCGGGCCCGGCTTCGGCAGCGGAGCGAACGTCCGCAGGACGGGCAGGTCGCCGACCACCTCCATGCTGACCTGGGGCGCGCCGAGGTCACGGCCGTCGGCGGCCAGGCCGGACACGGTGACGGTCACGGCCGCCTCCTCGACGGGCGGCGGCGTGGCGACGAACCCGCGGACCGTCAGCGGGTATGCGATCTTCCCGGTCTTCCCGCCCAGCCACTTGAGGTCCACCCGGCCGGTGTTCTGCTGGTCGACGGTGACGGGCAGGTCGTGCCAGACGCCGAGCGCGTCGGAGATCCGCGCCCGCAGCGGCCAGACGCGGTTCGTGCGCACCTCCGCGGTGAGCGTGGTGGGCTGTCCCGGCAGTTCGAGGCCGGTGGCCTCGGCCCGGCCGGCGACCAGGCCGCGCGACATCGCCCCGACCGACTGCGCCGACAGGTCGGGCCGAAGCTGGAAGAGCCGCTCCAGCTTGCCGCCGTCCAGGGCGAGCAGGGTGACGGTCTGGCCGCTGAGGTCGACCTGGCCGCGGAAGGCGGGCGAGGCCGCGGTGACGCCGGGCAGGGCGGTGAACGCGGTGCCGCGCCCGGACACGCCCAGCTCGGGCGATTCGGGCGGCCCGGACAGCCGCAGGTCGGCGCCCGCCTGGTGGCGGGCCTGGTCGAGCTGGGAGGCCCGCCAGGTGGAGGCCGTGGCCATCGACACGATGCCGATCGCGATCGCCATGGTCAGCAGCAGCGCGGGCCCGGAGTAGCGCAGCGGCCGCCTGCTGACCTGCCACGCGCCGAGCGCGGGGGCCAGGCTGGGCCGCTTGGCCGTGAGCCGTTCGGCCAGCCGGGAGATGCGCGGCACCAGCCGCAGGCCGAGCATGCCGCCGGTGAGCAGCGCCAGCGCCGGGCCGGAGATGATCAGCGGGTCGATGCCCAGGCCGCCGCCGGCGGTCGTGGTGACGGGCGCGCCGTAGTGCTGGAGCTGCCAGATCGCCAGCGCCGCCACCACCAGCAGCGCCAGGTCGGCGCCCGCGCGCTGGATCAGCCCGCGCCCGCCGCCGCGGCCCCGCGACGCCTGCTCCTCGACGTACGTGCGCCGCGCCCCGGCCAGGGCGGGCAGCATGAGCAGCACGGCCGAGGCCAGCGCCACGCCCGCGGAGACGAGGAACGTGCCCAGGTCGGCGACGGGCGCCAGCCGGACGCCGGAGGCGGCGATCCACGGCAGCATGTTGATGAGCGCGAGCAGCGGCGGCGCGAGGAACGGCGCGGCGACCGCGCACGGCACCGCCACCAGCAGCGCCTCACCGCCCGCCAGCCCGGCCAGGCGCAGCGTCCCGGCGCCGCGCGAGCGCAGCAGCGCCACCTCCATCCGCCGGTGGTCGGCCAGCAGGCGGGCGGTCAGCATGAGCGCGTACGCGGCGAGCAGCAGCAGTTGCAGCACCGGGATGAGCATCGTGGAGCGGGCGACCAGCGAGGCGGTGTCGAGCTGGGTCAGCACCTCGGCCAGCCGCGTGGTCGTCTGGCAGGACGGGCAGCCGCCGGACTTGAGCGCCTCGGGCAGCTCGTCCACGGCGGCGGCGAGCGGGCGAAGCTGCTCGGGCGTCAGGTCGCGCACGGCGGGGACGAGCGTCCACGTGGTCGTGACGTGGGTGGCGAACTTGGACAGGAACGTCTCGCGCGGCACCATCAGCGGCCCGTACGTGGTGAACTGCCCGCTCTCCACGCCCCGGCTGAGCAGCTGCTCGCCGGTCCAGCGGTCGCCGAACGGGTCGTCGAGCTGGAAGACGCCGGTGATGCGCACCTTGACGGTCTTGCCGTCGAGCCGGCCCTCGGTGCTGATCTCCTGACCGGCCGTCAGCCCTGACGCCGAGGACGCCGACAGCGGGATCGCCGCCTGCACCACGTCGCCGCCGGACTCGGGCCAGGTGCCGGAGACTAGCTTGGCGTGCTTGTCGAGCCCGTCGTAGGCGCCGAACCTGAGCAGCTCGGGGACCTTGCGGTCCTGCTGGCCGGGCATCGCGTACGAGTCGGAGCGGAAGCTGGTGGAGATCTCGGCCGGCACGCCCCCGAAGGCCTCGGCGGCGGCGTCGCGTACGGTCTTGTCCTGCCTGCCGAAGTCCTCGGCCGTCACCGGGGCGTTCACGGTGACGGCGATCTGCCGCAGCGGCGCGGTCTCCATCGTCCGGAGCACGCCCGCCTCGGCGATCGAGGAGGCGTACATGGTGAGCGCGACCAGCGTGGTGGTGGCGAGCAGGATCGAGCCGAACGCCGCCAGCAGGAGCAACGGCTCGCTGAACGCACGCTTGACGACTAACGGCCCCCGCATGCGACCCCCATTCACCCGGTTAGGTGAACCTTTGAGCAGTGTCCGCTCCGGCCGCAAGGTCGTCTTTTCAACGGTGACACAGCCGATACGCTGCGGCGATGCGTATGTGATATTGAAACTGTGACACATTCCGCATGGACATACTTCACTCAGCGGAGTATGGGGAGAGTGGGGGCGCAACACAAAACGCCGCACCCCCCGTCAGAGGGTGCGGCGTCGCGCTGAAGCGTTACTTGGCCAGGGCCGCGGCCTGCTTGGCGATCGCGGACTTGCGGTTGGCGGCCTGGTTCTTGTGGATGACGCCCTTGCTGACGGCCTTGTCGAGCTGACGGGCGGCGACCCGCTGGAGCGCCGCGGCCTGCTCGACGTCACCCTGCTCGGCAGCCTCGCGGAACTTGCGGACCGCCGTCTTCAGGGAGGACTTGACCGCCTTGTTGCGCAGGCGGGCCTTCTCGTTCTGCCTGTTGCGCTTGATCTGGGACTTGATGTTCGCCACGAAGAAGCCTCGGTGAAAGTCTTAGGTGATGGATGAAGCGCGCGGGCTCGAGAGAGGGCGCGCCACACGCAGTTGCCCAGGCTACCAATAACCCAGCTGGCAGCTCAAATCAACGGCGTTCTACGACAGCCAGCGTGTCCGGTATTCCGCCCAGTCCTCCGCCGTCGCCGCGAAGTCCACGTACAGGGCGAGGCCGAACCGCTCGCGCGGGCCGTGGCCGGACAGCGCCAGCTTGGCGCCCTCGGCCGCGAGCGCGACGCTCTCGGCCGCGTCGCTCCACGGGACGTCGTGGTCATGATAGGCGGGCGCGCCGACGAACACGTGCTTGGTCTCGGGCACCAGCTCCAGCGCCAGCTCCGCCTGCCTGGCCACGTGACCGCCGTAGAGCGACTGCAGGGGCAGCCCCGAGTCGTACGTCATGACCGCGACCTGGTCGACCCGGGCGACGACCTCCTGGAAGAAGCCCCGCGACCAGTACTTGTCGTGGGTGAGGACGGCCCTGGTGGCCAGGCGCATGCCCGGGTACGGCTCGATCTGGGGCGTGGAGGTCGACAGCAGGCGCGTGTGCTTGCGCGTCTCCTCCAGCAGGACCAGGAAGTCGGTGTCGCCGTCGCCGATCGGCTCGAAGTTGTAGTGGATGCCGTCGTAGCCGGTCCGCATGACGGCGGCGACGCCGGCCAGGACGTTCCGGCGGGAGGCGGGGTCGTCGAGGTCGAGCGCGTCCTCGACGGACTGGCCGAGCCAGGCGGAGACGCGGACCCCGGGGAGGTACTTCTTCATCCATTGGACGAAATTTTGGGCATTGGGGTATTTGGCAGGATCTAGTCGGCCATCCATCTCGAACGGCCCGGAATGCACGTACACATCCTTGATGCCGGTGGCGCGCAGCCGCACGGCCAGCTCCCGCACGTCCGCCTCCGTGCGGCGGCCGTCCACCCACATGTGGCCCAGCCACATGGCGTCGTTACCGGTGCTCTTCGCCCAGCCCGCGGGCTCGCCGGTAAACTGGAGGCGGAACGCTGCGGCTACGACGCCGGTCAGCGCCACCACGACGGCCACGACCAGCGCGACCAGGCGCAGGCCGCGGCGGATGACGGCTCGGGAAGTCACCCGGGCATGTCACCATGAAAGACTGCTTGTCCTCAACCCTGTCGAAACGGACTTCGGTGCGCACTCAGCCTGGCCAGACCGACCCCGCGTTGATCCGCAACTTCTGCATCATCGCGCACATCGACCATGGCAAGTCGACCCTTGCCGACCGGATGCTGCAGATCACCGGTGTGGTCGACGACCGCTCCATGCGCGCCCAATACCTCGACCGGATGGACATCGAACGCGAGCGCGGCATCACCATCAAGTCCCAGGCGGTCCGCCTGCCCTGGGACGGCCACGTGCTCAACATGATCGACACGCCCGGCCACGTCGACTTCACCTACGAGGTGTCGCGCTCGCTCCAGGCGTGCGAGGGCGCGATCCTCCTGGTCGACGCCGCCCAGGGCATCGAGGCGCAGACGCTGGCCAACCTCTACCTGGCCATGAACGCCGACCTGCACATCATCCCGGTGCTCAACAAGATCGACCTGCCGGCGGCCCAGCCGGAGAAGTTCGCCGAGGAGCTGGCCGGCCTCATCGGCTGCGACCCCTCCGACGTGCTGCGCGTCTCCGGCAAGACCGGCGTGGGCGTGCGCGAGCTGCTCGACCACGTCGTCGCCACCGTGCCCGCCCCGGTCGGCGACGCCGACGCGGCCGCGCGGGCGCTGATCTTCGACTCGGTCTACGACACCTACCGGGGCGTCGTCACGTACGTCCGCGTCATCGACGGCCACCTGGGCAAGCGCGAGCGCATCCTCATGATGTCCACCGGCGCCACCCACGAGACGCTGGAGATCGGCGTCATCTCGCCCGAGCCCAAGCCGTCCGAGCCCGGCCTCGGCGTCGGCGAGGTGGGCTACCTGATCACCGGCGTGAAGGACGTACGCCAGTCCCGCGTCGGCGACACCGTCACCACCGCCGTCAAGTCCGCCCGCGAGATGCTCGAAGGCTACGAGCACCCCAAGCCGATGGTGTTCTCCGGCCTCTACCCGATCGACGGCGACGAGTACCCGGAGCTGCGCGAGGCGCTCGACAAGCTCCAGCTCAACGACGCCGCGCTCGTCTACGAGCCGGAGACGTCGGCCGCGCTCGGCTTCGGCTTCCGCGTCGGCTTCCTCGGCCTGCTCCACATGGAGATCGTCCGCGAGCGGCTGGAGCGGGAGTTCGGCCTGTCGCTGATCTCCACCGCGCCCAACGTCGTCTACCGCGTCGTCATGGAGGACGGCACGGAGCTGACCGTCACCAACCCCTCGGAGTTCCCCACCGGCGGCAAGATCGCCCAGGTCTTCGAGCCGGTCACCAAGTCCACCATCCTGGCCCCCGCCGAGTTCATCGGCGCGATCATGGAGATCTGCCAGGGGCGGCGCGGGCAGCTCCAGGGCATGGACTACCTCTCGGAGGACCGCGTCGAGATCCGCTACACGCTGCCGCTCGGCGAGATCATCTTCGACTTCTTCGACCAGCTCAAGTCGCGCACCCGCGGCTACGCCTCGCTCGACTACGAGCCCGCCGGCGAGCAGGAGGCCGAGCTCGTCAAGGTCGACATCCTGCTCCAGGGGGAGGCGGTCGACGCCTTCAGCGCCATCGTGCACAAGGACAAGGCCTACGCCTACGGGGTCGACATGGCCAAGAAGCTGCGCGAGCTCATCCCCAGGCAGCAGTTCGAGGTGCCGATCCAGGCCGCCATCGGCGCCCGCGTCATCGCCCGTGAAAACATCCGCGCCATCCGCAAGGACGTCCTGGCCAAGTGCTACGGCGGCGACATCTCCCGTAAGCGCAAGCTGCTGGAGAAGCAGAAGGAAGGCAAGAAGCGGATGAAGATGGTGGGCCGCGTCGAGGTGCCCCAGGAGGCGTTCGTCGCCGCGCTGTCCACCGACTCCGGCGGCGACAAGACCAAGAAGTGACGCCCGGCTCCCGCTGAGGAGCCGGGCGGTTCAGCGGGCCCGCAGCACGTACGCGGCCAGCACCGCCGCGCCCGTCACCGCCTGCGCCACCAGCGTGGCCGTGAGCGTGGCGGGCGTGAACATCAGCGCGTTCACCAGCGGCAGCGCGCCGATCAGCGCCAGGTCCGGCCCGGTCGCCGCCCAGAACACCGGGCCCAACGGGATCGCCCCCGACCCCGTGTCGAGGATGGGCAGCGAGTGGTCGACCGGCCGCCTCCTGGCCATGCGCAGCGCCGCCGCCGCCAGCGCGGGCGCCAACAGCGGGCCCATCAGCCACCACGCGCCCACCGGCGGCAGCGCGCCCGCCAGCGACAGGCCCGCCAGGGCCAGCGCCGCCCACACGCCGCTCGTCAGCGCGGGCAGCAGGGCCCTCGCCAGCAGCGCCGGGCGGCGGCCCACGCCGAGCAGCCGGGCCAGGGCCGGATTGTCGCCGTCCCTGCGCGCCCCCGACACGCCCGCCGCCGCCACCGCGAGCGCCCCGCCGAGCACCGCCGCGCCCGCCACCGCACCGGCCCCCGCCAGCGCCAGCAGCGCCGGGAGCGCCGCCGCCGCGAACGTCGCGGCCAGCCGCCACGGCCGCCTGGCCGTCCGCAGCCAGTCCTGCCACGCCAGCGCGAGCGGCGCCGGCAGCGACGGCCAGCGGACCGAGCGCAGCCGCCTGGCGCGCCAGTGGTTGTCCTCCGCCATCCAGGTCAGCGCCCCGGTGTCGAGGCTCACGGCCGCCGTCGCCAGGTGCCCGGCGCGGGCCGACGAGGTCAGCAGCGCCGCCGCCGGGATCCGGTCCGCCCGCGCCCACGCGCGCCCCACCAGGAGCGCCGAGGCCAGCGCCGCCACGGCCGCCACCGCGGCGACCGCTCCCAGCGGCGCCCCCGCCACCGCCTCGACCACCCCGCGGAACGGCGCCTCCGCACCGTTCCCAACAGCCGCGGCTGCGCCTGCGGTCGTGCCGGTTACGGCGGCGGTGGTGAGGGAGGCGCGGGCCGTGCCCACGGCGGCGACCGCCGCCGTCACGAGGAGCGCCACCACGACGGCCGTCAGCCAGAGGTGCCACGTGTGAGAGGTCTGAGCCAGTACGGCGAGCGCCATCCCGCCCGCCGTCGCCGAGACCCCGACGACCATCGCCGCCACGAGCCGCCACACCAGGTGGTCCGGCGCGCCCACGAGCGCCAGCAGCGCCAGCCCCAGCACCCCGCCCGTCACCAGCGCCACCACGGCCAGCACCCGCAGGGGACGCCCGAGCACCGCGCGCCGGTCCAGCGGCGACATCACCAGCCAGCCCGCGTCGGACCCGCTCAACGCCACCGGCCCCACCGCCCGGGCCAGCGCCAGCCCGCCGGCCAGCGCCACCAGGGTGACCGCCACGCCCGGCGCCACCCCGGCGAGGTCCGCCGGGCCCCGCAGCCCCGCCACGGCGTCGGCGACCGGCCTGCCGAGCACGGCCACGGCGATCGCCGTCATGATCAGGCCCGCGTACCGGTCCAGCGCGCCGACCGGCGCACGGCGGCGGCGCGTGCGCACGAACGCGCGCACCTCACGCACGGCCGTCACCGGGCCACCTCGCCAGCGGGAGAGGCGGTGGGTGAGGCGGTGGACGAGGCGGCGGGAGGGACGGCGGGAGAGGCGGTAGGAGAGACGGTGGACGAGGCGGTGGGCCTGACGGCGCGGCCACGGGCGGCGAGGGCCGCGTCGTGGGTCGCCATCACCACCGTGCCGCCCTCGCCCGTGTACGCCTCCAGGAGCCCGGCCAGCCGCTCGCGGAAGGCCGCGTCCAGGCCGCGCTCGGGCTCGTCCAGCAGGAGCAGGTCGCTGGGCCTGAGCAGCGCGGCGGCCAGGGAGAGGCGCTGGCGCTGCCCGGTGGACAGGTTCAGCGGCGGCGCGTCGGCGCGCACCTCCAGCCCGAACACCGAAAGCGCCTCCGCCACCGTCATGCGCGGCCCGGCGTGCACGGTCAGCATCAGCTCCAGGTGCTCGCGGGCGGTCAGCCCCGGGTACCAGGCGGGCTCGTCGGCCGCCAGCGCCACGCGGCGCCAGAAGGCGGGCTCGTCGGCCGGTGGCGCGCCGAAGACCTCCACGGTCCCTTCGGTGGCGGGTTGCAGCCCCGCCAGGCAGCGCAGCAGCGTGGACTTCCCCGCCCCGTTGAGGCCGACGACGGAGACGGTCTCTCCCCGGCTGACGGTGAGGTCCATGCCCTGGATGACGGGGTTGCCGCCCAGGTCCACGGTCAGATCGCGGACATGAATGATCTTGTTGGACACCGTTCGAGTCTATGGCGCGGCTCCCGCCGCCGCTGTGCCGCCGCTGTGCCGCCGCCGTGCCGTGGCCGTCCCAGGCGGAATTGTCGGTGGCGCTGGCTAGCTTGTTCACCCGAACACTTGTGCGACTGGAGGGTGACATGATCGCTGCTGAGCGCTTTGAGCGTGCCGCGGTTCTGGGGGTGGCCGTGGCGGAGGAGACGCGGCGGCTCCTCCGGCTCCACCTGGCGCCCGCCGCCGTGGGGGAGGACGGCAAGGTGGTCGTCGACGTCCCCTATCCGGACGCGGCGGTGGTGACGGCGCTGCTCGACGTGGCGGCCGACTGCTTCGGCGAGCGGGGCGACTCGGTCGAGGAGGTGCGCCAGGCCGCGCTGCGCACCCTCTTACAGCTCGCCGACCTCGACGACACCTCCCGTCTCAACGCCCCCCGTTAGCCGATCGCCGGAGGGGGCCGGTCCGGGTTACCGTCGGGCATGCGCGTTTTGTCAGTAAATGTCGGCACTGCCGTCGACGCGGAGTGGGCGGGCAAGCTCAAGCGCACCGCCATCGACAAGAGGCCGGTCACCCACCGGGTGGAGGTGCGCGCCGGCGGCCTGGCCGGTGACGAGCGCGCCGACCGGGAGCACCACGGCGCCCCGGGCCACGCCGTCTACGCCTATGCCCGCGAGGACTACGACTGGTGGGAGGCCGAGCTGGGCCGCGAGCTGCGTGACGGCCGCTTCGGCGAGAACCTCACCGTGTCCGGCGTCGACGTCAACGGCGCGCTCATCGGCGAGCGGTGGCGGGTCGGCACCGCGCTGCTGGAGGTGACGGGGCCCCGGGTGCCGTGCGTGGTGTTCCGCAACTGGCTCGACGAGCCCGCCTGGGTCAGGCGCTTCACCGAGGCGCGGCGCACGGGCGCGTACCTGAGGGTGGTGGAGCCGGGGGAGCTGGGCGCGGGCGACGCCGTGGACGTGGTGTCCAGGCCCGGCGGGAGTGTCACGGTGGCCGAGTCGTTCCTGGCCTACCACGGTGACGAGGAGCTGCTGCGCCGCATCCTGGCCCTGCCCGGTTACGACCCGCGCTGGGACCGGGTGGCCGTACGGGTGCTGGGGGTCGTGTCCTGAGGGGCCTCGCGCGGAACGACCGCGCGGAAGGGGCCTCGCGGAAGAGGCCCGCGCGGATTGGGTTGCGCGGAAGGGCCTCGCGCGGACGTGGGCGCGTTTCACGTCCGCGCGAGGAGCACATCTCCTCCTACGGCCCCGCCGACTGAGCCTTGGTGCGGTTCGGGGCGGGTTCGCGGGTGGGGTGGGGGAGCGCCGGGTCGGGTGGTGGGGCGCTCCCCCGAGGGTGCTGTCTCACTTGAGGACCCTGTAGAGGGCCGTGGTGAGGGAGGCGCGGGAGTCGTCCTGGTCGATGGACCACATCATGGCGCCGCCGAGGCGCTTGAGGCGGATGTAGGCCGCCTTCTGCGTCAGCACCACCGGGTCGTCGTACGACCAGAACTCGTTGCCGTCGTAGAGCCAGACGGCACCGGTGCGCAGGTCGCGGTGACGCTTGCCGGGCTTGTTGACCAGGTCCTTGTAGTCCTCGGCGCCGGCGGCCCACTTGCCGGGGGCGGGGCCGGTGGCCGGCTGGTAGAGGCCGTCGCCGCCGCCGGTGACGCCGGTCCAGCCGAGGCCGTAGGCGGGGACGCCGATGACGAGCTTGCGGGCGGGGGCGCCGCGCGAGAGGTAGTCGCGGACGGTCTGGTCGACGCTGTAGCGGGGGTCGTTGGGGTCGCGGCGGTCGGTGAGGAGGTTGCTCTGGTGGCCGGTGCGGTTCTCCCAGCTGCCGCGCAGGTCGTACCCCTGGACGGTGGCGAAGTCGAGCTGGCGGAACACGCGCCGCACTTCGAAGCCGGCGTCGATCTTGGCGGCGGCGGCGGGGAGGAACGCGGTGAGCTGGGCGTCCCGCGAGAACGCGCGGAGCTGCGAGCGGAGCTCCTCGACGAAGAGGGTGAAGTTCTGCTTGTCCTCGGGCCGGATGATGTTGCCGTCGGCGCCGGAGGAGCCGGGCCACTCCCAGTCGAGGTCGATGCCGTCGAAGACGCCCGCTCCGGCGCCGGGCTCCAGGCCGGGCAGGTTGCCGCGCAGCCACAGGTCGATGCACGACTGGGCGAGCTTGGTGCGCGATTCGGCGGTGAGGACGGCGTCGGAGAAGTACTTGGAGCCGGTCCAGCCGCCGAGCGAGATTAGCGCCTTGAGCCCGGGGTGCTTGGCCTTGAGCTTGCGGAGCTGGTTGAGGTTGCCGTTGAGGGCCTGGCCGGGCTCGTCGGCGACGCCGTCGACGCTCTGCTCGGCCGGCACCGGGCGCTGCCAGTCGGCCCACGGGTCCGCGGAGTAGCAGGCGCCTTCGGCGTTGACGAAGCCGAACGCGTAGTTGACGTGCGTGAGCTTGGCGGCGGCGCCGCTGACGTCCATGTCCTTGACGTGATAGTTGCGCCCGTAGACGCCCCATTGGATGAAGTACGCGACCCGCTTGTAGCGGTCGTTCTCCGCCTGGGCGGGCACGGCGATCGCGGTGAGGGCGACTAAGAGCGACGAGAGAGCGATGAGGATTCTCTTCACGGGGGGCGCCTCCCGGGGCACGCAACTTATAGGAAACTTTCCTATAAGTTGTCCCGGATCGTAGGGCCAGGGGATCGGGCAGTCAATGGCAGCGGGCACACTGGAGACGTGCCATCGACGCTGCCAGACGGAGACCCCGCGCCCGCCTCGGGCGAGCTGCCCGAGAGCGCCCTGCGGGGGCTCGGCGAGCGCCCGTTCGGCTTCTACGTGCACGTGCCGTTCTGCGTGACCCGCTGCGGCTACTGCGACTTCAACACCTACACCGCCGCCGAGCTGGGTCCCGGCGCCTCGCGCGCCGACTACGCGGCCACGGTGGTCGAGGAGATCCGGCTCGCCCGCCGCGTGCTCGGTGACGCCGAGCTGCCGGTCGAGACGGTGTTCTTCGGCGGCGGCACGCCCACGCTGCTGCCCGCCGAGGACCTGTCGAGGATCCTGGCGGCCATCGGCGCGGAGTTCGGCCTGGCGCCCGGGGCCGAGGTGACGACCGAGGCGAACCCCGAGTCCGTCGACCCGAAATACCTGGAGAGACTCCGGGAAGGCGGCTTCAACCGGGTCAGCTTCGGCATGCAGAGCGCCCGCGACCACGTCCTGCGCGTGCTCGACCGCCAGCACACCCCCGGCCGGGCCGGGCAGGCGGTGCTGGAGGCCAGGAAGGCCGGGTTCGACCACGTCAACCTGGACCTGATCTACAGCACGCCGGGGGAGAGCGACGACGACTGGCGCGCATCGCTGGCCGCCGCCGTCGAGGCCGAGCCCGACCACGTGTCGGCCTACTCGCTGATCGTCGAGGACGGCACCCGCCTGGCCGCCCGCATCCGGCGCGGCGAGCTGCCGATGCCCGACGACGACGTGGCCGCCGACCACTACGTGATCGCCGACGAGATGCTGGCCGAGGCCGGGTTCCGCTGGTACGAGGTGTCCAACTGGGCGACCTCCGACGAGGCCCGGTGCCGCCACAACCTGCTCTACTGGACCGGCGGCGACTGGTGGGCCGCCGGGCCCGGCGCCCACAGCCACGTCGGCGGCACCCGCTGGTGGAACGTCAAGCACCCCGCCCCCTACGCGCAGCGCCTGGCGGAGGGCCTGTCGCCCGCGCACGCCCGCGAGGAGCTCACCGGCGAGGACCGGGCGACCGAACGCCTCATGCTGGAGCTCCGGCTCGCGTCCGGCTACCCCCTGGCCGACGTGCCGCCCACCGGCCGCACCCACGTCGCCGCCGCGCTGGCCGACGGGCTCCTGGAGCCGGAGGCGTTCAAGGCCGGCCGCATGGTGCTCACCCTGCGGGGCCGCCTGCTCGCCGACGCCCTGGTCCGCGACATCCTGAGCTGATCAGGCCGTCGCGCTCACGAGGCTGCCGCGGTGACGAAGTCGATCAGCTCCTCGACCCGGCCGAGCAGCTCGGGCTCCAGATCGGCGTAGGTCGAGACGGAGCCGAGGATGCGCCGCCAGGCGTCGGCCGGCTCGGCGCGCCAGCCCAGGGCGGCGATCACGCCCTCCTTCCACGGCACCCCGCGCGGCACGTCCGGCCAGGCCGCGATGCCCACGGCCGACGGCTTGACCGCCTGCCAGATGTCCACGTACGGGTGCCCGACCACGAGCACGTGCGGCGAGGTGACCTGGGCGGCGATGCGGCTCTCCTTGGAGCCCGGCACCAGATGGTCGACCAGCACGCCCAGCCGCCGCCCCGGCTCGGGCGCGAACTCCTCGACGATCGCCGGCAGGTCGTCGACGCCCTCCAGGTACTCGACGACCACGCCCTCGACCCGCAGGTCGTGACCCCAGATCTTCTCCACCAGGGCGGCGTCGTGCACGCCCTCGACGTAGATGCGGCTCTCGCGGGCCACCCTGGCCCGCAGCCCCTCCACGGCGATCGAGCCCGAGGCGCTGCGCCGGGGCGCCCGGGGAGCGGCGGCCTGGGGCCGCACGAGCGTCACGACCTTGCCCTCCAGCAGGAACGCGGCGGGCGCGAGCGGGAACAGCCGGCGCCTGCCGAAGCGGTCCTCCAGCGTGACGGCCTCCTTGTCGCAGGCCACCACCGCGCCGCAGAAGCCGCTGTCGGCGTCCTCCACCACCAGGTCCGGCTCGGCCGGCACCTGCGGGATCTTGCCCTTGCCCGGGCGCCGCCAGTTTCCCGCGAGAACATCACCGTCGTACACACCGGGGACCGTAGCAAATCACCCGCCCGCCGCGAGGCGCTTGCGGTGCCCGCTGCGGCGTACCACGACCACGATCGTCACGAAGGCCGCCGCGAGCACGCCGATCGCGGCCACGATCGCGGCCACCGCCGCGCCGCCCACGACCCCGGCCGCCGCGCCGAGCACGCCCGTGCCGATGCCGAACCGGGCGTCCGACTGCTGCTGGGTGGCGCAGGTGACCTGGTACTGGCCCGCCGACGGCGCGTTGACCAGCGCGATCTGCTCCCAGCGGGTGCCGTCGACGGTGAGCGTGGTCGTGCCGGAGGGCGCGATGAGCGTGGCGCCGCCGGAGATCTGGCAGTCGTAGCTGACCGGGCCGTCGGAGGCGAGGTAGAGGGCGGGGCCGTCGGCCGGGTCGAGCGTGGCCGCGACCGTCTCGCCGGCGGCGAACGTGCGGTTCGGCGCCACGTTCGCCACCGTGCTGAACAGGCTGCTCACGAACAGCGCCCCGGCGGCCAGCACGCACACGGCGGCCACGCCCCATGCGAGGCCGATCCACCTCAGCCGGGGCCGGATCGCCTTCGGGTCCACCCGCTGCCCGTACGGAGGCGGGAACTGCTGCCCGTACGGGGGCGGCGGCGGGGCGAAGTAGGGCTGCTGACCAGGGGGAGGGGGCGGATACTGGTGGTGGGTCCCCGGCTGCGGCCCCGGCGGAGGCGGCGGGCCGTACGGCGAATTGTCCGTCATGGCGGCAAGTGTGAGGCTTGGCATTCGGCTTGTCATCGGGCCCCCGGCGTTATCGCACCTTGTGGGTGAGAGCCGTACACTTGGCACTCGGGAACACAGAGTGCTAGACCTGGCGTTTCCCCTAAAGGCAGCGGTAGGAGGTGCGCACGTGCTCGACGATCGTAAACTCGCGGTGCTCCGCGCCATTGTCGAAGACTACGTGTCGACCAACGAACCCGTCGGCTCGAAGGCGCTCGCCGAGCGCCACAACCTCAAGGTCTCCCCGGCGACGGTCCGCAACGACATGGCCGCGCTGGAGGAGGAGGGCTACATCACCCAGCCGCACACCAGCGCGGGCCGAGTGCCGACGGACAAGGGTTATCGCCTGTTCGTCGACAGGCTCTCGCAGGTCAAGCCGCTCTCCGGAGCGGAGCGCCGGGCGATCGAGACCTTCCTGGCGGGCGCGGTCGACCTCGACGACGTGGTGACCCGCACGGTGCGGCTGCTCGCGCAGCTCACCAGGCAGGTCGCCGTCGTGCAGTATCCGACCCTGACCCGTTCCACGGTCCGGCACGTCGAGCTGGTCCCGCTCGCCGAGCGGCGGGTCATGCTCGTCCTGATCACCAACACCGGCCGCGTCGAGCAGCGCGTGATCGAGCTGCCCGAGGTGGTGGAGGACACCCGCATCGCGCACCTGCGCGCGGTGCTCAACGCCTGTCTCGACGGCTGCGGCCTGGCCAGCGTGCCGGAGCTGGTGTCCGACCTGCCCGAGCGGCTGCCGGTCGAGGACCGGCCGGTGGTGGCGACGATCCTGTCGGTCCTGCTCGAAACGCTCGTCGAGCGGCACGACGAGAAGATCGTGTTCGCCGGCGCGGCCAACCTGGCCGGCGCCGACTTCAGCGTCGGCCTGCGCGACGTGCTGGAGGCGCTGGAGGAACAGGTCGTGCTCATGCGGCTGCTCGGCGAGACAACCACAGACACCCCGTCCGCTCTCACCGTGCGCATCGGTTCCGAGAACGCCTATACCGGACTGCGGGGCACGTCCATCGTCGCCACGGGATACGGTCAAGGCGACAACCAACTGGCCCGGCTCGGCGTGCTGGGCCCCACGAGGATGGACTACCCCGTGACGATGGGCGCCGTACGCGCGGTGGCACGCTACGTCAGCCAGATCCTGGCTGCATCTTAAGAGGTCGATAAGTGGCAAACAGCGACTACTACGCCACCCTCGGGGTGCGCCGTGACGCCAGTCAGGACGAGATCAAGAAGGCCTACCGCCGGCTGGCCCGCGAGCTGCACCCTGACGTGAATCCCGATCCCGCCACCCAGGAGCGGTTCAAGGAGATCACGCAGGCCTACGAGGTGCTGTCCGACCCGAGCAAGCGCCAGATGTACGACCTCGGCGGCGACCCGTTCGGCGGCGGCGGCGCGGGTGCGGGCGCCGGCGGGTTCGGCGCCGGGTTCCCGTTCAGCGACATCATGGACGCCTTCTTCGGCACCGCCGGCGGCACGCGCGGGCCCCGCTCGCGTGCCAGGCGCGGCCGCAACGCGACCATCCGGGTCGAGCTCGACCTGCGCGAGACCGCGTTCGGCACCACCCGTGAGCTCGTCGTCGACACGGCCGTCACCTGTGAGGTATGCCAGGGCGCCGGCACCGCCCAGGGCACCCACCCCGACACCTGTGACATGTGCAACGGGCGCGGCGAGATCTCCCAGGTCACCCGCTCGTTCCTGGGCCAGGTCATGACCTCGCGGCCGTGCCCGCAGTGCGGCGGCTTCGGCAGCATCATCCGCCACCCGTGCCAGGAGTGCTCCGGCGACGGCCGGGTGCGCACCCGCCGCACGATCAAGGTCCGGATCCCGGCCGGCGTCGAGGACGGCACCCACATCCAGCTCGCCGGCGAGGGCGAGGTCGGCCCCGGCGGCGGCCCGCCCGGCGACCTGTTCCTGGAGATCGCCGAGAAGCCGCACGAGATCTTCGAACGGCGCGGCGACGACCTGCACTGCACGGTCCAGATCCCGATGACGGCGGCCGCGCTCGGCACCATCCTGTCCGTCGAGACGCTCGACGGCCCGGAGGAGGTCGACGTGCGGCCCGGCACCCAGTCCGGTCAGGTCATCACCATGTACGGGCGCGGCGTCCAGCGGCTCAACGAGTCGGGCCGCGGCGACCTGCTCATCCACGTCAACGTCGAGACGCCCGGCCGCCTCGACCCGGCCCAGGAGGAGCTGCTGCGCGAGCTGGCCAAGCTGCGCGGCGAGGAGCGCCCGCCCGGCAAGTTCGCGCCGGGCCAGCAGGGGTTCTTCTCACGGCTGCGCGACGCGTTCAACGGCCGCTGAGGCAGCCGTCAGGAGCTCCTCCGGCAGCGCCACCCGGGCGGTCACCCCGGAGCGGGGCGTCTCGTGCAGCCACACCCGCACGCCGAGCCGCTCCGCCAGCCGGCCCACCACGTGGTGGCCGAGGCAGCGGTCGGGCGCGGCCAGGAAGCTCTCCTCGCCCCTGAGCCGGGCGTTGGCCGCGGCCAGCTCGGCGGGCGTCATGCCGACGCCGTGATCGGTGATCGTGATGCGGCACTCGCCCTCGTCGGCGCGTGCCCAGATCTCCACCTCGGCGTCGGGCGGCGAGAACGCCAGCGCGTTCTCCACCAGCTCGGCCAGCAGGTGCGCCACCTCGGCCACGACGGCCCCGCGCACCAGCGGGCCGTCCAGCACCCGCAGCGTCACCCGGTGATGGCCCTCCATCTCCGCCAGCGTCATCCGCACCACGTCGGCCACCGGGACCGGCTCCGACGAGCGGCGTGCCGCCCGCTTGCCCGCCAGCACCAGCAGGCTCTCGGCGTTCCTGCGCAGCCGCCCGGTCAGCCGGTCGAGCTCGCACAGCCGCGCCAGCGCCGCCGGGTCGGACTCGTGCCGCTGCAGCACGCCGACCGCGCCGAGCTGACGGTGCACCAGGTCGCGGTTGCGCCGCCCCAGCTCGGCCAGCGCCTCCGCGGTGCCCTCGCGCAGCGCCGTCCGCTGGGCGGCCAGCCGCGCCGCCGTCGCGTGCATGCCGCCGACGGCCCACGCCACCTCGGTGAACGCGTCGGCCCGCGCCCTGCCGGGGCCCGCCTCCCGTACGCCGGACTCCAGCTCGGCCGCGTGGTCGCGCAGGATGGCCGCCTCCGTGGCCAGGTTGCGCAGCGGACGCAGGACCGAGCGCACGACCAGCGCCCCCAGCGCGAGCAGCACCAGCGTCAGCGCGGCGCCGGAGGCCGCCAGCGTCACCAGGCGGCGCGTCTCGCGCTCCACGGCGGCCACGGCGGCCGCGCGGGCCTGACCTCCCGCCACCCGCTGCGCGGCCCTCAGCGCGTCCGTACGGGCCTCCGTGGCGCTCTCCCATGCCCGGGGCCCCGCCGTCACCTCCGTGCCCGAGGCGCTCGCCACGGCCTCCTGCTCCAGCGCGGCCACCCGGGCCACCGGTCCGGCCCGCAGCGCCCGGTCCAGCGCCGCCGCGCCCGTCCGCCCGGCCATCCGCCCGTAGCGGGCCAGGGCGTCGTCCGCCACGGCCCCGGCCCGCAGGAACGTCGCGTAGTCGGCCGCCGCGAACCCGCCCGCCGCCAGCGCCCCCGTCACCAGCGCGCGCTGCTGCGCGGCGGCCTCCTTGCCCCGCGCCAGCGCCTCCAGCGGCCCCGCCCGGTGCGAGGCCGCCAGCACGGCCGCGATCGTCGTCGTATAGGCGGTGAACACCGTCAGATGCCGGGGTCGCGCCCCCACCTCCCCCGGCACGGCCGCCGCCCCCGGCACGGCGCTCCCGGCTGAGCCCGGCACGACGGTCCCGGCCGCGCCCGGCACCGCGCCTTCGGCAGCTCCTGGGACGGCGGTTGCGGTCGCTTCGGGGACGGCGGCCGTGCCGGGGGCGGTGGTTCCGGCGGCGCCAGGCACGGCGGCTCCGGGGACGGCGCCCTCGGCTGTCCCGGCGGCGTTCCCGACGTTCCCGGCGTTCTCCCCGGCCGCGCGGATCTCGGCCAGGGTGCCGGGCCCGGGAAGCGACTCGCGTACGCGCCCGGCCCCGGCGCGGCCGCTGAGCAGCGGGGCGAGGGCGCCGTCGGTGGCCCGGCGGGCGGCGGCGAGGTCGGCGGCGAAGCGCTCCTCACCGGCCGCGCGGCCCGCGGCGAGGGTGCGTTCGCGCTGGAGGGCGTGGACCAGGTCCTCGGCGGCGAGTGCCACGTCCACCTGGCGGACGCCGGACGCGGCCTCGGCACGGGCCGCGGCGAGGTCCGCGACGCCGGCTCCCGTCGCCGCGATGAGCAGCAGCGCCGGCACGGCCGGCAGCAGGAACAGGCGCGCCCTCAGGGGCAGCCCGCGGGCGGGGGACATGGTCATCGCGCTGGGCCCTCGTAAAGTGACGTCAGGAAAGTGCGAGTGCACGTGACACGATATTGCGTCGCGTGTTCGCTTGACTGCGTGACGTGAAGAATCTGGAGTGCGACACGGTGACGGTTCCGGTGTTCCTCGCGGCGGATCTGAGCGGGTCCGAGCTGGTGCTCGACGGCCCCGAGGGGCGGCACGCGGCGTCGGT
Organism: Nonomuraea ceibae; assembly: GCF_019396325.1. Classification (GTDB taxonomy): domain Bacteria; phylum Actinomycetota; class Actinomycetes; order Streptosporangiales; family Streptosporangiaceae; genus Nonomuraea; species Nonomuraea ceibae. The sequence goes on from NZ_JAHKRO010000031.1 coordinate 25,343, forward strand.
GCGGCGGCTGCGCGAGGGTGAGCGGGTCGACCTGACCGACGGCGCGGGCGCGGTGGCCGAGTGCGTGGTGCGCGAGGTGCTGAAGGACGCGCTGCGGCTGGACGTGCTGGCCCGCCACGAGGTGCCCGCGCCGCGGCCCCGGCTGGTCGTGGTGCAGGGCCTGCCCAAGGGTGACCGGGGCGAGCTGGCCGTGGAGATGATGACCGAGGCGGGCGTCGACGTGATCGTGCCGTGGGCCGCCTCGCGCAGCATCACGCAGTGGAAGGGCGAGCGGGCCGCCAAGGCGCTGGGCCGGTGGCGGTCCACGGCGCGGGAGGCGGGCAAGCAGGCGCGCCGGTTCCATCTGCCGGAGGTGGCCGAGCCCGCCACGACGGCCCGCGTGGAGGCGCTGCTGGCGGGCGCGGCGCTGGGGCTGGTGCTGCACGAGGAGGCGGCCGAGCCGCTGTCGCGGGTGGCGCTGCCGGCGGGCGGCGACATCGTCGTCGTGGTGGGCCCGGAGGGCGGCGTGTCGGAGGACGAGCTGGCGCGCTTCGAGGCGGCCAAGGCGGTGCCGGTGCTGCTGGGGCCGACGGTGCTGCGCACCTCGACGGCGGGGGTGGCGGCGGCGGCCGTGCTGCTGGCGCGCTCCGGCCGCTGGTAGCGTCCCGGCGGGCCATGCGCCTGGGGGCGTCAGGGGAGCGGGGGCGGGGTGGCGAGCAGCGGGCTGGGCGCGTCCGACGCGGTCGGCGCCGGGTCGCCCGGCGGGCACTCCTCGGCGGGGCAGGGCGCCTCGGGCGCGGCGGTCTCCGAGATCGACGGGTCCGGCGAGGGCGAGGGCGTGATCTCCGGGCAGTCGGCGGGCGGCTCCGCCTGCTCCTCGGCGGCCGTCGGGCACGGCGTCGTGCTGGGCTCGGAGCTGGGGGAGGGGGAGGGCTTGCTGGTCGACCTGGCCGTCTCCGACGGCTGCGGGGAGGGCGGCGGCGTGGACGGGTCGGGGACGACGACCGCCGGCGGGTCCTGCCGTACGGTGGCCTTCGGCTCGGCGGGCCGGCTGGTCGACGACTTGGCCGGCGGGGTGGCGCTGGAGGTGGCCTCGACCTCCTGGACGGGCACCTGCTCGATCACCTGGTTGCGCAGCTCGGGGACCACCATCACGATCGTGGCGGCGACCAGGACGGCGCTGGCCGCGGCGGCGCCCACCCGCCACCAGATGAGGTTGCGCGCCCCGCGCCGCTCGATCCGGGCGCGGATGATCTCCAGCCCGTCCGGCGAGGGCACGACCGCGTCCGCCTCCGCGTGGAGCGCACGGCGCAGGGCGTCGCCGTGCTCGTCGGGGGGCTGGGTCATGACATCTTCTCCAGGACGGATCGCAAGGCGGCCATGCCACGCGCCGTGTGGCTCTTGACCGCGCCCTTGCTGATGCCCATGGCGTGGGCGATCTCAGCCTCGGACAGATCACCGTAGTAACGAAGGACCAGTGCCTCTCTCTGACGGGTGGGCAGGGCTCGCAGCGCCTCGATCACGGCGGAGCGTTCGAGCTCGCCGATCGCGCCGTTCTCGGCGCTCGGCGCGTCGGGCAGGCCCTTCGGCGCGTATTTCTCGACGACCGCGCGGTGGCGCAGCACGGAACGGGACCGGTTGACGACGGACTGACGCAGGTAGGCGAGTGCTTTGTCGGGGTCACGCAGTCTGCGCCAGGCGCCGTGGATGGCGACGAACGCGTCCTGCACGACTTCCTCCGCGGTTGCCATGTCGCGCACCAGCAACACAGCGAGACGTACCAATGACCGAAAGTGCGCGCTGTAGAGCGCGGTCACGGCCATGTCGGCGTCCCACCCGACCGGCACCGCCCCCATGGACCTGTCGGCCAGGAGGGTTTCGGTGGTCACTTCAGTGGGACGCGCGGCCTTGCCTGAGGGTTTACGCTCTTCCGGTTCCTTAGGGGGCATGACCCAGTCGTGTCCTCGCCAGGTGGCCTCGCCCGACCCTGAATCGTCTCTTTTCCTTGAAGTGTTGCACACACACCCTAACCGCGTTGATCTTCGGACGCCACGCGGGAAGCGGTCACCGATTCGCAACGCCGATCAGGCGATGTCCCGTGTCGGTAAGGTGATCGGGTGACCGACTGCCTCTTCTGCAAGATCGTGGCCAGGGAGATCGAGGCCGAGATCGTCCTGGAGACCGAGCGGGCGCTGGCCTTCCGCGACATCAACCCGCAGGCGCCCACCCACGTGCTCGTCGTACCGAAGGCGCACCACGCCGACGCGGCGGCCCTGGCCGAGGCCGACGACGGGCTGGCCGACGACGTGCTCAAGGCCGCGCACGCGGTGGCCGTGCAGGAGGGCGTCGCGCCCGGCGGTTACCGGATCGTGTTCAACACCGGGGCCGGCGCCGGTCAGACCGTCTTCCACGTGCACGCGCACGTGCTGGGCGGGCGTGACCTGACCTGGCCGCCCGGGTGATATTGGCATGAGCGATCGGCCTGGTCCCGGCTACCATGGGGGCACAAGCAAAGCCAAGGAGACCGGGAGGCATCAGGCCGCTGGCCTGCCCATGTCCGAACTACACGAATCCCGACGAACGGCACCTCCCTCGCGCACTCAAGCCAAGGTGCTGATTCCGGACGAATACCCGATGGTCAGCCTCCTGGGCTCACGTGACGAGCTGCTGCGCGTCATCGAGGGCGCCTTCAAGGCCGACATCCACGTGCGCGGGAACGAGATCACCGTCACCGGCAGCCCCGACGAGAGCGGCACCGTGGTGCGGCTGTTCGAGGAGCTGGTCGAGGTGCTGCGCAGCGGCGGCGAGCTCACCCCCGACGCGGTCGAGCGGAGCATCGCCATGCTCCGCATGACCTCCGACCGCCCGGCCGAGGTGCTGTCGCTCGACATCCTCTCCTCGCGCGGGCGGACCATCAGGCCCAAGACGGTCAACCAGAAGCGCTACGTCGACGCGATCGACAAGCACACGATCGTCTTCGGCATCGGCCCCGCAGGCACCGGCAAGACCTACCTCGCGATGGCCAAGGCCGTGCGCGCGCTCCAGGAGAAGCGGGTCAACCGCATCATCCTGACCCGCCCCGCGGTCGAGGCCGGCGAGCGGCTCGGCTTCCTGCCCGGCACCCTCTACGAGAAGATCGACCCCTACCTGCGGCCGCTCTACGACGCGCTGCACGACATGGTCGACCCCGACTCGATCCCCAAGCTGATGGCCGCGGGCACGATCGAGGTCGCGCCGCTGGCCTACATGCGCGGCCGCACGCTCAACGACGCCTTCATCATCCTCGACGAGGCCCAGAACTCCTCGGCCGAGCAGATGAAGATGTTCCTGACCCGTCTCGGCTTCAACTCCAAGATCGTGGTGACGGGTGACGTCACCCAGGTCGACCTGCCCTCGGGCACGGTCAGCGGCCTGCGGGTGGTGCAGGAGATCCTCGAGGGCATCCCCGACATCCACTTCGCCCGGCTGACCAGCTCCGACGTGGTCCGCCACAAGCTGGTGAGCGAGATCGTCGACGCCTACGGGCGCTACGACGCACTCCAGGAGCCGAAGCAGATCCAGCAGCAGCGGGGAAAGCGCCGATGAGCATCGAGATCAACAACGAGTCCGGCGTCGGCGTCGACGAGGAGACCCTCGTCGCGCTGGCCGGCCACGTGCTCGCCGAGATGGGCATCAACCCGCTGGCCGAGCTCTCGATCGTGGTCGTCGACGAGGACGCCATGGCCGAGCTGCACGAGAAGTGGATGGGCGAGCCCGGCCCGACCGACGTGCTCGCCTTCCCGATGGACGAGCTGCGTCCCGGCGGCGGCGCGCGTGGCGACGGCGAGAGCCCCGCCGACCCGGCGCTGCTGGGCGACGTGGTGCTCTGCCCGCAGGTGGCGGCCCGGCAGGCCGAGGAGGCCGGCCACAGCGCCCAGGCCGAGCTCGAGCTGCTGTGCACCCACGGCATCCTCCACCTGATGGGCTACGACCACGCCGAGCCCGAGGAGCACAAGGAGATGTTCGGGCTGCAGGCCCGGCTGCTCGAAGCCTGGCGGGAGGTGCGCGACTCCCGGTGAACGCCTGGTTGCCGTTGGCCATCGTCCTCGTCGTGGTCGGTGGCCTCATCGCCAGCGCGGAAACGGCGTTGACGCGCATCTCCCGGGTGCGCGCCGAGGAGGCCGTGCGAGACCGCAGGCGCGGCGCCGTCCGGCTGCACGCGATCGTCTCCGACGCGCCGCGCTACCTCAATCTGCTGCTCCTGCTCCGGCTGAGCTGCGAGCTGGTCGCGACGGTGATCGCGACGTTGCTGTTCATCGACCTCATGCACGACCAGGGCTGGGCGTACGTGTCCGCCGCGGCCGTGATGATCGTGGTGAGCTACGTGATCGTCGGCGTCATGCCGCGCACCCTGGGCCGCCAGCACGCCGAGCCGATCGCGCTGGCCAGCGCCCCGATCGTCTACGGGCTGACGAAGATCTTCGGGCCGCTGCCCAAGCTGCTCATCCTGCTGGGCAACGCGCTGACGCCCGGCAAGGGGTTCCGCGACGGGCCGTTCACCTCCGAGGCGGAGCTGCGTGACCTGGTCGACCTGGCCGAGGAGCGCCGGGTCATCGAGCCCGACGAGCGCGAGATGATCCACTCGGTGTTCGAGCTGGGCGACACGCTGGTGCGCGAGGTCATGGTGCCGCGCACCGACATGGTCTACATCGAGCGGGGCAAGACGCTCAGCCAGGCGCTGTCGCTGGCGCTGCGCAGCGGCTTCTCCCGCATCCCGGTGGCCGGCGAGAACGAGGACGACGTCATCGGCATCGCCTACCTCAAGGACATCACCCGGCGGGTGCACGAGTCGGGCGCCGACCGCGGGCACGAGCGCATCGAGTCGATCATGCGCCCGGCCACGTACGTGCCCGAGAGCAAGCCGATCGACGAGCTCCTGCGCGAGATGCAGGCCAAGCAGACCCATCTGGCCATCGTCATCGACGAGTACGGCGGCACGGCCGGCCTGGTCACGATCGAGGACGTGCTGGAGGAGATCGTCGGCGAGATCACCGACGAGTACGACCAGGAGGCGCCCCGGGTCGAGCCGATGCCCGGCGGGGCGCTGCGGGTGACGGCCCGGATGCCGGTCGACGAGCTGGCCGAGCTGTTCGACACCGAGATCGAGGTCGACGACGTCGAGACGGTGGGCGGGCTGCTGGCCCACGCGCTGGGCCGGGTGCCGATCGCCGGCTCCCAGGCCGAGGTGGCGGGCCTCAGGCTGACGGCCGAGAGCCTGGCCGGGCGGCGCAACCGGATCAGCACCGTGGTCGTGCGGCGGGTGCTGCCGCTGGGCGACGACGTGGTCCCCGCCCGCGCCGAGCACGACTGACCGGCGGGTCCAGGTTGTCGCAAGCGTTCTACAAGTCTTCTGCAAGCGCCGTCCGCCAGTCTTTCTCTCGACACCCTGTGCGGTGGGTGTCACGAGGGGGGCTTCCGAGCGCCGGGTGGGGTTCGCGGCGGGAGGAAGGCTTCCGGGGGGACGGCAACGTCTCGATCAGCTAGCCGATCGTGACGTTGTTCGGCGTAAAGGGTGTTCTCGTCCGAACAGGACGGGAGCACCCTTTTTGCGTTTGATCCTTTGTTGGTAGTAGCGGTGGATTGCCGTAATTGCCGACCGGGGAGGCTGCCGGTCGGAGGGAATCATGAAACGCGGACAGCGGATCATCGCCTGCGGGCTCCTTGCCGGTGCCCTGACAGGCTGCGGAGACGGCGGCCTCGTCCAAGGGGTCGACGTACAGGCCCTGGCCCAGATGCGGGAGGTTCTCAAGAAGGAGCCGCGGCTGCCCGAGGGCTTCTCGCCCCGGCCCGAGCAGGCGTGGCGGGCGCCGTTCACCCCGGCCGACCGCAACTGCCGGGCCGTGCTCGACGCGGCCGGCGGGCGGGCGCCCGCGCAGGAGCTGACCGCGCAGGCCGCGGCCAGCTATCAGGGCGACGAGCTCGGCGAGCAGGTCGGCGTCGGCCTGGCCCGCTACACCGGCGCCGCCGCCGAACAGCACCTGGCCGAACTGACCCGAGCCCTGGAGGCGTGCCGCGCGGTGCGCCAGGGCACCGGCACCCACCTGCGCACCACGCTGGTGCCGGTCGGGAAAGTGGCCGACGAGGCGGTGGGCGGCGAGCTGCGCGGACGGCTGAACGGCTATCCCTACACGCTCGACGTCGTGCTCGCCCGCTCGGGCGACACGCTGGTCTCGCTGGTGCACACGAGCATGGCCGAGGTGGACCCGCAGCGCACGCGGCAGCTCCTCGACGCGGTGATGCGGATGGCCAGCGCCTAATCTGGTCCTCGTGACTCTCGATCCCGAAGACAGCAAGATCATCACCCTGGCCCGGTCGTCCCGGGCGCGCAACGGCTCCGCCCAGGGCGCCGCCGTACGCGACGAGACCGGCCGCACCTACGCGGCCACCGACGTCGCGCTCACCTCGCTCACCCTGTCGGCGGTGCAGGTGGCCGTGGCGACGGCCGTCTCCAGCGGCGCGCGGTCGCTGGAGGCCGTGGCGCTGGTCACCGACGGCGACGGGCCGAGCGCCGCCGACGAGGCCGCCGCCCGCGAGCTGGGTGTCAAGACCATCCTCGTGGCCGGCCCGGACGGCACGCTGCGCGACGGCACGCCCGGCGGGGCCTGACATGCCGATGTCGCCGTTCCTGGCCGATCTGCGCGCCAAGGTCGGCTCCCAGCTCCTCATGCTGCCGTCGGTCAACGGCTGCGTGTTCGACGAGAGCGGCAGGCTGCTGGTGGCACGCCACGGCGACGTCGGCCTCTGGGCCACCCCGGGCGGCGGCGTCGACCCCGACGAGCGGCCCGAGGACGCCGTCGTGCGCGAGCTGCGCGAGGAGCTCGGCCTCGAGGTCCGCGTACGCGCCCTCATCGGCGCCCACGGCGGCCCCGACTTCCGCGTCCTCTACCCCAACGGGCACCAGGTCGCGTACGTGATCATCACGTACGCCTGCGCCATCGTCTCCGGCACGCCCACCCCCGACGGGGACGAGATCACCGACGCCCGCTGGGTCACCGAGCCGGAGCTGGCCGGGCTCAGGATGACCGCGTGGAGCCCCCACGTGCTGCCCCAGGTCTTCGCCTGGTGGCGTGACCAGGCCGATCGATGAGCCAGAATGCACTATGTGACTTCGCCAGACAACCATCGCGCCGGATTCGCCTGCTTCGTGGGGAGGCCGAACGTCGGCAAGTCCACGCTGATGAACGCCCTGGTCGGCACGAAGGTGGCGATCACCTCGTCCAAGCCGCAGACCACCCGCCGCGCCATCCGCGGCATCGTGCACCGGCCCGAGGCCCAGATCGTCATCGTCGACACGCCCGGCCTGCACCGCCCGCGCACGCTGCTCGGTGAGCGGCTCGACAGCCTCGTGCTGTCCACGCTCACCGAGGTCGACGTGATCGGGTTCTGCGTGCCGGCCAACGAGCCGATCGGCAAGGGCGACCGGTTCATCGCCGACAAGCTCGCCGCCGTCAAGAACACGCCCGTCGTGGCCGTGGTCACCAAGTGCGACCTGGCGAGCCGCGACCAGATCGCCGCGCAGCTCCTCGCGGTGTCGGAGATCGCGGAGTTCGCGGCGGTCGTCCCGGTGTCGGCGCAGTCGGGCGAGCAGCTCGACGTGCTCGGCGACGTGCTCATCGAGCACCTGCCCGAGTCGCCGCCGCTGTACGAGGACGGGCAGCTCACCGACGAGCCCGAGCAGGTGCTCGTGGGCGAGCTCATCCGGGAGGCGTCCCTCGAAGGCGTCCGCGACGAGCTGCCCCACTCCATCGCCGTCGTCGTCGACGAGATGCTGCCGCGCGAGGGGCGCGACGACCTGCTCGACATCTACGCCCACCTGTTCGTCGAGCGGCCGTCGCAGAAGGCCATCGTCATCGGACACAAGGGCGAGCGGCTGCGCGAGGTCGGCACCGCGGCTCGCAAGCAGATCGAGGCCCTGCTCGGCACCCGCGTCTATCTGGACCTGCGCATCAGCGTGCTCAAGGACTGGCAGCGCGACCCCAAGCAACTGCGCCGCCTGGGCTTCTACGACTGACGGGTGGCAGCCGGGGACCGGCGGAACAGCGCCAGGACCGCCAGCACCACCACCGCCAGCGACGCGCCCAGCGCGGCGAACCAGCCGTAGCGGATGACCGGCTCGATCGACAGGAAGCCCAGGTCGATCGAGACCCGGTCGGGCAGGCCGGCCGAGCCGGTCACGAACAGCACCAGCACCACCGCCGCCAGCGCGCCCGGCAGCGCGGCCAGCGCCGCGACGCGCGGGCGGCCGATCAGTCCGGCCAGCCCGCAGCCCGCCGCCGCCAGCCCGGCCAGCAGCGTCCACACGCCGGAGGCGTCGTCGATGCCGCGCACGTCGCGTGACAGCCCGGCGCCGACCAGGTCGCTCGTCGCCTGCGTCCCGGCCCAGGGCAGGACGACGCAGAAGATCAGCAGGCCGCCCGCGAGCATGACGGCGAAGGCGTGGAGTCTCCCGGCGGGTGACGGCGTGAGATGGTCGGCCACCCGATCACCATAAGCCGATCGTGCCGCCGCCACCACCGTCCGCGACGCGCCAACCGTGTGTCCGCGGCGTACGGCCGGGCGCGCGGCGAGGTCAGGAGTGGCGCCAGGTCTTGGCCTGGTCCTTCACCCAGGCGGAGACCTCCGCCGCGGTGGGATCCTGCCTGATCGAGGTGAACACCACCGGACCGCCGCCCCGGACCGCCGCCGCGTCGCGGGCCATCGACTCCAGGTCGGCGCCCACCAGCGGGGCCAGGTCCGTCTTGTTGACGACCAGCAGATCGGCCTGGGTGACGCCGGGGCCGCCCTTGCGCGGCACCCGGTCGCCGCCGGCCGCGTCCAGGACGAAGATCTGCCGGTCGGCCAGCTTCCGGCCGAACGTCGCCGCCAGGCTGTCGCCCCCGCTCTCCACCAGCACCAGGTCCAGCGGCCCGAACCGCTCCTCCAGCGTCTCCACCGCGTCGAGGTTGGCGGCGAGGTCGTCGCGGATCGCGGTGTGCGGCAGGCCGCCGGTCTCCACGGCCAGGATGCGCTCGGGGTCGAGGACGTCCGCGCCGCGCAGGAAGTCGGCGTCGTCGGTGGTGCGGACGTCGTTCGTGACGACGGCGAGCTGCAGGGCCGGGCCGAGCGTCCGGCACAGGGCCGCCACCAGGGCCGTCTTGCCGCTCCCCACCGGTCCGCCGATCCCCAGGCGCAGTGCGCGCCCGTGGCCGTCGGGGGTGTGGTGACGATCGCGGAGGTTGGCGCCCATGGGTGGGTTCCTTCCTGTCGGGAGGTGAAGAGCCTGACGTGGGGCCTGTGCGTACCGTTCTGCGAGGAGAGCCGAGGCGTGGGCGCTGCGTCGGAGAGGCGGTGCGCGTCCACCTCGGCATCCGGCTCCTCCCACGAGGGCGGGTGACCGGGGAGGGACAGCCATCCTCCGGGGACGGCCCTGCGGGCGGGACGTCCCTCACGTCTGGAGTTTCCCTCCGAAACGCGGCACCGTCCAGGGGCGGCGCCCCCAAGATCAGCCCGCCGAGATCAGCCCGCCGCCCACGCTCGCGCCGCGCGGACGATCTCCTCCAGGTCGCCGCTGTGCGCGCCGTGCCAGTAGACCTGGCCGCACACCCGGCACCGGCCGTAGGCGTCGTAACTGCGCCGGGTGCCGTCACGCAGCACCGGCTCCACCTCCCGCTTGGCCACCGCCTCCAGCTCCCCGTTGCAGGCCGTGCAGCGCGTCCACGGCCGCAGCGGCGGCGCGAACCGCTCCAGCAGGTCGCGGAGCTGGTCGGGCGCCCGCGTGCCGCGCACGTACGCGCCCAGCCACAGCGCGCGGCGGCGCAGCAGGCCGCGGTCCTGGGTGAGCAGCACCCGCCGCTCCGCGTTCGCCTGCGCCACCAGCGACGGGTCGTCCATGTCGTTGTGGTAGGCCGTGTCGATGCCCAGCAGGCGCAGCCGCCTGGCCAGCGTGCCCAGGTGCACGTCCAGCAGGAAGCGCGGCTCGCCCGGCAGCGGCTGCGGGCGGGGCACCCCGAGCACGTCCACGACGTCGCCGGGGCGCGGCTGGTAGGACGGCGGCACGCCCACACCGCCGACCGTCATCGGGCCCACCTCCGTCAGCGGGATGCCGGCCGACTCCACGTGGTGACCCAGCGTCGACGAGCCGTCGGGGGTGATCGGCTGTGCCTCCCGCCGGCGGCTCGCGGGCAGGAACATCAGCAACTCCGGCGCGATGCGAAGAAGCGCGTCCATGACGTCCATTCTGTACGGTCACCTCAGGGGCGGGACGGCGAGCGCGGCGCGTTCCAGGGCCAGCTCGGGCCACCATGACCCGCCGACAGGGCTCTCCTCGCCGCGCAGCGGGTCCTCCTCGCCGCCGGCGCCCCGACGGCAGCGCCCGCTGGAGGTGCCCGCCCGGTTGATCCACAGGTACGCGTCCACCAGCTCGTCGCCCGTCCGCGTCGTCGGGCGTGCGCCCGCGCCCCGGCCCGGCGGGTTGCACCAGGGCTGCGGGTCGGGCAGCTCGGCCGCCTTCCCCTCCGGCACCCACGGGCCGCGGCCGTTGCGGCTGGTGTCGATGACGAAGTGCGGCAGGTCGGCGGCGTCCACCGGGGCGTCCGCCGGGCAGCCCGTGCGGCCCGTCGCCGCCAGGACGGCGACGCACGTGGACAGCTTCCTGCCGTACGCGACCAGGCCGGCCGTCGGCTGGTAGCCCTGCGCGTTGAGGAAGAAGCCGTCGGCGGCCGTCACGCCCGCGCCCACCAGGCTCTGGGCGATCTCCGCCGTGGCGGGCCAGCCCTCGTGGCCGCCGTCGAGGTAGACGGCGGTGCGGCCGCCGCGCTTGAGCTCGCGGACCGCCGTGGCCAGGTCGTGGTAGCGCCGGCTCGGGCTGCCCGGCAGGTCGCAGGCGGCCGTGCCGGGGATCTTGACCAGGCTCGCGGGCTCCAGGATCACCACCGCGTCCGCACTGCCGAGCTGACCGGCGATCCCCTTGATCCAGCTCTGGTAGGCGGCCATGTTCTCGGCGCCGCCCGGGGCGCAGTCGCCGCCCGGCAGGTGGTCGATCACGAACACCGGCACCCCGCCGGCCCGCTCCGCCTCCTCGACGGCGGTGGCCACCGTGGCCACGGCGTCGTCGCCGGCCAGCCGGATCGCGTGGGGGACGGCGGCCAGGGCGCGCATCAGCGCGGCGTCCTCCGGGCGGTCCGCGGCGGCCAGGAACAGCGCCTCGCGTGCGGCGTCCGGCTCCGGCGGGGCGAACAGCCTCACGTCCTCGGCGGCCCGCAGCGGGTTGACGCCCACCGGGGCGGCCTCGTCGCCGGGCCGCAGGGCGACCACCGCCGTGGTGACCGCGACGGCCGCCGCCAGCGCCGCCACCCCGATCGTCAGCCGTCTTCCCGTCGCCGTCCGCCCTCCGCCCGCCGCCGGGCCGTCGCGTACCGGCTCCTGGGGGTCTTCGCCGGACGCGCCGGAGGAGAGGCGGTCGAGGAGGGCCTGGGCCGTGGGGCGGTCGGCGGGATCCCGGGACAGGGCCGCCGCCACCAGCTCGCGCAGCGGCTCGGGCAGCGGCGGCAGGACCGGAGGTTCGTGGACGATCCGGTACAGGATCGCCGGGACCGACTCGCCAGCGAACGGCGAGGCGCCCGTGGCGGCGAAGGCCACCACGCAGCCCCAGGCGAACACGTCCGACGCCGGCCCGACGGGCCCGCCCCGCACCTGCTCCGGCGACATGTACGCGGGCGTGCCCACGACGGCGCTGCTCAGGTCGGCGCCGCCGAGCTGGGCGATGCCGAAGTCGATGACCTTGGGCCCCACCTGCGAGAGCAGCACGTTCGACGGCTTGAGGTCGCGGTGCACGACGCCCGCGCCGTGGATCGCCCGCAGCGCGGTCGCCGTCGCGGCGGCCAGCCCGTCGAGCGCCGACCCCGTCAGCGGCCCGGAGCGGCGCACCGCCTCGTCCAGGCTGGGGCCCTCCACGTACTCCGTCACGATGTAGGCGGGATCGCCGGTGACGTCCGCGTCGAGGACGGGCGCGGTGCAGAAGCGGGCGACCCGGCGCGCGGCGGCCACCTCCCGGGCGAACCGCCGCCGGAAGCCCGGGTCGGCGTCCAGGCCGGGGTGGATCAGCTTGACCGCCACCCGGCCGCCCGCGGTGTCCGCGCCCAGGTAGACGGCGCCCATGCCGCCCTCACCGAGCCGGCCCAGCAGCGTGTAGGGGCCGACGTGCCGGGGATCCCCGTCTCGCAGCGCAGCCACGCTCATGATCGCCAGGTTAGACGTCGAGCCGCCAGTCGTTCCACTCGTCCAGCAGCTCGAACCCCATGGCCTCGTTGATCGCCAGCATGTGCGTGTTGGACCGGGCGTTCCAGGTGATGACGCGCTCCACGCCAGGCTCGCTCTCGCGCAGCCAGAACAGGTTCGTCAGCTTCATCAGCAGGCCCAGCCGGTGGCCGCGGTGCCCGGCCAGCACGGCGGTGTCGGCCTGGGCGGCCCAGCCGCCGGGGACGTCGGGGGAGATGAAGATGCGTGAGAAGCCCGCCGGGGCGCCGTCGGAGATCCGCCGGGCCAGCACGGAGTAGACGGTCTCACCCGCCAGCCCGATGCGCTCCTCGGCGAAGCGCACGCTGTCGAGCGGGAAGCGGGACTCCTCGACGCCCTCGCCGCGCGGAGCGTCGTTCATGCCGCCCAGCAGGGTGGCGAGATCGGGCAGCAGGCCGGGCTCGGCCGGGCCGAGCCAGCGCTCCACCCGGTAACCGGCGGGCTCCGGCAGCATGCGGCGCAGCCCGTCCCAGTCGGCCGCGCGCAGGTCGAGCACCCGGCGCGCCTCGCCCAGCGAGAGCGTGAACCCTCGCGCCGAGGCGAACCGCGCCCCGTCGCTCCCCGCCTGCGTCTCGCTCAGCACGAGACGCCTGCCGCGAGCGCGTACCCGCTCCACGGCGTGCGCGAGCAGGGCGGACCCGACGCCGGCCCGCTGCCGCTCCGGCCGCACCACCAGCACCGCCAGCCGGCCCAGGTGGAGGTTCTCGTGCACGGGGAAGGCCAGCATGGTGCCGCCGATCACCTCGTCGCCGTCGACGGCGACGTGCGCCTCGACCTCCGCCCCGGGAAAGCCCCTGGTCACGTCCACCTCGAACCGCCTGCGGGACCACAGCGGCCCCGGCTGACCGGCGTACGCGGCGACGAACGCGTCATGGAGCGCGGGCAGCAGCCTGCCCGGCCGCTCGGGATCGATGCGCTGGATCTGCATGCGTCCCAGCCAAACGCACCGGCGGCGGCGACGCGACCGGTTTTCCTACTGGCGGTAGTTCTCCACCTCGCCGGCCGGCCGCACGGCGGCGTCGTCGGGGTTCTCGCCCGCGCTGCGGCGGGCCCGGCGCTGGCGCAGCAGGTCCCAGCACTGGTCGAGCGCCGTCTCCAGCTCCCTGACCCGGGCGTTCTCCTCGTCGGAGGGCAGCTCGCCCGCGCGCAGCCTCTCACGCAGGCCGCGCTCCTCGTCGACCAGCTCGCTGATCCTGCTGAGAATCTCGTTGTCCCGCATGCTCAAGATCCTACGTATCGCGTGATAGAACACGCCCTATGGCTGGTATCGCGCTGGTAAGAAAGCCTGGTTCGCGCATCGCCGAGGGCATCGTCACCCACCTCCAGCGCCAGTCCGTCGACCCCGAGCGCGCCGCCGCCCAGCACGCCGCGTACGTGGCCGCGCTCGACGCCGCCGGCTGGCGGCCCGTGCACGCCGAACCCGCCGACGACCTGCCCGACGCGCCGTTCGTGGAGGACACGGTCGTGGTCGCCGGGACGCTGGCCGTACTGACCAGACCGGGCGCGCCCGGACGGCGGCCCGAGGTCGAGTCCGTCGAACGCGCCGTACGCGGCCTCGGCCTGACCACGGTCAGGATCACGCGGCCCGCCACGCTCGACGGCGGCGACGTGCTCCAGACCGGGCCCACCGTGTACGCGGGCCGCTCCGGACGGACGAACAACGCGGGCATCGCCCAGCTCAGCGCGCTGCTGCCCGAGCGCGACGTGGTGACCGTGGACATCTCCGAGTTTGAGAAGCTCGAAGGCTGCGTCACCTGCCTCAGCGTCCTCATCCCGGCACCGCGCTGAACTGCCTGCTCTCACCATGTGAGAACCGGGGCGGTCCACGGCGAGACGTCTGGTAGCGTGAACGGCATGCTGCGCGGGCTCCTTCTTAGCTGCCGCGGCGGGGGCCACTGAGGCCGGCTCCCTCGCCGCGGAGCCAGTCATGCGCGTCGGCCGCTTCGACCCGACCGACAGGAGCACCCGACATGACCGCCCAGCGACCCAGCCCGATGCCGTTCCAGCGCTACCAACCCTTCGAGCCTGTCCGGCTGACCGACCGCACCTGGCCCGACCAGGTCATCACCAAGGCCCCGCGCTGGTGCGCGGTCGACCTGCGTGACGGCAACCAGGCGCTGATCGACCCGATGGACTCCCACCGCAAGCTCCAGATGTTCGAGCTGCTGGTGAAGATGGGCTACAAGGAGATCGAGGTGGGCTTCCCGGCCGCCTCCCAGACCGACTACGACTTCGTCCGCCAGATCATCGACGAGGACCGCATCCCGGACGACGTCGTCATCCAGGTGCTGACGCAGGCGAGGCCCGAGCTCATCGAGCGCACCTTCGAGGCCATCCAGGGCGCCCGGCAGGCCATCGTCCACCTGTACAACTCCACCTCGACGCTGCAGCGCCGCGTCGTGTTCGGCCAGGACAAGGACGGCATCACCGCCATCGCGGTCGAAGGCGCCAAACTGGTCAAGAAGCTGGCCGACGCCACCGACGTCGACGTCTACTTCCAGTACTCGCCCGAGTCGTTCACCGGCACCGAGCTCGAATACGCCGTCGAGGTGTGCGACGCCGTCAACGAGGTGTGGCAGCCCACCCCCGACCGCAAGGTCATCGTCAACCTGCCCGCCACCGTCGAGATGGCCACCCCCAACGTCTACGCCGACCAGATCGAGTGGATGCACCGCCACCTCAAGCACCGCGACTCGATCATCCTGTCGCTGCACCCGCACAACGACCGAGGCAGCGCCGTGGCCGCCGCCGAGCTCGGCTACATGGCCGGCGCCGACCGCATCGAAGGCTGCCTGTTCGGCAACGGCGAGCGCACCGGCAACGTCTGCCTGGTCACCCTCGGCATGAACCTGTTCTCCCAGGGCATCGACCCCGAGATCGACTTCAGTGACATCGACGAGATCCGCCGCGTCACCGAATACTGCAACCAGCTCCCCGTCCACCCGCGCCACCCGTGGGGCGGCGAGCTCGTCTACACCGCCTTCTCCGGCTCCCACCAGGACGCCATCAAGAAGGGCTTCGAACACCTCGAAGCCGACGCCGCCGCGGCCGGCATCCCGGTCGACTCCTACACCTGGGCCGTCCCGTACCTGCCGATCGACCCCAAGGACATCGGCCGCACCTACGAAGCCGTCATCCGCGTCAACAGCCAGTCCGGCAAGGGCGGCGTCGCCTACATCATGAAGGCCGACCACCAGCTCGACCTGCCGCGCCGGCTGCAGATCGAGTTCTCCAAGGTCGTCCAGTCCCGCACCGACGCCGAAGGCGGCGAAATCAGCCCCGCCGCCATGTACGGCATCTTCCAGGACGAATACCTGCCCACGCCGCACAACCGCTGGGGCCGCCTCGGCCTCATGGCCCACCGCCACGAATCCACCGTCGACGACCAGGACCGCATCAGCGCCGACGTCCGCATCGACGGCGAGATCCGCGAGGTCGCCGGCACCGGCAACGGGCCCATCTCCGCGTTCATCGACGCCATCGCCAAGGCCGGCATCCAGGCCCGCGTCCTCGACTACGTCGAACACGCCATGAGCGCCGGCACCGACGCCAAGGCCGCCTCCTACCTGGAGTGCGAGGTCAATGGGCAGGTGCTGTGGGGCGTCGGCATCGACGCCAACACCACCACCGCCTCCCTGAAGGCCATCATCTCAGCCGTCAACCGGGCTTACCGGTGAGCTGCTGAGTAGCGGTGGCCGTGGCTTGAGGGCTGTGCGACTGCGCTCCCTGGGTCCCTTGGGTTCCTTGGGGGGTGCAGTCGTACAGCTCGCCGTAGCGGGACTGGGCTATGCGCATGAGGACGATAAGATCCTGGATCGCGTCCCTGCCTTTGGCCACTTTGGCCAGGTAGATGTCAAGCATGCGATCTTTGCCCCCACAGCGAAACTTCGCACTTATCCGGTAGGGCTGCTGGGCGAGGAGGCCACTCGTCAGGTAGGCGACCATGCCATTTCCGAGGTCGGCGGGAATGGTAACGCCATTGTGGCGAGTATAAATGCTAAGCCTGCCATCCATCACGTAGTCAATGTGCTCCTGGCCCGTCTTGCCCTCTGCGCGTAGCCAGTTCACCTGAAGGGGTGGGCGCATTGGGTCTGGGGTCCGGCACTCGCCGCTTGCTTCGCTCCCGACCGTTTCTCCAGAAATGGGGCCGACTGTTCCGGTGATCGCACGAAACGCCTGCTCGGGGACAAGCTTGCAAACGTACGGTGGGGCGTCGGTGATCGTCTGGCGGGCAGAGTTCGGTGTGGCGACCATGCTCTTTTCGGCAGAGCATGCCGGCAATAGCAAAATGATCGCTGTCGGGATGGCTGACAGGTATGGGCTTCTCAACTTTTCTCCTCCGGGGAGGAGTTATTCTGCAGGCCTAGGTAGTCTAGCGCCCCGGTTGTCCTGTGAAGGGTGCCGTTGCATCGGTCGAGCAGGCTGCTGCTTTCACCCTTTTCCCGAGCCCATTCAAGGAATTTGCTGTACTCCTTTGGGGTCATTTCGGCAAAAGGTTTGATTGTTGGTGGTATCCCAGAGCTGAATATATGCCCCTCGCTAGACAGTTCGTCGAACATCCCCTTGTTTAGCATGGCTGTGGCGAGCATCTGCTCCGACAATCTCTCCACTGCAAGGCGATTGTTGGCCAGCGTGCTATATGTATCATCCAAGCTTCGCCCGGGTTGGGACATTTGTTGTGCGGTATATTTGGCGATTTCGTCGAATCCCGCCCCAGCCAGCTTGTCATAACCCTTAGTGATGGTTTCATTGAACGCTCCGGCGGCCAACTGGCTGATCGGTCTGGCGCCTGGAACTGGAAGTAGTCCAATAGCGTCGCGCACCATGCCTTTCAGGGCGTCGTCAGTTCTCTTGGCATCCAGTCCCAGCGCAATTAGCCCTTGACGACGGGTTTCCACAATGTGGCTGAAGAGTGCTGCCTCCTCTACGGTGCGATCCTCCAAGAACTTCGCCGTGTCTATCCTGTCGACGCGTCCGGTTCCGTTGAGGTCGAAGCGCTTGACGTCGGCCTGTGTGAAGCCGAAGCGTTCGGCGTTGGAGGCGTCGAGGCCGACCGGGGGGACGGTGTCGAGGGCCGCGCGCATGTGTTCGGTCTGTGCTCTCACCAGGGCTTCGAACCCGGCGTCGTGCGACGTGGCCAGCAGCAGCGCGTAGGACATGTCCTCGGGGGCGACCCTCTCGAAATGGGCTCGGTTCAGGTACAGCTGAGACAGTTCGTCCACGTTCGCGGCGATGGCCCGGGCCAAGGGGTACGACAGGGGCGTGTAGCGGTCGAACAGTTCTCTGTTGACGAGTTTGAGGTTGCCGTCGTCCGCTTTGCCGAAGGCGCTCCGCACCTCGTCGGACAGGATCTTGGTCAGTTCGGCGGCCAGGTGTCGTGAGGTGGGGTCCTGGCCGGTGGTGGCGGTGATCAGCAGGTCGTTGAAGGGTGCGTGGTCCTTCAGGTAGAGGGAGGCCCGCCAGCGCGTCGTCAGCAGGTAGTCCAGCGTGGACTCCTTCCAGCCGGGCGGGGTGTGGGCCAGGAGGGCGTGGGCGGCTTCGCGGCTGGACTTGGCGGCGTGGAAGAGGTCGTCCACGACGGCGGAGGATCCTCTGGCGCCGGGGACGCCGGCGTGGGCGCCGGGGCGGAGGAGGGTGCCGAGGCCGAGGGTGCCGGCGAGGTCGGGGACGGGGACCTGGGTGCTGCCGAAGAGGCGGCCGAGCGCGTCGCCGGTGGCTGCCCATTGGGCTTTGCGCTGGTCGTGTTCGTAGGCGATGGCGTCGCGGCCGACGACGGTCATGAACTCCCGGGAGAACGGGCTCCGACCGTCGTGGGCTCGCCAGATGAGGGCATGAGCCTGGTAGCCGGTGTAGGTGGTGTCGCCGGTCCGGTGGGTGGCGCGGCCCTGCTGGGTGAGGTCCTTGAGGAAGGTGGAGCCCAGGTACGCGGGGTCGCGCGGGTCGGTGGCCTTGGCCAGGGCGGTGGCGAGCAGGCTGAGGACGTGGGGGGCGGTGGTGGTGAGGGGGGTGGTGGCCTGGCGGTCGCGGGCGTCGCGGAGCTGGGCGGCGAGGGAGCCGGGGAGGCGGGTGACGCCTTCGGCGCCCAGGACGCCGAGGAAGGTCTTGACGAACGCGGCGTCGGCGGTGCGGGAGGCGTACGCGCGCAGTTCGGCGAGGGCGCGGGTGTCGCCGTCGGCGGCACGCCGGGCGGCGCGGGCGGCGAGGGTGCCGTCGAGCAGGGCCTGGGCGGCGTCGAGGGTGTCGGGGAGCTCGACGAAGCTGCCGGCGGGGGTGCTGGTGCCGAAGGTGACCTTCTGGCGTTGGAGTTCGTGGACGAGGCGCTGCCGTCGGCGCAGGTCGCCGGCCTGGGTGGCGACACGGGTGGCGAGGTCGCGCAGGCGGGTGGCGGGGGTGGTGTCGAGGCCGGCGGCGTGCAGCTCGCGGTGGAGGGCCTGGGCGAGCTGTTCCAGCCGGCGGGCGGCCTGGGTGTGGGCGCTGGTCATGGCGTCGAACTGGGCCGGTTTGACCCCGGTGAAGCCGCTCATGGGGTGTCCCGCAGCGCGGCGAGCTTGCGGTCGGCGCTGTGGACGGCCTCGGTGAGCATGGCCCACAGCTCGCGCTGGTCGGCGTGGAGCTGGGCGCCGAACCGGTCGCCGGTGGGGCCCACCCAGGCGTCGTCGGCCATCAGGCGGCAGGCGGGGGCGAGCGCCCACCAGTGTTCGTCCGACAGCCGCCGGATCCGCTCCGCCGTCGCGCGCATCGCCTCGCGGTCGAGGTCAGCCACGATGATCCCCTCGTATGGCTCGTGCACAGAACCAGATCAGGAGGCGGCGTTCCTCCACGTCACCCCGACGGTAATCACGATCACGACGACAAGACAAGTTGAACGTCAGCGAAAGTATGAATGCGTTCGATATTCGCCGGGAATTGTGTGGATTTGCGGTACGAAATTCGGGCGGGGGAAATCCGGTCGCCGTGATCTCGTGTGCCACGCTTGACCGCATGGGACATGACGCGAGGATCGCGGTCACCGGGGTGACCGGTTATGTGGGCGGCAGGGTGGCGCGCAGGCTGGCCGAGGAGGGGGTGGCGCTCCGGCTGGTGGCGCGCGACCCGGCCCGGGTGCCGAGGCTGCCGGGAGCGGTGGTGGAGCAGGCGTCCTACGGCGACGCGGAGGCCGTGCACCACGCGGTGGCCGGGGCCGAGGTGGTGCTGATGGTGTCGGCGACGGAGGCGGCCGACCGGCTGGCCGAGCATCGGGCGTTCGTGGACGCGGCGGCGGAGGCGGGGGTGCGGCATCTGGTCTACACGTCCTTCTGCGGGGCCGGGCCGGAGGCGGCGTTCACGCTGGCGCGCGACCACTGGGCGACGGAGGAGCACATCCGGGCGTCCGGGATGGCGTTCACGTTCCTGCGGGACAACCTGTACGCGGACTTCCTGCCCGCGATGGCCGGTGACGACGGGGTGATCCGGGGACCTGCGGGCGACGGGCGGGTGGCGGCGGTGGCGCGTGACGACGTGGCCGACGCCGCGGCGGCGGTGCTGTGCGGGCCGGGGCGGCACGAGGGGGCGACGTACGACCTGACGGGGCCGCAGGCGCTGACCCTGGCCGAGGTCGCGGCCGTGCTGACGGAGGCGGGCGACCGCGAGATCACCTACCACGCCGAGACGGTCGAGGAGGCCTACCGCTCGCGTGCCTCGTACGGGGCGCCGCCGTGGCAGGTGGACGCCTGGGTGTCCACGTACACGGCGATCGCGCGCGGCGAGCTCGACCGGGTCAGCGGCGACGTCGCCCTGCTGACCGGCCACCCGGCCACCGCCCTGGCCGACCTGATCCGCCGCCTGTAGCCCCGCACAAGCCTGTACAGCTCCGCTGAAGCCTGTACAGCTCCGCGCAAGCCCGTGCAGCTCCGCACAATGCTGGGACGGCGGAGGTCCATAGCGGAATCACAGAGGATGCAAAGCGCCCGTCCGTACGCTGCGGCCCACGGGGAGCGGAGGGCAGGCATGTTCAAGGTGCTCGGTACGTTGGAGCTGGACTTTCCTGGGGAGTGCGTCGAGATCGGCGCGGCGAAGCAGCGGGCCGTCCTGGCCGTGCTGCTGTTGCGGGCGGGGCGCCCGGTCGGCGCGGACCGGCTGATCGCGGAGGTGTGGGGCGACGCGCCGCCGCCCACCGCGCGCACGAGTCTGCGCACGTACGTCTACCGGCTGCGGCGGACGCTGGCGCCGCTGTCGGGGCCGGGGCTGCGGCTGGCCACCCGGGGCCGGAGCTATGTGCTGAGCCTGCCGGAGGACGCGCTCGACGTGAGCGTGTTCCAGCGGTCGGTGGCGGCGGCCGGGGCGGCGATGGAACGCGGGGACGCTCCCGGCGCGGCCGGGACGCTGCGTTCGGCGCTGGAGATGTGGCGCGGGCCGGTGCTGCCGGAGCTGGACCTGGAGCTCGTCCGGCAGGAGCGGCACCGGCTGGAGGATGCCCGCGGGTACGCCCGCGAGCTGTGGCTGGAGGCCGAGCTCGGCTGCGGCAGGCACCGGCAGGCCGTGCCGGCGCTGGAGAGGTTCGTGGCGGCTCATCCGTTCCGGGAGAACGTGTGGGCGATGCTGGTCCGGGCCCTGTGGATGTCCGGCCGCCGGGCCGACGCGCTGGCCGCGTACCGGAGGGTGCGCGCGCTGCTGGCGGAGGAGCTGGGCGTCGATCCGTCGGGCGAGCTGGAACGGCTCCACCAGGACATCCTCAGCGGGCGCGAGCCCTAGCGGCGGCGGCCCCGGAGCCGCGCGGGCCCCGGGGCGCCGGCCTGAGGCCGCTACTGCGGGATGCAGGTCTTGCGGTGGTAGATGCTGCCGTCGGAGCGGCGGCACTGGTAGACGTAGCAGCACATGCCGTCACGGCAGTAGGAGCTGACGAGCTTGCAGGTGTCGGCGGCCTTCGCCGAGATGGTCGGGACGAGCAGGCCGGCGACGGCGCTGATGAGCTTCATGATCGGGTTCTCCTCAGTCTTTCGAACGCGGCCGGGGCTAGCCGCAGACCTTCTCGTAGCGGGTGCCGCACCTGTAGACGTAGCAGCACATGCCGTCGGGGTAGCAGTTCTTGGAGATCAGGACGCAGTCGGCCGCGGCGCGTGCCTTGAGGGTGGGGATGAGGCGGTCGATGAGCTTCATTTCTCTTCCTTCTTTTCGATCAGGTTCGGGGGCCTTGCGGGAGTGACCTCCTCTCCGGCCGGAGCGGGCGGATCATGACGCCGAGGAGGCTCGATCCCGGGAGCGGTCCCAGGTCCCGGGAGTCGAGGCTGACCTCGGAGTTGTCGCCCAGCACCACCACGTGTCCCGCGGGCACCGCCCCGCCGCACGGCACTCCCGGCGGGGCCGGGTCTCCGGGCAGGGCGGCGACGCGCTTGACGAGGTGGCCGGGTTCGGCGGGGTGGCGCAGGACGGCGATCTGGCCGCGGCGCAGGCGGGCCAGGCGGGTCCGGCGCAGGAGCAGGCGGTCGCCCGGCAGCAGCGCGGGCGCCATGCTGATCCCGTCGACGACCACGATCCGGTACGCGTGCCGTACCCAGGCGAGGGCGACGGCGGCGGCCACGAGCACGATGATCATCGCGGCACCGCCTGGTAGCCCTCGGCCTGGAGGCGGAACAGGCAGGCGTAGGCGCCGTCGGCGGCCATGAGCGCGTCGTGGCCGCCCCGCTCGGTGACCACGCCGTCCTCCAGGACGACGATCAGGTCGGCGTCGCGGACCGTGTTGAGCCGGTGGGAGATGAGCAGGCTGGTGCGGCCCTCGCGGTGCAGGCGCATGCGGGCGTGCACGTCGGCCTCGGCCTCCGGGTCGAGGCCGGAGCTCGGCTCGTCGAGGATCATCAGGTCCCGTCCGTCGCGGAAGAAGGCCCTGGCCAGTGCGGTCCGCTGCCACTGGCCGCCGGACAGGACGACGCCGGTCGCGGAGTCCTCCCGGTCCTCCTCGCTGAGGAACATCCGGGTCAGCAGCGTGTCGTAGCCGCGCGGCAGGCCGGACAGCAGCTCGTCCACCCCGGCCCGGCGGGCGGCGGCGCGGACGCGGTCCAGGTCGCCGAGGGCGGCGGGGTCGCCGATGCCGATGTTGTCGCGGGCGGAGAAGTCGTAGGCCATGTGGTCCTGGAAGACGCCGCTGATGCGCTGCCGCAGCTCCTCCGGCCGTACGTCGCGCAGGTCGGCGCCGTCCCAGAGGATCGCGCCCCGGCTCGGGTCGTAGAACCGGCACAGCAGCTTGACCAGCGTGCTCTTGCCGGCGCCGTTGCGGCCCACGAGTGCCACGGACGCGCCGTACGGGATGAACAGGGAGACGCCGCGCAGGATCCACGGGTGCTCGTCGCTGTAGCGGAACCACACGTCGCGCAGCTCGATGCCGCGCCGCAGAGGCGGCAGGGGGAGCGGCGCGGCCGGAACGGCGAGGTCGGGGCCGGCGTGGACCACGCTCACGTAGTGGCCGAGCAGGCGCAGGCCGTGGTGGGTGCCGGCGATGCCGGACACGAGCGTGCCGAGCGCGTTCTGGACGCCGGCGACGGCGGCGACGAACATGGTCACGTCGCCCGCGCTGAGCCGGCCGGCGAGCGCGGCGTGCCCTGCCCAGAGCAGGCCGCCGCCCGCCGCCAGCGCCGACAGCAGGGCGAGCGCGCCCTCGGCCGAGAGCTCGCGCCGGTCCATCCGCCGCTTGGCCGTGTCGGAGGCGCGCAGCTCGGCCATCATCCGGTCGCGCAGGAGCGGCCCGCTGCCGAACAGCCGGATCTCCTTGGCTGCCTCGATCGTGCTGAGCAGGCTGCCGTAGAAGAACTGCCGCCGTTCGGCGGGGCCGATCTCCCACAGCATGGCCGCGCGCCGCCGCGACAGGCGGAGCTGGGCGACGAGGGCGGGGACGGCGACGGCGGTCACGATCGCGGTCATGGCGGGGCTGATGACGAGCAGCGAGCCGACGAACCCCGTCAGCACGAGCGCGGAGCGGACCAGGCCGAACGCCCCGGTGACGAGGCCGCCCGCCTGGGAGGCGCCGTCCTGGGCCAGGCGGAGCCCGTCGAGGACGCGCGGGTCCTCGAAGCGGCGCAGCCCAGCGAAGCCCGCCGTCGCGGTGAACAGGCGCTCGGTCGTGCCGGCCGCCACCTCGCGGCCGATCTGGTTGCCCAGGTAGCGGGACAGGTGGGGCAGCACGGCGAGGGCGGTCCCGGCGGCGGCCAGGCCGGCGAGGGCGGCCGTCAGCGGGCCGGAGGCCCCGGTGAGGATGTCGATCACCAGCTTGGTGAGCCAGGCCACGGCGACCGGCGTCGCGGCCTCGGCGAGCATGACCAGGACGTACGCGGCGGCCGGGCGGCGGGCGCGGCTCCAGGCGATGCGGGCCGCCTCACGCGCCGACGCGGTCAGCCGGATCTCGTCGCCCGTCATGCGACCGGGATGGCGTCGAGGTCGCCGGCGAGCACGGTGCCGTCGCCGCCGACGAGGAAGACCGCGGGGAACGCGGCGACCTGGAAGGCGCGCTGGACGGGGCCGCCGGGGCCTTCGACGACGACGCGGGCGGCGCCGGCGAGCCGGGCGGCATAGCCTTCCGCGTCCTCGGCGCGTACCGCGTGTACGACGGCGAGGCAGTCGTGGGGCAGCGCGCCCGCTCGCGCCACGAACCGGGGCAGCAGGTCCTCGCACGGTTCGCAGCCGGGGGTGAAGAAGCCGACGAGCGTCGGCCCGGTCAGCAGCTCGCGGGCGACGGGCCGGCCCTCGGTGTCCTGGGCGGCGAAATCGCCGACGTGGTGCCCGACGGGGACGCCGCCGGCGGGGGCGTCGAACTGGCGCAGGCGGCGGATGAGCCCGGCGGTCAGCGCCAGGTTGAGCAGTGACAGCACGCCCAGCAGGACGACGGCGGCGACCAGGTACTGCATCAGACGCTCCTCACGTTTCCGGGAAGGACGATCAGCAACGCGGCGCCCGCCACGCCGGCGAAGGCGGCCACGGCGAGCCCGCCGGCCGTCGCGTCCGGATGCACGGCGGGCACGGCGGATACGGCGGGCACGGCGGCCCAGCCGAGCGCGGCGACGGCGAGCAGCAGGCCGTTGCGCACCAGGTGCGCGGGGCCCAGCGGCCCGGAGGCGGCGCCGAAGCAGCGGCACTCCACGCGCGAGCGGCGGCTCTTGACGATCACCGCGCAGAACCCGAGCAGCAGGGCCGCGGCCAGGGCGAACCCGGCGCGCGGCAGGAACATCAGCGCGGCCACCGACGCCTCGGCCACGGCCACCGCCCCCGCCGCCAGGGACGCGACGCCCTTCGGCACCAGCCGGAGCGCCGCCACGGACGCGGCGAAGGCCGCCGGATCGCGCAGCTTCGTCAGGGCCGCCACGGCGAACACGGCGCCGATCAGCACCTGGCAGGACAGGAGTGCGTAAGCCACGCCACCAAGGTGCGCGCGGCCGGTAGCGCCGCTGTAGCGGGGCTGTAGCACGGCACGTTAGTGAACGTTGCGTTTCTTATGAGTGACGCCTATGCTCGATAGAGAACGGTTCGTTCTCTAAGGAGGGATCGGCGTGGCACTCGTGCTGGCGGGCCTGATGCTCGCGATGCTGCTCGGCGCGCTCGACCAGACGATCATGGCCCCCGCCCTGCCCGCCGTCGCCGGGAGCCTCGGCGGGCTGGACGAGATGCCCGCCGTCGTGACCGCCTACCTGGCCGCCGCCACCGTCGTCATGCCCGTGTACGGCAAGCTGGGCGACCGGTTCGGCCGCAAACCGGCGATGCAGGTGGCGATCGTGGTGTTCGTGACCGGGGCGGTGCTGTGCTCGCTGGCCGCGACGATGCCGCAGTTCATCGTCTTCCGGGCGATCCAGGGCGCCGGGGGCGGCGGGCTGATGATCGGCGCCCAGGCGATCATCGGCGAGATCGTCAGCCCCCGCGAACGAGGCCGCTACCTGGGCCTGATCGGCGCCATGTACGTCGTGGCCGCGGTCGGCGGGCCGCTGGTCGGCGGGCTCTTCATCGACACGGTCGGCTGGCGGTGGATCTTCGCGCTCCACCCCCCGCTGGGCGTGCTGGCCTTCGCCCTGCTGACGGCCGCGCTGCGGCTGCCCAGGCCGGTCTCCCGCGCGCCCATCGACTACGCCGGGGCCCTCACGCTGGCCGTGGCCGTCATCGGGGTCGTGCTGCTGGGGCAGAGCGGCAACCCGTGGTTCCTGGCCGTGTCGGCGGCCGGGGCGGCGGCCTGGCTGGTCAGCGCGCGCCGGGCCGCCGATCCGATCCTGCCGCTGCGGCTGTTCCGGGACCGGGCGTTCGCCGTGCCGGTCGCGATCAGCCTGCTCGTCGGCTTCGCCCTGTTCGGCACGCTCACGTACATGCCCGCCTACCTGCAGATCGCGCTGGGCACCAGCGCGACGCAGGCGGGGCTGCTGGTGACGGCGCTGATGGGCGGCGTGCTGGTCACCACCGTCGGGTCCGGCCGGCTGATCACCAGGACCGGCCGCTACAAGGGCTACCCCGTCGCCGGGACGGCGGTGGCCGCAGCCGGGCTGGCCGCGCTGCCGCTCACCGGCCACCGGGCCGCGGCGCTGGCGGGCGTGATGCTCGTCATCGGGCTCGGCGTCGGCCTGGTCATGCAGGTCATGGTCCTGGCCGCGCAGAACTCCGTGGACTACGCCGACCTCGGGACGGCCACGTCGGCGGTGACGTTCCTGCGCCAGATCGGCGCGTCGGCCGGGGTCGCGCTCGTCGGCGCGCTGATCACCGCCCAGGTGCCCGGGGCGTCCGACCCGTCGCACCTGCCCGCCGCGGCCAGGGCGGCCTTCGCCGACGCCGTCCCGCCCGTGTTCGCCGCCATGGCGCCGCTGCTCGGGCTGGCCTTCCTGCTCGCGCTGGCGCTGCCCGCGCGCCCCCTACGCACCACCGCGCACGCCGAGGAGAGATCATGAGACTCGTCGCACCCCTGCGGTCCTTCGGCCGCGCCGACCTGGCGTCGGCAGGCGGCAAGGGGGCCAACCTGGGCGAGCTGACGGCGGGCGGGTTCCCCGTCCCCGACGGCTTCGTCGTCACCACCGACGCCTACGCGCTGGTCGCCTCGGGCCTGACCGCCCGGGACGACGTCGAGCGGGCCGAGGTCCCGGCCGAGCTGCGCCGGGAGATCGCGGCGGCGTACGAGGAACTGGGCGGCGGGCCGGTGGCCGTGCGGTCCAGCGCCACCGCCGAGGACCTGCCGGGCGCCGCGTTCGCCGGCCAGCAGGACACCTACCTCAACGTGGTCGGCGAGCAGGCGCTCCTCGACGCCGTACGCCGCTGCTGGGGCTCGCTGTGGACGGACCGGGCGCTCGCCTACCGCGACAGGCTCGGCATCGACCACGGCGAGGTGCGCATCGCGGTCGTCGTGCAGCGGATGGTCGAGGCGGAGGCCGCGGGCGTGATGTTCTCCGCCGACCCGGTCACCGGCGAGCGCGGCCACCTCGTGGTCGACGCGAGCGCCGGGCTGGGCGAGGCCGTCGTGTCCGGGCTCGTCACCCCCGACCACTACGTGCTCACCCCGGACGGCCGGGTGGTGGACTTCCGGCCGGGCCGCCGCGAGGTGGTCGTCCGGGGCACGGCGGGCGGCGGCGTCGTCCACGAGCGCGGCGACGGCACGCCCGGCGAGCGGCTGCCCGCCGCCGCCCTGCGCGAGCTGGCCGCGCTCGGCACCCGGGTCGCCGCCCACTTCGGCCGCCCGCAGGACATGGAGTGGACCTACGCGGGCGGCCGGATCAGCCTGGTCCAGGCCCGCCCGATGACCGCGCTGCCGCCGCCGCCCGTGGGCCGGCTCAACCCGCTGCAGCGCAAGCTCCTGGCGGTCCTGCTGGAGTACGTGCCCGTGCGCCCCTACCCGATCGACATGACGACCTGGGCCCCGTACGGCCCGGCCGGGCTGATGGCGCGGGTGACCGCGTACTTCGGGCTGCGCGGCGCCTTCGAGGGGTTCCTGGAGGAGCGCGACGGCGTCGTCTACCGGCTCAGGCCGCCCCGGCCGCGTCCCACCGCGCGCCTGCTCGGCACCCCGTTCCGGTTCCTGGCCAAGGCCAGGCGGTACGATCCCGCGCGCTGGACCGAGGACCCGCGCCTGCCCGCGTTCATGCGCGCGACCCGGGAGCTGAACGAGCTCGACCTGGCCGCGCTGCCCTGGTCCGAGCTCGTCCGGGTGCCGCGCCGGGCGCTCGACGCCGTCCAGCCCATCGCCGGCGTGCGCATCGACTACCTGCCGGGGGCCGGCCGGGCGCTGGTGCGGCTGCTGCTGGCGCTCAAGCTCCGCCGCAGGGGCAGGCTGTTCGGCGACCTGATCACCGGGGCGCGCACCCGCACCTCCGACGCCAACGACGCGCTGGCCGCGCTGGCGGCGGAGGGGCCGGACGGGCCGCGGTTCGAGGAGATGTTCCGGGCGTTCCTCGCCGAGTACGGCCACCGCGAGACCGCGACCCCGCTCCTCGTCACGCCGCCGACCTGGGCCGACGCCCCGCAGACCGTGCTCGACCTGGTCAAGGTGCTGGCCGCCGGGCCGCCCGCGCCGCAGCCGCCCGGCGGCGACGCGCTCGGGCGGCTGCTGGCCTCGCTGCGGTCGCCGCGAGCGAAGGCGAAGCTGGCCCGGCTGGTGCGCGACGCCCGCGCGGGGGTCGCCTTCCGCGAAGACAGCCACTTCTACTTCACGATGCCGCTGCCGGTCCTGCGCAGGTCGCTGCTGGAGCTGGGCCGCAGGCTGTTCGACGACCCGCAGGACGTCTTCCACCTGCGGCTGGAGGAGCTGGAGGCGATCGGCGACCCGGCCACGGCGGACCTGCGGGCGCTGCGGTCGGCGGTGACCGCCCGCGCCGCCAGGCGGGAGGAGCTGGCCGGGGTGCGGCTCATCGACCCCAGGGCGATCTACCCGGTGCGCGCGACCGGCGACGCGCTGGCCGTCGGCGCGCCCGCCGGCGCGGGCGTCGCCACCGGCCCGGTCAAGGTCATCCGCGACCCGTCGGAGTTCGGCAAGCTCGACGGCGGCGACGTGCTGGTCTGCCCCTACACGAACCCGTCGTGGACGCCGCTGTTCCAGCGGGCCGCCGCCGTCGTGGTCGACGCGGGCGGCAGCGCCTCGCACGCCGCGATCGTGGCCAGGGAGTACGGCATCCCCGCGGTCATGGGCACCGGCGACGGCACCACGGTCCTGGCCGACGGCCGTCTGGTGACGGTCGACGGCGACGCCGGGCTCGTCACGGCGGCAGCCCCCCAGGACGCCTGACAGGATGGCTCACATGGTCACCGACCACCGCAAGCTGCCCCGGCGCCGCGGCGAGGAGCTGAGCGCCGCCATCTACCGGGCGACGCTCGACGAGCTCGCCGAGTCCGGCTACGCCCGGCTGACCATGGAACGGGTCGCCGAGCGGGCCAGGGCCAGCAAGGCGTCGCTCTACCGCCGCTGGCCGACCAGGGTCGCCCTGGTCATGGAGGCCGTCTACCACTCGCTGCCCGACGCGGCCGACGTGCCCGACACCGGCAGCCTGCGCGAGGACCTGCTGGCGACGCTGCGCCGGATGGCGGCGGCGCTGTCGGGGCCGGCCGGTGAGGCCATGCGCGGGCTGCTGAGCGAGGCGCTGCGGGACGAGTCGAGCGCCGCGGCGTTCCGGGCGGCCTCGCAGGGCACCGGCCGCAAGATCCTCGCCGAGATCGTCCGGCGGGCGGCCGAGCGCGGCGAGGTCGATCCGGCCGACGTCACGCCGCGCCGCCTGGACGCCGGTCAGGCGCTGCTGCGGCACCACTTCCTCTTCCAGGGGCCGCCCATCCCCGACCAGCTCCTGATCGACATCGTGGACGAGGTCGTCGTCCCGCTGCTTACCGCAGGCCGATCGCCCCGCCCATGACCCGCATCGCGTGGTCGAAGGCCGTGTGCCGGTCCTCGATCGTGTTCGTGAACTGGCCGAACAGCTCGAAGCTGACCCATCCGTAGAGGCCCGTCCACGCCGCCAGGCAGCGGAACACCACGTCGTCGGGCACGCCCGGCATGAGCTCGCGCACCCGTTCGGCGTCCTCGCGCAGCGGCGCCGGGGGAGCGGGCGCCAGGGCGGGCGGGTCGACGGCGCCGGCCGCCTGGGCCTGCGAGACGATCCGGCCGAGCACCGCCACGTCGCGCACGCGGGCGGCGACCGTGTCCTGCGGAGCCTGGTAGCCGGGCACCGGCGAGCCGTAGAGCAGCGCGTACTCGTGGGGGTGCGCCAGCGCCCAGGTGCGCACCGCGTGGCAGGCGGCCAGCCAGCGGCCCGCGTAGTCGTCGTCCGGGCAGGCGGCGTCGGCCTGCTCGACCGCCTCGCCGAGGGCGTTGTAGCCGTCGATGATCAAGGTGGTCAGCAGGTCGTCGCGGCTGGGAAAGTAGCGGTAGACGGCCGACGACACCATGCCCATCTCGCGCGCCACCGCGCGCAGCGACAACCCGCCCGCGCCCTCGGTGGCGAGCTGTCGGCGGGCGATGTCGGCGATCTCCCTGGTGAGCTCGGCTCTGACACGTTCTCTGGCAGTACGGCTCGCTGTCATGTCCGCCACGTTAGCAGAGCACCGAGAAAAAACGAGAGCACTGCTCTTGACGACTGTCGCTCTCTTGAGAGAGCATTGCTCTCGTAAGCGAACGCCAGTCACCGGAGGTAATGATGATCGCCAAGGGCGCCAACATGGTCCTGATGTTCCTGCTGGAGCTCGGCGTGATCGCCTCCGCCGGCTACTGGGGCTTCACGCTCCACGCGCACTGGGTCGTCAAGGTGGTCGCCGGGCTCGGCGCGCCGGCGCTGTTCATCACCGCCTGGGCGCTGTTCGGCGCGGGGGGCGGCGCCAACGCCACCTTCCCGCTCACCGGCGCCGGCCGGGTCGTCCTGGAGATCCTCTGGTTCGGCGGCGGCGCCCTGGCCCTGTACGCGGCGGGCCAGGCCCGCGCGGCCGCCGTCTTCGCCGCCCTCTTCGTCGTCAACGCGGTCCTCCGCATCGTCTGGAAGCAGGTCTGATCATGGGAAAGCACGTCGTGGTGGGCTCCGGCCAGGTCGGCACGCACCTGGCCGGCAAGCTCCTCGCCCAGGGACACGAGGTCACCGTGGTGACCCGCTCGGGCCGCGGCCCGGCCGGAGCCGTCAAGGTCGCGGCCGACGTCGCCGACAGCGCCCGCCTCATCGAGGCCACCCGGGGCGCGGACGTCCTCTACAACTGCGTGAACCCGCAGTATCACCGCTGGCTCACCGACTGGCCGCCGATGGCCGCCTCGTTCCTGGCCGCCGCCGAGGCGACCGGCGCCGCGTACGTCATGCTGGGCAACCTCTACCCGTACGGTCCCGTCACCGGTCCGATGACCGAGGACCTGCCGCTCGCCTCCACCAGCCCCAAGGCGCGGGTGCGGGCCACGATGTGGGCCGACGCGCTGGCCGCGCACCGGGCGGGCCGGATCCGGGCGACCGAGGTGCGCGCCTCCGACTACTTCGGCCCCGGCGCGACCGACCAGTCCTACCTGGGCGAGCGCTTCCTGCCGGCGCTGCGGGCGGGCCGGACCGTCCAGCTGGTCTTCCCGGCCGACATCCCGCACAGCTGGACGTACCTGCCCGACGTGGCCGACGCGCTGATCGTCGCGGGCGGCGACGAGCGCGCCTGGGGCCGGCCGTGGCACGTGCCGACCGCCGAGCCGCAGAGCTTCCGCCAGATCGGCCGGCGCATGGCCGCGCTGCTCGGCCTGCCCGAGCCCAGGATGACCACGCTGCCGTGGCCGCTGGTGCGCCTGACCGGGCTGTTCTCGCCCATGATCGGCGAGCTCCGGCACACCCGCTACCAGTTCACCGCCCCGTACGAGCTCGACTCCTCGGCCTTCCAGCGGACGTTCGGCGTCGCGCCCACGCCCCTGGACGAGGCGCTGAAGGCTACGCTCGAGGCGTGAAGATTGCCATGATCGGCCTGGGCGACATCGCGGCGAAGGCCTACCTCCCGGTGCTGGCCGCGCAGCCCGGCCTCGACCTCCACCTGTGCACCCGCGACAGCGCGAAGCTGGACCGGCTCGGCGACGCCTACCGGATCGCCGACCGGTCCACCTCCGTCGACGAGGTGATCAAGGCGGGGGTCGACGCGGCGTTCGTGCACGCCGCCACCGCCGCCCACCCGGAGCTGGTCGAGCCGCTGCTCACCGCCGGGGTGCACGTCTACGTGGACAAGCCGATCGCCGACAACCTGGCCGACTGTGAGCGGCTGGCCGCGCTGGCGCGGGCCGAGGGACGGTCGCTGATGACCGGCTTCAACCGGCGTCACGCCCCCGGCTACACGGGGCTGGCCGAGCTGCCCCGGCACCTGGTGCTGATGCAGAAGAACCGGGAGAACCACCCCGACGCCGTCCGGCGGGCGATCTTCGACGACTTCATCCACGTCGTCGACACGCTCAGGTTCCTGGCCCCCGGCCCGGTCACCGGCACCACCGCCCGCACCCGCGTGCGCGACGGCCTGCTGGAGCACGTCGTGCTGGAGCTGACCGGCGACGGCTTCACCGCCATCGGCGTGATGAACCGGGTGAGCGGCGCCGGCGAGGAGAGCTGCGAGGTCATGGGGGCGGGCGTCAAGCGCCGGGTGGACAACCTCGGCGCCGTGACCGACTACGCCGGCGGCGAGATCCGCACCCGGCGGCCCGACTGGGTGCCGGTCGCCCGGCAGCGCGGCATCGAGCAGGTCACGCTGGAGTTCCTGGCCGCCGTCCGCGACGGCCGCGTCCTCTCCGCCGACGACGCGCTCGTCACCCACGCCCTGTGCGAGGAGATCGTCACCGCTTCCTGAGCAGCATCGCCTCGTCGGCCTCGGCCAGCATCCGGGTGAACGACCTGTCGCCGAGCCGGGTGAGCACGGTGAACCCCTTGCGGTCGCGCAGCGGGCTGGAGGACGACACCACGCCCGCGATCGCGCCGCCGTGCAGCGCCGGGCCGCCGCTGCCGCCCGCCGCCGCGTGGCAGTTGCGCGTCACGAGCACGCCCGGCCCCCGAGCCGGACCCTCGGACGTGCCCTCCACCGCGTCGCCCAGGCAGTGGTACATCCGGGTCCCCGGATACCGCTTGCCCGCCGGATAGCCGAGCAGCTCCAGCCCCCGCAGCGAGCTGCCCCTGCTGGTCGGCAACGGGCGCAGGCCCGGCCCGGTGACCTCCTCCAGCGCCTGCTGCTCCACCGTCGCCACCCCGACGATCCCCACGTCGTACGGGAGCAGCTTGGGCGAGTACGGCCGGTCCCGGTAGCGGGCCGGCACCCAGGTGCGCACCGCCGGCCACACGCCCAGCGGCGGGCTGCCCCGGTCGTAGCCCGGCAGGAACGCGAGCTGCTTGAGCGGCCTGCCCTGGTTGTACAGGCAGTGCGCCGCCGTCAGCACCAGGCTCCGGCTCCGGCTGCCGATCACCGATCCGCCGCACATCAGGTGGGTGCCCGTGACGGGATCCCGCCCCACCAGCACCCCCGTCAGCCGCCGCGCTCCGGTGTACGGGCGCGGCACGGGGGCGAAGCCGAGACGGTCACCCCCCGGGGTGAGCACCTTGCGCACCGGGATGCTGCGCTGGGAGACGTCAGCGGCGACGGTGGGGTCGAGCAGGGCCAGAGTAAGCACCAACCTGAGCACCCACCTACTTCTAGCAGCAAACGATCAGCCCGCTGACCTGCGACATCAAGGTTTACTAAGCCATGTACTGGGCGCCCAGCGCACGCAGCCTGGCGTGCGCCGACTCGTACACCGAAGGGGTGCCGAGGTAGGCCTTGGGCAGTTTGGCGACCATCGTGTAGTTGGCGTCGCACACGTTGCCGACCGGCGCCTGCCCGGCCTGGCTGACGAGCTGGTAGGCGTCCAGCTCGTCGAGCCCGGTCAGGGACGACGTCCAGGTGACCAGGTCGTGCTGGCTGATGCGGTAGGCGTCCTCCAGCGGCCGGGCCGAACCGGTCGTCATCAGGTGCAGGTCGTCCTCCAGCCTCGGCCACGGCGTCGCCACGCCCTTGATCAGCTCGACCGCGACCACGGTGTTCATGGCCGCCTCGACGGCGGTGCCGCACACCTCGCCGTGCCCCTGGAGCCCGTGGCCGTCACCGATGGAGAACAGCCCGCCCTCCACGTTGACGCCCAGGTAGACGGTGACGCCCGCGCGCAGCTCCGGCGTGTCCATGTTGCCGCCGTGCGCGTCGGGGACGATCGTCATGCGGGACTCGTTCGCGCCGGGCGCCACGCCGACCGTGCCGTGCATCGGGTCGAGCGGCAGCTCCACCCGGAAGTCGCTGTTGCGCGCCTGGTAGACGGCCACGCCCTTGGCCACGTCCAGGTCGTACCACCAGACCCGCTCCTCCAGCGGCGGCTGGAGCATGGCCGTGGTGTGGGTGCCGGTCAGCGCGCCGAAGTGCGGGAACGTGCTCGAAACGGCCCAGTCCCTGGCCGGGGTGATGGACACGAAGTGCAGCGCCAGCGTGTCGCCGGGCTCGGCCCCCTCGACGTGGAAGGGGCCGGTGACCGGGTTGAGATAGGGGAACTCGCACACCTGTGACGGCAGGTCGTCCACCGACCGGACGCGGCCGGCGAAGCAGTCCTCGGTGAACAGCTCCAGGATCGTGCCGGGCCGCACCTTCCCGACGGGGGCCCGGCCGCCGAAGGTGTAGCTGTACTCCTCGGGGGAGGGGCGGTAAGAGATGACGTTCAAGAGACCTCCGAGGGCAGGACGGGACGGCGGCCCGTCGAGTAGAGAACCAGCGCCACGATCAGCCCGATCCCGAGCCAGACGAACCCGAGCACCTGGGCGGCCACCGAGGCGTTGATGACGACCAGCACCAGCACGGCGAACCCGATCACGGGGACCAGCAGGTGCGCGGCCCAGTTGCGGCTGCGCTGCCGCACGACATAGTGCACCACGACCGCGACGTGCAGAAGCAGGAACGCCGTCATGGCGCCGAAGTTGATGAGCGAGCTGAGCAGCGAGATCGCGTCGGCGTAGAAGCTCAGCCCGACGCCCAGCACCAGCGTGATCAGCGCGACGGAGAAGGTGGCGTTGACGGGCACCTTGTGCTTGGGGTCGACGCGGGCCAGGAACGAGGGGAGCTGCCGGTCGCGGGCCATCGCGAACAGCAGCCGCGAGGTGGCCGCCTGGGCGACGAGTGAGTTGGCGAAGCCCCACGCGATCGCGGTGGCCACCGCGCACAGCACGCCGAGCCAGGCGCCGCCGGCGTACGTGGCGGTGTCGTAGAAGGCGTTGTCGACGTTGGCGCCGGGCACGAGGGCGGCGCGGTCGGGCACGAGCAGGGCCGCCACCCAGGTCTGCACCACGAACAGCACGGCGGCCAGCGCCAGCGCGGCGACCATGGAGCGGCCCAGGCGCCGGGCGTCCTCGCGGTTCTCCTCGGCGAGCGTGGAGATGCCGTCGAAGCCGAGGAACGACAGCACGGCGACCGAGGCGGCGCCGAAGACCAGCGTCCAGGAGAACGCCGAGGAGTCGAAGACCGGCGTGAGCGCCCCGGCCGTGCCCTTGCCCTGCGCCAGCGCGATGCCGCCGATCACCAGGAAGATCGCCAGGACGACGAGCTCGGCGGCCAGCATGATGCGGGTGATCCGGGCGGTCATCTGGATGCCGAGCCGGTTGATCACGGTGTTGAGCACGATGAAGACGATCAGCCAGGCCCACACCGGCACGGCGGGCACGAAGGAGTGCATCGCGGCGCCGGCGACCATGTAGAGCAGGGTCGGCACGAGCAGGTAGTCCAGCAGGATCACCCAGCCGGCCATGAACCCGACGGGGGCGGCGATGCCGCGGCCCGCGTAGGTGTAGACCGAGCCGGCCATCGGGAACGCCTTGGCCATCTGGGCGTAGGACAGCGCGGTGAACGCCATCGCGACCAGGCCGATGATGTAGGCGAGCGCGACCATGCCGCCGGACGAGGCGAAGACGGTGCCGAAGATGCCGAACGGCGCAATCGGCACCATGAAGATCAGACCGTAGATCATCAGGTCGGCGAACCCGAGGGAGCGCTGGAGCTCCTGCCGGTAGCCGAACTGTTCGATGGTGCTCATGAACGGCTCCTTCAATGTGCTGGGGGTGATGAGCACATTAGAGGGTGAAGCTTTCTATTGAAAAGGTTTCTCTAGAAAGAAATCAAGGCCGTCCGCCCTGCCCAGATGCACCTGACGGCGCACCTGCCGGTTCAGCAGCGTCAGCGGCCCCCGCGCGCTGGTGATCGTGGTGCCGTCGGCCACGGCGTCGACCTCCGGCACCGCCAGCGACCCCGCCCGGGACGCCAGCGCCGCCAGCATCGCCACCGCCTCGTAACAGCCCTGCCCGTGGGCGTTGAGCATCGGCGCCTGCGGCCCGAACCTGGCCGCGTAACGCTCGGCGAAGTCCAGGCTCGCGTCGGTGCCCAGGCCGTTGAAGTAGCCCATCGACGCGTACAGCTCGCCGGTGCCGTCACCGCCGATGCCGAGCAGCCCGTGCTCCTCCAGTGCCCCGCACAGCCGGGCCGAGCCCAGCCCGCTGGCCGCGTAGGCCCGGTTGAAGTCCACCAGGTCGCTGCCGATCAGCGTCAGCAGGATCGCGTCCGGCCGGGTGTCGGCCACCCGGTCGAGCCAGCGCGTCGCCTCCCCGTGACGGACGAACCGCTCGCCCACCACCCGCGCGCCCGCAGCCCGCAGCCGGGCCCGCGCGCTCGCGTGCACCAGCCGGGGCCACACGTAGTCGTTGCCCAGCAGGAACCAGCGCCGCGCCCCCCGCGCCCCCGCCAGCCACTCGATCCCGGGCGCGAGCTGCCTGCCGGGGGTCTCGCCCAGGAAGAAGACGCCCGGTGCGTGCCCGATCCCCTCGTACGGCGGCGCGTACACGAACGGGGCCCGGCCGCCGATCGCCCGCACCACCGCCACCCGCACGTCACTGGCGTGGGATCCGGCCACCGCCTCCACGGCGCCCGACCGGACCAGCTCGCCCACCTCGGCGGCGACCACCGGGGCGGCCCGGCCGCCGTCGACCAGCACCAGCTCGACCGGCCTGCCCAGCATCCCGCCCGCGGCGTTGACCTCGCCGGCCGCCATCAGGGCGCAGTTGATCGCGCAGGGCCCCACCAGCCCCAGCACCCCCGACACGGGCACCACGAGCGCGACACGCAACGCGCCGGAGGGGAGGAGCCGGGCCTCGAGAGGATCGACGATCGCCGCCACCCGACGAGTATCCTCCTGGAAAGCACCCGGGTGAAAGGACCTTGTTCAATGACCGCCACCGGGCTCGGGTCCTCTCTCGCGTACCTCCTCAGCAGCGCCGAGCGGAGCGTCAACCGAGGGCTGGCCGCCGCCCTCGCCGGCGAGGACGTCACCGTCGAGCAGTGGCGCATCCTGCGCGCGCTCGCCGACGGGCGCGGCCACTCGATGGGCGAGCTGGCGGCGGCCGTGCTCATGCCGCACCCGACGCTGACCAAGGCCGTCGACCGGCTGATCGAGCGGGCCCTGGTCTACCGCGGCCCCTCGGCGGGCGACCGGCGCAAAGTGGCCGTGTTCGTCGCCGGCCGGGGCGCCGACCTGCTGGCGCGGGTGGACGGGGCGGTGGCCGAGCACCACCGCCTCATCGCCGACGCCCTCGGCCACGACCGCATGGAGCGGCTGATGAGCGACCTGGAGTCGCTCGTGGCCGAGCTCGACCGCTAACGGGTCACGGGTAGAGGCCGCGCATCTGGTGCGCCTCGGCGACCCGGCCCACGCCGATGACGTGCGCCGCCTGCCGGAGCGTCAGCCCGCGCTCGGCGGCCATCGACTTGACCTCGCCGTAGGCGCTCTCCATCAGGTCCTTGAGCTTGCGGGCGACCTCGCCCTCGCTCCAGGAGAAGGCCTGCATGTTCTGCACCCACTCCAGGTAGGACACGATGACGCCGCCCGCGTTGGCCAGGATGTCCGGCACCACGACGGTGCCGTTGGCGGCCAGGATCTCGTCGGCCTCCGGCGTGGTGGGGCCGTTGGCGCCCTCCACGACCAGCCGGGCGCGCACCCGCGCCGCGTTGGCCTCGGTGATGACGCCCTCGAGCGCCGCCGGGACCAGGATGTCCACGTCGAGCTCGAACAGCTCGTCGTGGCCCAGCGCGTCGGCGTCGCGGTAGCCCAGCACCTGGCCGGTCTCGGCCACGTGCGCGCGCAGCGCGGCGACGTCGAGGCCGCCGGGCGCGTGGACGGCGCCGGTCACGTCGGAGACGGCCACGACCTTGCAGCCGGCGTCGGACAGATACTGCGCGGCGAGCGCGCCGACCTTGCCGAAGCCCTGCACGGCCACCGTCACGCCCTCGGGCGCGTGGCCCAGCGCCGACAGCGCCGCGATCTGGACGCCGCGCGAGGTCGCTCCCGCCCGGCCCAGCGAGCCGCCGAGCTGCATCGGCTTGCCGGTGACCACACCGGGCACCGCGTAGCCGGCGTTGACGCTGTAGGTGTCCATGATCCAGGCCATGGTCTGCTCGTCGGTGCCGACGTCGGGGGCCGGGATGTCCTTCTCCGGGCCGATCATCGGCAGGATCTCGTTGACGTAGCGGCGGGTCAGCCGCTCCAGCTCGCGGGTGGTCAGCGTGCCCGGATCGACGGCGACGCCGCCCTTGGCGCCTCCGTACGGGATGCCGACCAGCGCGCACTTCCACGTCATCCACATGGCCAGCGCGGTGACCTCGTGGATGTCGGTGCCCGGATGAAAGCGGATGCCGCCTTTGGCCGGGCCGCGCGAGACGTTGTGCTGCACCCGGAAGCCCTGGACGACGTCCATGCGGCCGTCCTCGCGCCGGACCGGGACCGAGACGGTCAGCGACCGGCGGGGCGTGGCGAGCATCGTACGGAGCCCGTCGTCGAGCCCGAGGTGCTCGGCCGCCTGGCCGAGCTGGTGAAGAGCGGAATCCAGGGCCTGGCGGCCAGGGGTGGTCTGTGCCGGCGTCTTTGACGGCACCATGACGCTCATGAAGAGGTCCTCCTGTTATGGACGCCCGATGTCTGGGTAAAGCGCCGTTGCCTAACCCTTTTGGGCGTACTTGTCGTGATCAGCCTAGAGGGGGTGTCTGGAGTTGCCTAGTGCTCGATATGCGACACTCTGGCAGGCTTGTGGCCCAGAGTGTGCCGAACTGTCGAACCGGGGGGTGTGATGCCCGCACTGGTGGTCGGGCCGATGTTGCGCTACGTCGATTCTGCCAGCGCCTCGATCTTCGTGGAGGCCGAAGCGCCGTGTACGGTCACCGTGGAGGCAGGCGGTCGGCCGTACAAGTCGCCCACCTTCACCGTCCACGGTCACCATTACGCGATTGTCGACATCACTGATATTTCCCAGGATGTCATCACGTATTCCGTGCGACTTGACGGTGACCAGGTGTGGCCGCCGGAAGGACGGCCGGAGAGCCGGATCCGGCGGCTGCCCGAGAGCGGGCCGCGCTCGCTGGCGTTCGGGTCGTGCCGGACGAGCGTGCCGCACGACACCGCGCACGTCCTCACCCACGGTCACGACGTGCTGCGCGCCTACGGCTGCCACCTGGCGCGGGCGGACGAGGAGGAGTGGCCCGACCTGCTCCTGCTCCTCGGCGACCAGGTCTACGCCGACAGCCCGTCGCCCGAGATGCTCGAGTTCATCCGTGCCCGCCGCGACACCGAGCCGCGCGACGAGATCGCCGACTTCGAGGAGTACGCCGAGCTCTACCGCCAGGCGTGGACCGACCCGGAGATCCGCTGGCTGCTGTCCACCGTGCCGACCGCGATGATCTTCGACGACCACGACCTGCGCGACGACTGGAACACCTCCAAGACCTGGCGCGAGGAGATGGCCGCGACGAGCTGGTGGAAGCGCCGGGTGGTGGCCGGGCTGGGGGCGTACTGGGTGTACCAGCACCTGGGCAACCTGTCGCCCGCCGAACGGGCTGCTGACCCGCTTTATCGTGATTTGTCGGGTGCTGATGGCGACGGGGCGGCCGCGCTCGACGCCTTCGCTGCCCTGGCCGACGCCGAGCCGTCCAGCAACCGGTGGAGCTACGCCCGCGACCTCGGCCCGTCCCGGCTCATCATGATCGACACCCGGTGCGCCAGGCAGCTCACGCCCGGCGACCGGCGCATGCTCGACCCGGCCGAACAGGCGTGGCTGGAGGAGCAGGTGTCCGCGCCCGCCGAGCGGCTGATCATCGGCTCGTCCATCCCGTTCCTGCTGCCCGAGGGCGTCCACGGCGTGCAGAACTGGAACGAGGCCCTGTGTGACGGCGCCTGGGGACGCACGGTCGCCCGCCTGTCGGAGCGCTTCCGTCAGGCGGTCGACCTGGAGCACTGGGCGGCGTTCCGGCGCTCGTTCGACGACCTGGCCAGGCTGTTCGCCGGGCTGGGCAAGCCGGTGCTCATCCTCTCGGGCGATGTGCACTACTCCTATGTCGCCAAGGCCCGCAAGGCGCCGGTCTACCAGGTGGTCTGCTCGCCGATTCGCAACCCGCTCAGCCGGCTGCTGCGCTGGGCCAACGTCTTCACCCAGTTCGGCATCGCCACGCTGGTCGGCGGGCTGCTGGCGCGCTCGGCCCGCATCCCGCGCCCGCCGTTCAGGTGGCGGGTGGTGGCCGGGCCGTGGTTCCAGAACGCGCTGGCCACGCTCAAGCTGCCCGAGGCCCGCGCCACCTGGCTCCAGTCGACCGGCGAGGAGGTCAAGGAACTCGGCACTGTACAACTGGAATGAAAACCATTATCGTGTCGGCGTCATGAATCAGTATGACGTCGCCGTGCCCTTCTACGACCTGTGGCACGAGGACGGCCACGTGCCCGCCGCCCGCGCCGCCCTCCCGCCCGTGCTGGCGCGGGTGCGCGGGCCCGTGCTGGAGATCGGCGCGGGCACCGGCCTGATCACCGAGGTCATCGCCGCCGCCACCGGCGGCGAGATCTTCGCCGTCGAGCCCGCCGCCGGCATGCGCGCCGTGCTCGTCTCCCGCCTCGCCCAGCGGCCCGGCCTGCTGGAGCGCGTCACCGTGCTGCCGTACGGGGCCCTCGACGCGGACGTCGACGAGCCGGTCGGCGCCGTCGTCATGATCGCGGTGCTCCAGGCGTTCGACGCCGCCACGCGCCCGCGGCTCTGGGAGACGCTGGCCCGCCAGCTCCGGCCGGGCGGGCTGCTCGTGTTCGACCGCCGCGAGCCCGCGCCCGCCGTCCCCGGCGAGCCGGAGCTCCTGGGCTCCTACCGCGTCGGCAGGCACCGCTACGAGGTGCACGGCCACCTCCTGGCCGCCGAGGGCGAGCTGACCCGCTGGCGCTTCCGCTACGTGGTCACCCAGCGCGGCGTCGTCATCGGCGAGGACGAGGTCATCAGCGAGAGCCACCGCCCCACCCGCGCCCGCCTCGACGCCGAGCTCACCGCCGCCGGGTTCACCCGCGCCGACGCCCCCGGCGGCCTGGACGTCTGGCGGTTCGCGAAATAGTCGGTGTTTCGCGAAATAGTCGGAACCGTGGTCCCCCGTGCGGCCAAGAACCAGATGACCGCATGAGAGAGGACCGACGACGTGGTGGGTGTGCAGGAAGTGTCAGAGGCGCTGGACGACTCCGCGCTGATCGGGCGTTCACGCGACGACCCGGAAAGCTTCGCGGCTCTGTTCGACCGGCACGCCGACGAGATCCACCGCTACGCGGCCCGGCGCCTCGGCCCCGAACTGGCCGAGGACGTCACCGGCGAGGTGTTCCTGGTGGCCTTCCGCCGCCGGGCCCGCTACGACCCGGCCTGGCCCGACGCCAGGCCCTGGCTGTACGGGATCGCCACCCGGGTCGTCGCCCAGCACCGCAGGGCCGAACGGCGGCGCAACCACGCCCTGGCCAAGGTGAGCCCGGAGCGGCCGGGCACCTTCGACGAGCGCAGCGCCGACCGCGTCACCGCCGAGCAGCTCCAGCCCCGGCTCGCCAAGGCGCTGACCGCGCTCAGCGCCGCCGAGCGCGACCTGCTGCTGCTCGTCGCCTGGGCCGACCTCACCTACGAGGAGGCGGCCCTCGCCCTCGGCGTCCCCGTCGGCACCGTGCGGTCCAGGCTGCACAGGCTCCGCGCCAAGGTGCGCAGGGCACTCGGCGGCAACGATCCCTTCGCAGCAGAGGAGCCCCGGCATGGATGAGGAGTTCAAGGAGTTCGCGGACGGCCGCCCGGCGGTGCCGCCCTACCCGCCCGAGGCCCGTTTCCGGGCCCGCGAGGCGCTGATGCGCGAGGCGCGCCGGGGGAGGGGGCTGCGGCTGCCCAGGTTCGGCTGGCAGGCCGTGGCCGCCTTCGGGATGACGGTCACCCTGGTCGGGGGCGTCGCCGTGGCCCTGTCCGGGCAGAACGGGCAGTCGCCGGTCGCCGGCAGCTCCGTCACGCGGGCCGCCGCGCAGTTCTTCCCCGAGCTGCGGCCCCGGCCCGGCCAGTTCATCCTGATCGAGTCCGACACCATGTACGCCTCGTTCCAGGCCGGGGAGGACGGCGAGGAGAGCCGCCACCTCTACCGGACGCACCGGAAGATCTACCGGTCGGTGGACGGGAGCGCGGACGGGCTGCTGTACATCGAGGGACGGCCGCCCGAGCCGTGGCCCGGCCGGGAGCTGCCCGCCGTGGCCCACGACTGGAAGGGCTCCGGCTGGAACCGGCTCGCGTCCTGCCCCGGCCGGATGGGGGACCAGCGTGACGACTACGCCTACCTGAGCGGGCTCGACGCGGCCGCCCTGCGCGCACTGATCCGCCGCGACGCGCCGCCCGGCAAGGCCGACGCCGCCCAGCAGGCGTTCGACGCGGCGGCCGAGCTCGTCCGCGAGAGCTACCTGCCCAGGGCGCAGCGCGAGGCGCTGTTCCAGGAGATCAAGGCGATCCCCGGCGTGACGGAGGCCGACGGGGTGGCCGACTCCGCCGGGCGACGCGGTGTGGCCCTCGGGCTGCCCGCCTCGGACGGGACCCTGCGGCAGCTCATCTTCGACCGCG
Source organism: Nonomuraea ceibae (assembly GCF_019396325.1). Lineage (GTDB taxonomy): Bacteria > Actinomycetota > Actinomycetes > Streptosporangiales > Streptosporangiaceae > Nonomuraea > Nonomuraea ceibae. The sequence continues at coordinate 67,501 of NZ_JAHKRO010000031.1, forward strand.
GCACGTACAGCCTCCTCGGCGAGCGTGCCACGGTCGTGGACGCCCGCGCGGCGGAAGCGCCCGAGGGCAGCCTGCTCGCGCACACCGCCCAGCTCAACGTCACCGTCGTCGACCGGCTGCCCGAGGTGGACTCCCCGGACGGGGACGACAGCTGCGAGGGCCCCGCCGAATCCGCGTCCCCGGCCCCGACGGAGACGGCCGCCCCGGCGGAGGACGCGCCGACGGAGGACGTCCCGACGGAGACGGCCGCCCCGGCGGAGGACTTCCCGGCGGCCGAGCCGACCCCCATCCCGTCGGAGTCCCGCCCGGAGGTCCCGGCGGAGGACTTCCCCGTGGACGAGTCGGCGTCCCCCACCCCGGCCGGCCCCATGCCCACCCCTACCGGCTGACCCCCGCGACCCTCCTGGGGAGAGCCGCCTCGCCCCCCTCACGGCCCGTCTCCTTGGGAGAGGGCCGTAACGGGGGATGGCGCATTCACGGGCGGGAGGGCCCCTCACCTCCGCTGGTGGGAGGGCGAGTGGGTCAGCGGAAGGAGGCGAGGGCGTCGGCGAGGAGGTCGACGGCCCGGTGGAGGTCCTCCTCGGAGATGACGATCGGCGGCGCGAGCCGGATGGTGGACCCGTGCGTGTCCTTGGCCAGCACGCCCCGCTCCAGCAGGGCCTTGGACACCTCGCGCCCGGTGGCCAGGGACGGGTCGACGTCGACGCCGGCCCAGAGGCCGCGCCCGCGTACGGTCACGACGCCGTCGCCGACGAGCTCGCGCAGCCGGGCGTGCATGATGTCGCCCAGCCGGGCGGCCCGCTCCTGGAACTCGCCGGTGTTGAGCAGGTCGATGACGGCGTTGCCGACGGCGCAGGCGAGCGGGTTGCCGCCGAAGGTGGACCCGTGCTGCCCCGGCTTGATGACGCCGAGCACGTCCTCGTTCGCGGCGATGGCCGAGACGGGGACGACGCCGCCGCCGAGCGCCTTGCCCAGGACGTAGATGTCGGGCACGACGCCTTCGTGGTCGCAGGCGAAGGTCCTGCCGGTGCGCCCGAGCCCGGACTGGATCTCGTCGGCGATCATCAGCACGTTGTTCTCGGTGCAGATCTCGCGCACCTGGGCCAGGTAGCCGTCCGGCGGGACGAGCACGCCGGCCTCGCCCTGGATGGGCTCGACGAGCACGGCGACGGTGTTGGGCCCGATGGCGGACCTGATCGCCTCGGCGGAGCCGTACTTCACCACGGTGAACCCGGGCGTGTAGGGACCGAAGTCGCCGCGCGCGTCGGGGTCGGTGGAGAAGCTGACGATCGTGGTGGTGCGGCCGTGGAAGTTGTCCTCCATCACGATGATGTCGGCCTGCTCGGGCTCGACGCCCTTGACCTGGTAGCCCCACTTGCGGGCGACCTTGATGGCGGTCTCGACGGCTTCGGCGCCGGTGTTCATCGGCAGGATCATGTCCTTGCCGGTGAGGTCGCCCAGCCCGGCGCAGAACCGGGCGAACTGGTCGTGGTAGAAGGCTCGGCTGGTCAGCGTCAGGTTCTTGAGCTGCTCCTGGGCCGCCTCGATGATCTTCTCGTTGCCGTGGCCGAAGTTGAGCGAGGAGTAGCCGGACAGGAAGTCCAGGTACCGCCTGCCTTCGACGTCGGTCACCCATGCCCCGTGCGCCTCGTGGATCACCACGGGCAGCGGGTGATAGTTGTGCGCGCTCCGGCGCTCACTGGCCTCGATGAGGTCCGCGCTGCTGGTCATTCAGTTCTCCCCCCTGATTTCCAGTGTGCAGCACTTGGGGCCGCCACCGGCTTTGCGCAGCTCCGACAGGTCGACCGGGATCACCTCGTAGCCGCGCCGCTTCAGCTCCAGCTGGAGGTCTCCGGCCTCGGCGTTGATGACGACGTTGGTGCCGTCGCTGACCGCGTTGAGGCCGAGGACCTCGGCGTCGGCGGCGGAGGCGAGCACCGCGTCCGGGAACATCCGGCGCAGCACCTGGCGGCTGCCTTCGGAGAAGGCGCCCGGGTAGTAGGCGACGTTGCGCCCGTCGAGCGGGAACAGCGCGGTGTCGAGGTGGTAGAAGCGCGGGTCGACCAGCCGCAGCGTCACCACGGGCCGGCCGAGGAACTCCTGGGCCTCCTGGTGGGCCGCCGGGTCGGTGCGGAAGCCCGTACCGGCCAGGATGACCTCGTCCAGCGTGAGGAAGTCGCCCTCGCCCTCGTTGACCTGCGTGGGCTCCAGCACGGGGTAGCCGCGCTCGGCGAACCAGCGCAGGTAGGCGGGACCCTCGGGGCCGCGCTCGGGGAAGGCGAAGCGCGCCCCGTAGACCCGGCCGCCGGCGACGAGCGCCCCGTTGGCGGCGAAGACCATGTCGGGCAGCCCCTCGATCGGGTCGATGAGGCTGACCTGGTGCCCGAGGCTCTCGTACACCGCTTTGAGGCCTTCCCACTGCCGGATCGCGATGTCGCGGTCGGCGCCCGCCTCGGGGTTCATCCACGGGTTGATCGCGTAGGCGACCGTGAAGTGCTCCGGGCGGCACATGAGGAAGTGTTTGGGCATGCAGGGCTCCGTGTGTTCATGCTGGAATACGCCCTCACCTGGGAGGACGGAGCCACAGCCTAAGAATCGGGAGGCCTGTGGGGAAAGAGGGCGACATTGCGCGTGGGCGGTGTTCTGTTGCGTCTTGTGCCAGGTGAGCGGTGATTCGTTGCGCTGTCACGGCATGGCGGTTCCGGGAGGGCTGTCGACGAGCCTGGAGAGCACGATGGCGCTCTTGGTCCGCACCACGAACGCCTGCGCGGCGATGCGCTCGATCACCCGCTCGACGTGCCTGACGTCGGTCGCCCGGATGTGCAGCAGGGCGTCGGCCTCGCCGGTGATCGTGGCCGCGCCGACCACCTCCGGGAACCGGGAGACGGCCAGCGCGATGTCGGACGGCTTCGTCTTGCCCTGGCAGAACAGCTCCACGTACGCCTCGGTCGTCCAGCCGAGCGCCTGCGGTGCCACCCGGGCGCTGAAACCGGTGATCGCGCCGCTCTCGCGCAGCCGGTCCACCCGCCGTTTGACGGCCGGCGCGCTCAGGCCCACCTGCTGGCCGATCTCGGCGTAGGTCTGGCGGGCGTCGTCCACGAGCGCCGCGATGATGTCACGATCCAGCCGGTCCAGTTCCACGCGCTCTGTATATCGCCTGGCCGTGTGGCGCGCGACGATCACCTCCCGGCAGACTGGGCGCCTCTAACACGCTGGAAGGTCACCGGTCATGAGCAGCACGCGCTTTCCCGAGGGTTTCGTCTGGGGCGTCTCCACGTCCGCCTACCAGATCGAGGGCGCCAACGCCGTCGACGGGCGCGGCCCGTCGATCTGGGACTCCTTCTCCGACTCGCGGGACGCCTGCGACCACTATCACCGCTATCCCGAGGACGTGCGGCTGATGAAGGAGCTGGGGCTGGGCGCCTACCGCTTCTCGGTGAGCTGGCCCCGGGTGATGCCCGAGGGGGCGGGCCGGGTGAACGCCGCCGGGCTGGGCTTCTACGACAGGCTGGTGGACGAGCTGCTGGCGGCCGGGATCACCCCGTACGTGACGCTCTACCACTGGGACCTGCCCCAGGCGCTGGAGGACCGGGGCGGCTGGCCGGAGCGCGACACGGCGCTGCGCTTCGCCGACTACGCGCGGGTGGTGCACGAGCGGCTGGGCGACCGGGTCGGCACCTGGTTCACGCTGAACGAGCCGTGGGTGGCGGCGTTCCTCGGCTACGGCGCGGGCATCCACGCGCCCGGCAGGAGGTCGGCCGCCGACGCCTTCAGGGCCGCCCACCACCTGCTGCTCGGCCACGGGCTGGCGGCGGACGCGCTGCGCTCGGCGGGCGCCCGGGAGATCGGCGCGGTGCTCAACTTCGGGCCGGTGATGACCCCCGGCCAGGTGATCGGGTCGGCCCGCGAGCTGAGCGAGGAGGACGCCGCCGCGGTCGCCAGGATCGACGAGCTCATGCACGGGCAGTTCCTGGAGCCGCTGACGCGCGGCCGCTACCCGGACCGGGTGGTGGAGCTCGCCGGCACGGACCACGTGCGTGACGGCGACCTGGAGCTCATCTCCGGCCCGCTCGACCTGCTCGGCGTCAACTACTACGCGCCGACCGTCGTGCAGGCCCAGCCCAGCGAGCCCGCCGACCCCGCCTACCCGGGCAGCGACGGCATCCTGTTCTGCACCGTGCCCACCGCCGTGACCGCGATGGGCTGGCCCATCGTGCCCGGCGCGCTCACGCTGCTGCTCGACCGGCTGACCCGCGAGCATCCGGGCCTGGAGCTGATGATCACCGAGAACGGGGCCGACTTCGCCGACACCGTCACCGGCGACGGCATCCGCGACATGGACCGCATCCACTTCATCGAGGAGCACCTGCGCGCCCTGCGCACCTCCGTCGAGCGCGGCGCCCGGGTGCGCGGCTACCTCGTCTGGTCGCTGCTCGACAACCACGAGTGGGCCGACGGCTACCAGCGGAAGTTCGGGCTCGTGCACGTCGACTTCGCCACCCAGAAGCGGCGGATGAAGGACAGCGCGCTGTGGTACCGCGACGTGGTGCGCCGCAACGGCCTCGGCGGCGACCGGCCGCGCCGCCCCACGCTGGAGACCGTCGCCGCCCGCGCCGGCGTCTCCCGGGCGACGGTCTCGCGCGTCGTCAACGGCGAGGCGTCGGTCAGCCCGGAGGTCCGCGCCGGCGTGCTGCGCGCCGTCCGCGAGCTCGGCTACGTGCCCAACGCCGCCGCCCGCAGCCTCGTCACGCGCCGCACCGACGCGATCGCGCTGGTCCTGGCCGTGCCCCGGCAGGGCGGCGACGCCCTCACCGCCGCCGTCGTCCAGTACGTCACCAGCGTCCTCGAAGGCGCGGGAAAGCAGGTCACGCTCATGCTCGCCGACACCGCCGAGAGCCACCGGCGCATCCTGGAGCGGGTGGAGACCGGGCTGCTCGACGGCGTGGTGCTGCTGCCGCCCGACGGCCCCGACCCGCTGGCCGAGCGGCTGGCCCGCACCGGCACGCCCGTCGTGCTGCTCGGCAAGCCCGCCGTCGCCTCGCTCGTCCCGTACGTGGACGTGGACAACGCGGGTGGCGCCGCGGCGGCCACCGAGCACCTGCTGCGCCAGGGCCGCCGCCGCATCGGCGTCATCTGCGGCCCCACCGACCTGGTGGCCGTCCAGGACCGCCTGACCGGCCACCGCGAGGCCCTGGAACGCGCCGGGCTGCGCCCGCACCTCGCGCTCGCCGGTCACACCCGCGAGTCGGGCGCCGAGGCGCTCACCCGGCTGCTCGCCGAGGACGACCGCCTCGACGCCGTCTTCGCGACCGGTGACCAGCTCGCGATCGGCGCGCTGCGCGCCGCCGCCGAGGCCGGCCGCCGGGTGCCCGCCGACCTGGCGGTCGTCGGCTTCGACGACATCGACGCCGCCTCCGCCACCACCCCGCCCCTCAGCACCGTACGGACTCCCGTGACGGACCAGGCGATGGCCCTGGCCCGGCTGCTGCTGTCACGGCTGGAGGGCAGGCACGCCGGCTCGGTGGTGCTCCCGGCCCGCCTGGTGGTGCGCGGCTCCAGCGCCTGACCGGCCGGGCCGCCCCGATGGGGGAGGCCCGGGGGCGGTCAGCTGGTGGAGAAGGTGAACCAGTTGACGTTGACGAAGTCGGCCGGCTGGCCGCTGGCGAACGTCAGGTAGACGGTGTGGGTGCCGGTGACGGGTGAGATGTTGGCCGGGACCGTGCGCCAGCTCTGCCAGCCGCCGGTGTTGCCGATCGCGAAGTCGCCGATCGGCGGGGCCGTCGGGCTGCCGAGCCGCACCTGGACCAGGCCGCTCACGCCGGCCCCGGCCCCGGACGCGACCCGCGCCTTGAACTGGCGGGCCGCCGTGGCGCCGAAGTTCACCCCGTCGAAGCGGAGCCAGTCGCCGTTGGCGATGGCGCCCACGTTCTGGCCGCCGCCCGCGTCGGTGGTGGCCTCGACCATCGTCCCGGACTGCGCCTGGTAGCGCTCGGCCTGGATGGTGGAGCGGGCGTCGACGCCGCCGGGCGAGGTCGGGGTGATCGTCGGCGACGGCTCGGTGGTGCCGCCGCTCTGCCACACCGCCACGTAGTCGACGACCATCGGCCGTCCCGGCACGGTGGCCGCGGTCGGCGTGCCGAACCCGGCCACGCCGTTGGGGAAGCCGCCGCCCATCGCCACGTTGAGCAGCAGGAAGTAGCCGGCGTGCCCGGTCATGTTGTTCCACGTGGTGGCGTCGAACTGGGACTGGCTCACGCTGTGGAACTGCTGGCCGTCCACGTACCAGCGGAGCTGGTTGGGGGTGACGCTGCGGTCCCACTCGAAGCGGTAGGTGTGGAAGGCCGACTGGCACGACGAGCCGGGGCAGACGCGGCTGGCGCCGAGGCCGTTGTTCTCGTTGCACGGCCCGCCGGGGCTGACGCCGCAGTGGAGCACGGCCCACACGGAGTTGACGCCGTTGACGTTCTCCATGATGTCGAACTCGCCGATGCCGGGCCAGTTCCAGTAGTTGCCCCGGTAGGGGGAGCCGAGCGCCCAGAACGCCGGCCAGTAGCCGAGGGCGGCGTCGCCGGTGACGTTCGGCATCTGGATGCGGCCCTCGATGCGCAGGACGCGCCCGGCGGCGGGCTTGAAGTCGGCCTTCCTGGTCTCGATGCGGGCCGACGTCCACTCGCCGGAGGAGCTGCGCAGCGGGGTGATGCGCAGGTTGCCGGAGCCGTCGAGGGCCAGGTTGGAGGGGCTGGAGGTGTAGTTCTGGATCTCGCCGGTGCCCCAGTTGGCGGGGCCGCCGGGGTAGGCGTGGCCGGTGTCGATCTGCCAGTTGGCGGAGGAGGGCGGGGAGCCGGAGGGGCCGTTGAAGTCGTCGGACCAGACCAGCGACCAGCCGGACGGGGTGGGCGGCACGGCGGCGGAGGCGCTCACCGCCACGTGCACAAGCAGGCCGCTGACCAGCGTCAGCGCCGCGGCCACGGCCGCGAGCCGGCGGCGGCCGGCGGATCGGAGGGTACGTAACGTCATTCGCTGCTCCCGGGGGGTGCGGAGGCAAACCGGAGAGAGCGCTCTCTCGATTAGCTGAACACACCCGTTGACCCGCTGTCAACAGTCTGTCCGGGCCTCGGATCGCCGGGACCGTTCCGATGGGAGAGCGCTCTCAGTCGCGGGCGCCCGGACATGCCGAAGGGCCGGTCGCGACGGCGACCGGCCCTTCGTGCGCGAGCGTGCGGCTCAGCCCTTCTCGGCCTCGCCCGTGGCCTGCTCCATGGCCTCCTCGGGAGAGGCCTCCAGGTCCTGCTCCGCCTCGGCGCCGGCCTGGGCGGACGCCTTGTCCAGGCGCACCCAGCTCGTCACGCTCTCCACGGCGAACAGCACGAACAGGTAGGCGGTCAGCACCGCCAGCACCGGCGTCAGCCAGCCGAAGGCGGCGCCCACGCCGATGATGAGCAGCCGCAGCTCCCAGCCGAGCCCGGCGTGGAACACCCAGGCGGGCGGCCAGATCGACTGCCGGGTCCGGTAGACGGTGTCATAGGTGTGGTAGCCGACCACGTACACGAGCACGAACAGCAGCCACTTCGGCGCGTCGGCGGTCAGCCCGACGACGATCAGCGTGAGGAACTCGGCGCCGCGCAGCAGCGGCGGCGTCAGCCAGTCGAAGCGGCCCAGGTGGTGGCGCGGCGCGGTCGGCAGCACCAGCAGCACCATGATCAGCGGCGGGACCAGCAGCATCGGCCCCGGCTCCAGCAGCCCGCCGGCAGTGACGGCGATGACGGCCAGCAGGGCGGCGAGCGTGGCGGGGACCGGCGGCAGACCCTTGCCGAGCTTGCCCGCGAGCGCGTGGACGAGCGGCCCGTCGTCACGGTAGGCGAGCAGCCGGGCGGTCTGGACGCGGCGGCGTTCCTCGTCCGGGTCGGGTGCGGGGGTGGCGGCGGCCTGCGGGTGGGTGATCATGCGAGCGACCTCATGAGGCGTCCGGTCAGGGTGTAGGCGGCGGCGACGGTGCCCCAGATCACCAGCGTGAGGAAGGTAATGCGGGCGTCGAAGAGGGCGGCGGTGATCGCGATGGCCGCGAACCGCTCGCCGATGGGGAACACGATCATCTTACGGGCCCAGTGGACGGCGCGGTACTTGCCGGCCTTGGTCCACATCTTGAGCAGCCCGCGGATGCCCTGGCTGCGCTCGACCTTGCGGCGCTCCAGCGCCTGGCGCAGGGCCCGGTCGTCGGGCGCGTCGAGCGGCAGCGTCGGGAGCTGCGCGGGCGCCTTGGCGCGCCGGTTGGCGATGCCGAAGGAGAAGTCGAGCAGGTGGCGCACGGACTGCAGGCCGATCGCCGCCAGCGCGAAGATCCAGATCGTGTCGTCGCCGTGACCAGCCACGACCCAGCCGATCGCCAGGCCGGCGAAGACCACGTACTCCTTGAACCGGTCGAACGTGGCGTCGAGCCACGCACCGAGCACGCCGAACTTGCGGGCGTAGCGGGCGACCTGGCCGTCGACGCAGTCGAAGACGAACGCGAAGTAGATCAGGATGCCGCCCGCGACCATGCCGACCCGGTCGCCGGTGGCGAAGCAGGCGGCGGCGGCCACGCCGAGCGCGATGGAGATGAGCGTGACCTGGTTGGGCGTCAGCCCGCGCCGGGCCGCCCAGCGGGCGATGAAGCGGGAGTAGGTGGAGACGAAGTAGGTGGTGAAGAAGCCGTCGGCGCCCTTGACGGCGTTGTCGAGCCTGGCCCGGTCCTCGTCCATGCCGATGATCTCGGAGCCGGCCTCGTTGGCCTCCTCCTGGGTGGTGACGCGGCGGTAGAACAGGTCGCGGCGGCCGCGGATGCCGACCGAGACGCCGTTGCGCACCAGGCCGAACGCGATGATCTGCACCAGGTCGTCGTCGGGGCCGAAGGCGTCGGCCATGTCGGCGAGCTGACGGCAGGTCTCGGCGAGCACCGGCGCGTTGCGCGCGCTGATGTGGACCGGGCCGAGCAGCACGGCGTTGGGCCGGGTCACCTTGTGGGTGGCGGTGCCGATCGACACCACCCGCGACTTGCCGATGCGGGAGCGAACCGGGAGCCCTTCGACCCGGTTCATGCCGATCTCTGGCTCTGCCTCCTCGATCGGAACGGCCTCGGCCGTCTCCTCCTGTCCCGCGCCGGGGTCCTCGTCGGAGTCCTCCCCGGCCGCCGGGCGCGGCTCCTTGGCGACGAGCACCAGCGCGCCGCGCTTGGACTTGGTGATCTGGTAGATCAGCTCGTCGTGGACGACCGAGTTTTCCGGGATGATGAACAGGCTTTCCGTCGCCGACTCGGCGACCTCGGCCAGTGCGCGCAGGGCGGCGGCCACGTCGCCTGACGCGATCGTGGCGGGCCGCGGGTCCATGGTGCGAAGCTGGCTGTGCAGCCGCTCGGAGACGGTGGGATTGCCGGGTAGCGCGGCGAGCCTCAGGCCGGTCGGAGCGGTGTCGGGGCCGGGCGAAGAGCCCAGCAGGACCACGCGGGTCATGACTCCCTTTCGAGGCGGTTTCGGGGGGTTGAACATCGGGCAATGCGGGACAGGCGTCAAAGTGTAGTAAGGGTTCCTGAGCAACGCGTCACCGCCGCACGGCCGGAGCACGAAGTGCCGACGCTTTCCCGGCCATAAGATGAGCGAGTGAGTCTCTACCGTGACGAGGGCGTGGTCCTGCGCACGCAAAAGCTCGGCGAAGCCGATCGCATCGTCACAATCCTGGCCAAGCGCACCGGCAAGATCCGGGCCGTGGCCAAGGGGGTGCGCCGCACCACCTCGCGCTTCGGCGCAAGGCTCGAGCCGTTCACCCACGTCGATCTGCAACTCCACACCGGACGCACACTCGACGTGGTCACCCAGGCCGAGACCATCAGACCTTACGGCGAGACGCTGGCGGCCGACTACCCCCGCTACACCGCCGGCACCGCGATGCTGGAGACCGCCGACCGGCTCACCCACGGCGAGAAGGAGCCGGCGCTGCGCCAGTTCCTGCTGCTGGTGGGCGGGCTGCGCACGCTGGCCGACGGCGACCACGAGGCCAGGCTGGTGCTCGACGCCTACTTCCTGCGCTCGCTGGCCGTCGCCGGCTACGCGCCCGCGCTGGAGGCGTGCGCCAAGTGCCGGGCCCCGGCCGTCAGGGCGTTCGCCATCGTGGCGGGCGGCGTGGTGTGCGGGGCGTGCCGCCCGGCCGGCTCGGCCGTGCCCGCCGGGGAGACGATCGGGCTCATGACGGCGCTGCTGCGGGGCGACTGGGTCTCCGCCGACGCCTCAGAGCCGCGCCACCGCACCGAGTGCAGCGGCCTGGTGGCGGCCTACCTGCAATGGCACCTGGAGCACGGCATCCGCTCGCTGCGCCACGTAGAAAGGGAACCCGCGTGAATCCCCGCCCGCCGTCGCCGCACCCGTCCGGTGCGACGCCGCCGCCGATCCCGCGCGACCTGGTGCCCCGGCACGTCGCCATCGTCATGGACGGCAACGGCCGCTGGGCCAAGGCCCGCGGCCTGCCGCGCACCGAGGGGCACAAGGCGGGGGAGGCGTCCCTGTTCGACGTCATCGAGGGCGCCCTGGAGCTCGGCGTCCCCTACCTGAGCGCGTACGCCTTCTCCACGGAGAACTGGAAGCGCTCGCCCGACGAGGTGCGCTTCCTCATGGGCTTCAACCGCGACGTGATCCGGCGCCGCCGCGACGAGCTCAACGCGATGGGCGTGCGGGTGCGCTGGGCGGGCCGGCCGGGCCGGCTGTGGAAGAGCGTGATCTCCGAGCTGCAGACCGCCGAGGCGATGACCGAGCACAACCGGGCGCTGACCTTGCAGTTCTGCGTCAACTACGGCGGCCAGGCCGAGATCGTCGAGGCGGCGGTCAAGCTGGCCGAGGACATCGCCGCCGGCCGCGTCAGGGCGTCGAAGGTCAACGAGAAGGTCTTCGCCCGCTACCTCGACGAGCCGGAGATCCCGCCGGTCGACCTGTTCGTCCGCTCGTCGGGGGAGCAGCGCTTCTCCAACTTCCTGCTGTGGCAGTCGGCCTACGCCGAGATGGTGTTCCTGGACCGGCTCTGGCCCGACTTCGACCGGCGCGACCTGTGGGAGGCGTGCGAGATCTACGCCAAGCGCGACCGCCGCTACGGCGGGGCGGTGCCCAACCAGGTCTGAGCGCGCCCTGACGTGGGCAACGTCAGGACATGTGGCGACTGATCTGGAACTCTGCCCTGGTCATCGCGCTCTACTACCTCGTCCCGCTGGAGGCCGGCGGGCCCCTGTGGCTGAGGTGGGCTCGCGCGGCGGTGTTCGCGGCCGGGGTGGCGCTGGTCGTGGTGGGCGTCGCCCGCGCGGCCAGGCGGCAGGCGACGGCCGAGCCCGGCTCCCTGCCCGCGACCGGCCTGGCGGTGGCGACCGTGGCGGGCGTCGCCCTGTTCGCGCTGGCCGACTACGGGGTGGCCGTCTGGGGCGAGAACGAGTTCGCCGGGCTGCGCACGCGCACCGACGCCCTCTACTTCGCCGTCTCGACGCTGGCCACGGTCGGCTTCGGCGACGTGCACGCGCAGGGGCAGGTGGCCAGGGCGCTGGTGCTGGCGCAGATGGTGTTCAACCTGGTCGTCCTCGCCACGGCCGCGACCCTGCTGACCCGCCGCCTGCGCGAGCGCCGCCACCTGTGACGCCCCTCCCAGGAGGGTGACGTCCCTCCCAAGAGGATGGCGCCTCTCTCAGGAGGGTGACGGCGGCAGCGCGGCCAGGCGGCGGGTGGCCTCGGCGAGGTCGGCCGGGCCCGGGGCGGCGGCGAAGGAGAGCCGCAGGAAGGGGCCCGAGGGCTCGGCGGGGAAGTAGCGGGCGCCCGCGTCCACCGCGACGCCGTGGGCGCGGGCGGCGTCGGCCAGGGTGGTGTCCTGGACGCCGTCCGGCAGGCGTACCCACAGGTGCAGGCCGCCGGTCGGGTGCCGGGTGAGCGTCCAGTGCGGGAGGTCGCGGGCGAGACAGGCGGCGAGCAGCGCGCAGCGCTCGCGCAGGGCGGCCGAGAGCGTCCGCAGGTGCCGCTCCCAAGCCGGGGTGCTGAGAAGCTCGACGGCGGCCTCCTGGAGCGGCCGGGCGGTGAAGAAGTCGTCGACGAAGCGCATCCCCCACAGCCGCCGCATCACCGGGCCGCGCGCGATCACCGCGCCGATGCGCAGGCTGGGGGAGGCGGGCTTGGTCAGCGAGGTGAGGTGGATGACGGTGCCGTCGCGGTCGCCGGAGACCAGCGGGGGCGGCAGCGGGCCGCCGTGGCCGAGATGGCGGGCGAAGTCGTCCTCGACGAGGAACGCGCCCGCCGCCTTGGCCACCTCCACCACCTGATCGCGCCTGCCGGGGGCCAGGACCGTGCCGGTCGGGTTGTGGAAGGTGGGCTGGCAGTAGAGCAGCCGCGCGCCGGTCATGGCGAAGGCGTCGGCGAGCAGGTCGGGGCGGATGCCGTCGGCGTCCGTCGGCACCGGCAGCGGGCGCAGCCCGGCGGCGCGGGCGGCGGCCAGCGCGCCCGGGTAGGTGGGCGACTCCATGAGGACCGGGCCGCCGGGGGCGACGATGGCCCTGAACAGCATCGACAGCGCGCCCTGCCCGCCGCCGGTGACGAGCACGTCGTCGGCGGTCACCGAGCCGCCCGCCTGGCGGGCGAACAGCGCGCGCAGCGGCGCGAGCCCGGCCGTCGGGGCGCGGCGCCAGGCGCCGGGACGGCGGGCGGCGCGGGCGAGCGCGGCGGCCAGCGCCCGC